>CAZTJC010000023.1:0-51280 GCA_964613945.1 uncultured Acetobacteraceae bacterium
CGGCCGCGGTGGGCTCGTTGATGATGCGCAGCACTTCGAGGCCGGCGATACGACCAGCATCCTTGGTGGCCTGGCGCTGGGCGTCGTTGAAGTAGGCCGGAACGGTGATCACGGCCTGCGTCACGGTCTCGCCGAGATAGGCCTCGGCGGTTTCCTTCATCTTGCCGAGCACAAAGGCACTGACCTGGCTCGGCGAATACTTCTGGCCGCGGGCCTCGACCCATGCGTCGCCATTGTCGCCGCGAGCGATGGTGTAGGGCACCATGCCCTTGTCCTTGTTGACGATCGGGTCGTCGAACCGGCGGCCGATGAGGCGCTTGACGGCATACAGGGTGTTGGTCGGGTTGGTGACGGCCTGACGCTTGGCGCTTTGGCCGACGAGGCGCTCGCCGCCGTCGGAGAACGCCACCATGCTCGGCGTGGTGCGGGCACCCTCGGCGTTCTCGATGACGCGCGCGTCGCTGGCGGCGGGGCCTTCCATAACGGCCACGCACGAGTTGGTCGTGCCGAGGTCGATACCGATAACTTTGCTCATTAGTCTCTCCTAGGTAGCGGCGAGTTGCAGCCCGAAGCACCGCAAGACGCCCTTAGAGGTCGCGAGGCACGATGTATTATTCGCCATGGCCGCGGACAAGGGTCGGCGAGGCTTTTCTGCCTACGATGCGGCGTCCTGGCTGTCGCGCTTGGCCACGACGACCATGGCGGGCTTCAACAGGCGGCCGTTCAGCGTCCAGGCCTGGGTCCAGGCCTGCATGACCGTGCCGGGCTCGTGCTCTGCCGAGGGCTGTTCGGACATCGCCTGATGGAAGTTGGCGTCGTAGGGCTGGCCGGTCGGATCCGTCCGCTTGATGCCGTGCCGCTCGAGGATGCCGACGAAGTTGCGTTCCACGCCTTCGAGGCCTTCGCGCAGCTTGGTGACGATATCGGGCTCGCCGGCCTCTGTCGCGGGCAGGCTGGTGATGCCTCGGCGCAGATTCTCCGCGGCTTCGACCACGTCGGTGGCAAATTTCTGCACCGCATACTGCCGCGTGTCGTCGACGTCGCGCTTGGCGCGGGTGCGGACGTTGGCCATCTCGGCCTCGGCGCGCATCCAACGGTCGCGCATCTCGTCGCGCTCGCGGGTGATCTGCTCAATGGTGACGGGTTCGGCTTCGGCGGCCGGTTCGGCAGCCGGAGCGCTGGAATCGGGGTCAAGCCCCGGTTCGGAAATGGGGTCGGTGCTCATGGACGCACAGGTAAGTGAGAGGCGGCGCGGGAACAAGCGGTCACAGCAGCAAAGCTGCCAGCAATGCATCGAGCCGCATGCGCCCCTCCCCCGTCGCGGCAAGACGGTCGGCGTCCTGGACGAGATAGCCGGCGTCCAGCGCGCGCTCGAGTGTATCGGCGTCGAGCGCGTCGGCCAGCGCCAGGCCGGTTCGGGCGGCGAAACGAGCGGTGTCGACCCCTTCGCGCAACCGCAGCCCCATCAGCAGCATTTCCCGCGCCCGATCGGCTGGCGAGATGATCTCCTCGGCGGTGCTGCCATGCCCTTGGTGCTCGACGCGGTCTGCCCAGGGTTCGGGCGCGCGATGTCGCCGGGTCGCAACCAGATCGTCGCCCAGCATGACCCGGCCATGCGCGCCCGGTCCGATGCCAGCGTAGTCGCTGTAGCGCCAATAGGCGAGGTTGTGCCGGCTTTCACCACCGGGTCGGGCTAGGTTGCTGACCTCGTAGGGTTCGAGGCCGTGCTGGGCGCACACGGCTTCGGTTTCGGCGTAGAGCGCCGCCGCCTCGTCATCGTCCGGCAGCGCGATCTCGCCGCGGCGATGCATGCCCTCGAACACGGTGCCGGGCTCGATGGTGAGTTGGTAAAGCGACAGGTGGTCGGCACAGAGCGACAGCGCGCGGTCGAGTTCGGCGCGCCAGGCCGCGAGATCCTGGCCGGGTCGGGCGTAAATCAGGTCGAAGGAGATACGTGGAAACAGGGCGCGGGCCGTTTCCAGTGCCGCGATCGCCTGGGGCGCAGAGTGCTCGCGGCCCAAGAAACGCAGCGCCGTCTCGTCGAGGCTCTGGATGCCGAGCGAGATGCGGCCGATGCCGGCGTCGCGGAAGGCGGCGAGCCGGCCGGCTTCGACGCTGGTGGGATTGGCTTCGAGCGTGATCTCGAGATCGGGCGCCGGATCGAACAGGCTCGTCGCGTCTTCGATCAGCCGGGCGGCGGTCTCCGGCTCCATGAGGCTGGGCGTGCCGCCGCCGAAGAAAATCGAGCCGAGCCGGCGGCGACCGAGGCGGGCGGCCTCCCATGCCAGTTCCGTGCGCAGAGCGGCGGCGAAGCGGGTTTGATCGATGCGCTCGCGAACATGGCTGTTGAAGTCGCAATACGGGCACTTGGCCAGGCAGAACGGCCAATGGATGTAGAGGGCGAGACTTTCGATCGGCGGGGCCATGGCTGGCAATTAGGGGCGGAAGGGGCGGCTCAGAAAGGGGGAGTCTCGCTCGCCGAAGCGCCAGGGCGTTTCGACACCGCGCGTGATGCCGATCCGCCGGCCGGTAATCACGTCAGCCGGCTCACCGGGGAGGAGTTGGAACGGCGGCGCAAATAGCGAAAGCCCGTCGAGGGCGACCGTGATGCCGAGCGCCTGACACAGCCGCCCGGGACCGCCGCAGAGCAGACGCTCCGCCTCGAGCCTACGCCGGGCACGCATGACGTCCAACCCGGCGGTCGGCCGGAGCGCGCGGATCAGCACCGCACCGCCGGGCTCCGGGCCGCAGACGAGGTTCAGGCACCAGTGGATGCCGTAGGAACGATAAACATAGGCGTGCGCGGGCGGGCCGAACATCGCGCGGTTGCGGAGCGTCGGGCCGCGGAAGGTGTGCGAGGCCGGGTCGAGCCGGTCATAGGCCTCGGTCTCCACGATCGCACCGCCGACGCCATCGACCAGAAGCACGGTGCCGATGAGCGCGGCCGCGACTTCATGCACCGGTCGATCGAAAGACGGCACGCTCACCACAGACGGCTTTCTATTAACAAGGCAATATTAACATCTCGGCAGAACGGGCCCATTTTTCTCAACTCTTAGTTGTTAAGTATGCTTGTGTCTTGCCTGCCTACGTGCAAAATGCGGCCTCGATAAAACTCGCGATCAAAAGCTGATGGCAACTTATTCGTGGCGAAATGCCAGTAACGGCGGCGGTGGCGCGTTCGATGTTGCCAGCAATTGGAGCAACCAGAACGAATCCGTCTCCACCACCGTCCCCACCGCCGGGGATACGGCATTTTTCGCCGCCGGTGGAGGCTCGATCGGCGGCAGCGGTGCCGTCGACACCATCGCATTCACCTCCGCGGCCTGGTCCATCGTCGGACAGATCACCGCGTCCACCGTCACGCTGAACGATGGGTCCATCATCGCAGGCACGGTAGGCGGGCAATTGGTCGTCAACGGTGCACTACAGGTCGGATTGGGATCGGCCGCGAGCCTTGCCGTCGTCAATGGCGGCGTGGTCGCCGTGGCCAGCAGCGCCGCCGGGCCGGCCAGCAATTTCGGTGCAGCAACCCTGTATGTCGCCGGCCGCGGACTCGCGAGCTTCGGCGGCGGGCTGAATTTCGGCTTCAACTCGACAGCCACCACCGCCGTGGTGACCGGCGCCGCCATGACGGTCGGCGGCGTGTTCCAGATCGGCGCCAGCGCCGGCGGGGCGACGAGCGGCCTGGCGATCTCCGGCGGAGGGCAAGTCGTCCTCAGTGCGCCGACCGATACCAGCACGCCCTATCTCAAGCTCGGTGCCATAACCGGCGGCTCCGGCTCGCTATCCGTGGATGGCGCGACGTCGATCCTGCTGCTAGCCAACAACAGCGGCGCCGTCGGCTATCTCGGCGCCGGCACGCTGACCGTGACCAATGGCGGCCAGGCACGCTTCAACGCCAGCGCCAACAGCAGCAACAACGCGCTCAACCCGGCGTTGACCATCGGGCGCTTCGGCAATGGCACCGTCACGGTCGCCGGCGCCAATTCGCTTGTCGCGGCCGGGGGCTCCGTCATCGTCGGCGGTTCCGGCCAAGGCGTGTTGCGCGTGCAATCCGGCGCGAGCGTGACCAGTGCAGCCTTTGTGGCCGGCCAGGCGGCGTTGGCGATCGGCGCGAGCGGCGGATCCGGTGCCGTGGTCGTCGATGGCAGCGGCACGTCGATCATCGCCTCCGGCGCGACCATCCTCGGCGGCGATAATCGCGGCAGTGGACTGATGGTTGACGGCGCCGGGTCGCTTTCGGTCACCGGCGGCGCGTTGTTCCAGACGGTGACGATGACCCTCTTGTCGGGCTCCACCGCTTCGATCGATCGATCGAGCCAGATGCTCATGTCGGGCGACCTCAACGCGTCGGGCCTATTGTCCAGCGCTGGGACGCTGGCGGTTGGCGGCGCGGTGTACGGCGGCGGCCTCATCCAGATCGGTGGTGGCATCGCCGACATCGGCACGCTCGGCTCGGCCGGTTCGGCCTCGACGACGCTGGCATTCACCGCAGCCACCGCGACGGTAAGGCTGCACGGCGTGGTCGGCGGCAATACTATCTCCTCCATGCAGACCGGCGATGGGATCGACCTGGTCGGTAACACCAGCGTCCGCCTCAGCGATACCGTGGTGACCACGACCACCGGGACGATCGCCTTGAGCGCGGCGCCCACCGGATCACACTACGCGCTGAGCAATGACGGCGCCGGCGGCACCCTTATCGCGCTCACGGCCGATACGGTCGGGGTATACCGGTTCTTCGACAGCAACTACGGAACCCATTTCTTCAGCGCCAGCGGCGACGAGAAGAACACCATCCTCGCGACGCGGCCGGACCTGGTCTACGAGGGTGTCGGCCTGCAATCCATCGATCCGGCGGCGCCCGACCCGAATGCGTCGCCGGTCTACCGCTTCTTCGACACGACCTACGGCACGCATTTCTTCACTGCCAGCGCATCGGAGCGCGACGCGGTGATCAGTTCACGGCCGGACCTGCTGTACGAGGGCACCGGCTTCATCGAGCACGTCGCCCAACAATCCGGCGACACCGCGGTTTACCGCTTCTTCGACACCAAATACGGCACGCACTTCTACACGGCGGACGCCAACGAGCGGGCCACCATCGTGGCGACCCGACCGGACCTAGTGGACGAGGGAACCGGCTTCTACGCCCCCAGCAGCTAGGGCCTTAGGAGAAGAAGCCGCCCGTCACGCTGGAAACGCCCTGGAACGTGATGGTCGTGCCGTCCGACAGGGTAACCCGTGAGCCGGAGCCCACGCGGCTCGCCGCCGCGGCTAGCGAGCCCGGGTTGTTGCTGCCGCCGTAATTGGTCAGGTGCACGAAATCGACGCCCGGGTTGAAGTCGGTGATGGTGATCTGCGCCCCGGCCGAGTTGGCCGCGTTGAAGAAGAACTGATCGGCGCCGGTGCCGGCAGTGATGGTCGCAGCCCCCGTACCGGCGACGAAAGTGTCCGCGCCGCTGCCGCCGAAGATGACGTCGTTGCCGGTGCCGGCGACGAACAGGTTGCTGGTGGTCGACAGCGACCCGAGCAGGGTTTCGTTGCCCGACCCGGCATACAGCAACTGCATGCCGGTCGTCCCCATCGCCAGCAGAACGTCGCCGTTGCCCGCCCCCTGCAACGTAACGGCGCCGACCCCGCCGACGAGCAGGTTGTTGCCGTCTGAACCGCCGCGATAGTTGCCGCCGCCGGCGCCACCGACCGCCGTAACGCTGCCGGTCGAAAGCGGCGCGTTGGTTGCGCTGGAATAATTGACCTGGGAGGAGACGGTTCCGTTGATCACCGTCAACGTGCCGGCGGCCCCGACCACGGTGTCCTGTATGGGGCCGACGACCTGGATCGTGGCACTTCCTGCACCGGCGGTGATGGAATCCGAGCCGGTGGACCTCACCTGCGTCGTGCCGGCCCCGAGCAGGACGGTGTTGCCCGGCTGAATGATAGTACCGGTATTGCCGAAGACGTTGGTGCCGGCCCCGGCCTCGACGGTGTTGCGGCCGCCGGCTTGGCTTTGACGGAGATCGATCGTGTCGTGGCCGGCGCCGGTATAGACGGCAAAGCCGGTCGTCGCGCCGAGGTTGATACCCTTGTCGCCGTCACCACCACCGATGGTGCCGCTCCCGCCTCCGGTAAAGACCTGCACGTTGCCGGTGCCGACGACGATGGCCTGGTTACTGGCACCACCGCCGCTGAGCGTGACCGGGGCCGGATTATCGCCGACGACGATGTATGGGTAAGCTGCCGGGATCGCGAGATTTAGCTGCGAACTGGTCTTCACGACCAATACGGCCGGGTTGGTCGGCGGCGTCGGCGCGGTGCCGCCTCCCGTCACCGTGACGACCGTCGAACCATTGGCGATGGCGGCGCTGATCATGGCACCAGCCTGCCGCGCAACGGCGACGTTCGTGCCGGCGGTTAGCGTCGGGTAGACGCTCCCGGCTCCTTGGATCGTGACGCTCGGCATCGATTTTCGCAACCATCGCGGGTGTTAACCTCAACCTAGCGATCCGTTAACGTTCACGCAACCGTGTTGAATGCAGCGCCATGGCTGTGTCGGCAGAATACGGTTGACCCGGCCGACCAGGCCCGTCTGCCATGTAATCGAGGGGTTCCTCTCGGCAGACGCAGAGCACTTGCAGGCGACGACCGGCCGGCTTATCTTGGAATTTCTTCGACACTCCCACGCTGAACCGGGGTGGCCTTCACGGGCCGCCCTTTTTGTTGGAAACTCGCATGACTTCTCGGCCCGGCGCCGACGATACCGACCAGAGCGGTCCGCTGGAGACACGGATCGCCGCTACGATCCGGGCCTCGCTGGAGACCATGGGCTTTGAGTTAGTGCGCGTGCTGATCCTCGGGCGTGAACGTCCGACGGTGCAGATCATGGCCGACCGAGCCGATGGCTCGCTCATCACCGTCGAGGATTGCACGGAGATCAGTCACGCCGTTTCGGCCATGCTGGACGTCGATGATCCCATTCCCGGCGCCTGGAACCTGGAAGTCAGCTCGGCTGGCATCGATCGGCCGTTGACCCGGCTCAAGGACTGGGTGCGGTTCGCCGGGCATCAAGCGCGGGTAGAGATGCTCGCGCCCGTTGGTGGCCGCCGCCGCTTCACCGGCATCATCGTGGGTGCCGAGAACGATACCGCGACCGTCCGCCTCGATGACGGCACGGACGTGGTGCTGCCGCTCGCCGACCTGCGCCGCGCTAAACTGTTGCTGACCGACGCCTTGATCGACGCCACCGCCCAACCCGACCCTTCTTCCAATTCTTCCCCGACCAAGCTGGCGAATTAGGAACCATCGCGATGGACACCGCCGTATCCCGCCCCGAACTGCTGCTCGTCGCCGACGCCGTCGCGCGCGAAAAGGCGATCGACCGCGACGAAGTGCTCGAAGCCATGGAGCAGGCCATCCAGAAGGCTGGCCGCGCCAAGTACGGTCACGAGAAGGACATCCGCGCCACCATCGACAAGCGCAACGGCGACGTGCGGCTGACCCGGTGGACCCAGGCCGTGGTGGAAGTCGAGAACGACGAAACCCAGATGCCGATTCATATTGCCAAGAAGTTCGATCCGCAGATCGAAATCGGCGGCTACTTGGTCGACCCACTGCCGCCGATCGATTTCGGCCGCATCGCGGCGCAGACGGCCAAGCAGGTCATCGTCCAGCGCGTGCGTGAATACGAGCGCAAGAAGCAATACGACGAGTTCAAGGACCGCGTCGGCGAAATCGTCAACGGCGTCGTCAAGCGCACCGAGTATGGCAACATCATGGTCGAGCTAGGCCGTGCCGAGGCGCTGCTGCGCCGCGACGAGCTGATCCCGCGCGAGAATTTCCGCAACGGCGACCGGGTGCGCGCCTACATCTACGACGTGCGCGAGGAGCCGCGCGGGCCGCAGATCTTCCTGTCCCGCACGCATCCCGCTTTCCTCGCCAAGCTGTTCGCGCAGGAAGTGCCGGAAATCTACGACGGCATCATCGAGATCAAGGCTGTTGCCCGCGACCCCGGCAGCCGCGCCAAGATGGCCGTCATCAGCCGTGACCAGTCGATCGACCCGGTCGGCGCCTGCGTCGGTATGCGCGGCAGCCGCGTCCAGGCCGTCGTGCAGGAACTGCAGGGCGAGAAGATCGACATCATTCCGTGGTCGGCACAGCACGCGACATTCGTCGTCAACGCGCTGGCACCGGCCGAAGTCACCAAGGTGGTGATGGACGAGGAAGCCGGCCGCGTCGAAGTCGTGGTGCCGGACGACCAGCTCAGCCTGGCTATCGGCCGCCGCGGCCAGAATGTCCGCCTGGCCAGCCAGTTGACCCGGTGGGACATCGACATCCTGACCGAAGCGGAAGAAAGCGAGCGCCGGCAGGAAGAGTTCCGCCGCCGGACCGGGCTGTTCGTGGAGGCGCTGGACGTCGACGACGTGATTGCCGGGCTGCTGGTGACGGAAGGGTTCACGACGATCGAGGAACTCGCCTATGTGGCGCTCGACGAGCTGGCCGAGATTGAAGGGTTTGACGAGAGCGTGGCCGAAGAGCTGATCCGGCGGGCGCAAAGCTCGCTCAACGACCGGGACCAGAAGTTCGACGTCAAGCGGCGCGAGCTGGGCGTCACGGACGAGATTGCCTCGCTCGAGGTATTGTCGCCGCAGATGCTGGTGGCTCTCGGCGAGAAAGGCATCAAGTCGCTCGACGACTTGGCCGATCTCGCATCCGATGAACTGATCGAGATCGTGGGCGCTGACCAGATGGACGAGGAAGTCGCCAACGACATCATCATGGCCGCTCGTGCGCATTGGTTCGACGGCGAGAGCGCCGAGGCGGACGCCGAGACTGGCGCGCCTGCGCCGGCCGAGGAGGCGCACCACGACTGATCCTGCAGCAGTTGATCCCGCAGCAGTCTCGGCCGACGCGGAGGCGCTCGACCACACGGACGACGTGCCCGACGATGCACCGGAAAGCGGGCCACAGCGCCGCTGCGTCGTCACCCGCGAGCATGGCGACCGGGAGCGGATGCTGCGGTTTGTCGTGGGCCCGGAGCGACAGGTGTTGCCGGATTTGGCTGCAAAGCTGCCGGGACGGGGAATTTGGTTGAGCGCGCGGCGGGATGTGGTAGAAGCCGCGCGAATGAAGAACGCCTTTGCGCGGGCGGCCCGCGCGCCGGTCGTCGTTCCCCCGAACCTTCTGGATCTCGTCCAAGCCGGATTGACGCGGCGAGTGACGGAGTTGGTCGGTCTGGCGCGACGTGCCGGACAAGCGAACTATGGGTTCGAACGCTCGCGTGAATGGCTACAGAAGGGTCGTGTCGGGATCGTCATCCAGGCACGTGACGGCAGCGTCGAGGAACGGGCGCGATTTCTGAGTGGACGACGACAGGTGGCCGTAGCAGCGCCGCTGTCGGCTGCAGCGCTTGGAGCGGTCTTCGGACGCGACCATGTCGTCCATGTGGTAGTGGCGCCCGGCCGGCTCGCCGATGCGTTGAAATTGGAGACTGACCGCCTCGCCGGCATTGCCGGTCCTGGCGGGGGAATGGAACAGGCAGAATGAGCGACACCAACGACACTGACGCCGGCAAGGGCCGGTTGTCCCTACGCCCGGCTACCCGCTCCGATGTGGGCCGCACCGTGGACGCCGGATCGGTCCGGCAAAGCTTCAGCCACGGCCGCTCGAAAGTGGTCCAGGTCGAGGTCCGCAAGAAGCGCGCGACCACCACGCCGCCACCGTTGCCGCCGGTCGTGACGCCGCCGCCCTCCTCCACCGGGCCGACGATCGTCACGCCGGTGCCGCGCGCGCCGGTGGCCGGGCCTCGCCCCGGTGGCCGTGCGCTGACCGCGACCGAACTCGCCGTCCGCGCCCGCGTGCTGCAGGAGCAGCAGCGCGACTCGGCTCGTCGTGAGCAGGAGCGGCGCGAACAGGAGAAGATCTCCATCCTTTCCGCCGCCGAGGAAGCCCGGCGCCGCGAGGCCGAGGCCGCCAAGGCCGCCGAGGAGGAAAGTAAGCGCGCCGCCGAAGAGGCCAAGCGCGAAGCTGCCCAGCGTATCCGCGACGAAGAAGCGGCTGCTGCCGCTGCCGCACAGGCAGCTGCGCCTGAGGCGCAGCCCGCGGCACCTATCGCCACGCAAGCCACTGCCCAGGTCCCGGCTCCAGCCCAACCAGCAGCGCAGGCGCAGCGTCCGGCTCCGGCTCGTCCGGGCACGTCGGCAGCGCCGGCCCGTCCAGCCACGCCTGGCGAGACACTCCGCCTCAAGACAGGGACCGGTCGTCCTGGCGAGGAAGAAGAGCGTCGCCGCCCCGGCGCCGTGCTGCCCGGCCGCAAGCCCGGCGTGGCCGCCCCGAAGAGGGTTGGCGACGGTCAACGCCGCGGTAGCGGCCGCGTCGACGTCATGGCCGCCATCGAGGGTGACGACGACAAGTCTCGCAGCCTCGCCTCCGTGCGTCGTCAGCGGGAGCGCGAGCGTCGCCAGGCCGAGCTGGAAGCGCTGCGGAGCGACCAGGTCAAGGTCGTCCGCGACGTCGTGCTGCCCGAGACACTGACAGTGCAAGACCTGGCGGCCCGTATGGCCGCCCGGATGCCGGACGTGATCAAGGCGCTGATGCGCATGGGCGTCATGACCAATCCGGCCGCGATCATCGACGCCGACACGGCCGAACTGGTCGTGCAGGAATTTGGTCATCGCGTCCGCCGCGTTGCCGACTCCGACGTTGAGATCGGTATCGATGGCGAGGAGGATGTCGACGTCGAGTTGATGCCGCGTCCGCCGGTGGTGACCATCATGGGTCACGTCGACCACGGCAAGACCAGCCTGCTCGACGCGCTGCGCTCCACGGACGTCGCTGCTGGCGAGGCTGGTGGCATCACCCAGCACATCGGCGCCTATACGGTGTCGACCAAGGCCGGCAACAAGATTACCTTCATCGACACGCCGGGTCACGAGGCGTTCACCGCCATGCGGAGCCGTGGTGCGTCCGTGACCGACATCGTGGTGTTGGTGGTGGCCGCCGATGACGGCGTCATGCCGCAGACGATCGAAGCGATCCGCCATGCCAAGGCAGCGGATGCGCCGATCATCGTGGCGATCAACAAGAGCGACAAGGTCGGCGCCAATCCGGGCCGCGTGCGTCAGGAATTGTTGAGCCATGACGTCGTGGTCGAAGAGATGGGCGGCGACACGCAGGACGTCGAAGTCTCTGCCACCAAGCGCACCGGCCTCGAGAAGCTCGAGGAAGCGATCATGCTGCAGAGCGAGATCCTCGAGTTGCGGGCCAATCCGGATCGTGCCGCCGAAGGCGCCGTTATCGAAAGCCGCCTGGACCGTGGTCGTGGCCCAGTGGCGACGATGCTGGTCCAGAAGGGCACGCTGCGTCAGGGCGAGATCGTCGTGGCCGGTGCCGAATGGGGCAAGATCCGCGCTATGCTCGACGACAAGGGCAAGCCGGTGAAGTTCGCCGGCCCGTCCACTCCGGTCGAGATCCTGGGTCTGTCGAGCGTTCCCACCGCGGGCGAGCCGTTCGTCGCCGTCGAGAACGAAAGCCGGGCGCGCGAGATCAGCGAGTTCCGTCAGAACAAGATCCGGGCGCGCAATGCGGCCGGCGCGACGGCGGCACGTGGCACGCTCGAAGAGATGCTGGC
Source organism: uncultured Acetobacteraceae bacterium (assembly GCA_964613945.1). GTDB lineage: Bacteria > Pseudomonadota > Alphaproteobacteria > Acetobacterales > Acetobacteraceae > JAVVHH01. Next base: position 11,630 of record CAZTJC010000023.1, read on the forward strand.
CCGCGCAGTTGCCGGCGAGCTCAAGGAAGTGGCGCTCGTCATCAAGTCCGACGTGCAGGGTAGTGCTGAGGCGCTCACTGGTGCGGTGCAGAAGCTGTCACACGAGGAGGTCAACGTCCGCGTGCTGACGTCGGCTGTCGGTCAGATCACCGAAAGCGACGTGCAGCTGGCCAAGGCAAGCAGCGGCGTCATCATCGCCTTCAACGTCCGTGCGACGTCGCAGGCGCGCGAGATGGCATCGCGGGACGGCGTGGATATCCGCTACTACTCGATCATCTACGACGTGGCTGACGACGTGACGGCGATGGTGAAGGGCAAGGTCGCGCCCAAGGCTCGCGAGAACTTCCTGGGCTACGCCGAGATCCGCAAGGTGTTCGACATCACCAAGACCGGCAAGGTCGCGGGCTGTTACATCACCGAGGGCCTGGTCAAGCGCGGCGCTGGTGTGCGGCTATTGCGCGAGGGCGTGGTCATCCACAACGGCCAGCTCAGCCAACTCAAGCGCTTCAAGGACGACGTCCGCGAAGTGGCACGCGGCTACGAGTGCGGCCTGAGCTTCGCCGGCTACAACGACCTTAAGGAAGGCGATGTGGTCGAGTGCTTCGAAGTGGAGATGGTGCCTGGATGATTAGTCGGTCGTGAGCCGGCAACCCTCCAAGGCACCGAGCCAGCGACAGCTGCGCGTGGCGGAAGAAGTCCGCCACGTGCTGTCTGCCGTGTTCACCCGCCATGACATCCGCGACCCTGACCTTGCTGGTGAGACCATTACCGTCACCGAGGTCCGGGTCAGCCCGGACTTGAAGGCGGCGACGGCCTTCGTCGCCCGTCTTGGCCGTTCCGATATCGACGCGTTGCTGCCGGCGTTGAAGCGGGCGGCACCGTACCTGCGCGGCCAGGTCGCACACGAGATGCGGCTGCGCATCGCGCCGACGCTGTCGTTCCAGGCCGACACGGCACTGGAGTACGCAATGCACATCGGCGCGTTGCTGAACCGGCCCGAGGTCGCCCGCGACCTCGAATCCGACGAGCCCGACACGGATGGACCAGAGCCTCAAACAGATCGCTAACCGGACCGCCGGCCCCTGGCTGGAGTCGCGGGAAGCGGAAATCCGTGCCGCACGTGCGGCGGGACAGCGGGCCGCGACCGGTGACACCGCGTTGCTGGCCCGGCGGCATGCCGACTTCGAGGATGGATTGCTCGGCCGCGCCAAGGCGGCTGCCCTCGCGCTGAGTAGCGACATAGCAATCCACGCGCGCGACCTGCGGCGCCAGATCGACGACCTTTCCCGCGAACGCGACGACCACATCGCCCAGCGCATGACCGACCTCCGCGAGGAACGGCAGCGCGTGCTGCACGGCATCGATGTCGCCCGTGGTCCGCAATCGGCCAAATATGTCCGCGCCGGCCTAGCCGGTGAGGAGGCCGAAAAGGCACATCGAACCGTGCGCGCCGAGGTCAACGGCCGTCCCCTGCGCCGCAGCCTGGTCGGGTTCTACCTGCCAATCATGCTGTTGCTGGCCCTGGTCGAAGTGCCGGTCAACCGCCTGGCGTTCGAGTTGTTTTTCCAGGAGCAGCCGGCGGTATCGCTAGCGCTCGCCTTCGTGGTCGGCGCGGTGCTGGTGTTCTTCGCCCACATGGTCGGCACGCTGGTGCGGCGGATGGACGCGCCGTCGCGCCTGTCGCTGCAGGTCAAGCGCGGCGTCGGCATTGCCTTGTTCGTGGGGCTCACTGGCGTGCTGATGTATCTGCTGGCCGGCATGCGGCAGCTCTACGTCAGGCTGCTGGAAAGCGAACAGGGCAGCTCGTTGTCCTCGATGGTGCAAGGGCTGACCGGCGGCGGCGCGGCACAGACCATCGCCAAGGTCGCCAACGAGCAACTGGGCACAGCCGGCTGGACGCTCCTCGTGCTCAACGTCGTCATTTTCGTCTTCGGCGCCACGGCCGCCTTCCTGCGTCACGATCCGCATCCGGATTACGAGGCGGCCTGGCGGCAACAGGAGCGTGCGCGCCGTCGCATGACCCGGCTGCGAGGTCGCTACGATCGGGCTTCCGGCGCGAAAGGCCGTGTTTTCGACGAGCAGCTCGCCTCGCTCGATCAACTGCTTCGCGAAACCGAAGCCAAGCATGACGGGTTGGTGTCGGAGGAAAGCCGGGTCGAGCCGTTCCGCAAGGAAACGATCGCCCGCATGGCCAACACGGTGCGCAATCGCTCGATGGCGTTCCTCGAGGGCGCGATCGGCGAGATCAAGGGCGACGTCACCGGGTCGCTCGACGCTGTTCGCGCGACGTCGGAAGCCGAGATTCGGCAGCGAATCGGCGAAGCCGGGTGAGGCTTCTGGTTGCCGCGGTGGCGTTGCTGGTGTCGGCCGGTTCGGCGCGGGCGGCGACGGATTACTGCGGCTACGGCCACGGCACCGCCGTGCTGATGGTTGACCGCACCACGGCGTTCGACGCCACTGACAAGACGGTGTTCCTCCAGGCGCTGGACGGCATGATCGCCGGGCTTGGGGCGGGCGACCGGCTGGTGCTCTACACCATGACCGGCGCCTACACCGAGAGCCGCAAGCTGTTCGACCGTTGCAAGCCGGCCTGCCCGGAAGCGGGGTTCCTGGGCGACCTGTTCGCCTCGTGCCGGCCGGTGATCGCGCGTGCCGATGCGCTGGGGTTCACGCGCGAATTGGCGACCACGCTGGCCGGGCTGCTGGAACGGCCTGAGGAGACCAAGTTCTCCGACCTGTTCCGCACCGTTGCCGACGCGATCCGCCCATATGCGGCGGGTGCGCAGAAGCTGCAGACGTTGTTCGTGTTCTCCGACCTGATCGAGAACTCGCCGTTGCTGCCGGAGCGCGAGTTGAAGCGCCTCCCAACCCCCGCGATCGTGCAGCGACTTAAGACCGAGGGCGTGACGGCCGCACTGGGCGGGGCCGCGGTTCGGGTGTTCGGGTTCGGCCGCGACGACAGCCCGGGCCGCCCGCCGCTGCCCCAGGCTGAACGTCAACGTATCGCGCAGGCGTGGCGCTCGTGGTTTGAGGCCGGCGGGGCCGGCAGCGTCGAGATCGGCTTCCGCTAGCTTCCCAGCTTGCCGAGTTCCGACAGCATGGTCGCTTCGGTCAGGATTTGCGGCAGGACGGTGGGCTTGGCGTTGCCGGCCGGGAACAGCACGTAGAGCGGCACGCCATCACGCGCGTGCTCGCGCAGGAAGCTGGTGATGGCCGGGTCGCCGCCGGTCCAGTCGCCCTTGAGATAGGCGACGCCATACTTGGTGAACGCAGCTTGTACCCGCTCCGGCGTCAGCGCGATGCGTTCGTTGACGAGGCAGGTGACACACCATGCGGCCGTCATGTTCACGAAGACGGGTCTGCCCTCGGCGCGCAGCTCGGCCAGACGTGCCGGCGTGTACTGCTCGGCTGATTCCGCACGCGCGCTGGCCTCCGGCCTGGAAGCGATGTCAAGCCGGAGCAGGGTAACCCCCGTACCGACACAGGCGAGCACCGCGACCGAGCGGCTGAAGCCACGCAGCCGTCCGCTCGACCGTTGCGCCAAGCCCAGCGCCCATGCCCCCAGCGCCAGCAGCAATGCCCCGCCGGCGACCGTCAGCACGCCCGCCTCCCCGGCTTCCAGGCTCGCCACCCACAGCAGCCAGACGAACGCACCATACATCGGGAACGCCAATGCGCCCCGCAGCACATCCATCCAGGCGCCGGGCCGCGGTAGCAGCCGGGCCAGGCCCGGCGCAATGCCGAGCAGCGCGTAGGGCAATGCGAGCCCCAGCCCCATCGCCACGAACACCAGGATCGGCAGCGGCCCCGGCGCGGCCAGCGCCGCCGCGATCGCCGCGCCCATGAACGGTGCCGTACATGGCGTCGCAACCAATACCGCCAGCACGCCGGTGCCGAAACTGCCGAGGTGCCCGCCACCTCTGGTGAGCCCGGCACCCACACCGGCCAATCGCCCGCCGACGGCGAACACGCCCGACAGGTTCAACCCGACCAGGAACAACAACCACGCCAGCAGCGTGACCCCGAGCGGCGACTGGAACTGAAACCCCCACCCAACGGCGGCACCCGCCCCGCGCAGCGCCAGCAAGACCCCACCCAGCACCGTGAACGCCGACACCACGCCTGCCGTGTACGACGCCGCATGCCAGCGCACGACCCGGCGCTCGCTGCCCGACAGCCGCGCCAGCCCCATCGCCTTCATCGCCAGGATCGGGAATACGCAGGGCATCAGGTTCAGGATGAAGCCTCCGAGCACCGCGAACAGCAGCGACTCGGCCAGCGGTAACACGCTGGTATCAAACGTCGGCGCCGCGCCCGGCATGGCCTGCACCGCCAAGATACTTTCCTCGCCGCGAGCGTCGCGCAACACCACCGTGCCGGTCAGCGAGGTCGGCGCCGTCTTCGGGGTGGCGAGACGGATCAGCACCGCGCCGTCCTCGACCTGAAATCCACGGGACGCGTTCACGCCCTCGTCGGGGATGAACCACGCCTCTTTGACCGTGTCGGGCGAGAGTTCGGCTCCGCTCAGAGACAGCGTTCCATCTGCCGCGATATGCGCGGGAAATGGCGATGGCCGCGGCGTCTGGGTCGCGGCGGCAGCGAACAACGGCGCTTCCGCGGAAGGCGACGGCGTCCCGGCCGGCAGATCGAGGCTGAAATGCCCCTCTTCCGGCACGCAGATCTTCTGACACACCAGCCAGGTCGCGGTTGCCGTCACATGCAGCCCGTCCCTGGGCGTGACGCTGACCGGCAGCAGCACCGACCCCGTGTAGCCGTAGCTGAGCAGCGGCCCCTCCTGCAGGCGCTGCGGCACCGGCCAGGCAATCGGGCCCGCCGGTACGTCGAGCGTGAGGTCGGTCGGCAGCCCGGCATCCCCCGGGTTCCGCGCGTAGGTGTGCCAGCCCGGCGCCATCTGCAGCCGAAGCCCCAGATGCATCGGCACCCCGGCCGCCACCTGATCGGTGTCCGACACCAGCGTCGCCGTCACCCGAGACGAGCGGACTGGCGGACTTTCGGCCGCAAATGACGGTGCCGTCGCGAACAGCAGGAGAAGAGGCAGGGCAAATCTCATTCCGCTCTATATACACCGTCATATCAAAATGCCGACGCTCCCCGACCTCCCCGTCCGCGATGCCCTGCCCCGCCTCCTCGACGTCTTGCAGGCGGGGTCGAACGCTGTCCTGGTTGCGCCGCCCGGCGCCGGTAAGACGACAACGGTGCCGCTCGCCTTGCTGGACGCGCCCTGGCGGTGCGATGGCCGGATCGTGATGCTCGAGCCGCGCCGCCTGGCTGCCCGCGCCGCAGCGACGCGGATGGCACAGTTGCTCGGAGAAACCGTCGGCGAAACCGCCGGCTTCCGCACCAGGTTGGAAAGCGCCGTCTCGCCTGCGACGCGGATCGAGGTGGTGACGGAGGGGTTGCTCGTCCGTCGCCTGCAATCCGACCCGACGCTGGAGGGCGTCGCTGCGGTCGTGCTCGACGAAGTGCATGAACGCGCGCTTGAAGGCGATCTCGCCATGGCGCTGTGCCTGGATCTGCAGAAGGTGCTGCGCCCGGAACTGCGGCTGCTCGCCATGTCGGCGACGCTGGATGGCGCGCGGCTCTCGACCCTCCTGAACGGCCCGGTGATCGAGAGCGCCGGTCGCATGTTCCCCGTCTCGGTGAGCCATGCCACCCGCGACGTAATGGACCCGCGCGACCTGCCGGAGGCCATGGCGCGCGCAATCCGGACGGCGCTGGCTGAGCACGAGGGTGACCTGCTCGCCTTCCTGCCCGGCATGGGCGAGATTCGCCGCACCGAGGCGCTGCTCGCCGGCTGCGGCGCGTTGGTGCTGCCACTGCATGGCGAGTTGCCGCCGGCCGAGCAGGATCGCGCGCTGCGCCCGGCCGAGGGGCGCCGGGTCGTGCTGGCGACCAGCATCGCCGAAACATCGCTGACCGTGCCGGGCGTGCGCATTGTCGTCGATGGCGGCTGGCGACGGATCCCGCGCATGGACGCTGCAACCGGGTTGACCCGGCTGGCGACGGTGCGCGTCAGCCGGGCTGCCGCCGACCAGCGCACCGGCCGCGCCGGCCGCGAGGCGCCAGGCGCGGCAATCAGGCTGTGGACCACGGCCGCGCATCGCGGCATGGCACTCTTCGACCGGCCGCAGATCCTTGAGGCCGAGCTTTCCGGGTTGGTGCTCGACTGTGCAGCCTGGGGAACCGCGCCGAGCGACCTTTCATTTCCCGATCCGCCACCGGCCGGGGCGCTTGCTGCCGGCGCAAGCCTGTTGACCGAACTCGGCGCGCTCGGTCCTGGCGGCATCACGGCGTTGGGACGCCGGATGGCGTCGCTCGGGTCGCACCCACGATTGGCGGCGATGATGCTGACCGCGGACAGCCCGCCTCAACAGGCGCTCGCAGCCGAACTCGCGGCACTGCTCGAGGAACGCGACCCGATCCGCGGCCGCGAGCCGCCGGTCGACATCCGGTTGCGGCTGGAGGGGATCGCGACGGGAAGCGCCGACATCGACCGCAACGCTGCCAGTCGTATCCGTCGCCAAGCCGCGCAATACCGTAAGCGCTTGCGCGTGCCGGACGTCGCCGACGGTGACCCCGGCCCTTTGCTGGCCGCTGCCTTCCCCGACCGGATCGCGCAGCGGCGCAGCGAGATCGGCTCGTTCCGTCTGTCCGGAGGCGGTGGCGCCAAGCTGCCGGCCGCCGACAAGCTGGCCAGCGCCAGCCTGTTGGTCGTCGCCAGCCTGGACCTGAAAGCATCCGCCCGCATCCGCCTCGCCGCCCCGCTCGACCCGGCCGCCATTGCCGCCCGCTGCACGGAGACGATCGAAAGCGGCTTCGATGCCGCCACGGGCGCCGTGCTCTCCCGCCGCCGCCGCCGCCTCGGCAGCTTGGTGCTGGAAGACCGCACCGCTGCCGCCGATCCGGCCGAAGCGGCCCGCGTGCTGACGGGCGTCATCGCCGCCGACCTCGGCAAGCTGCCCTGGACCGACACCGCCCGGCAGTTGCAGGCCCGTGCCGCGCTATGGCGCACCCTGGATCCCGAGACGCCCGACATTTCCGACGAAGCCCTGGCCGCCGACGCCGCCGTTTGGCTCGAGCCGCAGCTTCACGGCATCGCCCGCCTTTCCGCCGTCGCCGGACTTGACCTCACCCGGTTGCTGAACGAACGGCTCGGCTGGGCTCATGCACGCGCGATTGAACAAGGACTACCAACCCATCTGGCGCTGACCAACACCCGGGCATCGGTAGATTACCTGCAGCCGGTGCCGGTGGCATCGGCCCGCGCGCAAGCGTTTTATGGCATGCCGACGACGCCGCGGCTGGCGAACGGGCGCGTTCCGCTCCGGCTCGCGCTGCTCTCGCCCGCGGGGCGCCCGATCGCCATCACCGGGGATCTCGCCGGCTTTTGGCAGGGCGCATGGGCCGATGCGCGCCGTGACATGCGCGGCCGCTACCCGCGACACGATTGGCCGGAAAACCCGGCGGCGTCCGCCGTCGTTCCAAGCCGAGGGCAATGAGGCGACCGATGAACGAGATGGCGGCAGCGCGACGGGAGACACGGATGGGTAGGCGGTTGCAGGTGCTGTTCATGGGCCTCGCGCTCCCAATCGCGGGCTGCGCCATTCCCCCGCCGCCGCTGGACCAAGCCGGGGCACCGCTCGTCGGCCCGGCGAGCCTGGCGCCGCTGGTCAAGCGGGTCGCGCCGGCCGTGGTCAACATCGCCGTGGTCGAAAACGGCCAGGGGGTGATCGCCATTCCGCCCGAGCTGCGCGGCACGCCGGCCGAGCGCCTGTTGCGCCGGCGCCTCCGGCGTCAGCCGATTCGCGGCGCCGGCGCCGGGTTCATCGTCGATCCGTCCGGCATCATCGTGACCAACAGCCACGTGGTCGGTCACGCCTCCCGCATCACCGTCACCTTGCCGAACGGGGAGGATCTGCCCGGCCGCGTCATGGGCGTCGACCCGGTGACCGACATCGCGGTGATCCGTATCATGACCGACCGCCCCCTCCCCTATGTCAGCTGGGGCGACAGCCGGGCTGTCGAGATCGGCGACTGGATTCTGGCGGCGGGCAATCCGTTCGGGGTCGGCGCGTCCGTCACCGCCGGGATCGTCTCGGCCCGCGGGCGCGACATCGGTGCCGGCCCGTTTGACGATTTCCTGCAGATCGATGCCCCCATCAATCCGGGCAACTCCGGCGGCCCGACCTTCAACATGCAGGGCCAGGTCATCGCGGTGAACACGGCCATCGTCTCGCCGACCGGCGGCTCCGTCGGCATCGGCTTCGCGGTGCCGAGCGAGATCGCGCGCCGCGTGGTGGACGATCTGCGCCAGAAAGGCCGGATCGATCGCGGCTGGCTGGGCGTGTCGATCAGCGAGGTACAGAAGCTCGGTGCCGGCGTGCGGATCGCGACCGTCGATCGACAAGGACCGGCAGCACAGGCCGGCCTGCGACCCGGCGACGTCGTCACCGCAGTCAACGACATGAAGATCGAGACCACGAACGGGCTGATCCGCACCGTCGCAGGCATTGCGCCGGGGACCGACGCTAAGCTCAGCCTGGTACGCGGCGGCCAGCCGACCGAATTGACCGTCACCGTCGGGCGCCGCCCGAACGAGCCAGAGGAATAGGACATGCGAATCCTGGTGGTCGAGGACGACAAGGACGTTTCGGGATACATAGTCAAAGGCCTGCGCGAGGCCGGACACCTCGTCGAACACGCCGATAACGGGCGCGACGGCCTGCTAGCCGCCACCAGCCAGGAGTTCGATGCCATTATCCTGGATCGGATGTTGCCGGGCGGGCTCGATGGCCTGGGAGTGCTAGAGATGCTGCGCGGGCAGGACAATCAGACGCCGGTGATGTTCCTGTCGGCAATGGCGCAGGTCGATGATCGCGTGCGCGGGCTCAAGGCTGGTGGCGACGACTACCTCACCAAGCCGTTCGCCTTCAGCGAATTGCTGGCGCGCGTCGAGGCCCTGGCCCGCCGCCGCCGCGCCAGCGGGCCGGAAACCAAGCTGCAGGTCGGCGACCTGGAGATGGACCTGCTGTCGCGCAGCGTGCGCCGCCGCACCCAGAAGATCGAGCTGCAACCGCGCGAGTTCATGCTGCTGGAATATCTGATGCGGCATGTCGGCCAAGTGGTGACGCGCACGATGCTGCTGGAAGGCGTGTGGGACTACCATTTCGACCCGCAGACCAACGTTATCGACGTGCATGTCTCGCGCCTGCGACAGAAGATCGACAAGCCGTTCGACACCGCGCTGCTGCATACCGTACGCAGCGCCGGCTACATGCTCAGGGCGGACTAGAAAGGAAAACTTCCGTGGTCGTTCGCGCCTTCCGCTCCGCCGGGGTTCGTCTGGCGCTTGCCTACGCCCTGGTGTTCGGGGTCAGCGCGGCGCTGCTGGTCGGGGTGCTTTGGGTTTCGAGCACCAACATCCTGACGCGTCAGGTCGATGCCGCGATCGATGCAGATGCTCAAGGCCTGGGCGAACAATGGAGTTCCGGCGGCGCGATAGGGTTGTTCAACACAATCCAGAATCGCATCGCGAACAACCTGGACAACGATGCGCTCTATCTCGTCCTGGATCCCAAAGGGCGTATCGTGGCGGGCAATCAGGGGTCCTGGCCGGAGCAAGTCTCACGGACGGACGAGACTTACGAAATCTCCACAAAGAGGAACGGGCGCCGTACGCTAGCGCGGTTTCATCGATACGATTTGCCCGAGGGATATGCGCTGCTGGTCGGTCGCGAGGTGACGGCGCGGGCGGCGCTGCGAAGCCTTCTGACTGAAGTACTGGCATGGTCGTTGGGCCTTGTCGGGCTATTGAGCATCTCGGGCGCGTTGCTGCTCAAGAATCTGTTCGGCCGCATGGTCTCCCAGGTCTCTGCCACGGCCGATGCGATCTCGTCGGGGGACCTGACCCGCCGGGTCGCTATTTCGGGCCGCGGCGACGAGTTCGACCGCATGGGCGAGACCATCAACGACATGCTGGACCGACTGTCGCGCCTGATGGACGGCGTGCGCGAGGTGTCCAACGCCATCGCGCACGATTTGCGCACGCCGATCACCCGGGCGCGGGCACGCCTTGAGGATGCCGCGACCCATGCCGGCTCACCGGAGCAACTGCGCTGCGCCATCGACCGCGCCGTGCTGGACCTCGACGGCATCACCAACGTGTTCCACGCGCTGCTGCGGATTTCGGAGATCGAGGCCGGGGCGCGGCGCTCGGCCTTTGTTCCTCTCGACCTGCGTCCGTTGCTGGACGACCTGTACGACCTGTACGGCGCAGTGGCCGAGGAGGGCGGACTCCAGCTGGTGTTACAGGTGTCCGGCGAGTTGCTCGCCCGCGGTGACCGCGACCTGATCCAGCAAGCGATCACCAATCTGCTCGACAATGCCATCAAGTTCTCGCCGCAAGCTGGCACCGTCGAGTTGGTCGGCGAACGGGTCGGCGACAACATCCTGCTATCCGTGCGCGATCATGGCGTGGGCATCCCGGCCGGCGATGTCGGCCGGGTCACGGACCGGTTCTTCCGTGGCGACACGGCGCGGCACACGCCGGGGTTTGGCCTAGGGCTGACTTTGGTTCGCGCGGTGGCGCAACTGCACTCCGGCTCGCTTCGCCTGGCTGACGCGGCACCAGGCCTCAGCGCGACCCTGATCATCCCTGCCGCCGTCATTGAAGGGCGCGTCAACCGCGCCCTTCCCGCCGCGGTCGGTGCCTAGGTTTCGCCGCGGAACGTCACCACGAGCACGTCGCGATGCGCCGGTTTGGCTGGGTCGAGTGCCCGCACCGGCGTGACGCCGTGAAACACCCGGTGATCGTCGACCAACGCGGAGTCAAGCGGCTCGCGTAGTGTGAAGCTGCCGAGCAGGCTGCGATCCAGCCCGTGAATGCTGGTCTCGCCTTCGGCGATGTTCTCGCGATCGACCATCAACACTAGCACCCAGTCGACCCCATCCTGGTGCATTCCCTCCGGCGTCGGCTGCCCAGCCGTGTCGGGACGGGCCTCGATACGGAACTGGTGCACCTCGACATGCCAGGCCGGGGTGGGCGTCAGGCCGTCGAACAGGCCAAGACAATACCGCATGATGCCCCCGAACGCCGCCGTCCCGGCCGCCTCGTCCAGCATTGGCTCGAACCAGCGGGCGATGCCGCCGTTCAGCGCATTGAAGTCGCGGCTTTGATAGTGCGGCTGGTTGGCTTTACGGACCACGCCATCGGCGCTGGCGCGGAACGCGGCGTGACGGCGCTTACGGTAACGCCCGCCATCGGCCATGTAGGTGTCCAGGCCGAGATCGTCCCAGCTGGCGGCGAACTGCGGCCAGTCCGCCAGCGCGTCGCCCAACGCGGCCCGCATGTCGGGCGCCTGCGCGAACACGAAGCCGCGTTCGCGCAGGGCCGCCGGCCATTCGGGCCCGCTCATGCCGCCTCTCCCTGCTCGACGGTCGCCGGCAGCAGATCGCGGCTCAGCGAACGGTGACTGGTGAACGGGCTCTCGATGGCACTCGCATCGAAGCGCATTTTGATGCGCCGGTTCAGCTCGCGCGTCACCGCCCAGCGGCTGCTCGGCTGTGTCTTGAGCCTGACGCGCATGACCCATGCCGTATCGGTCAACTTCTCCACTCCCATGACATCGAGCTTATCCAGCACGATGGATTGCCATGCCGGGTCGGCCTGCATCTCGGCCGCAACCTCGCGCAGCACCGTCTCTATCGGACCGGGCTCCTCGTTCAAGCCGATACTGATGTCCAGCACCGCATAGCTGTAGTCACGCGTCTGATTGGTGACCGTGGTCACCGCGCTGAACGGGATCAGGTACACCGATCCGTCGGTGGCGCGCAGCCGGATGGTGCGGATCGACAGCGCCTCGACCGTGCCGGTCATGCCGGCGACGGTTACGACGTCGCCCACCTGCATCGAGTTCTCCAGCAGCAGGAACAGCCCGGTGATCAGATCCTGCACCAGCTTCTGCGACCCGAAGCCGACCGCGATGCCGATCACGCTGGCGCCCGCGATCAGCGGCGCAATGTTCACCCCGATCGCCGACAGCGCGATCATGCCGACCACCAGCACAATGACCACGAACAATGCCGTCCGCATCAGCGGCAGCAGCGTCCGCAACCGTCCGGCGCGGGCGAGTTGCGATGATTGCGCCAGTTCGGCCAGCCGGCGGGTCGAGACGGCGTTGACGCTCTCCCATGCCGCGATGGCCAGCAGCACGGTGACCACGATGGTGAGCCCGGCGTCGAACACGCGGCCGCCCAAGCCGCCGGCCGTCAGCCAGAACGTCACCGGCAAGCCCCAGCTCTCGAGCAGCGCGATGCCGGTCGCCGCCCAGATCGCGGCCGAGATGACCAGGCGCAGGACCGGGTAATACACGCTCGCGCGGTCAGCGAAGCCCTCGTTGGACAGGATCGCCCTCACCCGGTCGAGACCGCCGAGAACGAGCACCGCGAGCAGCCGCGCCGCCACGATGATGGCGATGGTGACGCCAAAGAAAGTCAGCAGCCGTTCGTAGCCGTTGCGGATCTCGACCGCCCAGACCAGCCAGGCCGCAATGATCCAGAAGATCGCAAACCAGTGCCACACCCCGGCCAGCCCATTGCATATGGTCGCCCACAATCCGGTGGCCCCGCGATGCGCCCGCAGCCGGTGCGCCACCGGCGCCCGGGCCTGCAACACGGCGACAACCAGGCAGAGATGCACCACCAGTGCGAACAGCTTGAGCACCGCCAGCTGCGCGGTGCGATACATGCCGAACGACAGGCCAATGGCGGCCAGGGCGCTGCCCATCGCCGCGATGATGGTGAGGCGGCGCACCCACCGGGTGATGAAACCGGCCGCCCATTCGGATATCGGCAGCAGCCGCGGCGGTGTGGGAGAGACCAGGAACGCCGTCGCGGCGAACACGACGCGCACCAGGGCATAGGCCTGCGCGGCCTGCAGAACGATGAGCCCGGTCTGCACGCTGGGCGTGAACACGGTACCGAGCAGCAGCGTCACGGTGCCGATGAACGCCGCGATGGGAACCAGGTCGATGAGCAGGCGGCCGATGAGATAGGGCAGCAGCTTGACCGAGGCGACGATGCGCTCAAACCGGCGGCGGCGCACTTCAACCGCATGGGTGCCGGGGGCGGACGGATCGGCGACGTAGTCGCGCGGCGACCATGCGATCACGATCTTGCGAAACCGCCGGGACAGGCGGCGGACCGCCCACTCGACGCCCAGTGCCACGGCGATGACGATCAGCAGCATACGCACGGCATCGAGCGCCTCGGCGCGGGCCACCGGGTCGTTGGCCTGACTAGAGAGCCAGCGGCCCAGCAGCGGCAGGTCGTTGACCGCTTGGACGGAGTTGGCGAGTTGCTGGACATAGGCGCCCAGCAGCACCGCCATGCGCGTGGCAAGTTGCGCCCCGATGCTGTCCGGCGCGATGGCGGCGGGCTTGGCGGCCGTTGCCGCCGGCGCCGTGGCGGTCGCGGCGGGGGCGGCCGTGGGCGTTGCGGCGGCGGACGTGGTTGCAGGCACGGGCGCGGTCGCCGGTGCAGCCGCACCGGTGGCGGCAAGCGGACCGGCGGCCAACGTCTCGGCCGGCGTCATCGCCGGAGCGGCGACAGCCTCCGGGGTGGCCGCGGCCGGCGCAGCCTTCGCGATGGTCTCCAACGTCGTCATCAGCTCGGCCCGGCGCTTGTCGTCGCGCAGCAGCGCCAGCGTGTTGGCCGCCTCCGTTGCGGTCAGCGTTTCGGTCCTCCCGGAGGAGATGCCGGTTGCGGCTCTGGTCGTCTGCGCACTCGCGCCACCGGCCAAGCCGGCCATGAGCAAGGTGACGAGCACGATCACGCGACTGCATCGCCAAACCTTGCGGAACAATGCTGGCCGGAACGATGCGGAAGCCGCTTGCGTGGGGGTGGGACTGGCCCACATTTCGTGCATGGTTACTTTCCTCACCGTTCTGACCGGGCTTGCCATGCTGGGCACGCTCGGCGTTCTCGTCGCTGGAATGGTCGGGCTCGCACGCGGTGACGGCAATCCGGCCCGGTCCAACGTGCTGATGCGTTGGCGCGTGGTGCTGCAGGGCATCGCCCTGATGTTGTTTATCGCGTTGGTAAGCCTGCTACGGCATTGATCGGATCGTCCCATAGCCGCACCCGCTGGTTTGACACTAGGTTTCCGCCACTGCACACAACGGCGACCTCTAAACGCATCTTCGGGCAAATCCTGAACAAATCTTAGAAAGAGACCAGGTCCCATGAAGCTACTCGTGCCCGTCAAGCGGGTTGTCGACTACAACGTCAAGGTTCGCGTGAAGGCCGATGGCTCCGGCGTCGAGACGCAGGGCGTCAAGATGTCGATGAATCCCTTCGACGAGATCGCCGTCGAGGAAGCCGTGCGCCTCAAGGAGAAGGGCATCGTCACCGAGATCATCGCGGTCTCCATGGGCGTCGCGCAATGTGCCGAGACAATCCGCACCGCGTTGGCCATGGGCGCGGATCGCGGCATCCTGGTCGAGACGGATGCCGAGTTGCAGCCGCTCGCCGTCGCCAAGCTGCTCAAGGCGCTGGTCGACAAGGAACAGCCCAAGCTGGTCATCATGGGCAAGCAGGCGATCGATGACGACATGAACGCGACCGGCCAGATGCTCGCCGCCCTCTTGGGCTGGCCACAGGGCACGTTCGCCAGCAAGATCGAGTTGACGGGCGAGAACCTGGTCGTGATCCGCGAAGTCGATGGCGGGCTCGAGACGATCGAACTGACGCTGCCGGCGATCGTGACGGCCGATCTCCGGTTGAACGAACCGCGCTATGCGAGCCTTCCGAACATCATGAAGGCGCGCAAGAAGCCGATCGAGAACATCAAGCCGGCCGATCTCGGCGTCGACCCGGCGCCGCGCCTCAAGACCATCAAGGTTTCCGAGCCGCCGAAGCGCGTGGCCGGCGTGAAGGTCGGCTCGGTGGCCGAGCTGGTGGCGAAACTCAAGACCGAAGCGAAGGTGATCTAATGGCGTCCCTCGTCCTCCTCGACCACGAAAACGGCAAGATCAAGCAGCCGTCCCGCAGCGCCGTCACTGCAGCCGCCAAGCTCGGCGAGGTGCACGCACTGGTGGCCGGCCACGGCATCGGCGATGCGGCCAAGGCCGCTGCCAATCTGGCCGGGGTGACCAAGGTCCATGTCGCCGACGCGCCGGCCTATGAGCATTCCATGGCCGAGCCGCTGGCCGCGTTGATCGCATCGATGGCCGGGCACCATGACCATGTGTTCGCGGCCTCGTCCGCGATCGGCAAGAACGTCATGCCCCGCGTCGCCGCGTTGCTCGACAGCCAGCCGATCAGCGACATCTCCGGAGTCGAAGGGCCGGACACCTTCATCCGCCCGATCTATGCCGGCAATGCGCTGGCCACCGTCGTCTCGTCGGACGCCAAGAAGATCATCACCGTCCGCGCCGCCTCGTTCGACCCGGTCGCCGAAGAAGGCGGTTCGGCCGAGATTGAGGCCGTTCAGGGCCAGGACGCACCGGCGACCTCGCGCTACGTGTCGTCCGAGTTGAGCAAGAGCGAGCGGCCCGAATTGACCGCTGCCCGCGTGGTGATCTCCGGCGGTCGCGGCATGCAGAACGGCGACAACTTCAAGCTGATCGAGCCGATCGCCGACAGTCTCGGTGCCGCCGTGGGCGCCTCGCGCGCGGCCGTGGACGCCGGCTTCGTCCCCAACGACTACCAGGTCGGCCAGACCGGCAAGATCGTCGCGCCGGACCTTTACGTTGCCGTCGGCATCTCGGGAGCAATCCAGCATCTCGCCGGCATGAAGGACAGCAAGTTCATCGTGGCGATCAACAAGGACGAGGAGGCGCCGATCTTCTCGGTGGCTGATTACGGACTGGTCGGCGATCTGTTCACCATCTTGCCGGAACTGAAGGCCGAACTGGAAAAGGTGGCCTGAGTTGACGATCCAGACGGTCGGCATCATCGGTGCCGGCCAGATGGGCTCCGGCATCGCGCATGTCTGCGCGCTGGCCGGGCTGTCAGTGCGGATGCTGGACAGCAAAGCCGAGGCGCTGAATCGGGCGCAAGCGGGCATCGCCAAGAACATGGAGCGCCAGGTCGGCAAGGGCACGATCCAGGCTGCCGACCGGGATGCAGCACTGGGCCGCATCACCACCGGCACCGACTATGCCGCATTCGGCGACGCCGATCTCGTGATCGAGGCCGCGACCGAGCGCGAGGAAATCAAGGTCCAGATCTACAAGGCGTTGCTGCCGCATCTGCGCGCAGATTGCCTGCTGGCCAGCAACACCAGTTCGATCAGCATCACGCGTCTAGCCGCCAGCACCGATCGCCCCGGGCAGTTCGTCGGCATGCATTTCATGAACCCGGTGCCGATGATGAAGCTCGTCGAGATCATCCGCGGCATCGCCACCGAGCAGGCCACGTTCGATGCCGTTCAGTCCTTGGCGGCACGCCTGGGCAAGACGGTGTCGCTATCCGAGGATTTCCCAGCCTTTACACTGAACCGGATCCTGGTGCCGATGATCAACGAGGCGATCTACACCTTGCAGGAAGGTGTCGCTTCCATCGAGGCGATCGACACGGCGTTGAAGCTCGGTGCGGCCCACAAGATGGGCCCGCTGGAACTGGCCGACTTCATCGGCCTGGATACCTGCTTGGCCGTGATGCAGGTGCTGCACGAGGGCATGGGCGACAGCAAGTATCGGCCGAGCCCGCTTCTAGTGAAATACGTCGAAGCTGGCTGGTATGGCCGCAAGACGGGTCGCGGCTTCTACGACTATTCGGTCGAACCACCGAAGCCGACGCGCTAGATCGGTTCGGTTGCGCTCCCGGTAGTTGCCGGGACGCGCATTTCGGCAAGATTACTCTGCTGCGTTGCGCAGTGCCGCTCCTGCCGCGGCCAGGCACATCGGCACCGAGGCGCACAGCACCGCCAGCAGCAGCAGCAGATGCGGTCGCGGCGTCAGCCCGGTGGCCGCCGCATCGCCGGCCGCGGCACCGAAGATCAGCACCGGGGTCGCCAGCGGCAGCACCAGCAGCGGCAGCAGTACCCCGCCGCGCCGCGCGCCGAGCACGATCGCCGCGCCCATCGTGCCCAACAGCGACAACGCCATCGTCCCCGGCAGCAGTGCCAGCAGCAGCACCGGCACCGATGCCGGCGGCATCTGCAGCATGATCGCCAGCGGCCCCGCCGCCAGCAGCAGCGGCAACCCGGTCACCAGCCAATGCGACACCGCCTTGATCGCCGCCACCGCGATCGGCGGCAGTCCGCACAGCAGCAACTGATCAAGCGTGCCGTCTTCCAGGTCGGCCCCGAGCAGCCGATCGAGCGGCAGCATCGCCGCCAGCAGCGCACCGACCCAGACGATCCCGGGCGCCAGCCGCGCCAGGACATCGGGAGCCGGCCCGATGGCGAGCGGGAACAGCGCGCCGACCAGCACGAAGAATAATAATGCGGCCATCGTGTCGGCCCCATGCCGGGCCGAAAGCAGCAACTCGCGGCGCAGCAGCGCCCAGGCGGTGGTCAAAGACGAAACTCCAGCACGTCGTCCAGCGGCAGCGGCAGATGCGTCGCGGTCACGATGGCACCGCCCGCCGCCCGGTGCGCCGCGAACAAGGTGCCGAGCCGGGTGACCGAGGCCGCATCCAACCCGAGCGTCGGCTCGTCGAGTAGCCACAGCCCACCCGGCGGCGCCAGGGCCAACCGCGCCAGCGCCAGCCGCCGCCGCTGCCCGGCCGACAGCAGCCGCCCCGGCAGATCGCTGAGGGCTGCAAGGTCCATGGCGTCCAAAGCTGGCCCCAACGCCGTCCCGCCCGCCATGACCCTGAGGTTCTCCACCACGGTCATGCCCAATTTGATGGCGTCCAAATGGCCGAGATAGGCCGCAGGCGCCGGTTCCTCGGCGATGTCGGCGCCGTTCCAATGGATCGTGCCGGCATCGGGCCGCTTCAACCCGGCCAACACCCGCAGCAGCGTGCTCTTGCCGGACCCATTCGCGCCAAGCAGCAGCATCGCGCCCCCGCGGGGTACATGCAGCGACACATCACGCAGCACCAGCCGTTCGCCCCGGAATGCCGCAACACCGGCCACCGCCAGACCCGAATCAGCATTCCCGCCCATTGTCGCATCTTATCGGGTCCAGTCAGGTGGACGCCATGGGGGACCGGGACTAAATAAGCGGTAGCGAATGAGAGAGAAAATGCCATGAAAGCGACCGGGCACGACAGCCTCCAGACCACCCGCACCCTGACGGCCGGCGGTCGCGAGTACCGCTACTTCTCGCTTCCCGAAGCCTACAAACAAATCGGCGACGGCAGCCGGCTTCCGGTCAGCCTCAAGATCCTGCTCGAAAACGTGCTGCGCTTTGAGAATGGCGGTAGCTACAAGACAGACGATGCCAAGGCCGTCGTCGAGTGGGCCGAGGCCGGCCGCTCCGAGAAGGAAGTGCCGTTCAAGCCGGCCCGCATCCTGATGCAGGACTTCACCGGTGTTCCCGCTGTCGTCGACCTGGCGGCCATGCGCGACGGCATCACTTCGCTCGGCGGCAATCCGCAGCAGGTTAACCCGCTAGTGCCCGTCGACCTCGTGATCGACCACTCCGTCATGGTGGACATCTCGGCCACGCCAGACGCCGCCAAGAAGAACGTCGAGATCGAGTTCGAGCGCAACGGCGAGCGTTACTCCTTCCTGCGCTGGGGCCAGTCCGCGTTCCAGAACTTCCGCGTCGTCCCCCCGGGTGCCGGCATCTGCCACCAGGTCAACGTCGAGTTCCTCGCCGAGACCGTCTGGACTGCCGACGTCAACGACGGCACGTACGCCTACCCCGACACGCTGTTCGGCACCGATAGCCACACCACCATGGCCAACGGCATCGGCGTGCTCGGCTGGGGCGTGGGCGGCATCGAGGCCGAGGCCGCCATGCTCGGCCAGCCCATCGCCATGCTCATCCCCGACGTCATCGGCTTCCGCCTGTCCGGCAAGATGCCCGAAGGCTCTACCGCTACCGACCTAGCGCTGACCGTCACGCAGATGCTGCGCAAGAAAGGCGTCGTCGGCAAGTTCGTCGAGTTTTTCGGCCCGGGCCTCAACTCCCTTTCCGTCGCGACCCGGCTCACCATCGCCAACATGGCCCCCGAGTATGGCGCCACCTGCGGCTTCTTCCCGGTCGACGCCGCCACCATCGAGTATCTCAAGCTCACCGGCCGCGACGCCGGCCGGGTCGAGTTGGTCGAGGCTTACTGCAAGGCCCAGGGCATGTGGACCGACGCGAACAGTGCCGACCCAGTCTTCACGGCCGTCGTCGAGCTCGACCTTGCCACGGTCATGCCGTCCATCGCCGGCCCGAAGCGCCCGCAGGACCGCGTGCTGCTCAAGGACGCCGCTTCGGCGTTCCGCGCCGACCTTACCGCTGGCCTTGGCGTTCCCGCCAACGACGTCAACAAGCGCGTCAAGGTCGCCGGCACCAATTATGAGATCAGCCATGGCGACGTGGTGATCGCGGCCATCACCAGCTGCACCAACACGTCCAACCCGTATGTCATGATGGGCGCCGGGCTGCTGGCACGTAAGGCACGGGCCAAGGGCCTGACCCCACGGCCATGGGTCAAGACGTCACTAGCCCCCGGCAGCCAGGTGGTCACCGAGTATCTGGACCGCGCCGGCGTTTCCGCCGATTTGGACGCTCTCGGCTTCCAACTCGTCGGTTACGGCTGCACCACCTGCATCGGCAACTCCGGTCCGCTGGACGAGGCGGTCGCGGACGCGATCGAGGACAACAAGCTGGTTGCCGTCTCCGTGCTGTCCGGCAACCGTAACTTCGAGGGCCGCGTGCATCCCAACGTGCGCGCCAACTACCTCGCCAGCCCGCCGCTGGTGGTCGCCTACGCCCTGCTCGGCACCATGAACGAGGACATCACCACCGCCCCGCTCGGTACCGGCAGCGACGGTCAGCCCGTCTATCTCAAGGACATTTGGCCCACCGACGCCGAGATCAACGAGGCTGTTGCCTCAAGCCTCAACCGCGAGCAGTTCACCAGCCGTTACGGCCAGGTGTTCCAAGGCACCAGCGAGTGGCGCGCCATCGAGGTCGACGCTTCCAGCGACGTCTACAAGTGGAACGGTGGCAGCACCTACGTGCAGAACCCGCCCTACTTCGACGGCATCACCATGGATCTGCCGGAGATCAAGGACATCACTGGCGCCCGTGTGCTGGCACTGTTCGCCGACAACATCACCACCGACCACATCAGCCCGGCTGGTAACATCAAGAACTCGTCCCCTGCCGGCGGCTACCTCGGCGAACGCCAGGTCATGCAGCGTGACTTCAACTCCTACGGCTCGCGCCGCGGGAACCACGAAGTCATGATGCGCGGCACCTTTGCCAACATCCGCATCAAGAACGAGATGCTGGGCGGCATCGAAGGCGGCTGGACCCGCAAGCAACCTGGCGGCGAGCAACTGCCAATCTACGACGCGGCCATGCAGTATAAGAAGGAAGGCGTGCCGCTGGTCGTGTTTGGCGGCAAGGAATACGGCATGGGCTCGTCGCGTGACTGGGCGGCCAAGGGCACCGCACTGCTGGGCATCAAGGCGGTCATCGTCGAGAGCTTCGAGCGTATCCACCGCTCGAACCTGGTCGGCATGGGCGTGCTACCGCTCACCTTCAAGGATGGCGCGACCCGGCATAGCCTGGGCCTCACCGGCGACGAGATCATCGACATCGTCGGCCTCGAGGAACTGCGGGCCGGCATGGATCTCATGATGAAGATCCACCGTGCGTCCGGGGCGGTCGACGAGTTGTCGGTCAAGTGCCGCGTCGATACTGCCGACGAGGTCGAATACTACCGTAACGGTGGCATCTTGCATTACGTGTTGCGGGAGATGGCCCGCGCCGCCTGAAACTAAGCCGACCCGTCTGGCTCCGCTCGGGGCCAGACGCTGACCTAGGACATCTACCTCTCGGGTTCGATTACCGCGCCGTCAGCATCGCCGAAGGCGTGCGGGCGGCGTTGGCCGTTGCGGTAGTGGTCACCATCACGAAATGGCTCGGCATTCCGGCGCTGGCCGCCGTCGGGTTGGGCTCGTTGCTCACCTGTCTCTGTGATCCCGGCGGGCCCATCCGCCGCCGGCTTCCGGCCATGCTATCGTTTACGGTCCTCGGATCGTTCGCGATTCTCGCCTTTGGTCTCCTCCGCGCTGCCGGTGTCTGGCCCGGGGCGATCGGCGGTGCCATCTGGGTGTTCGGGACGATGTATGCCCGCGCCTGGGGCCCGGTCGCGATGCAGGTGGGCAATCTTCTCGCCGTCGTCGCCGTCCTCGCGCTCGACCATGGCGAGGATTTGCAGACAGCAGCGATGTTGGCTGCGCTATTCGGTGCCGGGTCGCTCTGGGCGCTGGTGCTCAGCCTGGTGATCTGGCGGCTGCACCCGTTCCTGCCCGCACGCACGGCGGTCGCCAACGTCTATCGACGCATCGGCATCCTGGCGACAGACGTCTCGGATCAGGTGAACGGTGCGGCGACGCCCGACTGGGCGGCTCATGCGCGCGCGCATCGGCGTTACGTCCGCGACGGGATCGAGGCTGCCCGGGTCGAGTTGCTCGACATCCTGCGCAGTCGTGGCCAGGGCGGGCCACGTGGTAATGCGTTGGTCATCCAGATCGAGGCCGCCGACCAGATCTTCGGCGCCGTCATCGCCCTCTCCGACATCCTTGAGCACGGTGGTGCGGTTGCTCTGGAGGCGGCGCGGCCGATCTTGCCGGCGTTGCGCCTCGTGCTGGCGGGGATCTCGGACGGCATCATGACCGATAGTGCCGACGACACGCACCGGGCCATGTTCCTCCGGCTCTTCGGCGAAATCGAGCGCGCCGAAGCAAATACCGGCCTGGCGGAAGTGACCCGCTCGCTGGTTTCGGTATTGCGGGTCGCGGCACTGATGACCACGCCGGAAGGCCGCAGCGTCGAAGGTGCGGTGTCGACCGAACGGCAAGGAAGGCTGCGGCGCCTCGCCGGGCCGCTCCGCTCCAACCTGAACTGGACCTCCACCTCGCTTCGTCACGCCGTCCGCGCCACGGCGGTCGCGTTGCCGGCGCTGCTACTCACGCTTCCGGTCGGCGCCGTCTATGCGCACTGGATGACCATCACGCTCATCCTGACGCTGCAGCCATTCTTCGCCCTCACCTGGCAGCGTGCGCTCGAGCGCGTCGGCGGGACGGTGCTGGGCGGCATCGTCGCGGCCGCCCTGTCGATCTTTGTGCATAGCCCGGTGGTCATCGCGATCTTCCTGTTTCCACTCGCCATCATCGCGTTCGCGATCCGCCGGGTGAGCTACGGCCTGTTCATGGCGGCGCTGACGCCATTGATCGTGCTGTTGTCCGAACTCGGGCAGCCCGGCACCGGCGAAATCACCATCGCGTTCTATCGCGCCAGTTATACGCTCGCCGGCGGCGCCATGGCGGTGGCCGGTGGCTTGCTGCTCTGGCCGAGCTGGGAGCCGGCGCGGGTGCGCGACGACCTACTGACGGCGATCGGCGCCCATGCGGCATATGCGGATGCCGAGCTTGCGGCCCTTATGGGCGAGACGTTGATCGGCTCGGCCGACCGCGCTCGCCGGGCCGCGGGACTGGCAAGCAACAATCTCGAGACGACGCTGTCCCGCGCATTGCAGGAGCCCGGTCATGCCTCCCACGCGGAATTACAGGCCGCCATGGTGGCGGACGCGGCGCTTCGCCGGGTCGCGGGGCGGTTGGCGGCGTTGCAGCACGCGCCGGGTTTGGCCAGTGGCGCGGATGTCGCGACTTGGCGGAGGTGGCTGTCCGCCTCGTTCGACGCATTAAGATCCGGCGCCACGCTGCCGCCGGACGGTCCGGTCGACACCGAGGACGGGCCGCTCGGGCGCATCGCTCGGCAAGTGGTGCTGATTGATGGCGCGATGCGTCCCAGCGCCGGCTGATCAGCGCCGCGGCAAAAACCGTGTGACGAACAGCGCGGTCCCGCCGAGCGCAGCCATCCCGAAGAATACCGCGCTGTTCGCCGACGCATAAAACTGGCCAACGACCCAGATCATGATTCCGGTCGGTGCGGAGAACCCGATCGCAGAGAGTACCGTCTGTGCCAGCGCCGCCCGCGGAGCCGGCATGGTCCGCAGCACCAGCATGTTCGACAGGTGCTGACAGGCGAAGCTGCCGGCATGCAGAAGTTGGATCGCTGCCAGCAACGGCACTGAATCGGTGGTCGCCGTCAGTGTCCAGCGCAGCAGACAGGCGCTGGCTGCAATTCCGGTGAGACGTGCCGGACCGATCCACGCAACCAAGCGCCCGCCCCACACGAATAGGGCGACTTCGGCGACGATGCCCTCAGCGATCAACAAGCCGATTGTGGCATCGCCGATCCCGGCGGTGCGCCAATGCAGGCTGGCGAAGGCGTAGTAAGCGGCGTGCGATCCCTGAGTGAGTGCCGTTGCGATCACCGCGGCCCAGAAGCTGCGTCCGAGCGGTACCATGGTCACGCGATGCACACCCGCCTCCATCACCGGCGGCTGCGGCACGGCTGCAGCCAGCATGGCAGCAGCGCCATATCCCGCGGTCAGCATCCACGGCACGATCATCGTGCCGAACCGTGCCAACATCGTGCCTGCGCCAGCCGTGGCGACCATGTATGCGACCGATCCCCAGGCGCGGGTACGCCCGTAATCAAGCCGGCCGGCAGCGGTGAATGCCAGCGTCACCGCGTCGCATAACGGCGAGAGTGCAGAAGCAGCCACCCCGCCAGCGACGATCAGGATCGCGATCGACACCGTACCGGGCGCCGTCGGCATAAGTGCTGCACATACCGCAGCGCCGGACGCGGCCAGGAACAGCGAGACACGATGGTATCCCAATCGATCCGCCGCCCAGCCCCAAAGCGGCACGGCAACGATCCGGGTCAGCGAGGCCACGCCCAACACGGTGCCAATCAACGCCGCATCCAGGCCGCGGTCGGCAAGCCATAGCGGAAGATAGGCTGTCAGCACCGCACCTGCGGCGAAGAAGCAGGAGGTGAAAAGACCGATCCGGGCGCTGTCGGAAACGAACGCCCGCGGGATCAAGCGACGGAAAGGGCGGTGGCGGCGTCCTGGATGCGCTGCGCCATGGACGCAATGCCGCTGCCGCGATTGCTGGAAAGATTGGCGAGCAGACCCATGTCCTTGAGGAACTGCGGCGGTGTGGCCAGGATCTCGGCCGGCGGACGGCCCGAGTAGACCCGCAGCAACAACGCCACCAGTCCCGAAACGATCGCCGCATCCGATCCGCCGGCCAGGAACATGCGGCCATCACGGATCACGGCTTCCATCCACACCTTGCTCTGGCAGCCTGGCACGCGGTGAGCCTCGTCCTGCCACTCCGTAGGGAATGGCGGCAGCTTGCGGCCGAGATCGATGATGAAGCCATAGCGGTCCATCCAATCGTCAAACAGATCGAGGTCGGCCTCGATGGCCGAGACGGCGTCAGCGGTGGTCGGTTCTTCGGGCAGAACGAAAGGATCAGGCATGGGTCCGATGTGCTGGCGCGAGGTGGGACATCAAGGCATGAAAAAGCCCGCCAGCCTTGCGGCGGCGGGCTTGATCTGGCGGCGGACCGATATGGACCGCCAACCGATTACATACCGGTGGAAGCCGGCGCGGTGTCGGACGACATCGGCATGCTGCTATTGCTGCTGCTGCCGGCGGCGTTGTTGGTCATCTTGTACTCGAACGAGCACGCACCACGCTTGACGGTGATGTCGGCCATGTTGCCGTTGACCGAACCGGACAGGTTACGACCCGTGACGGTGCCGTCCGGACCGATCATGCCGCGCATGCCAGCGACCGTGATGGTGTTGCCGCGAACGCGAGCATTCTGCATGCCGCGCGGGGTGCGGCAGGACGAGCTGCCCTGGGCGGTGCCGGGACCACGGTAAACGCCGGCCATCGGTGCCATCGGCGGCGGCGGGGCGGCCATCGGAGCGGGCTCCGGAGCCATTGCCATCGGCGGCGGCGGCGGCGGGTTGTTGGCGCAGCCAACGACGGTTCCGGCCAACAACAGTACACTTGCAATCTTTAGGCGCATTCAAACTCTCCTATGCGAATCTGAGAACGCCCGGACCATGCCAGGAGATGCATAAAAGGGCTACAGTATGAACCGTGAGAGATCACTTTTCGCGGCGAGTGGTGCAACTCGGTCATTCACGTACGCGGCATCGATGGTGATTTCATCTCCATTCCGGTCAGTCGCTGAGAAACTGATCTCCTCCAGTAACCGCTCCATCACTGTGGCCAGACGGCGCGCACCAATATTCTCCACCCGGTCATTGATGTCGGCGGCCAAGTCGGCCAACGCGTCGACGGCATCGTCAGCGAAGTCGAGCGACACGCCCTCCGTGCCGAGAAGCGCCGAATACTGCTTCAATAGGCTGTGCTCCGGCTCGATCAAAATCCGCCGCAGGTCGTCCCGCGACAGCGGCGCCAGTTCGACGCGGATCGGCAACCGCCCCTGCAGCTCCGGCAGCAAGTCCGCGGGCTTGGCCAAGTGGAACGCTCCCGAGGCGATGAACAGCACATGGTCCGTCTTGACCGGTCCATACTTGGTGCTGACCACCGTGCCTTCGATCAACGGCAGCAGATCGCGCTGCACGCCTTCGCGAGAGACATCGCCACCGCGGAATCCCTCGGTCGAGCGGGCGCACACCTTGTCGATCTCGTCGATGAACACGATGCCGTTCTGCTCGGCGTGCTCGACCGCATCCTTGGTCAGGCTGTCATTGTCGAGCAGCTTGTCGCTTTCCTCGCGGGTCAGCGCCACACGGGCGGCCGCGACGCTCATGCGGCGCTTCTGCGTGCGCCCGCCGAACATCCCCTTCATCATGTCGCCAATGTTGGCCATCTGACCCGGCGGCATGCCCGGCACGTCCATCGCGACCGGCGCCACGTCGGCGACCGAGACCTCGACCTCCTTGTCCTCCAGCTCGCCGGCCCGCAGCATCTTGCGGAACTTGCCGCGCGTATCGGTTGAGGCGCCCTCACCCACCAGCGCGGTGACCAGGCGATCCTCGGCACCCTGCTCGGCCTTGGCCTGGACGTCCTTGCGGCCGGCATCGCGCAGCATGGTGATGCTGGCCTCGACCAGGTCACGCACGATGCTGTCCACGTCGCGGCCGACATAGCCGACCTCGGTGAACTTGGTCGCCTCGATCTTGATGAACGGCGCCTGCGCCAGCTTGGCTAGCCGGCGTGCGATCTCGGTCTTGCCGCAGCCGGTCGGCCCGATCATCAGGATGTTCTTCGGCACCACTTCCTCGCGGATGCCGACCGGCAGCTGCTGCCGGCGCCAGCGATTACGGAGTGCGATGGCCACGGCGCGCTTGGCGTCGTTCTGGCCGACGATGAACCGGTCGAGCTCGCCGACGATCTCGCGCGGCGAATAGGTCTTGACGTCCATTAGAGCGTTTCCACGATGACGGAATAGTTGGTGTAGACGCAGATATCGCCGGCGATCTTCATCGCGCGGCGGGCAATCTCCTCGGCCTCCAGCCCGTCGACGGTCATCAGCGCCCGTGCCGCCGCCAGCGCGTAGTTGCCGCCCGAGCCAATGGCGATCACGCCATCCTCGGGCTCGAGCACGTCGCCCTGCCCGGTCAGCGTATAGCTGTGCTGCGCGTCGGCCACCGCCATCATCGCCTCCAGCCGGCGCAGGTAGCGGTCGGTCCGCCAATCCTTGGCCAGCTCGACGCAGGCGCGCTCGAGCTGGCCGGGGAAGCGTTCCAGCTTGGCCTCCAGCCGCTCCAGCAGCGTGAACGCATCCGCCGTGGCGCCAGCGAATCCGGCCAGCACCGCCCCACCGGCACCGATCCGGCGTACCTTGCGAGCATTGCCCTTGATCACGGTCTGTCCCAGCGTGACCTGGCCATCGCCCGCCATGGCGACGGTGCCGCCCTTGCGGACGGAGAGGATCGTCGTGCCGTGCCAGCCAACGAGGTCGTTTGATCGAGTATCTTGCATCGTGAGACGCTAGGTGGGGCAAGCCGAACCCTTGCACAAGCGCCAGGCAACGGGTCCGACTGCCCGGCTTGACCTGACCCGGCTTCCTTCGCACATAAGATGTTCACCGTCGTGGCAGGGGGAGCACCAGGACATGGACGCATCTTTGCCGCTTTGTACCTGCTTTGCCATCCGTCGAGCCGCCCGGCATCTGACACAGGTCTATGACAGTCACCTCGCCCCGACAGGACTGCGGACGACACAATATTCGCTGTTGAACACGCTGGCGGGTGAAGGCTCCGGGAGCCTTCTGGCCGTCGCACGTCGCATGGGGTTGGATCGTACCACGCTGGGCCGGAACCTGCTTCCGCTCGAACGCGACGGACTGGTATCCATCGCGGTCGATCCTCACGACCGCCGCGGCCGCCTGTTGACCATCACGCCGGCGGGTGAAGAGCGACTTACGCAGGCGCGGGGCTGCTGGGCCTCGGCACAGGCCGCGTTCGAAGCCAAGTATGGCACCGCCGAGACCAGTCGCCTGCATGCGACGCTGGACACGGTGGTGCGGCTGGAATTCGACACGCTCGGTTAGCGCGCCGCAACGCCATCCAGCCAGGGGTGCACATGGTTGTCGGGATCGTGCAATCGCTGCCGAATGCTGGCGGCAAGCGGCATCAAGCCCAGAGCTTCAGCGATTTCCAGACCGGTGCGGAACAGGGCGCGAGCTGCATCAACCTCACCGCGGCGCATCATGACCTCGCCGCGTATCGCGGTGGCGTAGGCGCCGGCGCCGGGTTCCCGGATGGCGGTGGCCAAGGTTGTGGCGCGCTCGGCCGTCGCCATCGCCTCGTCGAGCGTGCCGGATAGGAGCTGCGCCTGCGCCAGGATCGCCAGGCGGAGAGGCTGCAGCCCCAGGAACCCCATGCGGTCGGCATCGTCGACCGCGATGCGCCCGGTACGAACGCCACGCTCCGGCTGTCCCGCCTCCGCATAGGCCAGCGCCAGAAAGCTAGCGGCGACCGGCTTCAACAAGCGCATGTCCGTCGCGATGCAGGCAGCATGCGCGGCCTCCAGCCTTTCCAAGGCCCGCTGCGGCCGGCCTTCGGCGAGCAGCAACACGCCATGCGCGACATTGACGAAGATCCACGCATCCGGCCGGTTGAACTGCCGCGCGTGCCGGGTCGCCCGCTGCAAAGCCTCGTGTGCGGCAGGAAAGTTGCCCGTCGACGCATGGGCCCGCACGATGTATCCGAGCGCGGTGATCGCCAGGTCGAGATCCAGGCGGTAGCGGCCGATCATCGGAGGGCTGGGCCCGAGATGATCGAGCACTATTTCCAACCCTTCGATCACCGCCGCCCCGCGGCCGTTGGCAATGTCCACGAGCGCCATCTGGAACTGGCTGCGTCGCTCGAGATCGATGTCCCCGCGCGCGATGCCGAGGTCGCGCGCGGCCTGAGCCGTCGCTTCCGCCCGCTCCGACTGACCGGCGAGCAGGAAGCCCTGGCTCAGCAGCGCGTAGCTCTGGCCAAGCCGAACATAATCATCGCTCCGCGCAGCGAGATCGACGGCCGAGTGCAGGTGCGGCAACAGCTCGCGCATGTGACCGAGCCGGAACAGCGGCAAGCGTATCCGCAGATGCAGGTCGAGCTGCTGCTTCTCCCTCTCGGGTATGTCCGTAAATTGCTCCGTCGCCGCCAGCGCCTGGCGGATCAGGCGAGCGGCTTCCGGATTGGCATACCGTTTCAGCGCCTGCGTCGCGGCCAGCCTGCCGTAACTCACCGCTTTGGGCCACGCTTCGGCACGATTGGCATGATCGGCCAGCAGGTCGGTATCCTCCTCGGCGCCACGCTCCTCGAGCGCCGCCAGCACCGCGGCGTGCATCCGCACCCTTTTGCGCCGCAGGATGCCGTGATAGGCGGCCTCACGGATCAGGCCGTGTCGGAAGCCGAACTGCCTGGCCTCGTACGCCGCTTCCGACCCGATATCGACCAGAAAGCCGGACTGGCATAAACGGGCAACCACCGGGTCCAGCAAGCCTGCCTCGAGTCCGGCGACCCGGCGCAGCAGGTCGCCCCGCACCGAGGTCCCCAGGACGGCCGCCGCCTGCAGCACGTCCTTGTCGAGATCCGGCAGCCGGTCGATGCGCGAGTCCAGCAGGGCACGCAACCCGGCCGGCACGCGCAACTGCTCCACCGGGCGGTCCAACCGGTAGCGGTCACCTTCCCGCTTCAACTCCCCCAGATCGACCAGTGCCTGCAGGCATTCCTCGATGAACAGCGGATTGCCGCTGGTGTGCTGCATCAGCAACCGATCCAGCGCCGGCACGTCCGGCCCCGGCAACACCAGCCCGCCGAGCAACGCCCGCGTGCCCCGCTCATCGAGCGGGGAAAGCACACACTCGGTCCAGTTCAGCGGTTGGGCGAACACCGTGTCCGACGGTCGCTCCGTCGCGATGACCAGCAGATGCTGGCCATCGACGCCATTCGCGAGCAGATCGATGCACGCCAGACTTTCCGGGTCGAGCCAATGCGCATCCTCGATCACCAGCACCAACGGTCGCCGCCAGCTTGCCGCCTGCAGCGATGCCACCGATGCGGCGATGGTGCGTGCCCGGCGCTCGCGCGGATTGAGCGCGCTCCATCCGGGTGCCGGAGGCAAGCCGAGCAGGTCTGCCAAACCCGGCAGGATATGCTCCTCCGCCTCGCTTTCGCGCAGGCCCGTCGCCGTCAACAGCTTGTCCTGCCGCAGCAACCGGTCGTCGCCAGGCGCGAACTGGAACACTTGGCGGAGCAACTCGGCGATCGCACCGTAGCTGGTGCGGCGATGCGGCAGCGCTTCGGCTATCGAGAGTGCCCACTCGTCGGGCAGGCACTGGCTGGTAAACTGGTCGACCAGGCGCGACTTGCCCATTCCGGCGTCGGCGACGATGCGGACGGCGCCGGGTCGGCCAGCGGCCGCGCCGTCTAGGGCGAGTTGCAGTATGCCGAGTTCAGCCTCGCGGCCGACGAAGCGGCCGCTGCCGGTGGCGCGAGGGGCGGGCCGCGTTCGCCGTTCGGCAACGCCGAGCAATTCGAACACCTCGATCTTCTGCTGGAGTCCCCTGATCGCGACCGGGCCAAGCGATTCCACGGTGGCGAGCGCGCCCAACTGCTCCACCGTCGCCGGCGTGAGGAGGATCTGATGCGGGGCGGCGATCTCCTCCATGCGCGAGGCGAGATGCACCGCCTCCCCCGTTGCGCCGTAATGCAGGGTCACGTCGCCAGCCATCGCACGCACGACGACCTCGCCGGAGCCGATGCCGATGCGGACGTGAACCTTGCCCAGCAGTTTATCCTGAACACCGGAGCGCATTGCCAGCGCGGCACGGCAGGCCTGGGCGGCATGCTCCTCGATCGCCATCGGGGCGCCGAACAGCGCCATGATGCCGTCGCCGAGGATCTGGTTGACGACGCCGTTATGCGCCCGCACCGCCGCACCCATCTCACGCAGCACGTCGCCCAACATGTCGCCGGCGTGCTCCGGATCGCGATAGGCGACCAAGTCGATGGAACTCTTGATGTCGGCAAATAGGATGGTGACGATCTTGCGCTCGCTGCGCATCACGGCGGCGCGCTCGGGCGTGCCGACCCGCGAGCCGCAGGCCGGGCAGAACATGGCGCGGTCCGGGAGAACGGCCGCGCAGGATGAACAGCTCAGCATCCCAGTCCTCCAAGAGATCATCGGGATCGATCGCCCCGGCAGCGCCACGCCTCTCCGTTTCGATTAAAAACCGTCGTCCAGCCTCGTCGCTGGACGAGACGTTTGTCTAACAACACGATAGTTACACTTGGACTGCACCATGTCACGCCGTCGCGGTCCAGTTCCGATGAGTCGAGCACGTGTAATGCGACAGGATCGGTTGGTAATCTCAGGTATAGTTAGCCGCAGGGCACAAGACGCCCGGTCCCGCACAACGCTATGACCTAGATTTTCATGTTAAGCGCGACCACAGCCAGGTGGGCGGTCTTCAAAAGCGCGAGAGGCCGTTCAAGTGGATGGTCGGTCGCCATAGGAGGCGCTGGTTGGGGCGGAAGGATTCGAACCTTCGAATGGCGGATTCAAAGTCCGCTGCCTTACCGCTTGGCGACGCCCCAGACGCGTCACTGCCGGACGCGGCACTCCCATAGCGCGATTCCTCGGCGAGCGTAAGTCAGTCGAGCGCCCCGCCCCACGCCCACCAGCCCGGCGGGATCGCGCCAGCCGCAGCGTCGGCGGCGATAGCCGGGCTGTCGAACAGACCGAAGCACGTGGCGCCCGAGCCGCTCATACGCGCGAAGCGGCAGCCGGGCCTGCCGCGCAACCAGGTCAGCACGTCGCCGATCGGCGGACACAAGCGAAGTGCCGATGCTTCGAGATCGTTGGTGAACTGCGCCAGATCGGTAGCCAGCGCGCCGGCATCCGCCCAGCGCGCCGGCAATGTCGCCGGTTCCGAGTATGCCTCCGTGCGGCCACGGAAGACGTCGGCGGTGGCGACGGGCACGCCGGGGTTGACGAGCACCATGCCGCACGCCGGCAGCACCGGGGCGATGCCGATCAACTCGCCGATGCCACCCATCCGCGCCGGCGACCCGGCCAGACATACCGGAACGTCGGCGCCAAGACCGAGCGCGATGCCGGCCAGTTGCGGTGGAGGCAGGCCCAATCGCCACTCCCGATCCAACAGTCGGATCGCGGCAGCGGCATCGGCCGAGCCGCCGCCAATGCCGCTGGCGACCGGTAGGTTCTTTTCCAGCGTGAGCGCAGCGCCATGCGTAGTGCCCGCAGCCGTCAGCAAGGCCCGCGCCGCGCGCAGCACCAGATTATCGTCACCCGCATGGAGCGCCGGCGCGAACGGGCCGGTGATCGCCAATGCGAGCCCGTCGGAGGGAGCGACGTTCAGGAGGTCGCCGACATCGGGGAACACCGCCAGGCTATCGAGCTCGTGATACCCATCCGCTCGCCGGCCGGTGACGTGAAGGTAGAGGTTGACCTTGGCCCGCGCCCGCTCGCTCGACGACATCGGCTATTTCGGGGCCGAGACTGGAACCGGCGCGGGGGTCGCCGCGAGCTTGTCGTGCAACCGCTTCAACTCCGCCGCGTCCGGCTTGAGGTTCAGCGCCCGCTGCCACTGGAATTCCGCTTCCCGGGTGCGGTGCGCCGCTGCCAGCGCATCGCCGAGATGCTCGTTGATCGCCGGGTCTTCCGGCTCCAGTTCGACCGCGCGCTCGAGTTGCTTCAACGCGCCGTCGACGTCGCCCTGCTGCAACAAAGTCCATCCGAAGCTGTCGATATACGCACCCTCGTTCGGCCGCGCGGCCATGGCGCGCTCCAGCATGGCATGTGCCTCGTCGAGATGTTCGCGGCGCTCGGCCCAGGAATAGGCGAGGTAATTGAGGATGCTCGACTGATCGGGCGCCAGTTCGAGCGCGTATTTCAAGTCCGCCTCCGCCTTTGGCCATTCGCCTGCCCGTTCCAACGCGATGCCGCGCGCATAGAACAGCGGCCAGTTAGCCCGGCTCGGGGTACCCAGCTTGCTGATCGCATCACTGTAGGCGGTCGCGGCTTCGGCGAATTTCTCCTGCTTGCGCAGCAGGTCACCCAGTTGGGCCCGCGGCTCCGGGCGGTCCGGATGCTCGCGGGAAAGCTTGGCGAGCAGCTCGGTCGCCGCAGCGGTTCGGTCGCTTTCGCCCAGCAACGCCGCGCGCCGCAACTCGATCAAGGGGGCGAGGGGATCGTCGGCCGGGATGTCGGCCAGGGCGGCCAAGGCACCCGCCGGCTGCTTGGCCGCGGCTTCGATATCGGACAGCACGATCCGCGCCGCGGTGAAGTTCGGCCGCATCTCGAGCGCCAGGCGGATCATTGCCTGAGCGGACTCGGCATTCTGCTGCCGGAGCGTCGAGGCCATTGCCAGATAGGCTTCCGCGATTCCATCGGCGGCGTCGGTCACCGCCGGGCGGGCGATGTTTGCCTCGAGGCTCTGGCGCGACATGCCGAATTCACCGTCGGCGGTCGCCAGGTCGGCGATCGTCCGCTGCGCCTCGGACAACATGCCGTGCCGTGCCTGCCAGCTCGCCCAGATGACCGCCAGCCTGAGGTTGACCTGCCCAAAGTCGGCCAACGCGATGCGGTAGTCGCGTTCCGCCACGTCGGCACGGTTCGACAGGTCGGCGATCAGCGCCGCATGCAGGGCATAGACGCCGCGGAAACGCGTGCCTTCAACCAGGGGGGCCAGCGTCGCCAACGCGGCGTCCGGCTGCTTGTCGCCGAATTGCGCCCATGCCACGAGCAACGGGCGGAGCACCTGAACGATACCCTGGTCCTGCCGCAACGCGGCGTAGCGGCCTTGTGCCGCCGACCAGTTCCCGGCCTTGCCATCACGATCCGCCAATACGAGTTGGGCCAGCGGATTGTCCGGCAGCATGGCGGCCAGCCGCGGCGTCTGCGCCTGACCGGACAGCAAGCTGGCGAGGAATGCCTGGTTGGTCAGCTCCGGGACGGTCGGGTCGTCCCGCAGCGCCTGCTCGAATTCATTGGCCGCGACCGCCATGTCCCGACTTTGTATGGCGAAGCGCCCGGCCAGATAGGCCCCGAACGCGCCGCTCGCCCGCGCCGCGCTGCTCGAGGGCGGGGTCTCGCCGGCGCCGGCCACGAGCAGCGCCGCCGTGGCCAGCAGCGCAGTGCGGAAGCGTCCAGAGGTCAACAGCTCACATCCCTCCCGGGTAGTTCGGCCCGCCGCCGCCCTCGGGCGTCGACCAGTCAATATTCTGCGACGGGTCCTTGATGTCGCACGTCTTGCAGTGGACGCAGTTCTGCGCGTTGATCTGCAGCTTCGGCTCGCCGGTCTCGACCCCGACCGCCTCGTAGACGCCAGCCGGGCAGTAACGGCTTTCCGGACTGCGGAACTTCTCCCAGTTAATCGGCTCCCACCGCGTTGCATCGCGCAGGCGGAGATGCACTGGCTGATCCTCGGTATGGTTGGTGTTGCTGACGAACACCGAGGACAGCTTGTCGAACGTCAGCTTGCCGTCGGGCTTAGGATACTCGATCCGTGGCGCGCTGGCCGCCGGCACCAGCGTCTCGTTGTCGGCATGGGGATGGCGGAACGTCCAGGGTGCGCGGCCCCTGAATATATAGGTGTCGGCCGCGGAGTAGGCGATGCCACCCAGCAGGCCGTATTTCGCGAAGGAGGGCCGGATGTTGCGCACGCCCCGCAGCTCGTCGCTAAGCCAGCTGGTCTTGAACCGCTTGGTGTAGCCGGTCGGCTCGGCCGGGCGTCCACTCTCCAGTGCGTCGGCCACCGCCTCGGCAGCCAGCATGCCGGATTTCATAGCGGCATGGGTGCCTTTGATCTTCGGCACATTCAGGAACCCGGCGGTATCCCCGATCAGCGCCCCGCCCGGGAACGTCAGCTTCGGCATCGACTGCCAGCCGCCCTCGCTCAGCGCGCGGGCACCATACGACAGTCGGCGTCCCCCTTCAAAGTGCGGCCGCATCGCCGGATGCGTCTTGAGCCGCTGCATCTCCTCGAATGGCGACAGCCACGGGTTGCTGTAGTCCAGCCCGACCACAAAGCCGTACGACACCAGGTTGTCACCCCAATGATACAGCCATGAGCCGCCATACGTGTCCTTCGGCAACGGCCAGCCGATCGAGTGAACGATCAGCCCTTTCTGGTGCGACGCCGCCGGAATTTCCCACAACTCCTTGACGCCGAGCGCATAGGTCTGTGGCTGCACCCCGCGGCGCAGGTCGTACTTCGCCATCAGCTGCTTGGACAGGCTGCCGCGGCAGCCTTCGCCGAACAGGGTATAGGTCGCGCGCAGTTCCATGCCGGGCTGGTAGTTCGGGCCATGCTCGCCGGATTTCTCCACCCCCATGTCGCCGGTCGCGATCCCAACGACGCGGTTGCCCTCGATCAGCAGTTCGGACGCCGCGAACCCCGGGTAGATCTCGATCCCTAGTTCCTCGGCCTGGGTCGCCAGCCAGCGACAGACATCGCCGAGGCTGACGATGTAGTTGCCATGGTTGTGCATCTGCGGCGGCGTCGGCAGCGTCCAGGCCCGACGCTTGGTCAGGTAGACGAACCGATCCTCGCCCGCCTCCGTGGTCAGCGGGGCGCCTTTGTCGCGCCAACCCGGGATCAGCTCGTCGAGCGCCCGGGTCTCGATTACGGCACCGGACAGGATATGTGCCCCGACCTCCCCGCCTTTCTCCACGACGCAGACCGACGCCTCCGGCGCGCGCTGCTTGAGACGGATGGCCGCCGCAAGGCCAGCCGGCCCCGCGCCCACAACCACCACGTCGAACTCCATTGACTCCCGTTCGGACATCAGTCGCCTCCAATTGCTTATATCTATGCTGAACCGGCAGTTGCGCCAAACGCGCACTCTGCTCAAGTGTGGTGCATGATCGACGACTTGATAGCCCTCCGGCTACAGCTCGAGTGGGGCGTGGACGAGGCGCTCGGCGATGCGCCGGTCGATCGCTTCGCCCAACGGCCGCCCGCGGTGGCATTACCGGCGCCGATGCTCGATGCCGAGCTCGCGGCCTTTCGCACCGGCCGGGTCGCGCCACCGGTGCAAGCCCAGACCCTGGAGGCGCTTCACGCGGAGTTGGACGCGTTCACCGCCTGCCCGCTTCGGGCCACCGCGACCCACACGGTTCGTCCGAGCGGGGCCGCCGATGCATCGATACTGCTCATCGGCGATGCTCCCGGCAGCGAGGACGACCGCTCCGGCCAGGCGTTCAGCGGCCCGCCCGGCGCATTGCTGGATCGCGTGCTGGCCAGCATCGGGCTGGATCGGCAGCGCATGTTGCTGACGACGCTGGTGCCGTGGCGTCCACCGGGCAATCGGCCGGCATCGGAAAGCGAGATCGCTGCCTGCCTTCCGTTTGTGCATCGCCTGATCGATCTGGTCGGGCCACGGGTCATCGTGTTGCTGGGCGCCGGTCCGGTCGCAGCCTTGACTGGAACGAACGGCACCATTCGTCAGTTGCGCGGACGTTGGCTAGAGGTAACCACACAAACGCCACAAAATATCTATCCGGCACTTCCAGTTCTTCCGCTCGCCCAATGGTTGCGGGATGGAACAACTAAGCAACAGCTATGGTCTGATCTGATGTTGTTGGACACCGTGATAAGAACAGGCTGAAACTGCTTGATTTTTATGATCGCATTCACGTGTATTTGCGTTTTTAGACAGCCAAGTGTACGGCGTGTCCATGCAGAGTTTTGGACGATCGCTCGTCCGCCTTGGTCCAGCGCGCGCGTTTCTTGCCGCGTCGGCCATTCTGGCAGGGGCAGCGGGCCCCGCCAGCGGCGAGCGGGGGATGGATACGCAGGAAGACACCGCGCTTGCGATGCCGCGCATCAGCATGGGAGGTGTGCTGCGTGTGGCCCTGCCGCGTCCCCTGGCGCCGAGCGAGGCCGCCCGCATCCGCCGTATCTTCGCTCTGCAGGCTAAGAGCGACATTCCTGCCGCGCTCGCCGAATGCGAGCAGATCAACGACACCTTGTTGCTGCCCGACATTCTCGCTGACCGATATTTGAATGGTGGCCGCCATGCGCCACAGGCCGAACTGACCAACTGGCTGGCGCAACATCGTGATCTGCCGGATGCAGCTGCCATCCATGCCCTACTCGCGACGCAGTGGCCCCGGGTCGCTGCCGCGTTGCCGGCGCCGCCTACGATTGCCGCGCTGCCGAGCACGACGCCGGGCGACGATGTCGAGCCGGTCGAAAAGCTGTTTCCGCGCAACCCGGTGCTCGACCGAGCCGTCCACGACTTGGCCCGCGTCAATGCCGATCGTGCCCTCGACGTCATCGGCCGTGCACGTCGGCTGGACCGGTTTTACAGCGCTCAGTTGCGCGCGGAAGTCGCGCAGATCGTATTTTCCCAAGGTCGCGACGAGGAGGCGATCAGGATCGCAACCGCCGCCGATCGGCAAGGGGGTGGCGAGGTCGGGTTAGCGGCGTTCGTCGCCGGGTTGGCGGAATGGCGCCGGGGAGGACCCGAAATCGCCGAAACTTGGTTCAAGGCCGCGTTCACGTCCAAATACCTGCAACCCGGCCAACGCGCCGGAGCCGCTTTCTGGGCTGCGCGCACATTCAAAGAGGAACGGCGCGAGGACAACGCCGCGGCCTGGTTGCGCCGTGCTGGAGAGAGCGGGCGCACATTCTATGGCCTGCTTGCCCGTCGCATGTTGGGCGTTTCGCTTAGGCCGGAGCCGAGCATCAGCAGTCTCACGTTAGGTGAGGCTGACGTCGAGGCCGTCGATGCGACCGAGGCCGGTCATCGGGCATTCGCTCTTCTACAGGTCGGCCAGGACGCGCGGGCCGCATCCGAACTGCAACTGCTCTGGTCGCAGACGCGAGACAAGGAAGGTTTCTCGCGCTCCATCATGCTGGTCGCCCGTCAAGCTGGGCTCACCACGTTGACGGCACACCTGGCCCGTCTCTTCGACCCGGCGCCGGTACACCTGCCCGATCGCCGATTATTTCCGAAAGGCAGCCTGCAGACCGATCCCGCGCTGATCTACGCTCTCGCCCGGCTGGAATCGAACTTCGACCCACAGGCAGTGTCGCGCGCCGGGGCTCGCGGCTTGATGCAACTCATGCCCAGCACGGTAGACTTCATCACCGGCACCAGCTTCCCTCACCGGTTGCACGATCCGTCGGTGAGCCTGGATCTCGGACAGCGTTACCTGACCATGCTCGCGCGTTACGATTTAGTGGGCGGCGATCTGATCCGACTGCTTGCAAGCTATAACTCCGGCCCAGGCAATCTCGGCAAGTGGATCGGCAGTATCCGCCACAACGGCGACCCCTTCCTATTCATAGAGTCCGTGCCGAACGACGAGACCCGTGGCTACATCCCGCGCGCACTCGCCTACACCTGGCTATACGCATCCGCGTTACAGGTGCCATCTCCGAGCCTGGATGAACTGTCCACCGGAGCATGGCCGCGTTTCCTCCGAGACAACAAGCCCTCGATCGAGGCCAGACTACAGTGACCTTGCACGACGGATGTGCTGTCGCGATCTGAGTGCCGAGGAGTTCCGAATGTCCCAACTCGACCAAACCCGCGCTTTTGTCCCGGTCGCCATCGCCGTCCTGACGGTCTCGGATACGCGCACCCTGGCTAATGACACGTCCGGTGACACCCTGGTGCAGCGGATCGTCGCGGCTGGACACACGATCGGTGATCGCGCGATCGAACAGGATGACGCGGAACGTCTCGAAACTCGCCTCCGACGCTGGATCGCCGACCCGGCCATCGACGTCGTCATCACTACCGGCGGCACCGGCATCACCGGCCGAGACGTCACTCCCGAGGCGTTCGACCGCGTGATCGAGAAGCGCATCGAAGGCTTCGGCGAACTGTTCCGCATGCTGAGCTACCAGACGATCGGCACATCGACGATGCAGTCACGTGCTCTGGCTGGCGTCGCCGGCGGCACTTACCTGTTCGCCCTGCCGGGCAGCACAGGCGCCGTCAAGGATGCGTGGGATGGGATCTTGGTATCGCAACTCGACGCACGCCATCGCCCGTGCAACCTGGTCGAGCTGATGCCCCGCCTTCAAGAGCATCTACGCGCCGCAGAGTAAGCGTTCTTATTTCGTTCTTGACCATGCTGCTGGGCGTGGCCACCTTCCCATAGAACGGGAAGGGAATAATCATGCTGGATGGCGGACAGTTCACGCGGGAACTCGACCAGGAGGCACTCGCAGCGTCGAGCCTGGCCGGGTTGCCCGACCTGCCGGTCGAAGGCGCGATTCGGCCCCTGGCGCGTCCTGGACGCGGCGCCGTTACCAACCCAGCGCTTCGTTATGGCACCGGCCGCACCGAAGCCTTCGAGGATGGCTGGGCTTTCCTGGCAGACGACGAGGCGATGCCGCCTCTCCGGACCACCTTGCATCGCGACCAATCCAAGAGCGCGATTTCCTGGAATGATAGTCCGGACCTTGGCTTTGACCGGGCGCTGAATCCCTATCGCGGCTGCGAGCACGGCTGCATCTATTGCTACGCTCGCCCGAGCCACGCTTATCTGGGCTACTCCCCCGGGCTGGATTTCGAAACCGAGATCATCTTCAAGCTGGATGTGGTGAAGCTGCTCGAGCGGGACCTGTCGAAGCGAGGATACCGTCCAGGAACACTGGCGCTTGGCTCCAACACCGACCCTTATCAGCCGGTCGAGCGGACTATGCGCCTGACCCGTTCGGTGCTCGATGTGCTGGAACGGTTCGGGCATCCAGTATCGATCGTCACGAAATCGGCGACCGTGGTCCGCGATCTCGACGTCCTACGGCGCTTGGCCGAACGCCGTCTCGTTCAGGTCTATGTGTCGGTAACGACCCTCGACACCGGTTTGGCCCGTCGTATGGAGCCCCGCGCCTCCAGCCCGGCACTTCGTTTGCGCGCTATTGCCGAGATAGCCG
The DNA here is from genome assembly GCA_964613945.1 of uncultured Acetobacteraceae bacterium. Lineage (GTDB taxonomy): Bacteria > Pseudomonadota > Alphaproteobacteria > Acetobacterales > Acetobacteraceae > JAVVHH01. The sequence goes on from CAZTJC010000023.1 coordinate 51,093, forward strand.
AAGCTGGCATCCCGGTCGGCGTCTTGGCGTCGCCGATGATACCTGGGCTGAACGACTCCGAACTGGAGGCGATCATCGAGACTGCCTACGCTGCGGGTGCTCGATCGGCTAATTTCACGTTGCTGCGGCTGCCGCTGGAGTTGCGCGACATGTTCGAGGCTTGGCTGAACGAGCACATGCCCGACCGG
>CAZTJC010000024.1:0-51215 GCA_964613945.1 uncultured Acetobacteraceae bacterium
TAAGAAGCGGTTAAAATCAGGTTGGCTAAATCGCGTGCTTTTCGCGCGTGTTTTCCAGTTGTTTTCCACGTTCTATGCATGTTCTGCGTCCTCCCACCGGCCGATTGCTGCCGTTCCGAGCTTCCGATTGTTGCGACGTCTCGCATAATGTTCGACCATAGCGAGCGACTGGCCGGAGATCGCCGAGGTCTCGCCGACGGAACATCCAGCCTCCAGCAGCGCATTCACCGCGTTCTTCCGCAGCCCGTGCGTCACGATGTGGAGGCCCTGTTTAGCGGCCCACTTCTGGAGTCGTGCGCTGAGCGACGACGCGAGGATCTGTCGGCCGCGGTATTGGATGATCGTGCCAGTTCGCACCGTCTGCGCGTCGAGGATCTTCACCAGGGCGGAGTGCAGCCGGATCTCCAGCGGCTTGTCCGTCTTCTCCTGGACGACCGAAAGATATCCCTCTTCGATGTCCGTCCACTTCATCTGGCAGACATCGCCTACCCGCTGCGCGGTGTAGTAGAGGAGGGCGACCGGTAGTCGGACGTGCGGATCGGCAAGCGCGGCGACGATCAGCTGCTCTGGCCAGGGCTCGTGTGTCGCGTCTCCGCTTTCCACGAACTCGACATCCCGTGTGGGATCTGCCTGCGTCCACTCCCGCTTCAGCGCGCGCTTGAAGAGGTTGCGCAGCACGGCAAGGGTCATGTTCGCAGCGCCTGGCCGATCCTGCAGCTTGTCGAGGAGGGCCTGCACATCTCGACGCTCAATCTCGCTGACCGGCGCGTCTCCCATCTCCTCCTCAATGCCCCGCAGATAGATCATGTACGTCGATTGCGTGCGCGGCTTGCGATTCCGGAACTCGGGCGAGAGTTGATAGGCGCGGCTGAGGTCGCGCATCGTTACCGCGGCGGCGGCGCCCTCGCGGGCGTGCCGGGCTGCGACCATCCCCGCGTAACTACGGCCGAACGCTCGATCATCGCGCGCCGGCAGCCGGCGGAGAACGGGCTTGCCGCCCTCAACCTTCCCCGTGACGAAATACTCGTACACCTTGCCGCGCGACCGAACCGTTTTGATGTACGGGAGAGGCTTACCCGCTCGTGCCATACAGCCTCGACTTCTCGCGCCAGCTGGGCGCGTGCTCGCCCGACAAGCGTGCGACGGCGAGATCGATCGCTTCCTTTGACCAGTGCTCGTGGTTGCCGAGCTTGAACGGCATTGGCAGCCGACCGGCGGCCACCTCTCGTTCGAACTCGGGCAGCGAGAGCTCGACATACTCGGCGGCGGTGGCGCGCTTCATCGCCCGGGGAGCCCACGCCCTCACCTGCATTCTCCCATTCGATATTGGCGCCAGTACCGATCCCACCGGACGGCGGCGCCGGCGGCGATTGCGGCGCAGCTGAGCGAACGGCCGTCGGGCAGCGTGCAGCGCGCGACGATGCGGCGATAGCTGCGGCCCTCTGGCTGGCAGGACAGAAGCTGGTGGAGCGTCAGGCGCTCGACGATGCGCTGGCTCCGCGCGGCGGCGCGATCGTCGCAGGTGTAGCCGGCGCGGGCAGCGGCCGGGCGATGGCAGGGCGCTGCCGATTTGAAGTCCGGCGCCTGAACACCGGCCACCCGAACCTTTTCTCCTGATCGGCACCAAAGGGGGCCGTCACCATCATGCACCTTCACGACCTCGCACACGAACACAGGCACCGGGGTCATTGTTCACCTAGCTGGAAGTTCGCTTGCCTGCCCGTCGAAACCAAAGCCTGACTACGACATGGCTTCTCACTTGTGTCGTTTACCATACCATGCTTGAAACAAACGCAATGGACTTGAGACGATCCATGATGAGGGGGGCTGAATTGTTTTTCGTCGAAATCGTAGGAGCGTGGGTCACGCTGTCGGTCGCCATCGGGTTGGTGTTTGGACGAGCAATGGCCGGACGACAGACGACGCTTTGAAATAGATGCGATGATGGCTGCGACACCGCGGCGCGAGGGAGTGCTTGCGACGTGGGGCGTCGCCGGAGCAGCTGGGTTAACGGGGTGGCCGCGATAGGCGGCGACCATGCGGTGCCAGTTCGGCGCGACCGTCGAGACGATCGTGCAGACGGCGATCACAAGGATGGCGAGCAGACACGCCCAGCCGATCACGAATTGTGCGGTGTCGAGCATCAGCGTTGCTCCCTCATCGAGTAGATTGCGGGGGTCCGGTACGGGCGCGCGGCCCATCCGTCGGGGTGAACCCAGGCGACATCGCCGCTGGGCGCGATCACCTGGATCTTGCCGTCGGCCTTGATCTTGCCGGTCGTGGGGCACTCGCAGTGGAACACCTCGGGAAGGTCATAGCCGCCCCGCCAGATCTCGTTGTAGAGTGCCTGGCGCTTCACCAGCATGGCCGGCGCAGTCGGAATGTCGCGGCCGAGCTCGATAAGCGCGGCCTCCTGCTCTTCGGTGAACCGGTCACCACCGACGAATGCCAGATCAGTCTGCGTGCCGTTGCGAACCGTCCCGAACCATGGATAGCGCGGCTTGCTCGGCGTCCAGATCGCGTTGAGCGCCTGGCGTCCGACCGGCTCCTTGTCCGGGTCGAGGTGGAATCCGATGCCCATCAGCGGCTAGCCTCCAGATACGTGATTGCCTCGGCGCTGGCCGCGGCGCGGCGCGCGAGGATCTGCTCGGCGATGATGGCGAGCTTGATGTCGGCCGCAGCCTCGATGCGATCGCGTTCGGTCGTGTCGGCGACGATCCGGACGGCGTTCAGCAGGGCGCCCAGCGCCGGCACCTGGTGCTTCTTCGCTGTCCGCATCCGGTTGGCCTGCTCGACCAACAGGTGCAGCGTTCGCGCGCCCATGTTGAGCCGTTCGGCTCGCTTGCGGATCGTCTCGCGCAGGTCGCCGCGCTCGAACCGCATCCGTGCGAGCTCGCCGTATTGGTTGGCGGCGTCGACCTCGAGGATCTGCTGCTCGATCCGCTCCAGCCGCATGACGTCGAACCGGAGTTCGTCGATCGCCTGCACCAAGTCGGGATCGGTAATGGTGCCGGCGCTCATCGGTCAGCACCCGCTGCGAACTGGCGCTCCCACTCGGTGCGGCCGGGCCACGCCTGCCAGTAATCGTTGGCCAGCTTCTCAGCATCACCACCCGGCAGGGTCATCTCGAACTCGGACCAGCCGATCACGTCCGTCTGCTGCTGATGGCAGCCCATCGACAGCGGAACGCAGAAACGATCGGCCACCTTGCTGCTGAGCCCCTTCGCGTCGGGCGTGCCTTTGCCAGCATGGTCGACATGGGCCGATTGGATCGGGCCAGCGCAGAACGGATTGGCGCCCTGGCACGCGCACGGCAGCTTGCGCAGCCAGCGCTTGAACTCTTCGGCGCACTTCCACGCTGGGCGGCCGGCGCGCTCCGGCTTGCGCGGCTGGAACGCCGAACGCGGAAGGGAGCGGCCTCGCGACAGGCTCATGCCGCCCTCGACAGCCGGACGGTGTGCAGCTGGGCCAGCGCGGCCGGGAGATCACCCCCCTGCCCTTGGATCGACGCGCCGTTCACATGTGCATGCACGGTCCACAGCTCGCGACCGGCGACATGCTGCATCGACATCGAGCAGCTGCCAGTAGCGCCCGCGAGGCGGCGAACCGCTTCCGCGGCGCCCGTGACCGCATCCGACACCGCGATCATGCCGCGACATCCAGCGCGACGGCATCGACCATCTTCACCCGCGCCACCTCTTGGATGACAACGAACGTGCTGGCCGGGTGCAACAGGTTCAGCCGGCGGGCTTCGGCTTCAGCCTCCTCGATCGTGCCGTGCCGCTTCCACGGCAGCGCGATCCCGTTGACCTTCATCCGAAAGCCATGCGCGCTCAGTTTCCAGACGAGGAACAAGCCCTCGAACCGCTTCAGATCCTGCTGCTGTGGGACGGCGTCGGCCATCGGTTGCCTCCTCGTTGCCGTCTGCGGCCGCGTCGCGCGGCGCTCAGGCTAATGAGAAGACAGCTACGTTATTCGTAGCTAGTGGTCAATACGATATTCGTAGCAATTAATCGTCGTAGATTGGATCGGGCCAGAACCCATGACCGTCCGGCGCTTCCTGCTCCACAGGATGGCGCGGCGCGGTGAAGCGCGTGGTGTTGCTGAGGTCGACGATCGGCTCGCTGCCGTCAAAGGTGACGCGGATCCAAGGTCCAGCGTGCGAGAAACCCTGAAAGACGGCGCGCACGGTGGCACCAGCCTTAAACTGCCCGATCAGCAACACTGCCCGTACGGACGCAACATAGCCCAGCTGGACGCCACGGCAGGAGTAGACCGCGATCGCGTTCTCGTCCGCGGGGTTCTTAGGCTCGGGGCGCAGCTCGATCGGCTCGCCTGGCTTGAGCAGCTCAAGCTCAAAGCGGCGGGTCGGCCCCTTCTTGTTCGGGTACTGAGTGCCGACGATCGCGAGCGATAACGCCTTCAACGGTGCGCGGCAGCGCCGCCCTCCGTCATCGCGCGCATTTAGACCACGCAACCTGATTGGTCGGGGCGTCCGGGTCGGAGGCTTCCGTAATCAGCAGCTTGCCCGTGCTCATCTCGAGCCGAACGACACCGGACGAAAAATGGAGCAGCTCAGCCCACCGAAATGTGCCGTAAAACCCCGGCGGATCGGATGCCTGATTCAGCTGGGCAAGGTCAAGAAAGCCGTGTCGCTCATAGAAGTCGATCTGCCGCGGGCCGATGTGAACGCTCGCAGGCCCAGGCTCAGAGCAGTATTTTGCGTCAAGAGCCCAGTGCCCCTGATAGGCAGCTGGAATGTCTGTGCGGTCAGCCGGCGTGTAGCCGTCGCCGGCCGCGGCTTGGAGCAACATTGCGAGCACCGTGCCGATCACAGCTCCCTCGCAAACCAAATCACCCTGCCCTCGATCCGGACGTCGGCGGCGTCCACTTCAAAGTCGGGCACCAAAGGGTTATCAGACCCGATGTGGAGCTTGCCCTGGCCTGCGGCACGTAGCCGCTTGATTCCATGCATCCCCAGGTAGTCGATCCAGTAGATGCCATTAATCCGGGAGAGCTGGCGTTCGTTGATATCGACCAGCACCTGATCTCCAGTGCGCAGGGTCGGCTCCATGCTGTCGCCGATACCCTTGACGAGCCGCAGACGATCGGTGGGCGTGCGGGTGATCGCCTGAATGAAACCAAGGCTGATCCTCACGGGTTCGCCATCGACGAAATCCTCGATAAAGGTGCCTGGCCCCATCGAAAGCGACAGGTCGAGCGCGATGATCTCGGCGGTGTCATCATCATCGGCCGCGCGTGGCGGCGGCGGCGATCCGTTCAGCCCGAATTCCTCGACGATCAGCTTAGCCTCGTCGACGCTAACCTTCCGCTTGCCGTCGTAGATCTCAGCAATGCGCGAGGATGGCAGGTCGAGCAGCCGGCCCAAGGCGGCATTGGTTGTGCGCCCTTCATCGCGCAGCCGCTTCAGTGCAGCGAGGAGATCGGCGGAGCTAAGCACCACGAAGTCATGCCCCGTGAGATGATGCCTGTCCGCAACGAACTTCGTAGAGACACTTGCGTATCTGCTACGTTTATCGTAGTGGTTGAGCATGAGGACAGCGGCTCAAATTATCGACGCGCTTGGGGGCTCAGCCGAGATCGCCCGAGACACCGGCTTCCCGCTTACCACAATTGAAAGCTGGAAGAAGGCGGACTTCATTCCCGAGTGGCGGCGGGAGCCCCTGCTCGGACTTGCCGTTCGCAAGTCGGTATCACTCGGGGCAACAGACTTCCCGCCGCGCTCGACGCGGACGGCCGCGGCCGCCCAGGCAGAACGAGCGGCCGCGTAGATGCGCGCCCTCCTCATCCTCGCGCTGGTCGTCGGCTCTGGCTTCGCTGCTTCGGCGGCATCTGGCCTGCTGACCGGTTCCTTTGCCTCGGGGTACTGGACCGGCTCGGCTTGGTTCGTCGCGGCGTCCTTCATCCTCAACAGCCGGGCGGCGCGGTCATGAGCGAGGCTGCGATCACCGTTGCTGCAGTCGCCGTCTACGCGCTCGCCTGCATCGCTGCGGGCAAGTTCATCGGCCTGTATTCGGGCGACGAGCGCGCGAGCGACGGCGAGGCGGATCTCGCGGGGCGCCAGGTGCAGGGTGTCCGTGTTCATGGAGAAACTAATGCTCGCTGATCGGCAGACTGTACGCCCGCCCGTTGCGCTGTTGACGGAAGACGACGCCCGCGAGTTGCTGGCGAAGCCGCTGCGTGCGCTGTGCCAGGAACACGGGCCGACCCGTGTCGCCAAGGCGCTCGGCGGAGTCGACGAGAAGACGGTACGCAACGCGCGCGACGAGAAGTCGACGCTGTGTCTCGACACGGCTGCCAACCTGCTGTCGCTCGACCCTCACGCCCTCGACGGCTTCCTCGCGCATTTCGATCGACGGTCGGTGCCGAAAGGATCGCTCTGCGACACCGACGCGCTGCCGGCGATGACCGGCGCTGTCCACAAACTTGTCATCGCGACCGCGGCTGGTTCCGACGGTGGCGTGGCGATCACCCGCGCCGAGCTGCTCGACGCAAAATCCGACATTCGCACTGCCTTCGATGCTCTCGGCGCCCTTCTATCGCGCATCGAGCACTTCGAGCGCAGCGCAGCCTGAGGACGATCTAACCGGCGGCAACCCCGCCCAGGAAACCATCAATGACGATGCGTAAAGCGTCGGCTCCGTCGGAGGGCGGGTCGGCCGAAGAATTCGTGCGGCCTAACGCAGAGCACTTTACACGGCCGACTACGGGTGTAGACGGTGTGTATCAGCGGCGTAACACAGCGTTCCCTCGCTTCTCTGCTACGCCGCTGACCAACCTACCGGTCGCCGCACCTGACAGTGCGGAGACCGGACTTTTTGCACGTCCGATTGCGCATGGCCAGTTTCGGCTGCTGCCGGTGCCGCTCGACCGCGATCCCGAGTGGAACGCGCGCATAGCCGTGTGGGCGCGGTCATGACCGTCGGCAACGTCGCTCAAAACGCGAAGGCGAGCGATTACGCACGCGCGGCCGACGACTGGTATGTCGAGCCGCGCTGGTGCGTCGAGCAGCTGGCGGACGCGATCACCTTCACCGGTGACGTGATCTGGGATCCGTGCGCCGGCGGTGGCACGATTCCGGAAACGTTCCTGGCGCGCGGCAAGCGGGTGCGGGCGACCGACATCGTCGACCGCGGCTATGAGCATCTTGCGCAGGTCTGGGACGCGACGACGCCGTGCGCTCCGCTGGCCATCGCGCCGGGCGAGCGGGTGGACGTTGTCATGAACCCGCCCTTCAAGCTGGCCGAGAAGATCGCGCGCCGCATGCTGGTGCTGGCCGATCACCGCGTCTGCATGCTCCAGCAGCTGTCGTTCCTCGCCAGCCGCGGCCGACAGGGGCTGTTCGCTGAATTCCCGCCCAGTGACATCCTGGTGCTCTCGCATCGGCCCTCGCTGCCGCCCGGTCACCTGATCGCTGAGATGGGCGACAAGGCATTCCGCGGCGGAACGACCGACTTCTGCTGGATCGTCTGGACCAAGCCCCACGACCGCGAAACCCGCACCCGCTGGCTGCCGATCGGGAGCAATGATCGTGGCTGACCATATCGACGAAGCCCAGGCATTCACCGAGTCGCACATCGATCGCAGCATTGCCGCGGCGCGTGTGCCGATCGCCCGCGGCCAGCCCGGCGAATGTGAGGGGTGCGTAGAAGACAGCCCGCGGCTGGTGATGACCGGCGGCATGATGCTCTGCGCACCTTGCCGCGACAAGCGGGAGAAGCGCCGGTGACCCTTGCATGCAGCGATTGCTCCGCTCCGATCACCCGTCAGTCGAAGACCGGTCGATGCAGGACGTGTGCGACCCGCGTCACCCTCGCTGACCCGGTCATGGCAGCGCGTCGGAAGGCTGCTCACCGGGCGGCCTGTGCCCAGCCCTCCTACCGCGCGATGATGTCCGCGGCCCGGGCGAAAACCGAGGCCGAGCGGAGAGACGACCCTCAGTGGAAGGCGTACAAGGTCGCGTCCGGCAGGCGGCTGCGCGCTGACTACAATGCAAGCGAGGCAGGCCAGGCCGCGAACCGGGCAAAGCGGGCGTCGGTGGGTCAGAAGGCACGCGAGCGGATGCTCGCCTGGTGCCCCGCCGACCGCCGGGACGAATATACCAAGCTCCGCGAAAAGATCGGCGCTCCGGAAGCCCGCCGCATGATGGAAGCCGACATCGCGCTGCGCGAGAGCGCCCGCCTCGCCGCCATGACACCGTTCGAACGGCAGATGGAGCGCGTGAAGAACGGCGCCCGTGTCGTCGACAAGCCCGTGTTCCGGAAAGCCGACCACGACTTCACCCTCGGTGGCGTCGCCACCGGGCTCATCTGATCACCAGCGAAGGACGCATCACCATGCCCGATGAAGAACACGACCCCGTGACCGGCGAGATCCTCTCGTCCCGCGCAGCAGACGGCACCCGCCTGCCGCCACCCTCAGCAACGCTCGCCGACACCATCCGCCTGCTCAACGATGGGCAGTTCGACCTCGATGCCTCTGCGGAACTGCGCGAGCTCGTCCGCAAGATCCAGGATCATGCCGACAACGCCAAAGGCGTGGCGAAGGGCGCGATCAGCATCAAGCTCGACATCAAGATGATGAACGGCGCGCACGTCGTCACGCCGACGATGAAGGTCACCGCCCCCACGCCAGACCAGCCCGGCACGCTGCTGTTCTCGGATGATGACGGCCGGCTCTCCCGCAATCGCCCCGACCAGGGCGTGTTCTTCGGCACCCGCGTGGTGTCCGACAACTCCGCCCGCGACGTGCGGTCGGTCTAACCCAAGGAGGAACGACACATGTCAGATCAGAACGGAGCGGAGCCGATCGCCGCACTTACGCTCACCAGCGCTGCGCCGGCGGCCGGCGTGGGCGACATGTTCAAGGCGACGCAGGAGTTCGTCACCGATCATTTGCGGCCCGTAATTGCTCCGATCACCGACCCAGATACCGGCATCACAGCACTGGCCGTCATCGGCAACGACAGCGTCGAGCCGCTGAGCGAACGTTTCTTTGATGGCGCACGCGACAATCCCCGCTTCCGCCGCGGCACGGCGGCCCTCACGCGCATCGAATCCTTCATCCAGCACGTCAACCGGTTCGGCGATTTCGACACGGTCGTCTTCGCCGATGACAGCCGCACCGCGCCCAAGCTCACCGCGATCCTCGACTACCACAGGGCCGACCAGAACGAGGTGGACGTCGACGGCAACGCGCGCCGGCAGCACGGCGACTATCGTCACGGCAAGCACCGCACGAGCTTCGCCTTCCCGCTCTCCGACGAGTGGAAGGCATGGGTCGCAAAGGATGGCGTTGTGCTGTCCATGGCGCAGTTCGCGCTCTTCCTTGAGGATCGCATCGGCGACATCGCGCTGGCCGGCGACGACTTCCCCGAGGACGTCGCCCGATTCGTCGCGGTGAATGGCGGCGAGAGCAGCATCGCAGACTATGCCACGCTGATCGAGCTGTCCCGCGGGCTGAAGGTCTACGAGCAGGCGAACGTCGAAGAGGCGACCAACCTGGCATCTGGCGAGGGCCACATCCGCTTCTCGGTTGAGCACGAGACCCGCGGGCGGACCGGCGGTGTCCTGAAAGTCCCGACGATGTTCTTCATCGCCATTCCGATCTTCAACAAGGGCGCGTTCTACCGGATCGCCGCGCGGCTCCGCTACCGCAAGACGGCGGAGGGAGTGAAGTTCTGGTTCGACCTGTATCGGGCGGATCGGTCGTTCGACCATGCGTTCGTCGAAGTCGTCGATAAGGTCGAGGCAGAGACGTCCGCGAAGGTGCTCTTCGGCTCGCCGGAGGCATGACGGTGCGGGGCCTGATTACACGCATATTCGGCGGTCAGGCCCCGTTGCCTGAGCCAACGTCGTCGCACGGGCTCGCCGCCGACCTCGATCGCGCCATCGCTGACCAGCGCCGGCGGCGGCTGGAGCGTGCCCAGCGGCGCGTGTCGAGGCGGTTCGAGCACGCTCGGCCCAAGGTCGAGCAGCTGCGCGCCGCCCTCACCCAGCATGCGCAGAAGCTGCGTGACGAGGCGGGAGCGTGATGGACACCCAGACCGGCCTGTTTGCGCTGCTCGCGCTGTTGTGGGTGGCTTCGCTGCTCGCGCGGCTAGCGCGCGGGGTCGAAATGATCGGCATTGAATTGGGCCGTCTGCGTGAGCTTGCCCAACGGGGGCGCCAATGACCGGCAACGTCTATTTCATCGCCGCACCGACAGCGTGCATGACAAAGATCGGTTTCACCCGCCACGCCGTCGAGCACCGCCTTCGTGCGCTCCGCGCGGGTAGTCCAGTTCACCTCGAGGTGATGGCTTGGGCTGCCGGTGGGCGCGAATACGAGCGTGCTCTGCACGAGATGTTTGCCGAGGATTGGTCGCACGGTGAGTGGTTTCGCTCCTCCGCAGCCTTGGTCGCGTTCCGAACGGCTGTGGGGTTGGGCGGGGATCTTACGATTATGATCGATCCCTCGCGCTATCCCCGTGGGATCTTCGTTGCCCATATGCTCGCAGAGAGTCGGCGAACGTGAGCAATCACCTCATTTCGGCGGCCTATAAGCGCGATCTGCGCACGCCAATGCGTAAGTCGGTGCTTGCGCTGCTCGCCGACAAGGCCAGCGACGACGGCTCGGGCATCTATGCGTCCAAGCAGACGATGGCGGACGAGCTCTGCTGTTCGAAGCAGGCGCTGCTCGACACCATCAAGGCGTTCATCGTCGAAGGGCTGCTCGTCGAGCTTGGCAAGCGGCGGGCGCCGAACGGGTTCACCGTCGAATACGGCATCGTGGTGTCCGCGCTTGAGGCTCTGCCTCTGGTGAAATGCCATGCTGATCGCTTGGCCCGCCAGTCAACTAGGTTGACCGGTCAACCTGCTGGACCGGTCAATGAGATGGACCGGTCAACCGGGCTGACCCCACCAGTCCAGCAGGTTGACCCTAACCCTCCTGAACCCTCCTCTTCGAAGGCTACGCCTTCTTCGAGGGCGCGCACTCGTGATCCGAAGCTCAAGCCATTCCGAATGCCGGAAGACTGGAGGCCAGTCCGTTTCGCTGATGACAGCGTCGCTCGGGAGATCGTCGATCGCCGTGGCCGTGAGTGGGGCCGCAGGGCGCTGGAGAGCTTCCGGAGCTGGGCAGCCAACGCTGACGACAAGGACGGAATCGGCCGCAAACTCAACTGGCAGCAGGCGTGGGTGAAGTGGGTGATCAAGCAGGACAGCGATGATGGACAACGATCAGGGCAGCGTGTGGCAGGAAACGACCGAGGCGGTTCAGCGGGCGATGGTCGAGGGACCACGCTCGCAGCTGCCGACAGGTTCCTCGCGCGGCGCGGTCTCGGCGGAGCTTGAACCCGCCAGCGCTCGCGAGTTCATCACGATCCTGACACCGTGCCTGCAGTTGGTCGCCCCCGTCGGGATGGGCGAGGACGACCGCGACATTTGGTTCGAGGCGGCGCAGCTGGCGCTCGCGGATGTGCCGGCCGACCTCCTGCGCCGCGGCGCTCAGCACGCGATGGCCCTCGCTGATCACCCGTCGAAGATCGTGCCGGCGATCATGCGCGAGATCGCCGATAGCCTGCGCTCTCGGCGCAACGTCGGCGCTACCGAGGCGGCAATCTGGCAGGGTGCGGATAACCGGCCGACCGCTCTGCCCGCACCACGCGGTGAGCGCGCGACGAAGGATGAGCTCGACAGCATCTGCCGCCAGTACGGCGTTGGCCGATATGCCAAGGCGTCCACGGCGGCCAGTTCACACCGTCCAGCTCAGGTCGCCGCCACCGGAGATCCGGCGCGCGCGTGCCGCAACCCCTCGCCCGAGGACTATCAGCGCCTGTTCGGCATCGACCCTGCAGCCGAGCGGGCGAAGGGCGAAGCGATGCGTGCGGCACCGCAGGCAAAGACCGCATGACGTGGCGTGGCACGATGGCCGCACCTTCTACGGTTGCCGCTGCGGCGCGCGAGACGAACGGACCGGCGAGGCACCGGCCACCCTGCCCTGCTGGAACTGTAAGGGCGGCATCATGGCGAAGTGGGTGCCGCCAGCGGTCGCGGCCGAATGCGCGCGAGCAGCACCCATAGCGTGACGACGTTCTATAATTGTTCTATATCGACAAGGCGAGCGGGAGCGGGAAGATGGCGGGGATTGAGGGGCAGGATCGGAGCGGCACGGCGCGGCGCTGGTGCATCCTGCGGACGGCGGGATCTCGGACGCTACCGCTGACGGAGTCGCTGACGGCTGCCGGCTTCGACGTATGGACGCCATCGCAACTTCGCCGCAGGCGAGTGCCGCGGAAGAAGGCTTTCGTTTTCACCAGCTACCCGGTCTTGCCGACCTTCGTATTCGCGCGCGCCGACCATGTGCTCGACCTGTACCGGCTGCAGTCGCTCCCCGTGAGTCCGCACCCGAACTTCTCCCTTTTCCGGAACGGACTGGGCGTGCCGCTGATATCCGACACCGACGTGAACGGCCTCCGCAGGGTGGCGGCTGACATGCAGGCCGTACTGGATGGCGAGGTGTCAAAGGAGCAGCGGGAGGCGATGAGACAGCACCGGCGTGACTTCGACGTCGGGTCGCTGGTCCACACGGATGCAGGTGGGTTCGCGGGTATGACCGGCGTGGTGCAGCACGGCGATGGCAAGTGGGCCTGGGTGCTGTTCGGCGGCCAGATGAAGGTGAAAGTTGACGCTTTCCTTTTGAGAACAGGTGCAGTACAAAGCCAGCATCCCGTTGTCGGGGTCGCCGCCTGAGCGGCTATGCGAGAGATGCTGGTTTCGACTGCCCTCGCCACCAACGCAGAGACGTGTGTCTCGGGCGATTGTCCTACGGTATGGACCGGTGCGAACGGAACCAGAGTGTGCCGCTAATAGCGGCAGGCCTCTTCGTGCTTTCAAGTAACAATGCCCCTGTAGCTCAGCTGGTAGAGCAGCCGCCTCGTAAGCGGCAGGTCGTCGGTTTGATCCCGATGCAGAGCTGGCCAGCAAGCGCACACGGCCATCGGCGATCGTATACGGCCTCCAATTAGGAGCCGCGCCCGCCAGGGATTGCGGCCCCATTTATACCCAGCAAACGGCATCAGCGCGGGTCTACGGGCAAATGCAGCCCGGCCTTTACGGTTGATGACGCTCTAGCGAGCGCGCTCTCAAAGCATCTTTTCCAAGAAAATGAACAGTCGCGGGCGATTATCGGCCACCTGTCGATGCGACATCGTGCATTTGCAATATTTACATAGGAGAATACCAAGTGAGCGATCCCGATCAGCTAGCCAATGACATCATCGTATTGGGCCGTATCAAAAAGGTCAGTGAGCCAGCAGCACAAGCCAGTTTGACCAACTGGTTTGAAAATCGGCAGTATGGATTAAACACTCAAAACCCAAACCCCTATCAAATCGACACAAGCGCCAATTTACCGCCTTCGGAGATCGTCTCACGGGCCTGTGACTCCCTAGCCCTGGCCATCGAAACGTTGACCAATTTGGCTCGACATGCCCTAAATCCGAACGAAGCTAAGCGACTTGACGCACTCGTAACAACTCTTAAACTTCTCGCCCAAGGGGTGAAGGCTGGGCAGATCGACTTAGCCACGGCACGATCAATGCTTCAGACGACCCTTGCGGCCACGCTCGACTCAATTGCTGGTGGGGGCATGAGTGTGCTGTTCGGCGCACTCGGATCGTGGGCTACAACCGTGGTGCCTAACCCGATCGTCAAAATCTTCACAACGGCTGGATTTCTCCTCCTTGGCATGGCCGCGAGTTGGTACATCTCGGATACCAACGTTGCCAACGCCGTTGCTGAAAGGTTGACCAACGCCCTGTTCGATGGCCTTGAAGCACTCGCACGCGCGATTAACGCGATTATAAACGAAATCTACAACGCAACCAGCTATCATCCTGATCCGGATGACGCCGCGTTATCTGTTCAGGGTACGGACGCTGGTGGCGGGTTTCAGCAGGTGACGATTTACAGCCAAGGCGATCCGCACGTTATGATTGCCGATGCTGCAAATGTTGTCGAATTGCCAGTTGACTGGTCGACCTATACGGATCCCAAATCTCCTTGGAATGATCCGACCCCCATTTGAGACCTTCTAAGCAGCGCGCCGCAGTGTTGGCGCGCTGCTTTGTGCTTTTGAGTAGGTGGAAACGACCATGGGTAAGCTGAAAGCGCTGCCTAATCGACTGACCAGCCTCAAGCCTGGCCTCGGCGCCTTGCCTCCCGTTGAGCGCACCAGAGACGAAGATCGAAACCTGCACGCGCCTTGGCGCAAGCTCTATAAGACAGCTCGCTGGCGAGCGCTGCGCATGGTCATTCTGACGCGCGATATGTTTACCTGCCAGTGGCCGGGATGCGGGCTAATGACCTTCGATACCTCCCGGCTAGTTGTCGACCACAAGAAGCCGCATCGCGGCGACGAGGCGCTGTTCTGGGCTGAAGGCAACCTGCAGACGCTGTGTGCGCCCTGCCACAACAGTCGAAAGCAGCGGGTCGAACGGGCACAGCGCCACTGACATGACGCATTAGACCGGGGGGGGTGGGTCCGAACTGGGCCAAGCCCCTCCCCTCTGGACCCCATAGGCTCCCACGCGGAGAAAAAATCCCGCTGGAGTGTCAGGGGGTGCGAACTTTGAGCCGAGGAGCCCTCGATGGCGGCCCGCAAGACAACTACCGACTGGTCGCGCATCGAGCTCGAATACTTGGCCGGTGAAGATTCCATCCGCGAAATAGCTGATCGATACGAGATTTCGGACACGGCTATTCGTAAGCGGGCAAAGGCGGAAAAGTGGGTTCGCGAGGCGAAGAAGGTTCGCACTGCGAACCAGCGCGAACCTGAGCGTTCGCCGCCTCCCCCTGCCCCGTCTGATCCGGAGCAGCCAGTTGAGGCGGCGAAGATCGCGGACGGCGGCCGCGGCCTGGTCTGGCGCATGCTCGATGAGCTGGACGTGATCACCAGCCGGCGCGGCGAGCTGGAGGACATGATTGTCGACGCGACCGACGGCGACGAGGATGAAGCGCGGCGCGAGGCGATGATGCGGGCGGTGAGCCTCACTAATCGCGCAAACACGATGAAGACGCTGGCACTCGCGCTCAAGACGCTGAACGAAGCGTCGGCACCGCAGGGCAAGAAGGCAGCCGTGCAGGACCGGGCCAACGCCGTCGGCGGCGGTCGTCGCTTCGGCGCGATGGGTCCGCCCACGCTGACCGCCGTCAAGTAAGGTGCCGACCTGGTCGACGGCGTGTCCTGATTGGAAGGAGCGGATTCGCGAGCGCCGCACGCTCATCCCGTTCTCGCCGCTCTATACGGCGTCTGCGAATACCAAGATGGAGGTTTTCACCTCCCTGAGCATCGCCGACCTCGGCATCAACCCGGCGACGGGCCGGACCTGGACGATCGGCGAGAGCGCCGACACCTGGCTGCTCGACTTCGCCGCGGCGATCTTCGGCGCCTACGACCCAGAGACGGGGCAGCAGCGGATCCGCGAGGGCCTGCTGCTCGTGTCGAAGAAGAACACGAAGTCGACTATCGCCGCGGGGATCATGCTCACCGAGCTGATCTGCGGCTGGCGGCCCTCGGACGAGAACCTGATCCTCGCGCCGACGATCGAGGTCGCCGGCAACAGCTTCAAGCCGGCCTGCGACATGATCCGCGCAGACGAGGAGTTGAGCGACCTCCTGCACATCCAAGAGCACATCCGGCTCATCACCAATCGCGTGACGAAAGCCACGCTGAAGGTCGTGGCGGCGGACAGCGCTACGGTGTCGGGCAAGAAGGCCAGCCGGGTGCTGGTCGACGAGCTCTGGCTGTTCGGGAAGAAGGCGACCGCGGATGCGATGTTCCGCGAGGCTTCTGGCGGCCAGGTGTCGAGGCCGGAGGGCTACACCCTTTACCTGACGACGCAGTCCGACGAGCCTCCCGCAGGCGTGTTCAAGGAGAAGCTGGCGTACGCGCGCGACGTGCGCGACGGCGAGGTCGACGACCCTGAGTTTCTGCCGGTCCTGTACGAGTTCCCCAACGAGATGATGGCGGACGACGAGCACCTCGATCCCGCCAACTTCTACATCACCAACCCGAACCTCGGCCGGTCGGTCAGCCAGCAGTGGCTGGAGAGCCAGTTCCGGAAAGTGTCGAACGCCGAGGACGGCACCAAGCAGGTCTTCTACGCCAAGCACCTCAACGTCGAGATCGGCGTTGGCCTCCGGCACGACGCATGGATCGGTGGAGTGTACTGGCAAGGCGCACGGGCCGACCCGGCGCTCTGGGACGGCACCTTCGAGCAGTTCCTGGAGATCTGCGAAGTAGTGGTGGCCGGCGGTGACGGTGGCGGTCTCGACGATCTTCTCGGCCTGGCGCTGCTCGGCCGACACAAGGTCACCAAGCAATGGCTGCTCTGGTGCCGCGCCTGGGCGCAGCAGGACGTGTTCGATCGGCGCAAGGACATTGTCAGCCGGCTGAACGACTTCATTGCTGAGAAGACGTTGGTGCGCTGCGAGGCGCCGACACAGGATCTGGTCGAGGTCGCCGACCTGCTCGAGCGGGTGAACGACGCGGGACTGTTCCCAGAGCAGGCGGCGATCGGTCTTGATCCGCAGGGTGTGACCGCCCTCGTCGACGAGCTGTCAGGTCGCGGCTTCACGGCCGAGCAGATGCTGGCGGTCAGCCAAGGCTTCCGGCTCTCTGCGGCGGTCTGGGGCATGGAGCGCAAGCTGAAGGACGGCACGCTTGTTCACGGCGGGCAAGATCTCATGGCCTGGTGTGTTGGCAACGCGAAGGCCGAGCAGCGCGGCAACGCCGTCCTGATCACGAAGCAGATTGCCGGCAAGGCGAAGATCGACCCCCTCGTCGCCGCCTTCAACGCGGTGATGCTGATGACGCGCAATCCCGAGGCTGCCGGTTCCGGGCCAAGCGTCCTGTTTATCTGAGGACAAAGCCATGCAGAATCGCGCCTACAGCGTCTTGGCAATCAAGGCGGTCAACGATGACGCGCGCACCGTGGAGGGCATCGCGACCACTCCGACCGTGGACAGGGTCGGCGACATCATCGAGCCGCTCGGCGTGAAGTTCACCAACCCCCTGCCGTTCCTGTGGCAACATCGACATGACCAGCCGATCGGGACGTGTGAGTTCGGCCAGCCCACCGCCAACGGCATCCCGTTCAAGGCGACGGTGGCGAAGTGCGACGAACCTGGCACGCTGAAGGACCTGCTCGACCACGCATGGCAGTCGATCAAGCTCGGCTTGGTGCGCGCGACCAGCATCGGCTTCCGGCCGATCGAGTACAGCTACATGGAGGCAGGCGGCATCCGCTATTCCGAGACCGAGGTGTTCGAGCTTTCTGCGGTCACCATCCCCGCGAACGCCGACGCCATCATGACCGCGATCAAGTCGGTCGACGCCGGGTTGCGACAGGCAGCCGGCGTTCCTGAACCCGAGATCCCTGCAAACCCGGAACCTGCCGCGACTGGCAAGTCGGTTCGAGTGGTGAAGCTGGATGACCCCGCCCGCGATCGGGCCAAGCCATTCGTCATCAACACCATTCGAAGGAACGTGAAGTGAGCAAATTCGCTGAACAGATTACGGCCTACGAGGCCAAGCGCGCCTCGACCGTGAGCGCCATGGAGACCATCATGGCCAAGGCAGCATCCGAGGGCGCGACCCTGGACGCTGCGCAGTCCGAAGAATACGACGGCCACGCCGCCGACATCGAAGCGATCGACAAGCACCTCGAACGCCTGCGGGTTGCCGAGCGCACGACTGCCAAGTCGGCCAAGCCGATCGAGGACGTCCGCGACCCGAACAAAGCATCGGATCAGCGCGGCGGCCACATCCAGGTCAAGACGCAGCCGAAGCTCGCGCCCGGCATTGCCTTCGCGCGCTATGCCAAGGCTCGCGCGGTGTCGCGGCTCGACTCCGAACCCGTCCTCGCCGTCGCCGAGCGCATGTATGGTGCCGACAGCGATGTCGTCGGCACGGTCAAGGCGGCGGTCGCAGCCGGTTCGAACCAGCCCGGCAGCTGGGCCGCAGCGCTCCACAGTCCCGAAGGCGCGGCGTTCGTCGACTTCGCCGAGTTCCTCCGCCCTGCGACCATCCTCGGCAAGTTCGGCCAGAACGGCATTCCCGAGCTGCGCAAGATCGGCTTCGACGAGCCCGTCATCCTCCAGACCGGCGGTGGCCAGGGCTACTGGGTCGGCGAAGGCAAGCCCAAGCCGCTGACCTCGTTCAACTTCGAGCGCAGCACGCTTGGCCGCCTCAAGGTCGCCAACATTGCCGTGCTGACGGAGGAGAATGTTCGCAGCTCGAACCCGAGCTCGGAGGCGATCGTCCGCGACGCACTGAAGGCCGCGCTGGTCGAAACGCAGGATCTGGCGTTCATCGACCCGACCAATGCTGGTGCTGCGACCGTGCGGCCGGCTTCGGTGACCAACGGCGCCACTGCCGTTGCGTCGACGGGTCGCGATGCGGACGCGGTTCGCGCCGATGCGCGGGCGGCTGTTGCCAACTTCATCGCGGCGAGCAACTCGCTGACCACCGGCGTGTGGATCATGTCGGCTACCAACGCCCTTGGTTTGTCGATGATGATGAACGCGCTCGGCCAGAAGGAGTTCGCGGGCATGACCATGCTCGGCGGCACCTTCGAAGGTCTGCCGGTGATCGTGTCGGAATATGCCGGCACGACGGTCGCGCTGGTCAACGCTTCGGACATCTACGAGGCGGACGAAGGCGACATCGCCGTCGACATGAGCCGCGAAGCATCGCTTGAGATGAAGGACGGCGGCCTAGCGCAGGACGGCCTCGCCGGCACGGGCACCTCGCTTGTGTCGCTCTGGCAGAACAACCTCGTCGGCCTGCGCGCCGAGCGCACGATCAACTGGCGCCGTCGTCGTGCGTCGGCAGTGGCTTACGTCACCGGCGTCCGCTGGGGCGAGCCGGTCACGCCGTAATCCACGGTTGATCGAACAGGATGGGCGGGCCGTCATCGCGGTCCGCCCCTTCGTTGCAGGAGACACCAATGCCCGATCTGATCGCAACCCGCGACATGCGGTACGCCACCCGCGCGCTCTCCGCCGGCGAGCCGTTTCAGGCAAACAACCGCGACGCCCGCCTACTGGTGGCGCTGAAGCGCGCGACCCTCGCCCCCGCCGACGCGCAGGCTGAACCCGCCGCACCGTCTATCGAGGAGCTGCGCGACCAAGCAGCCAAGCTCGGCATCAGCGTTCACGTACGTTGGGGTGAGAAGCGCCTACAGGACGAGATCGCGAAGGCCCAGGCGGGCTGATGCGCCTGTTCGGCCTCACGATCGGCCGGAACCCGGACGTCGCCGAGAAGGCGATCCACCGGTTGACGGAGCCAAGCGGCACATGGCTTCCCATCGTACGGGAGAGCTATGCCGGCGCATGGCAGCAGAACGTCGAGGTCGATGCGACCGCCGTGCTGGCGCATCACGCCATCTTTGCCTGTATGACGCTGATCGCGTCGGATATCTCAAAGCTGCGGGTCAAGCTCGTCGCGTCGAGCAGCCTCGGCATCTGGTCTGAAGTCACAAACGCCGCCTATTCGCCGGTGCTGCGCAAGCCGAACCCTTACCAGACCCGAATCCAGTTCTTCGAGTCGTGGATGCTGTCGAAGCTCAGCCGTGGCAATACCTACATCCTGAAGCGCCGTGACGCGCGCAACGTGGTCACCGGCCTCTACGTGCTGGACCCAAACCGGGTGCGGCCGATGGTCGCCGATGACGGAAGCGTCTTCTACGAGCTGCAGCAGGACCACCTCTCAGGGGTCGACGGGCCGTTGCTCGTGCCCGCTCGCGAGATCATCCACGATCGTTTCAACTGCCTGTTTCACCCGCTCGTGGGTCTTTCGCCGATCTACGCCGCAGGGCTCGCAGCGACGCAGGGCCTGCGGATTCAGGACACGTCGGCTGTCTTGTTCGGCAATCAGGGCCGGCCTGGAGGGCTGATCACCGGCCCGGGCAAGATCAGCCAAGAGTCTGCCGACGAGCTGAAATCCAAGTGGTACGAATATTATGGCGGCAAGAACTCGGGCAAGGTCGCCGTGCTCGGCGATGGCCTGAAGTATGACGCCATGGCCGTTACCGCGGCAGAGTCACAGCTGATCGACCAGCTCAAGTGGACCGCCGAGATCGTCTGCTCAACCTTCCACGTCCCGCCTTACAAGCTCGGGATCGGAAGCCTGCCGACGAACAGCAACGTCGAGAGCCTCAACCTCGAATATTACACCCAAGCGCTGCAATCGCTGATCGAAGCCGCCGAGCTGTGCCTCGATGAGGGGCTTGGGATCGGCGAGAGTGTCGGCATTGGCACGGAGTTCGACCTCGACGGCCTGTTGCGAATGGACACGAAGGCCTTGATCGAGGCGGAGGCGATCGGGACGAAGTCGGGCATCAAGAAGATCGACGAAGCCCGGGCCCGGCTCAACCTCGGCCCGGTCGAGGGTGGCGACACACCATACCTGCAGCAGCAGAACTATAGCTTGGCGGCCCTTGCCCGCCGCGACGCGCAGGACGATCCATTCGCAGCCGGCGTTGCGGCCAGCCCGCCAGCACCCGACCCGGTAGCCGAGGCTGAGCAGGCACGCGCGCTTGCTGCCTTGTTCGAGAAAGATCTGCGGGAGGCGCTGCATGCTTGATACCAAGGCGCTGGCGCAGGCGACCGCCCTTATCGTGCGAGAAGCTGTCAGTGCCGCCACCGCACCGCTCCTCGAACGCATGGCCCAGCTCGAGGCTCGCTCGGCCGGGTTCGACGACGGCACTATCCGCCAATTGATCGATGCGGCTGTCGCCGCCATTCCGGCACCGCAGGATGGCAAGAGCGTTACCATTGCCGACGTCGAGCCGATCATTGCAGCGTCTGTGGAGAGGGCTGTCGGCGCCCTGCCCCCGGCGAAAGATGTGATGAGCATCACCGTAGCGGACATCGAGCCGCTGATCGCCGATCATATCGAGTGCGCGATCGCTGCCCTACCGCCAGTCGACATCACCGACGTCGTCGAGTCCGCTGTGCGCTCCGCCGTGAAGGCGCTCCCAACGCCTAGCGATGGCAAGAGCGTCACTGTCGAAGAGGTGACGCCGCTGATCGCCGAGCAGGTCGAGCGCGCCGTCGCCGCGCTGCCGCCTGCAAAGGACGGGCAGAGCGTAACAATTGCAGACGTAGAGTCCACGATCGCGACTGCCGTCGAGCGCGCAGTTGCTTCGCTTCCGCCTGCCAAGGATGGCGTCGGCCTGGCTGGCGCACTGATCGACCGCACGGGCGCGCTCGTGGTGACTTTGTCGGACGGCACGATGTGCGAGCTGGGCCAAGTCGAGGGCAACGACGGCGAGCCCGGACTTGGCTTCGACGATCTGTCGGTCGAGCAGACTGGCGAGCGCAACGTCACCTTCAAGTTTGCACGCGGGAATCAGGTTAAGAGCTTCGAACTGGCGGTGCCGGTCATCATCGACCGCGGCGTGTTCAAGGAGGGGCAGCCTTACGAGACCGGCGACGCCGTGACCTTTGGCGGGTCCCTGTGGATCGCCCAGAAGGCCACGACCGCAAAGCCCGATGGCCCAGACACGGGCTGGAGACTGGCCGTCAAGAAAGGCCGTGATGGCCGCGAGATCGCGCGCGACTAATTAGCATTTCCGAGTTCGGGGCCGGCTTCCGCCCTTTTGGCTGGCTCCGAAACCTACAGATGACGAGGTGCACCGATGGCCGATGAGCCCGTCAAGCTTGATCAAGTGAAAAGCCATCTACGGATCGATCCGACCGAAGATAGTGACGACGCGCACCTGGCCCTGCTTGTCATTGCCGCCCGCCGGGCGATTGAGCAGCGAACCGGCCGCGCGGTCGTCGGTGAGGCTGCCGATATCGGGGATGACGATGCCATGGTGGTAGCGATGTCTGTCCTGATGCTCGTTGGCGCCTGGTATGCCAATCGTGAGGCCGTGGTGGTTGGCAGCGCGGCGCCCGCCGAGTTGCCGCTCGCCGTCGAGTGGCTAATCGCTCCTCTCCGCCGGTTTACCTGCTGATGCCCATCGCAGCCGGCTCACTCAACAAGCGCGTCCGCATCGAAGTCCCGGACATGATCGACAATGATCGCGGCGGCCGCAAGCCGAACCCAGCCACCGGGGGCTGGAAGGAGGTGGCGACCGTCTGGGCCGAGGTCATCGCCCTCCGCGGCGAGGAGGCGACCCGCAACAGCGTCGAGCGCTCAGTGCAACTGTGGAAGGTCACGATCCGGATGCGCCGCGACGTCACGACTGCCTGCCGTTTGGTCTGGGACAAGATGGGGATCCATATGGACATCAAGTCTGCCGCGCCGAACGCTGAAGGCGACGGTCTGCTGATGACCTGCGAGAGCGGAGCGCGCGCCTGATGGCCAGATCCCGCCTCCGTGGCGCTGGGCGGTTCCGCCGGACGCTGAAGGCTCTTCCCGCCGCAATCTCGGGCGAGATCGTCGTCGAGCTGAATGTCACCGGCCGCGAAGTCCGTTCTCTGATGCAGGCCAAGGCCCCGAAGAAGACGGGTAAGCTGGCCGCCGGCATTACCTATCGCGTGCTGCCCAAGTCGCTGCGGATGCAGGTCGGCCTGATCGGCTCGCAGAAGCAGCGCAATGACCTTTTCTACGGCCGCATCCAAGACCTCGGCCGCAAGGCGCAGGTCGTCCGCGTGTTGCGGCGCCACGGCACGTTCACGCACAGCTTCAACCCGAACGGCACCCGCAAGAAGACGCTGGCGTCGACCTATGTGCTGCGCGTTGCTGCCATGGCGCCCAAGCGGTTCATCACCGGCCGCTATACGGACATGCGCGCGTCGCTCAATGCCAATTTGCGCGGGATCTGGACGCGGGCGCTGAGCGTAGCGGCAGCAGGAGGCAGCGATGAGTAGCGCGAAGTCGATCGTCGAATTGGCCTGCTTCGACGCCCTGCGGGAGGCCGTCGTTGGCGCCACAGTTTATCAGGACGCGCCGCAGGACGCCCCGCTGCCGGTCGTCATCCTCGGCGACATGAAGAGCTTCCGGCTCGACACCAAGGCAGCGTCGGACGATCGCCGAGTGCAGATCACGATCGTATCGCTGGTCGAAGCCGAGGAGCGCGCGCCGCTGCTCGCCATCATGGAACAGATAGAAACCGCCCTCGACGGCCAGACGCTGCTGCCGGATGGCTGGACGCTCGGCTTCCAGTTTGAAGAGGACGATGCCGTCCTCGCCGATGACGGTTCGACCTACACCGGCGTCAGCACCTTCACGGTCGTCGCACTCGCCGACTGACCTCGATCGAAGTTCCAAACACCTCCGCCGCGCTCCGCCAGCGCGGCTTTTTCACATGGGAGAAGACGCATGGCGAAGAAGCTCGGCAATGATTACCGCCTGTTCGTCCGCGCTGCGGGCGGCGCCACGTTCAGCCAACCTGCGGGCCAAGGCAATCTGACGCGCAACGGAGGCAAGAACTTCTCGTCGAACGCGACGAAGGACACGGAGGGCTACGACACGCAGCAGCCCGGCCTGCGAACGCTGACGCTGAAGCAGGACATGGTCCCGTCGCTGCCGGACCCGACCGGCTACACACGGATGGAGACGCTCGACAAGAGCAACGCCACCGAGATGTACCAGATCCGCAAGAAGCCGTTCGCCGAGGAGGACGTGGTGTTCGAGGCCATCATGTACACCGGTCTGGACGACACCTCCTTCAACCAGGGCGAGAGCGTGAAGGTCGGCGTCACCCTGACGCTCGCCGAAGCCCCGACCGTCGATGCCCTCGCATAAGGACCCTCAGATATGATCAAGATCGCAGGCAAGGACCTGGCCACCAAGCGGCCGTCCGATCTGGATGCGCAGCTGATCGCCTCAACGGGGTGCGGCGCGAAGGAGATCGAGACGCTGCTCGGCGCCGGTCCCGACCGCGCTGCTCGCGCCCTCGCGCCGTTCCTCGACAAGGATGCGCCGGCACTCAATGTGCTGGCGCAGCAGATCGCGGGCGATTCCGCCGCCATCCCGGCCATCCGTAAGCTCTATGCGGATGCACTGGCTGGACCGGCTGCGGTGGAGAAGGTGGACGCCAAGTGATGGCTGACTCCACTGCACCAGTGCTGGAAGAGCGGGGCGAGCTCGCGCTCGTCCTTGCCGGCGCCACCATGGGGCTGCGTCCGACCTATGAGGCGCTGAGCGCGATCGAGGCCACGCTCGACCGCGGCCTGGTAGATCTGGCCCGCGATGCGCTCTCGGCGAAGATGAAGCTCGCCGAGGCGGCGCAGATCGCGACCGAGTGCATCCGTGCATGGGGTCGGGAGAACGATGACAAGGGCGCGGCCGGCGCCGGCGCCGACCGTGTCGCGCGCCTCATCCTTGATAGCCCCGGCGGCCTGCATGACGCGCTCAAGACCCTATCAGGCATGCTCTCGCTCGCGGTGACCGGTGGGTACACCGCGGAGGGGGAACTCAAGCCGTCGACGACGACGACCACGACGACGCCGAAAGCCCCCGTCGACGGCTGATGGGGGCTGCGGTGGCCGCCCTCGGCTGGCGGCCGCGCGAGTTCTGGCGAAGCACCCCGGTCGAGTTCTGGACCGCAATGAAGGCATACGAGCGGATGCACCCCGCATCGGAAGAATAGGAGGCGTCGAGTGGCAGATCAGACCCAGCGCCTGCTGTTGCAGGTCGACGCCGCAACCGAGTTGCTGCGCCGGCACCTCGCCGAGGGCGAGCAGCCTCTAACCCGGTTCGAGCAGCGCGCCGACGCGATGGCGAAGAACGTCGATCGCTCGATCGCGGACATGGGCAAGCGGTTCGGCAGCTTCGCGGCGCTTGCGGAGGATGCTGCCACGCGCGCGCAGCGTTCGTTCGAGACGAGCTTCAGCGACGTTCAGAAGCTCGCCTCCAAGGCGATACAGGCGCCGACTGTCACCGGTGGACTGAACGTCGGGGCTGTCGACGCGCGCGAGGCCGCCGCCACTGCGCAGCGGCAGGCGCTCGCTACCCGGCTGATTGCCGACGCGGCCGAGCGTGCGGCGCAGGGCGAAGGCGTTCTGACCGAGCAGACCCGATTGTATGTGCAGGCTGCGCGGGCTGCATCTATCGAGGCAGAACGCCACGCGCAGGAGCTTGCCCGCGAAGCGGGCGCGCTGGAACGGGTCGAGATCGAGCTGGCGCAGGCGGGCGCTGGTGCACGCGTGTTCGGCACGAACCAGAACCGTGTGACCGTGCAGAGCGGGGCGCTGCGGGCCGCCATGCAAGGCGCGTCCTATCAGGTGCAGGACACGTTCACCCAGCTGAGCATGGGCGCGAACATCTTTCAGGTTGTCGCCATTCAGGGCGGCCAGCTGGCGGGGCAGTTCGCCAACATCGAGGGTAAGGCGGGCTCGTTCGCGCGCTTCATGATCGGCCCGTGGGGCCTTGCGATCACCGGCGCGCTGCTGGAGTTGGGACCGTTGACTAAGGGCGTGTTCGACTTCGGCAACGCCGTCGACGACGAAACCGACAAGCTGAAGGACAATGCGAAGACGACCGCCGTCGCTGAGCAGGCGAAGAAGGCGTTCCTCGCGACCGAAGCCGGCGCGATCGACGACGTCCGCGCACTAACAGCCGAGATTAAGAAGCAGAACGACGCGCTGAAGTCGAATGCGGAGCTTTCGAACATCCGCGCCAAGACCGATCTCAAGAACCTGCAGGATCAGCGTGCCCCACTTGCCAAGCAGCTGGAGGAGGCGCGCGCCGCCCTGCGCGCGACCAACAGCACTGCCGTCGGGGGCATCGCCGGCAGTGGATCCGTCATACAAGGTCAAGCAGCCGAGCGCGTCCGTGCGCTGGATGAGCGCCTCAAGGCGGTTGACGCGTCGATCGCCGGCGCACAGGCGGCGGTCAACAGCACGCGTGCGGACCTCGCTGACGAGGCGGCAAAGCGCAGCATCGATCCCATCGCGCAGATCAACCGGCGCTATGAAGGGCCGGATGGTCTGATTGCACGCGCGAAACAGCGTGCGATTGCCGAGGGCACCGTCAGCACAGTCCTCACCCGCCAGCTGGAGACGCTGCGCGCGCAGCAGAAGGCTGAGGTCGAAGCGGCGCAGAAGCGTGCTGCTGCCGTCAACCGCACGCCGAACAACAACCAGATCGGTCGCGACATCGATGTTGCGCAGGCGACCAGCATCGTTGCCAGCATCGGTGGGCACGTCACCAGCGGCTATCGGTCGAAAGCCGAGCAGTCGCGCATCTACGCCGACAAGCTGGCGGGGCGCCATGCTGGTCCCGTGGCAAAGCCCGGCACTAGCGATCATGAGCGCGGACAGGCCATCGACGTTGCATTCGGCCCCGGCATCAGTGAGGCCTCGATCAAGGCTGCTTTCGCGAAGGAAGGCGTCGCGATCAAGCAATTGCTGACCGAGCGCAATCAGAAGGTGTTCCACGTTGCCTTCGGCAAGCGTGGGCCGAGCCAGCAGACGATCGACAACAAGGTGGAGACCGCGCGGCAGAAGGTTTTGAGCGACGATATCGCATATGGGCAGGAGGAGCAGGCCGCCCGACAGCGGCTGACCGCTGCAACCCGCAAGTCGGCGCAGAGCGAGGAGGATCGCTATCGCGAGACTGTTGCCGCGATCAACGCCGACGCCGACGCACAGAAGGGGAAGATCGACCTTCAGCAGGAGAAGGGGTTGTCCAAGCCGCGCGCCGACAACCTGCGGTCGCTCAACGAACAGACCCGCAAGCAGCAGCTGCAAAACGCCGCTGCCGATCGTGCCCTCGGCATTCTTGACCAGCGTTCCGAAGCCGAACAGTCGAATCTGGAGTCGCAGCTCGCCGTCCTTCGCATCAGCGAGGACATGGCGATTACGGACCGCGACCGGCGCCGCATCGGCCTGCAAATCCTGGAAGCGGAGCAGGAACAGCGGCGGCTGGCGCTGGAGCGTGTCCGAGACACGTCGAAGGATCCTGCCGCGGTCGTATCTGCGAAGCGGTCGCTTTCCGCTCTGCCCGCTCTCGACAAAGCTGAACGAGCACAGTTCGATCAGCGGACCGCCAGCCCTCTTGATGCCTACCGGCAGCGGCTGAAGGCAGCGACAGCCGACACCAACGCGTCGTTGGAAGAGATCGGCGTGCGCGGCCTCGGCAACCTTGAAGACGCGGTGGCTTCGGCCGCGTCGAAAGTGCTGGGTCTGAAGGGCGCGTTCGGCGACTTCGTTGGCAACGCCCTGGCCGACCTTGCCCGGTTGGCGTTCAAGATGGCGGCGATCGCCGCGCTCGACGCGCTGTTTCCCGGTTCGGGTGCGATCTCGAAGCTGCTGGGTAAGGCAGGTGGGGGCAAGATCGAGGGTAAAGCGGGTGGCGGCAAAATCCATGGCCCCGGCACCGGCACCTCGGACAGCATCCTCGCTCTGATCGACGGACACAAGCCGTTGATGGTGTCCAATGGCGAATCCATCGTCACGGCAGATGCCACGTCCAGGTTCTGGCCTGTCATCGACGCCATGAACAAGGGTCGTTTCCCCGGCCTCGCCAGCGGTGGCATGATCGGATCACCATCGCTCGCAAACCTGCGCGCGCCGAGCCTGCCTCCTCAGGCGCGTGGCGGTTCAGGGCGCGAACGCATGCAGCTCGACGTCAGGGTGAAAACGGAGGCGTCGCCGCTGCTGATCTCAACCGTGCAGCACACGACGCTCCAGACGGTCGGCGCTGCGGCTGAACCCATCATGGCAGGCGCACAGAGCCGCACGATGCGGGCGCTGCGCCGGCCATCGCTGCCGGGGGCACCAGGATGATCGTCGACCTTCCGCCCGCACCGGTCGCGGCCAAGATCGATTGGAAGCCGCGCCAGCCAAGCCAAGTCAACCGAAGCGAGTTCTCCGGCACCACGCGCACCGTGATCCTCGCGCAGGCGCCGTTCTGGGCGGCCTCGGTAAGCTATCCGACCATCGTCGGGGAAGCGCGGTTCCGCCCGTGGCGTTCGGCGCTGATGCGGTTGCAAGGCCGGGTGAACCCGTTCCGGCTGGTCGCCTGCGAAGGGCCGCAGCACAAAGTTCATCAGCTCGTCGTCGTCGATGGTGCCGGGCAGCAGGGCTATTCCGTTCGGACGCGCGGGTGGCAGCCGGGCACGGGGCTGTCGGACGGCATGTTCATCACGATCGGTGAAAAGCTGCACCAGGTGGTCGCCAGCACTGCACTGGCGGGAGCGGATGGCAAGCTGACGATCGCCGTCATGCCGCACCTCGCCAACGCGCTTAGCGATGGCATGTCGATCGAGACGCGCCGCCCCTGGGCGCTGATGAAGCTCGCGACGGATCAGCAAGGCTGGACGGTCGACGTCGGGCAACAATATTCGGTGTCGTTCGACTGCGAGGAAGCGCTGTGAGCGGGCCGGACATTGCTGCCAGCGGCGCGCTCGCTGCCGGTGTCCGTCGTCCGGTCACCTTCTGCTACCTCGATATCGCGGGTGAGCCCGTGCGGGTCACCGACGCGCCCTATGACATCACCTTCACTGGCACCGGTGACGAGGACCTCGACGGCCACACGTTCATGGCCGTCGATGCGCGGGTCGTGTCGGTCGGTGTGGTGAAGGCGAAGGAGGGCGGCACCGACACGCTGACGTTGGAACTGTCCGGCCTTGCCGGAGTGGACGGCGAGCTGATGAACCAGATCGGCACTCGCTCCAACTGGCAGGGGCGCGACGCGCGGCTCTGGAAGGGCATGCTCGATCCCGTGACGCTGGCGTTCGTCGGGTCGATCTGGCCCTATTACACTGGCTATATGGCGGTGCCGAAGATCAGCGGCGACCAGAACAGCCAGACGATCAGCCTCGACGTCGAGACCTATCTCGCCTTCTTCAACCAGGCGTCGAACCGCACATATCTCGACCAGGACCAGTACGATCCCGCCGACAGGTCGGCCGAACTCGCCATCGCCATCGCAAACGGCGCCAACAAGCGCAGCTGACGGAGCGCCCATGTATCGCAAGCCTGACTGGGAGGCGCGGCTCGCCGCGTATCTCGAACCCTTGCGGCTGCGCCCTTTCGCCTGGGGCTCGCACGACTGCACCACGTTCACGGCCGGTGCCGTGCTGGCGATGACGGACGTCGATCCGATGCCGGAGTTCCGCGGCCGCTACAGCACGGCGATCGGCTCGGTCCGTGCATTGCGGCAGATCGGCGCCGGCACTCTGGAAGGGACGCTCGACAGCAAGTTCGAAGCCGTTTCGCCCAGCCTCGCGCAGCGTGGAGACATCGTCATGTCAGACGGTCTGCTAGGCCTATGCTGGGGCCGATTCCTGATCGCCGTCGGTAGCGAGGGCGAGCGCGACGGGCTGATCCGGATCGAGCGACCGTTGTGGTCAGGCCCGCGCGCATGGCGCGTGCAGTACGGCGCCTGACTAATGGCGAAGGCCCTCAAGGTCGCGGCGTTCGTCGTCGGCGCTGCCGCGCTGACGATCGTCACCGCAGGTGCAGGCACCGCGCTACTGGCCGGCGTCAGCCTGTCGGCCGGCATCGGCGCAGTGTCAGCCGCGATCGGCATCTCGGCCAGCACGCTATTCCTCGCGGCCGGCGCGCTGTCGGTCGGCGCGGCGCTGCTCGCGAAGCAACCTACGGTGCCCCCGTCGCAGACGGAGCGGCTGGTCGCCAGCATCGATCCGCGCGCGTTCCGCAAGGAAGTGCTCGGTCAGACCGCCATGGCGACCGACATCCGGTACGAGGAATGGTCGGGCACCGATCAGGAATATTGCGACTGGATCATTGCCCATGCCAGTCATGCGGTCGACGGCATCGAAGAAGTCTGGCTTGACTCCGAGATGGCGTGGTCGGCCACCACCGGTGTCGTCGGTCGCTACGTCGGTTACTTCTCGATCCCGAACATCGTCCTGGAGGGTTCGCCCGCCAGCGCGTTCACGTTCGGCAGCGGCAAGTGGAACGCGGCGAGCGCACACCTGACCGGCTGCGCCTATTCGCGCTTCCGCTTCAAGGTCACGGGCAACAGCAAGAAGGCCGAAAGCCCGTTCGCAAGCTCGATCCCGACCCGGATCACCGTCATAGGTCGCGGCGGCAAGCTCTACGATCCGCGGCGCGACAGCACCGTGCCAGGGGGCTCGGGGCCGATGCGCTGGAACGACCAGTCGACGTGGCGCTTCACCGCCGATGATGGTGGCGTGATAGGCGAAAATCTGCCGCTGCTTATCCTGCGGCGTCTGCTCGGCTGGCGCATCCGCAATCCGCTGACAGGGGCGATGAAGCTGGCGACCGGCAGCGGCATCCCGGCCAAGCGCATCGACATGCTGTCCTTCATTGTCGCGGCCAATCAGGCGGATGAGTTGGTCAACCGCTCGGCAGGCGGGCAAGAGCCGCGCTACCACGGTGCTGGCGTGTGTTCGGAGGGTGATGATCCCAAGACGGTCCTCGACGCGCTGTGCGCCGGTTGCTGTGGGCGCTTCCGCGACACGAGCGGCAAGCTGTCGCTGGTCATCCCGCATAACGATCTCGCGGACGCCGCGCTGGACGATGGTCTAACAGCCGACGACGTGATCGGCGGCTTTACTTGGGATCCGGATCCAGCGCTTGAGGCCGCCCCCAACATCATCCGCGGCCGGTATGTGGATGCGTCGTCCACGTCGCTCTACCAGCTGATCGACTACCCGGAAGTTCGGATGCCGAGCTCAGATGGCATCGACCGCGTCTTCACGCTCGATCTCGGCTTCGTGGAGAGCCCGAGCCAGGCGCAGCGCATCGCCAAGCAGGTTCTGCAGCGCAAGCAATACGAGCGGCGCTTCGCAGCGCCCTTTGACATCAATGGGTGGCGCTATCCTGTTGGCAAGGTGGTGCCCTTCACGTTCGCGCCTCTCGGCTTCGATCGAACCCTGTTCCGCGTGAGCGAGCAGGACATCGGCACCGGCAACAGCTGCGACATGGTTCTGGAGGGCGAGAGCGCCGATATCTACGCTTGGGACGCTGACGATCGTGCACCCGTCAACGCAGCTGCATCGATCGTCTACGACCCGACCAAATCTCCGCTGGTGCAGGCGATCGAGGAGCTCGGCGCGCGGGCCGCCTATACGATCCGGTCGCAGACTCCGACCTATCCAGTGACCACGACGGCCACCATCATTAACATCGCCGCTTCCAGCGGCGTTCTCGATGATGGCTCTTTATTCGACCTGCCTGCGGGGTCGATCAACGGGCTGGGCTCCGCAGCGCAGTACGGCGTCTTCGTCGTGCGAGCGACTGGAGCGTACTTCGCAGAGCTCTACCCAGCGCCTGATGCTCAGGCTTCGTCCGCCAACATCTTCTTCGGCTGGGCGACCACGCAGGCGGCAGACGGCACATACCCGGGCGGCGAGACGCCTCCCGGCGGCTGGGGCGGCGGTGGGCGCGAGCCGACGGTCCCCCGCCTAAACGACGCCTGATTCAGGAGAACCCAATGTCCAACGTTGCGCATCTGCCGATCGAGGCGGATCGATACGGCGCGTGCGTGCGCCAGATCTACATCCGTGGCCTCGATCTGACCGGAGTGGCGATGCGTGCGCAGGTGCGGCTCACCGGCGACACGCCTGGGGATCCGCTGGTCGACCTGCTGACGGTCACGAACGGCAACGCTGAAGGCCTGCGCCTGGTCGGCGTAGAGACGGTCGACGAATTGCCGGTCAGCCACGTCGAGCTCGTCATCAACGAGACCACCATGGAAAGGCTTCCCTATGCGGGTGAGCTCGGCAGCCCGACTGAGCTTCGGTGGGACTGGCAAGTCACGCTTGCCGGCCGCAAGCAGCGGATCGCGAAGGGCGAGTTCGTCATCACCGGTGACGGGGTGACGGGCGCAGACAACGCTCCGGCCAACCGGCCGCAAGCGTGGTCGCGCAGCTTCTCACCAACGGCAGGCATGCGCACCGGAGCGACGTTGACGTTCGGCGATGAGACCATTGAGGTGTCGGTCGACGGGGCCAACCTCGTCGCGGCGGAGGTCGTCCGGGCAGTGACGGCGCAGGACCGCGCTGAGGCAGCCCAGCAGCGCGCTGATGTATCCGCGGGCGCCGCACAGGGCGCGGCCCGCTACTTTACTACGCGTGCCGCCGGCGAAGCTGCGAGTTCGGTTGATCAGGCATTCTCGACCGACGACGGCGCAGGCGGCGTCATCTATTATCGGCGCACTAGCGGCGGCTCGGCGGAGATCGGCAGGGCTCTGACACCTGGATCGTTGAGTGGAGCGACTGGCGCCAGCTTAGTAGGACGGAAGGCGCTTGGTACTGGCGCTGTCACTCGGCGGCTGGATGCCACGCTCGACGAGTCGGGCGCGCTTGTGTCTGATTACAAGCAGGACGGCGATGGGACTGACTGGACGCCGGCTTTCGGACGGGCCTTCGATTACCTATCGAGCACGCGCACCGCGCACCCGCACTTCCAGCCGTGGGGGGTCGGTACGATAAAGGTAGGCAGGGGCACATTCCCTTTGGCCCAGCCGCTCTACTTTTCCCAAAGCCAAGTGGGCTTCGGGATCACGGGACAAGCGCGATTTGCGACTGTGTTCTCCAAAAATATCACTACCGGGCATGCTTTTTTCCTAAACCCGTCGGGCTACAGTAACTTCGAAGATTTCACTATTGTAAATGACGCCGCGACTAGGGGTGACAGCGCCGCGTTCGCCATTCTGGGCACAAACGGCGGTCACATGACCACGATACAGCGCCTCAACATCTCCAACTTCGCCTTGGGCGTGTCTGTATCGGGAACCACTAACGGCGATTTCACGCACATTGTGGACTCCGAGTTCGACACCGATACGGGCTACACGAACAACTCGAACAAGAATGCGGTCGGAGCCATGCTCGACAACGTTTCGCATTCGTGCCGCACAGCGTTGGTCAGCCTGGGTGGTAGTGGCGAAGTTTCGATAAATGGCGGTGGCGGCAACGTACATCGTAGCGTCGTACATTATCGTGAAGGTGCTGGCGTCGCCAACATCTACCCCCAGTCAGCCCTTCTTCACCACCACAAGCTCGAATATGGTGGTGCGACCGGACCAGATAACGCCCAGCTGCTGATCGATGGGCGCGACACAGTGCTCGGTCCAAACAGTGGCGGCGCGGATACCGTAACCATTTTCCGCGACGTCACTTACACCTTGGGCGACACCCCGCCTGGCGATCCATCCGGCACGGCATACGACGACCACCGGATAATTGACATCGCGGGCGGGCGCCATCGCGTTCACATGATCGCCGGCTACCTTCGTGGAGCCATCCGCTATCTCTCGGACTATGCCGAGGATCGGGCGCGTTGGCTGATCAGGGGCATGCGAGCAGCGCCGCTTCCATCGCGGCTGCTCTTGGGCGGCACTGGCACGCATCCGCTGATCAGATGGCACGATAACGAGAACGTCGCCGATCAGTACCGAGGCGGCACGTCGGGCATTCGTGTGATTCAACGTGGCCCCGCAGTGCTGTGGAGGCAGTTGCAGGATCAGGTGATCAATACCGGAGTATCGCAGACTGCGTTTCCCCAATCTGGCGGCGGCAACCGCTATGGTGCCGAGTTTACAATAGACCTGACGCTCCAGCCGCTCGATCTTCCGCCCCTGATCACCATTGAAGGGTTGGCACTATACGTCGAAAATAACGTCTACACCACTGACACAAAGGTTGAGTGGTTTTCGGACAACTTCTCGACGCTAATCGACTCCGCCACCATATCAGGCGGAGTGCGCGGCAAAGTTACGATCAGCACTAAAGAGACCACTGTTGTCGACGGTAAGATCCGCGTCCGCATAACGAAGCCGGGCACCGGCGATAACGGAACGGTCGGCGCGCTCGTGATCCCCTACTTCCCCTTCTTCGGGCGCAATTAACGGTGGAGGCTCCAGACACCGACAAATTTGTCAGTGATGCCGGCGCCGAAATCCGGCAGCAGAGCACCAGGCTCGCCAAGGTGCAGCGCGAGGTTGTGGCGCCGGCTGTCGGGAAAGCGGGTGTCCCAATTCCGCTTCACGCGGGGGAAAGTGGTAGCCAGAAGATAGCGACTGCCGCTCGCGCGTATATTAGCCAGCGCCTGTTCCACCGCCGCGTTCGGGAAGTGAATCAGGAGATCCCGGCAAAGAACCACGTCACCACGCGGCACCTCGGCCAACACATCGCCGGTCGCGAAATCGACGCCAGGACGCCGGTGCATGCTCCGGTTTGTCTCAATCAGCTCTGGCAGCAGATCAATGCCGAGGTACGCCATCCCGACCGGGAACTGCACCAACCGCATCCAGTTGAAATCGCCGCATGGCAGATCAACAAGAGATCGCGCACCCACCTCAGCGAGAAAGCTTTCCAAGGCTGCGCGGAAAGTAGATGTGAAAGCGACTGTCGAGCCGAGGCCGCTGTTGCTCTCGTCGGAGAACCACAACTTGCGCTGATACACCGTGCGGAACACATCCGTGTAGCTGGCATCGCCAAAATCGCGGCGATTACGGACTTCTCGGACCAGCCACTTGAGTGGGGCGGGGGCAAGGGCTCGGAGCATTTGCTTAAGCTGCTCCTCCCCGACTCTCCAATCAAGCGCAAAGCGCCGACGTTCACCGCTCAACAAAGGCTCGCTGCGCCATGACCCTTATCGCAATATTCGGGCAGATGGCGGCAGGCTTCCGGCTCGCGCTGGTCCTGTTCGCCGCCATGAGCTTGCTGACGGTTACGGCGTGGTCACCGGAGGCCCTGACCGACGCCCGACGTATGACGGCGCAACGGCTCAATGCGAGGGCGTGGACGTTCCTCGCGACGAGTGTCCTGGCGTTCTCACCTGCCCACGCCGCGTGGCTGCTCGGGCACCCCGTCATTCCCGTAGTCAACCGGGCAATGGACGCCCTAGCATCGGGGCTGGCGTGCATGGCGTTTATCAAGCTGCTGGCGTTCCGCGGGCTGATGCGGGGGCTGTCATGGCCGCGCATCCGCCGCGGCATTCGGGTCAACATGGGGATCATGGTCGCCGTCGTGGGTGCGGCATGGCTGACCCGGTAGGGCCGCTCGAAAGCTGGCTCGTCCGCAATGGCGCCATCATCGTCGGCCTCGGGATCGGCACTGCGGCCAAATACGGCCTGACCCTCACCGAAGGCCGCAAGCTGACGTGGAAGGGGCTGCTGATCGACCTGCTGCTGCTCGGCATGCTGGGCGTGATCGCAATTACGATCGCTGACTGGTGCAGCCTGACCGGCAATCCTCGCGTGCTGGTTGGTGCCCTCTCCGCAGTTTCATCTGACCGGCTGGTGCGGCTGGCGCGGGATCGCTTCATGAAGAAGGCCGAAACCGACCTTGGCATGACGGCGCGGGCAACGCCTGCAAGCGCCATGCGGGTGCCGTCCGGCATCGGCGAGCCAAACGAGGTGCAGGTGCAACCCAGCGTGGCCGATAGCGACCATGCCCGCGCCGGCAGCACGCTGCGGACCGCCTTCCGCGAGACGACGCGCCGCCAGCTGCCGCGCGACCAAGTCGAGATCATCAAGCGCCTCGGCGACGAGATTTAGCGCGGCCGAGAGGGTGGGGAGAGTAGCGCCTTGCTCGCTGGGGTTTAGGCACCCGCGAACAAGGCGCCGGCACTCTCCCCGGACGCATAATCGGAGTCTCTGCTCCTGCCCGCCTCTTGGCAGCGAGCCATTAACATCGGGAAACCGCATGACGGACGTCGATCGCCACTGGCGCTACATCATCGCGGTGATCCTGATCACCGGCTACATCGGCCTCGCCGCGATATCCTTCTTCCATCAGGTGCCGAGCAACAACACGCGCTTCGTCGACGGCTTCTTCACTGGTCTCGGCCCGATCGTCGGCGCTGCCGTTGCGGCCGTACTCAACGTCGGCAAAGGAAATACCACCCAGCAGGATGCGACGATCGGGACGCTTGTAGACAAGCTGCCACCCGCGACAATCGGCACCGGGCCCGCACAACCACTCGCGGATCAGCCGCCAGCCTGAACGCAAAACACCCCGCCGAGGTTGGAGCCATGGCGGGGTGTCAGGCAACCACGGATGAGCGCGTCGCCCAAGCATAAGCTGCCAACATTTCAGAGCCGCCGCAAGGGGCGGTGACGCGCCCCGCCGCCTCTCAGTTGGGGTGGGCGACAGCGGGACGCGGGCCGAGCTTACTTAGGGGACGACCGCAGCCCTGATGCCCCGGCGCGCCGCTACTTTCAATCGGAAGGATTATCATGACCAAAGAACCAGCGTGGCTGCTCGCCGCGCGGGCGAAGCTCGGCACGCGTGAAGCACCGGGTATCGCCAACAATCCCGCGATCATGGGCTGGGCGGCGCGTCTCGGCGCCAAGGTGCTGGGCATGATTTACAACGCCGACAGCGTTCCGTGGTGCGGGCTGTTCGTCGCCACCTGCGTCGCCGAGGACGGGCTGGTGCCCGCTACCATCGCGGCCCGCGCGAGCAGCTGGGCAACTTGGGGCCAGAACCTGCGCGAGGATCGCCTGTCACCCGGCGCCGTCCTCGTCTTTCAACGGCCGGGCGGCGGCCATGTCGGCTTCTACGTCGGCGAGGACCAGGCCGCCTACCACGTCCTCGGCGGCAATCAGGGCGACCGCGTCAGCATCACGCGCATCGAAAAGCCGCGCTGCGTCGCTCGGCGCTGGCCCGCCGGCCGCCCAGTCGTGCTTGGCCCGGTCATGATGACTGCCACCGCCGGCATTCCACTGTCCCGCAACGAAGCCTGACCATCCGGTCGGTTTGAAGGAGAACACCCATGAACATCGTGAAGCTGATCGGCCGCGTTACCGGCGCAGCGATCAAGGTCGCCAAGGCCAACCCCACCCTCGTCATCAGCGCCGTCTCGGCGAACGGCCCGGTCGTGAAGGCGATCAAGGCCGAGGCGAAGAAGCCGCAGGCCTGACGCTCACGCCGTCGGCAATTTGCGGGACCAGGGGCGCCACCACTTGCGCGGAGCAAATAGCGCAATGCCCTTCTCGTCTGTCGCTCGGTACAACTCCCTGGCCAGAGACCGCAGCTGGCGATCGTTCAGCGCCAAGTGCACCTGCGTGTAATTGCCACTGCGGAAGCTTTCCGCGGAGTTGGCGATCTGCAGCGTCAGAACCGTACCGCCTGACGTACGATCGCGCCGCCAGCCGGCCAACGCGCCAGCCATCTCCACCAACATTGGACTTCCTCTCGGATCGCCCAGTCGGGCCGAATCAGTCTTATTAACCACAAATCATTGCCGCTGCTAGCAATCCCCTCAGCAAAAGGACCCTCCTCATGGCGAACAAGCTCTATTCCAAATATAAGCAGGCCCTGCTCACCGCAGGCGTCAACCTGGTCACCGGCACGGTGAGGGCGCAGCTGGTCGACACCAGCGCCTACACCTATTCGGACACGCACCAATTCCTGTCGGACGTGCCTGCGGGCGCGCGCTACGGCACCGCGGCTACGCTGGCGAACAAGACGGTCACCAACGGCGTGTTCGACGCGGACGATGCGCTCTTTACGTCCGTTCCGGCCGGCACCGCCAACACGACTGACAAGGAAGAGGCAATCGTCCTCTACGTAGACACCGGCACCGCCACGACGTCGCAGCTCATCTATTACATCGACACGGCCACGGGCCTGCCGGTCACGCCGAACGGCGGCAATATCGTGGCCAGCTGGGATCCGGCTGGGATCTTCTCGCTCTAAGCTGAAGGGGATAGCCCTTGCGCACCATCGTGCAGTCGACCCCGCCGATCGCGCGGGGCTACCCCTTCTCGTTTCAGTGGAACTGCCCGGCCGACGAGGGAGGCGTAGTGCCCTTCCCTGCGGGGTGCACGCTGCTCGCCGACGTGGCCCTGTACCAAGGTGGCTCGAAGGTCGCGACGCTCAGCACGGAGACCGGCTCAATCGTGCGTGTCGACGACATCTCTATCGTGTTGCTCCTGTCGGCCAGCGACACGGCAGGCCTGACGAACACGACAGCGGTGGTCGACCTGGTCCGGACTGATCCGTCGCCGGACGAATGGCTCGGCCTCCGAGTGAAGTTGCCGGTCGAGCAGCCAATCACGGCACCGCGGGTGAATTCATGATCCCCATCGTCACGGTGCCACGGCTGCGGCGCCCCGCGTTCGTCACTTCAGCCCATGGCCTGGCGACGATCACGGCGCGAGCGTGGCCGGGGTTAGGAGAGGGTGACGGAAGGCTGATCGTCCGCCCGCTGCTGTTGTCGAGCGGTGCCGGCTTCTACACGCCCGCGGTCGCGCCAGGTCTCGTGTCGGTCGGCCCATTCTTGCAGGCCACCGGCTTCATCGCCTACCCGCCCCCCGTCATCGCGGCCGGGACGGCGATCATCCCGCCAGCGCTCCTGTCTACGGTGACCGGCTTCACGCCATCTGTTCAGCCGGGTGCGGCCGCAGTGCTGCCCGCGCTGCTCGGCTCTTTGGTGGCCACATTCGTCCCTTCGGTGCAGGCGCAGTCCGCGGGCACGATCCTGCCCCCGGCGCTCGCCTCGTCTTCGACGACGTTCTTCCCCGTGGTCCAGCCGGGCGCAGCCACTATCGGCCCGGCGCTGCTCGGCGTGGGAAGCGCAGGATTCGCGCCCTTCGTTCAGGCGCCCGCCGCGGGCGCGATCCTTCCCGCGTTGCTCGCTGCAACCTCGATCACGTTCCCGCCGGCCATCCAGCCGGACGGCGTCGCCATCCAGCCGCTGCTGCTCGCCTCTGCCGCCGCCTTCTACGCGCCCGTCGTGCAGATGGTGACCGCAGGCACGGTTCAGCCGATCATTCGCCCCTCGTCCGTCGTGGTGTTCCCGCTGTCGCTGGCGGCGGGCACCGTCACCGTCGCGGCACCGGTGCTCGCATCCGGCGCGCAGCAGTTCGTTCCAGTCATCCAGCCGGGCGTCGCGACCGCTGCACCCGCGGCGCTGGCGTCGACGGCCGGCCTCTACGCTCCGTCCGTGCTGCCTGGATCGGCCACCGTCACCGCGCCGGCGCGGGCGTCGGCCGCGGCTGCCTACGCGCCCGTCGTCCAGCCCGGCTCCGCGCAGATCGCGCCGGCGCTACTCGCGTCCACCGCCGCGTCGTACCCGCTGGCGATACAGGCCGGCTCGGCCTCGATCCTGCCGGCGCTGCTCGGCTCGACAGCATTGACCCGAGCGCCGGCAGTCTCGGTGGCGGGCGGAAACGGCACGCTGAAC
Source organism: uncultured Acetobacteraceae bacterium (assembly GCA_964613945.1). GTDB lineage: Bacteria > Pseudomonadota > Alphaproteobacteria > Acetobacterales > Acetobacteraceae > JAVVHH01. Next base: position 39,095 of record CAZTJC010000024.1, read on the forward strand.
GCCGTCACTGTGACCGATGGCGACAGCTGGTTCGGGACGGCAACCGCTCAGTACCCGGCCAATGCTCCTTATGCCGGGAAGCACATGGGCGCATATTTCGCGGCGAACCCGACGCACATCGTCAACAACATGGCGCTGAGCGGGTCAGGGCTTCAGCATCTACGCGACGACGTTGCCGGCATCATCGCAGCCAAGCCATACGTGGTAGTACTGTCGTGCGGACGTAACGACTTCATGAACGACACGTCGGGCCAGGGCTATACCGACGCCCAGCTGCTGACGGCCTACTCCGCCACCTATCGCGGCATCATCGACGACATCAGGGCTGGGCTGCCCGGGGTGGCGATCGCGGTCGAGACGATCACCGAGAACCACGATCCCCAAGGGGACATCAACGGCGTCACCGTCCGATACAACAACAATCGCAAGGCGCTGAACAGCATCATTCGCCAGTGGAAGACGGACGGCGTGATTGCTCAAGTCATTGATATCGGCGCTGACGCGGTCATCGGCCGCGACGGCGGTATGTTGAAGGGCTCGCCGGAGTCGTCGGACGGCTTGCATCTTTCCGAGGGATCTCAGCCAGCAGGCGAAGGCTACGCCATCCCGGTTTTCGCAGCCGCCATGAACGCGCTCTACGCCGCAACGCCGCTGCCGAGCTCATCTTCAGGAGATACCTACGTGTCCGACTATGCACTGACCGGCTCGCCGAGCGTGACGGAGGGCAACAGCGGCACCGTCAATGCCGTCTTCACCGTCACCCGCACCGGCGCACTGACCCGCACCGGGTCGGTCGACTGGGCGGTCACTGGCAGCGGCGCCAATCCGGCGAATGCCAGCGACTTCGCAGGCGGCGTACTGCCTTCCGGAACCCTCAACTTCGCCGCCAACGAGAGCAGCAAGACGATCAGTGTGCCCATCCAAGGCGATGCCGGCGTCGAAGCCGACGAGACGTTCACCGTCACGCTGAGCAATGCCAAGACGACGGGCAACATCACTTCGGCAACGGCCATCGGCACGATCGTCAACGACGACGTCGGCGGGGGCGGCTCGGTCACTTATGCTGCGGGCACGCCGGGCACGTTCACCAACACGGGCGGCTCAACGCAGACGGTCGCAGCCCAATCGCTGCAAGCTGGTCGCCTCGCGCTGTTCGTAAAGTCGGACTATGACCGCGCGCCCAACACGATCGTTGTGAAACGCAGCGGTCAGCCAGACATCATGCTGACCAAGCAGGGGGCCGGCACTGCCTCCAGCGTCTGGCTCGGCGATATCCCGGCCGACACGTCCGATTACAGCATCGTCTTCACGCGGACGACCGCGCCGACGCCGCTGATCATCCAGGGCTTCATTCCAATCCTCGTGAAGGGCGCGAACGGCACCCCGACGCAGTATTACGAGCAGACGTTCGGCCCGGGCAACGACACCAACGTCACGATGACGACGACCCTGAACCTGCCGACCAACGGCTTGGCCCTGCGCTTCGCAATCAACGACATCGGCAACGCGAGCGGAGGCCCGGCGACGCTGACCAACAACGATGGCGGAACGACGATAGCGTCCGGCAACTTCACCAACTTCGACGGCGGGGCGACGCTGTTCACGGTCGCCACGTTGCCCGCTAGCGCCAAGCCCTCCGTCGGTTTTGCCGGCAGCTCCTCCTATATCCGCCTGACCGCGATCGCGTTCGGGGCATGACAAGGGAATTGATGATGAAGCAGATTCTCGCCCTCGCCTTGTGCCTGCTGGCGGCGCCTGCCGCTTCGCAGTCGGTGTCGGGCTGCGGCACCACGGCCATCAGCAAGGCTGACGCGTCCAATGAGGCTAGGCTGACCACCTCGGCCGATTGCTTCGGCAAGGCGAAGATGATCGCAGCCGCAGCTGAGCAGACGCGTCGCGACCGGATTGTGGCGATCACGCCTGCGCCCGTGCCAGCGCCGACCGCGCAGCCCTCTGCGGTGACGCCGATCGCGAGCAACTTCGACGTCGCGGCGCTGATCGGTCCCGGCGCCCACAACCCGGTGCCATCGGGGAAGCCCGACAACGTCGGCGCGTTCCGCTTCATCTGCACAGCAGGGCAGCTGAACTATGACGACCCGATCCTCTATCCGGGCGTGGCAGGCGGGTCGCCGCACCTCCACCAGTGGTACGGCAACACGGGCGGGGACTATGCCTCGACCTACGCGAGCCTGCGCACGGGTGGGGAGAGCACCTGTTCGAACAAGCTGAACCGGTCCGCCTATTGGGTGCCGGCGCTGATGACCGCAGCCGGCAAGGTGATCGTGCCCGATTACATGTCGATCTACTACAAGCGGCTGCCCGATGGTGATCCGGAGTGCCTGTTGGAGTCGGCCAAGGGCTGCGTTGGCCTACCTACCGGCCTCCGCATCGTGTCGGGCTATGACATGAAGCGGATGGGCCAGCCGCAGCCTGAGAACGCCACCTTCACGCATCGCTGCATCACAGATGGCAAGCCGCAGATCGAACGCAAGACGCTTGCAGAGGCGATCGCCGACTGCGGCGGTGCAGGTCAGATCATGTCGGCGATCAACTTCGGCGCGTGCTGGAACGGCGACCTCGACAGTGCTGATCACCGCTCGCACGTGACCCAGGCGAAGTACATCGGGCAGCCCTATCCGCAGTGCCCGGCCACGCACCCCTACCTTATTCCCCAGCTGCGCCAGCAACTCGCCTATACGATCGAGCGCGGCGACGGGGAGGTATGGTTCTCGTCGGATCGCATGAACGGCATGACCATGCCGGGCGGATCGACCTTCCACGCCGACTATATGGAAGGCTGGGATCCCGCAACGCGTGCGATCTGGGAGCATCGCTGCATTGGTCAGCTTCTCAACTGCTCGGATGGCGAGCTTGGTGACGGCACGATGCTGAAGCGGGGCGGGCTGACGTATGTCGCGTCGCCGCGAACAGTGGACGCCGCTCTAAGGTAGGCACGGAAGAGACGAACGCGGCCTCGACCGCGACGGTGAAGGACCACTCCGCGAGCGGAATGAACCCCCGTTGAACGAGCGGAACTCGGTTAACGAAAGTTCGTTAACGAACGATGACACGGCCAGTAGTTCGAGGCCCGGGCAGTTTGTGCATGTAGGCCGAGCCAAGGTCGACTGCCACAATGGAGTATTGGGCATGAGCGAGATTTTATATACGTCGATCCTGCCCTGGCTTCTGCCGTTGACCGTCGCTGCAGTCTCAATAGCTGGAGCCATGCGTCACGCTCCTTTTCAACGCAGTATCGACGAATATTTTTTTGGCGAAACAGCTTGCGATCCCTTGTGGATCGAGTGGGAGCACTATTCCGGGAATACCGCGGATCGCTGAAAGCTGGGCGATCGCCGGCGCGGCAGCGCGCGCTGGGGTGATGCACTGCACCTCTCCGCTGGCAGCCTAGCCTAGACAGAAAGCGTTTGGCGCCGGGGACGGCCAGCTCGCGAAATGCGAACTGCCACGTCGGACCCGCATCGCTCGCGGCATCGGAGCCTCGATCCCGCCTATTCTGCTGTTCGACTAGCGCGAAAAAGCCGCCGCTCCTGAGAGAGCGACGGCTTCCTTCAAGCCCGACAATAGGGAAAAGCGGACAAGGGCTGTTAAGCGACCGCAGCCGTCATGCGCTTGATCTTTGCGTCAAACTTGACGTTCGAGCGGCGCATCGAATATCCAATCGCGGCCATGCCGAGGATCAACATCGCCCAGGTCGCCGGCTCGGGAACTGCACCGTTGACGGGGCTCACAGCAAAGTTGGTGACATTGCCCACCTGAAACTCGCGAAGCCCGCCCGAATAGTACAGGTTATAGTTGAAACCGCCCGCGGAAAACGTGACGCCATTCAGGTTAACAAAGTTTCCAGTAGGCTTAAACAGGTTGTCATTTCCGCCGAACGTATTGAGAGGCGACAAGGTGGCTGCAGATACACCCCGCGTTCCCGTGATATTTGTCACGGTGAAAAAGCCGTTCACGTCTGCGGTGTCCGTGGTGGTGAAGATACCGGAAAACAACGACGTGCCGCCGGCGTCAAGATTGGTCGTATAAGAGACATTGTACTGAGCTGCCTCTGCGCCACCAGCACTCAGCGCAGCGATGGTCATTGCAGCAGCCGAAGCAATTACGCGAATCATGTTCATGGTCGTTCCCCTGTTGCTGCGCACCTGGAGAGCGCCGCCGCGAGGCGTTAACCTACCGTTCACCGTAGCGGCAACGTGTTTAAGTAGTTAACGTTTCACTGTCCCAAGATGGGTCGTTTACTCGACATCATTTGGTGAGCGCCTGTCGAGCGGCAACTGCTAACTCCCGGAAAGCAAACTGCCACGTAGCGCCGGCATCCTCCCATGGGATCAGCGTCTCGATCCTCGCTATCCTGCTGTCCCGCCGGCACGAAAAAGCCGTCACTCTCAGGTGAGAGCGACGGCTTACTTCTAGCCCGACAAAAGGGAAAAGCGTGCGAGGGTTGTTATGCGTAAGCAACGGTCGTGGTGACGTTGCTCTTGCGACGACGCATCGCGAAGCCGACAGCGCCCATACCGAGGATCATCATCGCCCAAGTGGCGGGCTCAGGCACGGCAGCGGCAAGCGCGGTTGCGGAGAAGGACGTGGCGTTGCTGCCCTGTGCACTGAACAGGAAGCTGGCCGGCGTCGCATCGAAACCGTCGTAGCGAATGTTGCCGAGGGCACGGAACGTCAGGAACTGGGGATCCGTGCGGTTGATGCTGCTGATCGAGGTCAGGTCGAAGTTGATCGGCGACGTGTTGTTGCCACCGGTAAGCGAGAAGAAGTTCGTGATGCTCTGCGCGCCGACTACCAGGTTAGCGATGTCGTTGATCGTGCCGCATGAACCGCCCATGCAGGTGAAGCCGGCGAATGTGCCAGTGCCGCTACCGTAGTTCGGGATCGTACCGGCGGTGCCGGGGCTCGCAGCGCCGCTTGCGCCATTAACAAAGTCGATAAAGGTAGAGCCGCCAAGCGTGCCATTACCGCCAGACCCCTGAAGATAGCCGCCGAAGTCGATCGAACTGCCGGCAATGAGCGGTGCAGCGTTAGCCGACGTGCTGGCAACGAGCGCCGAGCCGGCCATCAGGCAAGTGAGAACAATCTTCTTCATATTGGAAACCCCTATTACGCGAGACCCACCACGGATCCAGAGCGCCAACCTTCAGACCGCGTTAACGTTCCATTAACTTTCTGTAATTTTTGATAAGTCTTCGCGATGCGGAGGGGGAAATGGCCGGCAGCGAAGGGGTGCCGCTGCCGGCCTATCTGCGTGGTGGGCCATTATATAACCATGGTTAAGGACCTCGGTTCCACCGTACGGGCACGGCGACAATCCGTCTACCGCGTGAACGACACACTCAAGCGCTATTCACGATTGACCCACTAGCACGAATAGGACGGGTTGATCTCCCACGGCCCGATAGGGCAGTGGTTTGTGCGGTTGCTCGTGGTGGGCGTCGCCGATGATCCCCGTTACCCGCTGAGCGACTCCACAGAATCGGCGTGTCGATCGTCGCTATCCTGCTGTGCAAGCCGGCACGAAAGAACCGCCGTTCTCAGGTGAGAGCGACGGCTTCCTTCTAGCCCAACAAAAGGGAAAAGCGGGCGAGCGTTGTTAAGCGTAAGCAACGGTCGTGGTGACGTTGCTCTTGCGACGACGTATCGCGAAGCCGACAGCCCCCATGCCGAGGATCATCAGCGCCCACGGGGGGGCTCTGGGACAATGCCGAGAACACGTTCCTCAGCCAAACAGCTGGTGAATGCCCCAACCCCGCTAACGGACCGGCGTCTCTATCGCCTGAATATGATACTCAAGGGGATCGCCCAACAGGCTGCTGAGAAAGCAAGGGTTCCAACCAATGTTACTGCTCTGTTTGGCTGCCCTTCGGGATCAAACCCCATAACCACTCTCCTCGCGGCTCGACCCCACATGTGGCCAGAGTGTCTCGATTTGGGACGCAAATCAAGCTCGTCGATGCCGCTGTGACGGCAAGCCTGACTACGGCCCATGCTGAAGCGCGGCGGACTGAACAATGCCGCGGTCAAGAGGCTGGTGAAAGGGCCCGGGCGAATGTAGCGTGGCGGGCATGGACCCCCTGATCATTATGTTTGTCGTTCTGGTTGTGGCCCTTGGCGTCTCGATCCGAGCGGCGGGTGCCGACAAGCGCCGTCGTCAGAAAGCGTATGAGGCCTACTTTCAACCGCGCCGTCCCGATAAACGAAGCCGCTGAGATCCTGCTCAGGGGTCGACTGCCGGTGGCCGCTCGCCGCGACTACTGGAGGCGCCTGCGCTCTGATCTCCATTGGCACGAAAAAGCCGTCGCTCTTAGGTGAGAGCGACGGCTTCCTTCACGCCCAACAAAGGGGAAAAGCAGACGCGAGGCGCTTTAAGCGGCGGCAGCCGTCATGCGCTTGATCTTGGCGTCAAACTTCATGTTCGAGCGGCGCATCGCATAACCAACTGCGGCCATGCCAAGGATCAGCATCGCCCAGGTGGCAGGCTCAGGAACAGCGGCAGCAGCTGCTGGTGCAAACGTGGCGGTAAACGCGACGGAAGGACCGAACCCGCCAAAATAATCCCAGCTCGAGTCGCCCCGCGGATCGCCGCTATTGTTGAACACAAAATAGTTCGTAAAGGCGCCAGCGGTTGCCGTCGGCATGGTTGCAGACCCAGCGGCGCCGCTGAGCCCGTATGTGCTGAGATATGCAACATAGCGCTGGCCAGCTGTCACCGACACGTTCGGCGAGAAGGTATACGCTTGCGCTCCGCTGGAGGCTACGTTGCCACTTTGGAACAAATTCGCGGGCGAGCCGAACCCGTCCGCGTAAGTCGCTGGGCCATTCCAGCTACCTACGCCGCCAAATAGCTGGCCGACGCCACCGTTCAGCGACAACGTGAAAGATGTGAGCAAGCCCGTGATGGGCGCCGTGAAGACTTGCCCGTAGGTTGGAGTGGAGGTTGCACCGAAATTCCCAATCGAACCGCCATTTGGATTCGTCGTTATTACCTGTGCGCTGACCGGCAGCGCAGCGAGCGCACTGACTGAAAGTAAGGCTCCAAGTACGATCTTTTTCATAATGACATTCCCCTGCCACGCAGAAGAGCGGGGCCGGCCACGCATTAACCTGTGGTTCACCAAATTGGGAGTCTCGATCCGGAGCTATTTTGATATGCCCCGTTTTGGCTCATTAAGTATCAATTTGTCGGTGTAGGTTTGGTGTGTCGTGTGCCAGTTCACGAAGGCGGACTGCCACGTTGCGCCGGCATCCTTTCACGGGATCGGCGTCTTGATCCTTGCTATCCTGCTGTCCCGCAGCTTCTCCGCCAGGTGCTCATCACAGCGTCGTCGTTGCCGGTGCAGAGAAGGCAGCGCATCATATCCGAATCGCTTGCGTTGTTGTTCCTGTTCCGTTCCATAGCTGGATGCGGCGGCAACAGCGAATCACGGTCGAGCTTGCGGTGCAGATCCTGCGCTCGACCATGACGGCTGGGCAACAGGTCGACGAGTTCGACGCACCAGTGCGGCTGGCGTTGCGCTGCCTATGGGCGCACTGCCCGGAGCGCTGGCCGCTGGTTCAGTTTTGGGAGGGGTGCCGCGGTGGGCACGACATCGGCCGATCGCAGTCGATGACGGCATCGTTCAATGGGATCATTCGTCAGCTGCGCCGATCGGGAGCCTGGTCCGATACCAGCGCCTAGCGGCCCTCGAACATGCGCGAATAGGAGAAGCCGACAGGTGTAAGCTGCCAACGCCCCATCCAGAAGCGGATCAGGCCCTTCTCCTCTAGGCGCGCTCGCACGTCCTCGGGAATGCCGCCCTGCAACGCCCAGCCTTCACCATCATGGGTAGCGGCGTCGATCTCGGCCTGCTCATCGTGGCGGATCGTGATCACGTCTCGCTCGGATCCCCGGCAACGACATCGTCGCCGAATGCCTCAACGGCGTTGATGATCGCGGTCAGATCGTCCGCCATCAACCCGCTCTCCTCATCGACAGGCTCACCCTCGTTGAAGGTGGCTCGGAACTGACGAAGGCGGTCGAGCGCGGTGGTGAGGCTGGCATGCCGCAAGGTACGCACCGGCCGGCGATTCGCACAAGCCGGCCCGAGCCATGCGAAGAACATTCAAGGCCAGACATAACAAAGGGGGCCGGAGCCCCCTCTGGAGCGCCGAAGCGCTCATCTAGCTAGCCCTGCCCCCCAAGTTGGGATGAGGGACAGAGCAGCTAAACCTTAGTTGCTGTCGGACTTGCCATCCTGAACGACCGCCACGACGCCGATGGCTACCACGCCTGCGACGATAAGAGCCGCCAACAGGCCGCCTCCTGCAAGGTCATTCTTCTTGGCCGACACCGCACCAGCGCGAACCGACTTTGCGACAGACAGGCTGGCGGCCGGATTAGCAGGAGCAGCTGCGACAGGAGCAGCGATGAGGGCCGTGGCGGCAGAGGCTGCGAGGATAGTCTTGAACATGTTCGTTCTCCCGGTAAGTCGTGACGGTCGCGACACCGCGATACAGGATATGTATCAACAACCGGTTAACGAGCACCGCGGCTGCCGACCGCCCGTCAGAACCCGGTGCGGATCACCCTGCACCACCTCTTGATGCGCTGCCATAGCGTCAGCTTAACCGATGAGCGCTAAAGCCCCTCCAAGCAGACGCTGTTGGCGATAACGGGGAGGCCGCGCCATCGCGATAACAATACCTTCGCCGCAACGCGTTTGATGAAGATTTTAGCTCGCGGCCGTGACGCAAAGCTCTCGTCCGTGGAATGTTACCCGCGGGCTTTCAGGTCGCCAGTTCAGTTGCGCGGTGTCCTTCAACTCGAAACACGCTTCCCGACCCTGATCCCCGAACCCAGCAACGGCTCTCACCAGCGGCTCACGCCCGTTGCGGTGCTCAACAATCAGAGCGAGCCGATAGCTCATATTCCAGGGCGACCCCATTTCAGCACGAGCCGCAAACTCGGGCGTGACGGGCCGGCCAGCAATTGTCACTGCGTTCTTGTACGTGGATAGGTAAAGTGAATTGCAGTCCCGCTTGCAGAGCGGCTGCGGGTCCGTCTCAGAAACTGTGTCAGCGATAACCAAGCTTAAGGTGCTTTGGTCAACGATGACCGGCAGTTCGCGTGACGGCGACGCTGGAACGCTTACAACTGCCTGAGCGAGCATCAGAACGAACATATTTGCGACGTGACCTCCTTGCCAGTTGCAGCGTCAAATACGCCGCCATCGACCCAAGCCTGCCAAGCCTCCGCAATTGGTGCAAGCAGTCGCGATGCACTACGTCGAGCCATGGCGGCGACATAGCGCCCTGCCCTTCACTGTGCCTGAACGCGCCGCCTCGCTAGAGCTTGGGCGCAGCGCTAAGCCCGTGCCATTCTGGGACTCCCGTGCCGGACCGCTTCTGCTTACGCGCATCTATCGCGGAGCTCATGCGTATTTTTCGGATGAAAATACCCAACGATCATGGTGCCTTAGCGCCAGCGGGTGACGAAAAGCGAGATGCAACAGTTGAAGCTACCACGGCCAAGAAGCGAGCCTTAGTTGCTGCAATCCTTGCCGCGCTGGAAGCAGGCGACACAGCAGCTGTTCAGAATTACCGCCGCCTGCTTCGGGAATTAGCGCGGCAATCGCGGGTCCGCTGAACCGCCTCCTAGGTGAGGTATGACTCCCTACTAATCCTGAGCCGGTTCTGCCGCGGCGGCGACATAGCGCCCTGCCCTTCACCTTGGATGAATGACCCGAGCTGACGTCAAGAAGACGCCCCTCGGCTTAGCGCGATTTCTATTCGTTCTGCCGCTGGTGCCCACAAGAGGATTCGATGCATGAGCGTAAATTAGATACACTGTGCGTCCGTGTACCCCTCATCGCATCCGCAATGAGGGGTAGCGGAACTGCTTGGTTAGAGCCGCTCTCTTGTGCAAGCCCTTCTTAAAGCAGGGTATAGAACGCGTCTAGCCGAGTTGCGCATCACGTCAACTCCTTGAAAAGGCTAGTTAAATTGGCAAAATCTACCTCTAAGAGCATCGCCCCGTCTCAGCTGTCGTTTGACCTCGTCATTGCCGCGGAAAAGGAAATCGATGGCATTGGGATGGGCGTCCTCAGCGACGGCCAGCCGTTTCTCACTCTACGCGGCCTGGCGCGAATGTGCGGCGTCGAGAATTCCCAAATCGTCCGCATGACAGCCGCTTGGCAGGAGACGCCGCTTAAGCCCCGCGAGAAGAAGATCCGCGAACTCGTCCGGGCTCAGGGCGCTGACGATACGGTCGCTTTCATCGCAGTGCAAAAGGCGGGTATCATCCAGCATGCCGTTCCTGCGGCCGTTTGCATGGCCGTGCTGGAATACTACGCTTTTGAAGCCAAGATGGACGACAATGACCAGGCGGCAAAGAGCTTCCGCATTCTCGCGCGGAAGGGTTTCAGCGACTTCATCTACTCGCAGGTCGGCTACAATCCCTCGGGTTCCGTCAGCGTCGCATGGCAGCAATTTCACGATCGCGTCGGGCTTGCTTATCACTCTGTTCCGGACGGATATTTCAGTGTGTTTAAGGAGATCGCGAGCATGCTGGTGACGCTTATTCAGGAAGGGGCTGACCTCGGGAACAAGTTTATCCCAGACATCAGCGTCGGTATTCACTGGGGCAAGTTCTGGAACGGTGAAAATCTCGAAGTTGTTTATGGCGCGCGCAAGCAGTACGAGCACAATTATCCCTCGTATTTTCCTCAGTCCGCTTCGAACCCGCAGCTGCCATACTGCTACCCTGACGATGCGCTCGGCGAATTTCGTAAGTGGGTTCGTGAGCAGTATCTTACGAAGAAGCTGCCGACGTACCTCAATGAAAAGGTCAAGCAAGGTCAGCTGCCCGCACCCAAGGCGGCTGCTGCCATCGCTGCGTTCAAGCCTAAGCTGATCACCGCCTGATTGACATTAGCCTCGCGGCGCTAGCGTCGCGGGGCTAGTTCATCCCGGCACCCCATCGTGGTGGACGCCGTCGAGCAACCGGCCGGCGGCTTTCTTGCCCACGCGCGCTGCGAAGTGGACGCGATCGCCATGGAAGCCGGTCCCGCCCGCCAGGTTGAGCCACTGCCCGGCGCATCTGCGTTCCTGGTCACCGCACTGCCGCCAGTCGGGATCATCGCGATCCCGGTCATAGGTGAGCGCATGCTCCCCCCACTGCTTGAACAGGAACGGCACGCCGGCGGCGGCGCATTGATCGCGGAGGCTTCGCGCCCAATCGGGATGCATCGGCCGCGCCCCTGCCCCGCTCTCACCTCCGACGATCACCCAATCAATCTTACGGGCCAGATGCCCGTCTCCGAAATGTCGGCGGCATCCGGCATCGAAGCCGTACAGGCTGTCACATGCGCAATCACCCCAGCACTCGGGATCGAGCGCCGTAGAGTCGTCGCTGACGCACGTCAGGTCGACCGGCCCGAGCAACGGCTCCATCGACAGGAACCGAACAGCAGCCGGTGTCGCGAGCAGCTTCGGGACGTCGCGGTCGGCCTCCACCTGATTGACGATCGTCGCTCCGATCCAGACGTTCGGGTAGTGGCGCTCGAAGTCCAACGGCACCGGCAGCATGTTGCTCACGTTACCGATGCGCTTCGTGAGCAGGAGCCAGTTGAGGTCCGGCGTCGCACGGATGAGTTCGAACAGGTCAGACCGCCAGGCAGGGTCGACGGCGTTGTCGAACACGTCGGCCAAGCTGGCGCAGAACACCCGCTGCCGCCGGCCGTACGCCGCTTGGAACGCCGCGGCGTCCGCCTGCCACCGCAACGGCTTTCGCCAGTTGCTGACGCTCGTCCGGCGGCGCGGCGCGCCCGGCCCCCAGTTACCCGCCACACCTCCGCCGAACCTCGCGTTCCGGGTCTCGGCATAGCAGTGGTCGCAGCCGGGCCCGACCTTCTGGCAGCCCTCCCATGGATTGAAGGTGTGGTCGGTCCACTCGATCGCGCTGTTCTCAGCCACAAGGCCCTCCGAAATTAAGCCCGGAGGCTGGCCCGAATGTTTTCCTCACACCCGCTAACCCATTGGGGTCAAACGGGGTCGTTTTCCCGAAACGGGGGGTGAACATCCGCAGTTTTGCACGGCGTGAGCCATAAGAAGCGGTTAA
>CAZTJC010000025.1:0-49596 GCA_964613945.1 uncultured Acetobacteraceae bacterium
ACCGGGAACGACATGCGCTCGAGCACGACCGGGTCATCGGCCGAGGCAAGCGTATCGCCCGTGTGGGTGTCCTTCAGGCCCACGAACGCCGCGATGTCGCCCGCCGTGACTTCCTTGATCTCGGCGCGCTTGTCGGCGTGCATCTGGAACATGCGTCCGATGCGCTCCTTGGAGTCCTTCGTCGTGTTCATCAGCGTGTCACCGCTCTTCAACGTGCCCGAATACACGCGCACGAAGGTGAGGGTGCCGTACTTGTCGTTGATGATCTTGAACGCCAGGCCCGAGAACGGCGCCTTCGGATCGGCCTTGATGATCCGGCGAGCCGTATTCTCGTCTTCACCTTCTTCGGCGGCGACCTTGATGCCGGCCACGTCGATCGGGCTCGGTAGGTAGTCCAGCACGCCGTCAAGCAACGGCTGCACGCCCTTGTTCTTGAACGCCGTGCCGCACAGCACCGGGCGGAATGCGCCGGAGATGGTGCCGGTCTTGATCGCGCGCTTCAGGGTCTCGACCGAGACGTCGCCGTGCTCGAAATACTCTTCCATGCCCGCGTCATCGACGGCCAGCGCCGTGTCGAGCAGAAGCTGACGGGCTTCCTTGGCCTTCTCGGCCATGTCAGCCGGAATTTCCTCGTCGTGGAACTTGGCGCCTAATTCGCCGCCTTCCCAGATGATGGCCTTCATCTCGACCAGATCGACCACGCCGAGGAACTGATCCTCGATGCCGATGGGCAGCTGCAGCGGCAGCGCCACGATGTCGAGCTTTTCCTTGAGCGTGTCGAACGCGCGGTAGAAGTCCGCCCCGGTGCGATCCAGCTTGTTGATGAAGATCAGCCGCGGCACGTTGTAGCGGTCGGCCAAGCGCCAGTTCGTCTCGGACTGCGGCTGCACGCCGGCGACGCCCTCGATGATGAACACGGCCCCGTCGAGCACGCGTAGCGAGCGGTTCACTTCGATGTTGAAGTCGATGTGCCCTGGCGTGTCGATGATGTTAATGCGGTGGTCTTTCCACTCGCAGGTCACGGCGGCGGACGTGATCGTGATGCCGCGCTCGCGCTCCTGGTCCATGTAGTCGGTCGTGGTGTTGCCGTCATGGACTTCGCCGATACGGTGCGACACGCCGGTATAGTACAGGATCCGCTCGGTCGTCGTCGTCTTGCCGGCGTCGATATGCGCCGTGATCCCGATGTTACGGATCTTCGCGAGCGCGTTGGGTTCGGTCTCGGACACGGTTGACCTCCATGCGATTGCGGGCGCAGCGAGACCCGTTGTCCCGCGCGCCCGGCCAATCCAGACTCCCCGGTGTCGATCGGGAAGCGATGTGTAGCGTTGCGCCTATGTGCTGCGCTAAAGCCGAAAAAGCAACACCCCTCAAGCCTCTAAGCCGGAACGGTCCACCCCATTTCGGACGGCATTGCCCGGCCTTCGGCCTCCAGCTTGTCCAGGTGAGCCGATACGTTCGCTTCCGCCGCGCCGCGCAGCGCCGAATCCAGGCCTGGATACAGCTGATCCGTCAGCCCGGCCAGCGTCGTCGGTGCCTTGCCCAGCGCCGTCAGGATCGACGCCTCCCGGAACGACCGATGCCCCCGCAATGCCGACACATAGGCGCGCGGCTTCGGTAGCGGCGGCCCGTGCCCAGGCAGGTAAAGCGCCGACTCCGTCGCCAGCAGCCGGTCGAGACTGCCGAAATACGCCGCCATGTCGCCGCCCCGCCCGCCGATCACCGTGGTGGACCACCCCATCACCACGTCGCCGCTGAACAGCGTGCCGTCCCCCTGCATGAAGCAAAGATGATCCGGCGCATGACCCGGCGTGAACACCGCCCGCAGCGGCCCCACCCGGTCGCCATCCTTCAGCGCCACGTCGGGCCGCACCTCCGGCGCAAAAGGCTGATGCCAGCCATGAACCGGCGCTCCCGTCGCCGCCTTCAGCGCCGGCAATGCCCCCCAATGGTCGTGATGCCCGTGCGTGAGCACGATGCCGCTGATCGGCGCCCCCGCCTGTCCGAGGATATGCCCGACATGCACCGCATCGTCCGGACCGGGGTCGATGACCAGCACGCCCCCATTCCAGTCGAGCAGGTAGGTGTTGGTCCCATGATACGTCATCGGCCCCGCATTGGCCGCCACCAGGCGCCGGATCCCAGGGGCCACAGTCGTCGCCACACCCCGCGGCGGCACCGGCTCGCTCGACTGGCTCAAGCGAACGTCGCCGATGCCTGCATGCACACCGCACCCTCCTCGTCGATCGACCGCAACGACGCGCCCGCCTCGTTGAGGCGCGCTTCCAGCGCCAGCGCCCGATCATGAAAGGCCGGCCGTTGTCCGCGGAACTCGAACGACCGCAACAACCGGTCGCTCAACAACCCGGCCAGCCACGTCGCCTGCAACGGCCCGTGCACGATCAATCCCGGATACCCCTCGACCTCGCGCACGTAATCCAGGTCGTAATGGATTCGATGCCCGTTCCCGGTCAGCGCCGAGTAACGGAACAGCTGCACCGGGTCGGGCCGCACCGTCGCCCCAATTCCCTCCCCTGGCGCCAGCCGATCACCGACCGCCGCCGCCGGCTTGACCGCCGCCCCGTCCATCCCGCGATAGACCAGGTCCTGCTCCTCCTCGATCGCCCGCCCACCGGAACCGTCGATCACATGCTCGACGGTGACGAACACCAGTCGCCCCGCCCCGCCCTGCTTCTCCTGTACCCGCCGGATTGTCGATACCCGGCTCACCCGGTCCCCCACATGCAACGGCGCAAGGAACTTCACCCGTCCCCCGGCCCACATCCGCCGCGGCAGATCATGCACCGGCGGCAGAAAGCCGCCGCGCTTTGGATGTCCGTCCGATCCGACCCGATCCGGCGGCACCCAATCCTGGAACAACATCCAATGCCACAGCGGCGGCACGGTCTCCGGCGTCTCCACTCCCAGCGTCGCCGCCAGCCCGGCCAACAGGCGCGGTGACACCTCGTCGGTCATCTCCTGCGAGCGGCCGACAAACTCGTCGTAACTCATTCCCCGACATCGTCCGACGGAGGAGCCACCGGGCGCGGCTTCGGCTTGGGCACGAACGGCGCATGCAGCAGGCGCAGGTCGATCGCATCGCCCATTGCGGCATAGCCGGCCCGGTTCGGATGCAGGCCATCGCCGGGTCCGCCGATCGTGCTGTTCGGCACGAATTCCGGGCGCAGCCCGCCCGTGCTGCGGTCCACCGTCGCCTTCTCGAAATCGGCCACGCCGTCGAACACGCCGCCGCTGTTGCGGATGAAGTCGTTCAACTGCCGCCGCTTGGCGTCCTGGTCCGGCGCGCCATGCCCGGCGGCGGTCGTGCCCGCCACCGGCGTCAGCGTCGCGCCGATGATCTTCACGCCCTTGAACTTCGCCCGGATTCGCTTGACGGCCTCCTTCATGCCGTCGCGCACCTGCTCGAAGCCGGCCTTGCCGTTGGTGCTGAAATCGTTGATCCCCTCCAGCCAGATCACATGCGTCACGCCCGATAGCGCCAGAACGTCGCGATCCAGGCGGGACAATGCGGACGGCCCGCCGGGGAACGGCTTGTCGGGCGCATACTCGGCCGGCCCGACCACCTGGTTGCCGCCGATGCCGGCATTGACCACCGCCATCGGCGTGCCGGCACCCAACAGCCGGCGACCGAGCACGTCGGGCCAGCGGTCGTCGCCGTTCAGCGTCGAATCCGTTCCATCGGTGATGCTGTCGCCGAAGCAGATAACCGCGCTCGTCTCCGGCCCGGTCTGGATGTCGACGGCGTCGAGGAAATACCAGCTCGTGGTGCTGTTCGGATACGCGCTCTCATCCTCGAGCTCGCCCAACGCGCCGGCTCCGGGCGCGGTCACGTAACTCGTCTGCAGCGCCTTGGCGTGCCAGGTGATGGATTTCACGTCACCGGCGACATGGAAGCTGACCGCAAGCTTGCGACCCTGCAGCTCCGGCGCATCCGTTCCGCCCACGAACGGCAGCGTCACAGCATCGGACCACAGATCGGCGCCGGCCGGGATGGTGACCGTCTTCTTGCCCTTGAACGTCACCGGCCGGTTGCTGCCCGGCATCACCGCCGCGCCGCTCATCTGCAGCCCCGCGAATGCTCCATCGATCGTCATCGGCTCGGTGCCGAACACGTTGGAGAAGCGGAACCGGGCGCGCTTGCCCCAGGCCGACGGGCGCACGATCAGCCTAAAGGTCTGGTCGTGGACGATCTTGTCCGGGAACGCGAATTTCAGCTCGGGCTGTGCCGTCGGGTTTCCGGACGGATAAGGTCCCTGCGCCGACCCCGCCCAGCTGGTGACCCAGCGCTGCGCGAAGCTCGGTGTTGCGGCAAGCGTCACGGACGCGACAAGGAGAGCACGGAGCAACACGGGTGATTCCTTTCGGTCAAATGTCGAATGTTTCGGCGCGCGGCCGCAGCGAGATGGCCGGCATCGCCGCGATCCCGGTGATCTCGACGCGCCAGGCGGGATCGGCGAGCTTGGCCTGCACCGTTGCGCGGGCCGGCTTGTGCGCCGGGTCGAGCCAAGCATCCCAGGCGCGGTTCAAACCGGGAAAATCCGCCAGGTCGGCCAGGAAAATCTGCACCGACAGCAGATGCGTCTTGTCCGTTCCGGCCTTGTCGAGCAACGCGTCGATCTGTCTCAGGATGTCAGCGGTCTGCGCCTCGGCATCGCCGGTCGCATCGTCGGCCACCTGCCCGGCCAGGTACACGGTGCCGCCATGGACCACCGCACCCGATAGTCGCGTTTCCTCGTTCAACCGCTCGATCATCGCTTCCCCCATCATGGGGGAAACCCTAGCCCGCCAGGTGCGGCCTGCGAAGCCACCGCCGGGAAAGGCTGGCATGGGGCCCGAACGCCAGGCTCAGCAACCACGCCGCTCCCGCCGTCAACACGATCGCCGGCCCGGTTGGCACGTCCATGTCGAACGACAGCACCAGCCCGGCCGTCGACGACAGCACCGCCAGCAGCACCGACGCCCGCACTTGCCCCGATAGATGCCGCGACCAATGCCGCGCCGCGATCGCCGGCAGCATCACCAGCCCGACCGACATCAGCGTGCCCAATGCCGCGAACCCGCCGACCACGCAAAGCACCACCAATGCTAGGAATGCCAAGTGCCACCCCGCCCCGCGCCCGCCGGCGACGCGCAACGCTTCCGAGTCGAAGCTTTCCAGGATCAACGGTCGCCAGATGGTCGCCAGCCCGAACAACGCCACCGTCGCCACGCCCGCCATGAGGTAGAGCGCCTCGTCATCCACCGCGAGCACGCTGCCGAACAGCAGGTGCGTCAGGTCAATGGTCCGCGTATGCGAGATGATCGCCACGCCGAGCGCCAGCGCCACCAGATACGTCGCCGCCAGCTGCGCATCCTCCCGCCCGCCCGTCGCCCGCGCCAGCACCCCGGCCAGCATCGCCACCAGCAGCCCGGCGACGAACCCGCCGATCCCCATCACCGGCAACGACAACCCGGCCACCGCCGCACCCAGCGCCAGCCCTGGCAAGATCCCGTGCTGCAGCACGTCGCTCATCAGGCTCATCCGCCGCAGCACCAGGAACACCCCGAGCGGCGGCCCCGCCACCGACAGCGCCAGGCACCCCGCCAGCGCGCGCCGCATGAAGCCGAGCGTGAACGGCTCGATCAGCAGGCCATACAGCATCGCCTCAAGCCGCGACGCGGCACGGCGCCGCAGTCTCGGCCCAGGCTTCCGCCTCAAGCCGCGCATGCCGCATCGCGCCGGGTTCCAGCACGGTGCCGGTCGGCCCCCAACCCAGCCGGTGCCGCGCCAGCAACAGCGTCTGCGGAATGCATTCCCGCACCAAGTCGAGGTCGTGCGACACCACGATCACCGTCCGCCCTGCCGCCTGCCACCCCAGCATCAGCGCCACCAGATCCGCCTCCGTGCGCGCATCCACCGCATTGAACGGCTCATCCAGCAGCAGCACCGGCGCGTCCTGCACCATCAGCCGCGCGAACAGCAATCGCTGGAACTGCCCGGCCGACAGCGAGTCGAGCGGGCGCTTGTCGAACCCGCCCAACCCGACCGCATCGAGGGCCCGCATCGCCCGTCCGCGATCCGCTGGCCCTACCGCCCGGAACGCCCCGCACCGCTCCCACAATCCCAGCATCACCACATCCAGGCACCCGATCGGAAAGCTCCGGTCCAGCTGCGTTCCTTGCGGCAGCAGCGCCACCCGGCCCGGCCCGGCCCCGTCGATCCGCCCGGACGCCACCGGGTGCAACCCGGCAATCGCCCGCAGCAGCGTCGTCTTGCCCGCCCCGTTCGGCCCGACGATCGCCGTCAGCGTGCCTGCCGCGAACTCGCCGGAGATGTGATGCACCGCGGGGTGCCGGTCATGCGTGAGCGTGACGTCGGTGAGGCCGATCGCGGCCGTCACGAGTGGGTCGCCCATAATACGCCGACCCACACCACGACGCTCAGCACGGCGGCCAACAGCAACCGCGGCCCGACGCCGGCGGCAGGAGAAAGCGGATCGGTCATACGTTATATTATACCATGTCGTTCGAGCGTTCCAGGGTTTCGCGCGCTGGTGCCGGTTGCTACATGCCAGCGATGCAACCGGACCCAGACGCCGACCTCCGCCGTGGCTTGGCGCGCTACCGCGGCCTTGCCACTGGCATCCTCGCCGGCATGGGCGGCCTCGTCGGCATCTCCTATGCCCTGCCACCGGGCTTCGGCACCTCGTTGCTGCAATCGAGCGCCAAGGCCGGTCTCGTCGGCGGCGTCGCCGACTGGTTCGCCGTCACCGCGCTGTTCCGGCACCCGCTCGGCATCCCGATCCCGCACACGGCCATCATCCCGCGCCAGAAAGCCCGCCTCGGCCGCTCGCTGGGCCGCTTCGTCGCCGGCCACGTCATCACCCCGGCCGAAGTCTCCCGCGTCCTCGGCCAACTCGACATCGCCTCGATCCTGGCCGACTTCCTTCGTGACAAACAAGCCACCGCCCCGGCCGCCCGCACCATTGCCGAGATGCTGCCGCGCATCCTCGCCACCGTCGAGGACGGCCGCGCCCGCCGCACCATGGCGCGCCTCGTGCCGCGCCTAGTCGGCGGCGCCGGAGCCGGCCGCATCGTCGCGCGCGCGCTGCGCTCCCTGGTCGCCGGCGGTCGCCACCAGGAGGTGCTCGGCTTCCTGCTGGAGGAGTTCCGCAAGCTGCTCGAGGGCAAGCACGAGACGCTGCACGGCTTCATCCAGGACAAGGTGCGCGCGCAAGGCGGCCGATTGGTCGGCTGGATGCTGGGCGCGCAGGTGGCCGAACGGGTCATGACGGTGCTGCGCGACGAGCTGAACCGCCAGGGCCCGGAAGGCAGCACCATCCGCGCCGCCTTCGACGAATGGGTCAAGCGCGAGATCGACCTCATGGAAACCGATCCGACCCGCGCCGCCGAGATCGGCCACGCCATCCGCCGCATCGTGGCGCACGACACCGTTCAGGTCTGGCTATGGGACGTCTGGTCCCGCATGCGCCTCGCCTTCGAGGCCGATGCCGCCAAGCCAGGTGGTCACACGCTGGGCCTCATCGAAAGCGCCCTCGCCAACCTCGGCACCTTCATCAAGGACGACCCGGCCGGCCGTGCCCGCGTGCAAGCCGCCGCCGAAAGCATCATCGCGACCGTGTTGCCCAGCGCCCAGGCCCAACTCGCCGGCTTCATTGGCGACGTCGTGGCGAGCTGGGACTCCAAGACCGTCACCGAGAAACTCGAATTGCGGGTCGGGCGCGACCTGCAATTCGTCCGCATCAACGGCACGCTTGTCGGTTTCCTAGCAGGCGGCGCGCTATTCCTGCTGATCTACGCGCTCACCGGCCAAACGGGTGGCTAAGACAGGCGACTAGGCTCCGACCACGTAGGCGCGAAGGCTGTCCACCTCCTGCTCGGCATTGGCGATCTTGGCCTTCACCACGTCGCCGATACTGACCAGCCCGACCAACCGCCCTTCGTCCATGATCGGCACGTGACGGAACCGTCCGGTCGTCATCAGCTCCATCGCCGCGGCGACCGTGGTCTGCGGCGTCGCCGTGGTCACGGTGCTGGTCATCAGGTCGGCCGCGCTCCGGTCGAGCGTCCCGGCACCATTCTCCGCTAGGCTGCGGACCACATCGCGCTCGCTGAGAATGCCTTCCAGGGCGCCGGATGCGGAAACCACCAACACGGCGCCGATCCGATTCGTCGCCAACATCTGTATGACGTCGGTGATCGGCGCTTGTGGCGGCACGCTGAGCAGCTTGCCGCCTTTTTCCTTCAAGATCCCGGCGATGACCACGACGACGTCCTCCCTCATTTGTTGAGGATATCGTGCCCCAACGCCGACGAGGATTTCAACCAGTGGCTGTGCAGGTGCAGCAATCCTACTCGGCGGCGATCCGCTCCCCTGAAACGCGGGTGCGGGACCGCATCGTGACGAACTCTTCGGCGCCGGTCGGGTGGATGCCGATCGTGCGGTCGAAATCCTGCTTGGTCGCCCCGGCCGTGATGGCCACCGCAATGCCCTGCATCATCTCGGCTACATCGTCGCCGAGCATGTGGGCGCCGATCACCCGCTGCGAGGCCTGGTCGACGATCAGCTTCATGAACGTCTTCCGCGGCCGCTTCGCCATCACCAAGCGCATAGGCGTGAAACTGCTGGTGTAGATGTCCACCGGCGCGCGCGCCGCGGCTTCCGCTTCCGTCGGCCCCACCGTCGCCAGTCCCGGGTTGCTGAACACGGCAGTGGCGACCGGGTCGAACGACCAGTCGCGCGGCTTGCCCCTGCCGAACAGCCGATCAGCCAGGTGATGCCCTTCAGCCAACGCCACCGGCGTCAAATTGAGCTTGTTGCAGACGTCGCCGATCGCAAACACATGCGGCTGGTTGGTCTGGTTCTCCGCATCGACCATGATGCTGCCCCAGCGATCCAGTACCACCCCGGCCCGTTCGAGCCCGAGTTTGTCTGTCCGCGGTACCCGCCCGGTCGCGAAGAACACCAGATCCGTCTCGATCTGCTTTCCGCTCGACAGCGTGACACGGCGTGCATCGCCCACCGCTTCGACCTTCGTCACCGTCTCGCCGGGATGCAACCGCACGCCGGTTTCCTCCATCCCGGTCGCCAGACGCTCCCGCAGATCCTGGTCGAACCCGCGCAGCGGCAGCTCCGCCCGGTATACAACATCGACCGATGCGCCGAGCCCGGCGAAGATCCCGGCGAACTCCACGCCGATATAGCCGCCGCCGACCATCAGGATCCGTTGCGGCAGCGCCGGCAAATAGAACGCCGCGTCCGAGACGATGCCCAGTTCCGCGCCCTCGACGTCGGCATCAACGGCCGGCACGCCGCCGGTCGCGATCACGATCCGCTCCGCCGTCACCCGGGTCCCGCCGACATCCAGCGTATGAGCGTCCACGAACGACGCATGAGCGTCGAACAATTTCACCCCGGAATCGCCGAGCATGCGGCGATAAACGCCGTTGAGCCGGTCGATCTCCTCCGTCTTGTGCGCGATTAGCACCGACCAGTCGTGCTGCGGTGCCGGACCGCTCCAGCCGAACCCATGCGAGTCGCGCGAGAGTTGTCCGTATTCGGATGCCTGCACCATGATCTTCTTCGGCACGCAGCCGACGTTGACGCAGGTGCCGCCCCAATACGTGTCTTCCGCGATCCCGACCCGCGCGCCATGGCCTGCGGCGATGCGGGCGCAGCGAACGCCGCCGGAGCCGCCGCCGATGACGAACAGATCGAAATCGTAGTCGCTCACGCGCCGAGGCCCCCGATCGCCAGGTACTTGACCTCGAGGTAGTCCTCGATGCCGTACTTGCTGCCTTCCCGACCCAAGCCGCTGCTCTTCATGCCGCCGAACGGCGCCACCTCGGTCGAGACGATGCCCTCGTTGATGCCGATGATCCCGTATTCCAGCGCCTCGGCCACGCGGAAGATGCGGCCGACGTCACGGCTGTAGAAATATGCCGCTAAGCCGAACGGCGTGTCGTTCGACATCTCGATCGCCTCCGCCTCCGTCTCGAAGCGGAACAACGGCGCCACCGGCCCGAACGTCTCGTCGCGGAAGATCTCGGCCTCGCGCGGCACGTCGGTCAGGATCGTCGGCTGGAAGAAGTTGCCGCCCAGCTCGTGCCGCTCGCCACCGAGCAACACGGAGGCGCCGAGGCCCTTGGCATCCGCGATGTGCTGCTCGACCTTGGTGACCGCATCGGCATTGATCAACGGTCCCTGGGTCACGCCGTCCTCCATGCCGTTGCCAACCTTGAGCTTGCCCACCGCTTCCTTCAACTTCGCCGCAAAGGCGTCGTACACCCCCGCCTGCACGAGCAGCCGGTTGGCGCAAACGCAGGTCTGGCCGGCATTGCGGAACTTGCTCGCCATGGCGCCGATCACGGCCTGATCCAGGTCGGCATCGTCGAACACGATGAACGGCGCATTGCCACCCAGTTCCATGCTCGCCTTCTTGATGGTCGGCGCGATCTGCGCCAGCAGGGTCGCCCCCACCTCGGTCGAGCCCGTGAACGTCAGCTTGCGCACGATCGGGTTGCTGGTCAGCTCCCCGCCCGTCTCGCGCGACGGCCCGGTGATGACGTTGCACACGCCGGCCGGCATGCCCGCCCGCTCCGCCAGCACGGCCAGTGCCAGCGCCGAGAACGGTGTCTGGCTCGCCGGCCGGATCACGCCGGTGCAGCCCGCCGCCCAGCCCGGCCCGGCCTTGCGCGTGATCATCGCCGCCGGGAAGTTCCACGGCGTGATAGCGGCGAAGACGCCGATCGGCTCCTTCTGCACGATGATCCGGCGGCCATGCTGCGGCTGCGGGATCGTGTCGCCATAGACCCGCTTGGCCTCCTCGGCGAACCATTCGATGAAGCTCGCCGCATAGGCGATCTCGCCTTTGCTCTCGCTGAACGGCTTGCCCTGCTCGGCCGTCATGATCATCGCCAGATCGTCGGTATTGGCGATCATCAGCTCGAACAACCGGCGCAGGATCGCAGAGCGCTCCTTGGCCAACATCCCGCGCCATGCTGGCAGCGCACCGTTCGCCGCCTCGATCGCGCGCCGCGTTTCGGCGGCACCGAGCGCCGGAACGGTTCCAACGAGGTCGCCGGTCGCCGGGTTGCGGACCTCGAGGGTCCGGCCGCTATCCGCTTCTATCCATTTGCCGCCGACCGCGCAGGCCTGACGGAAAAGGCTGGGGTCACGGAGCGGCAACGGGGCGGTCTGGTTCAGCATCGGGGTTCTCCTGTGGCGTTACAAATAGTCAACCCCGCACGGAATGTCAGCCGCCGCTCACTCGAGCACGCCGCAGGCGAAGCGTGCTCCGCCACCACCCAGCGGCAATGGCGCATCGGCATAGTTGTCGCCGCCGGCATGGATCATCAGCGCATGACCCTTGATCGCCTGGAGATCGGTGATCCGTGGTGCGGCGAGCGTCTCGGCTGCCACGCCGCTCGCATTGGCCGTCAGCACCGGTAGGTCGCCGAGATGGCCGGCATGCTCCGGTCCTTCGTGATGCCCGCTATGCGCCGGGTCGAGATGCCCTCCGGCTGCACCGGCCGGCACGACCTGTCCGTTCGCGGTAGACGTCTCGCAGCTGCCGTTCTCATGCAGGTGGAACCCGTGCGGCCCCGGCGGCAAACCCTTCAGATCCGTCTTGAACGTAGCCCCCTGAGCCCCCTGGCTTACTGTCACCGTGCCGATCGACTCGCCCGGGCCGCTCGGCGTCGCCAGCCGCATCTCTGCCCGCATATCCGCCGCCGATGCCGAGTGCAGCCCGGCGCCGCCAAGAAGAACCGCACCGAGAATGGAGAACCTGAGAACGAGCATGAGAGCAGCCTCTACGACGGGGTATCGGAGCAAACCATGCTGAGGGGTTGGCGCATGGTCCCCGCGCTCATAAGGTTGCGTCGATAGAACATCAAGGCAAGCGGCATGCGGATGGCGAGGATGACGGTGCGGTCCGTCTTGATAATGGGAACGGCGTCGCTCGTCGCAGGCTGCGTTCAGCCCGTCTACGTGCAACCCGGCCCAGTCCAGCTCCAAGGCTATCCACCGCCGGTCAGCTATCGCGCGAGCCCCGACTACCGCCCGCCAGTCGGAGGCCCGATTGCGTTGCAGCCGCCTCCGGTCATCCAGCCATTGCCTCCCGCCATCCCCGAGATCACCCCGAACGTGACCGCCGTTCCGGACAGCGATCTCGGCCCCATTCCGGTCCAGGACATGCCAACGCCCACCAGCGATGCCCCGTCCACCTCCGGGTCGCCCTCCGCCTCGACGCCCGAGACCACTCCGGCGCCCGCCGCCCCGCCCGAAATCGTCCGCAAGATCCCCGCCAGCGGTCCCGGCAACAATGTTCCGCTCGAGGGCTTCCGGCCGATGAAAGGCCAGACGAGACCCACACCGTGATCGCGTGATCGGTTGCAAGCGGCTAAGGTGAATTTGAATTGACCACTGGCGTGCCCGCCCTCACCTGACGATGATTGGGGTAGCTGCCGACCGCTACCCACCAAGCCGTGAAGGATAGCCCCACGTGCCAGATAGTACACCGCCCGTCCGTTGGCAGCCCGACCGAAGCCCAACGGTTCCGGACTGGCCGATTCCACCCCTCAAGACTGCGGTGTTCCGTGGCGTAAAGGGTCTTTGTCCCGCGTGCGGCCAAACCCATGCCTTTAAGGGTTGGCTGAGTGTCGTGCCAGAATGTCTGGTGTGCACTGCCCCACTCGGTCGCTATCGCGCCGACGACGCGCCGCCTTACTTCGTGCTGTTCCTGGTTGGCCACATCGTCATTCCGCTGATGTTCTGGGTGGAGACGGCCTACCATCCCGAGCTGTGGGTGCAGGCTGCGGTTTGGATTCCGGTCAGTTGCGGCCTGGCTGCCGCGATGCTGCGCCCTGTCAAAGGTGCCACGTTGGGCTGGATGCTGAAGCTCGGCATGGTTCGCTCGGACGACGAGTGAACGACGCTGCGCGCCTGGCGCAAGTCGTCCTGACGGGCGAATCGCTAACCAGGCTTTCACCTATTCTCGAGGCCGACCGTGCTCAGGCAGTTGCTGATCTGGAGCATGAAAACCATTTCAACCTCCTAGGCACGGTGGATCGTCCGGCCCAACCCGGGCCGTACATCCTGCACCTTTCCGTTCAGGAAGGCCGTCTGGTCTTCGAGATGCAGAATCTCTCAGGCGCGCCCCTGACTGCCATCGTGCTCGCGCTGGGCCCGTTCCGCAGCCTGATCAAGGACTATCAGCTCCTCGTCGACAGCCACATGATGGCGGTCGACGAAGGCCGGGCCGAACGCATTCAGGCGATCGACATGGGCCGCCGCGGTTTACACGACGAGGGTGCGAACCTGTTGCGTTCCCGGCTGGAGAACAAGGCGGAAATCGACCACGAGACCGCCCGCCGGCTGTTCACGTTGGTCTGCGTCCTCCATCAACGCATCTAACGTCGGCTCGTCCTTGTTCCGAGGGCCGCTACGCAGCGACGTCATCCGCGACGTGCTGCGCCAACCTGCCTCGTCCGCTTACAGATAGCTCGCCAGCGACAGGCTCCGTGAGTCCGCGATGATCTGGTAGGATGCCTGAAGCTGCGTCTTCAGAAGAGCCGCCCGGCTGATGGCCTCAGCCACATCCGCGTCCTGTGCGGACGATAGCTGCTTCTGGAGCGAGGTGGTCAGGGACGCCAACTGCGTCTGCCGGGTCGTGAGATTACTCTGGATATTGCCCAACGAGCCGGTTTCGCTCGCCATCGCCGAGATCGAGTTCGACAGCGTCGTTCGAGCGCCCGCTATGTCGGCCGCGGGCGTCGATGATGTGCCGATTGCGGCGATCTTCGCCAGCGCCGTCAGCGTATCACGCATGTAAGAACCGGTCGTCGGCGGCGCAGACGTCACCAACGTGTTCGCATTGGCGATTAGGCCGACCTGCACCGTCTGACCCGGCCCAGCCTGGATGGTGAGCGGCGACGTGCCGATGGTGCTCGAGAATGGCGGCCCGCTGCTGCCACTCAGCAAACCGGCGCTCATCACATCCGGATCGGTGTTCGGGACCGGCGGATTGCTCGTGTCCTTCCCGGCAAAGAGATACACATCGCCAGACTTGGCATTAAGAAAGTCGCCGATCTGCTGCATCGCCGACTTGGCGTTCGCCGCTAAGGTCTGGACGCTCGTCGAATCGTTCGGATTGTATGTGTTGACGGCAGCGTAGAACTTTGCCGCGATGTCCGAGATCGACGTCATCGCACTCTGCGTGATGTCGAGCCGCCCTTGAGCCGCATCGATGTTCTGGCTGTAAGTGGCCTGATGCGCGATAGCCGGCGCCAGGCTGAGCGCCGTTCGCGCCTGCGTTCCGAGTCCGGAATAGCTGTTTGAGACAAGGCCGGTGGCGACCTGCTCCTGTGCTTGATCGAGTTGATCACGCACCGTGCTGCTGTTGCTCAGCAACCGCGTCATGTACGAATAGTCATTATTGATCATTGGACTGCCTGCAACAGTTGCTGCCACATCGATTGAACTGCGGTGACTACCTTGGCATTTGCCGCATAGGCCGTCTGAAGCGCGACCATCTGCGCGAGTTCGGTATCGACTGACACGCCACTCCGGGCAGCAAGCCGAGTATCGAGCCCCGTCCGCAACGCCGTGCTCGACGTCGTCGCCGTCGTCGCCTGGGCCGATTGCTGCGCGAACCCGGCCACCAGCGTCGAGGCTCGCGACACCGCACCGTCCATTGTGGAGGGGAACACGGTATTCAGCACAGTACGGACGGTCGAGTTGTCGCCCGATTGCAGGGTCGGCCCGGTGCTGCCGTCCCGCAACTTGTACGGGTAAGTCTGGATATCCACCGAAACCTGTACGGTCGCCGAAAATCCCAGTGCCGGCGGGGTGCTATTCCCAGTGTTGTCGGTCAGCAACGGCACTTTTGCTTGCTGGAACGACGCTGCAATCGACTGGGTAAAGTTGTCGAGCTTGGTCTGCATCCCGGGGATCGTACTGTCGCGCAACGCCAAATTGGCGCCCATCTCGCCGCCCAGGCCGCTCACCGGCGAACCGTTCATCATCAGAGGCGGAACCGCCCCTCCGCTTGCGGCAGAGATGGTGGAGCTTTGAATCGCGAACGGCCCATTCGTCGTCAGCCGCGTCGGCAGAATCGTATTGCCGGCGATGACCTGGACGTCTCCGGATGATTGGGGAACGAACCTCGCCCCCGTGAGCGTGGCCAGGGTTTTCATCTGGCCATCGCGGTCGTCCTCCAGCCCGGCCGTGCTCTGTCCTTGCGCCCGTGCGGAGATGATCTGATCCGAGAGCTTGCCGATCGCGCCGAGTGCCGTGTTGGCTGCATCGACGCCGTCGCTCAACGAATCTTGCGCCTTCTGCCGCGCTTGCACCAGCGAACCGCTGAGCGAGTTGATCCCTTGAACAAACGACGTCGCCGCCCCGAGCACCACCGCCTGCTGGGTCTGATCCGACGGATTAGTATCCAGCGCCGAGAAGCTGTCCTGCAACTTGCCCGCTAACGACGCGAGATCCTGCCCACTCCCCGGCGTTCCCGACGCGGCGTCGATGCCAGACAGCGAGTCGCTCGTCACCTGGTTGCCCGCTTCGGTCGCGACGGAGGCGAACAGGTTGGATTGCAGCTGAACGTCGATCTCCCGCACCGCCCCGCCGGTCCGCACACCGGCTGGCCCGCCGGCGCTGTCGGCACTGGTGACCGGTGTCGATTCCCGCACGTAGTTCGGGGTGCTCGCGTTCGCGACGTTCTGGGATAGGGTCGCCAGCTGACGTTCGATGCTGTCCAGCCCGGAAGTTGCCGCGCCGAGTGTGTTGCCGAGGAACATGGATTACCTCTTCATGTCGATAGTCTGCTGCAGCAGGTCATCGGCCGTCGTTACCATCTTCGTATTGGCCGAATAGGCCCGCTGCGCGACGATCAACTTGGTGAATTCACTCGCGATATCGACGTTGCTGCTTTCCACCGAACTCACAACCAATGAACCCGCACCGTTGGCGCCTGTCTGGTTGACCCGTGCGGTGCCACTCTCGTTGGTTGCCGAGAATGCCTGGCCATCCAACCGCTTGAGCGAATCAGGGCTTGCGAAGGTAACGACTGGCACCTGCGCCAGCACGCGCGATGACCCGTTGTCGTAGTTGACTTGGACATTGCCGTTCTGCTGGATCGACACGCTGCTGAAACTGCCGGGCCTGACGCCGTTCTGAGAGCTGCTGACCAGGTTGTAGTTGGTTCCCGCGAACTGCGTGACGCCGTCGGTTCCGCCGAAATTGCCGAGATTAAGCTGAATTTTCTGAGGGCCTAAGCCGAAATCGGCCTGGAAGCCGAGCAATGCGGGCTGTCCCGTAGTCGAGTTGGGCGGCGGCGTGCCTAGTGAAGGCGTGACAGAGCTGAGGGTTCCGTTGGGACCAAACGTGACCGCCGCAGTGGCGACTGTGGCGCCGGTTTGCTGCTGCGTGATGTTGAGATTCCAACTGTTCGACCCGGCCGTTGGCTGCGTCCACGTCAGTTCGAGGTTGCGAGACGTCCCCTGCGCGTCGACGACCGGGAGCTCCGTCGTATAATTCGGAACGTTGCTGGACGGCGACGCCGGCAAGTTTGCGGAGATCGTGGCCGTTGACGTCGCGACCGGCGCGTAGCCGCTCTGGCCGACCTGCAATGGCGTCAGCCGGGTCTGGTCGACCTGACCATTACCGTCCACGGGCCAGCCCGTGAGGTAGTTGCCGGAACTGTTGACCATGTAGCCGTTGTTATCGAGCTTGAAGTCGCCTGCTCGTGTGTAGTGCTGTGTTCCATCGAATGTCGGCGCACCGTTGACCGTTCCATTCCGCGCACTGACAGGAAAGAAGCCGGCACCCGAGATCGCCATGTTCAGCGGGTTGGCCGACGTGGTAATCGAGCCCTGCACCGAGTTGTTGTAGCTGGGACGCGCGACGACCGAGCCAGACTCGTTGACGGACGCGTTGCTGACCGTGATGTAGTCTTCGAAGATCGTGTCGACGCTCTTGTACCCGACGGTCTGCGTGTTCGCGATATTGTCGCCGACATTGCTGAACGCGGTGGACTGAGAGGAAAGGCCAGCGATGGCCGTGGTCATTGCACCAAAGATCGACATGTTGGGTCCCAGATGTGGTCCCCGTTCCGATCGCATCTTTCGTGCCAACGCCTGAACACTGGAAACACGGGCATTTCTGCACCCATGACCCGGCTGTTTCAGCCGAGCGTCCCGATCACATCGGCAATTTGTGCCGTATCCCAAAGTGCCCTGCAGCCTGGATACGTTCGCTTTCACCGTTGGCCCGCTCCTTGCTCAGGGCTCCCCATGGTCACTACCCAACCCTCTCCGGCGTCCAGAACCGACCGACCCGTTGCCGGCCCACCCACGCCCGCCGGCGCGGCGCTCGCCCTCACGACCGACCCCACCAGCACGCCCACCCAGCCCGGCGCTACGGCAACCGACACCTTTGGCTCGCACCTGGATCGGGCCGCTTCAGCTCCCGTTCCCGTGGCCACCGCCGTGCAGACTGCGTCCGCAACCCTCCAGAACATTCCCGTTTGCATACCGCAGGCTACGATCCCGGGTTCACAGGTTCCACCGCCGCCTACCGCCCTGGGCCGAACTGCCGGCACCGGAGCCGCCGTCACGACGACGGCCAAAGACCCGGCCGACGACAAGCCGATCGGCGATGAACCGATCGACCCCACCCTTGTCACCACGCCGATCGTTCAGCCCCAGGCTCAACCCCTGCTCCCGCCTCCAGTCCCGCTACCGGTCGTGATCGCAGCCTCGCCAACATCGGTTTCGCCGTCGTCCACCCCAGCACTGACGGGTAGCGCGGATGCTCCAGCTACGGCCGCGGACGGCCCGCCCCAGCCCGCGAGTTCTTCGATTGCTGGCTCGGCGGACCTGCCAACCGACGCCCTCCTCGTCGCACAATCCGCCTCCACGCCAACGTCCGCTCGGCCCGGCGGCCGAAGCGATCCCGATGACGTCAAGCCGACCGCGACCAAGCTGACAGACGTCTCACAATCGTCATCGGCCGCCGTTGCAGCCCTACCGGACCTTTCTGCGAACCCGACCCTGACCTCGCCGCTCGCTCAAGCGATACCCACGCCCGCTACACCGATCGTCCAAACCCCGATCCAGCCTGCCCTGACCCAACCGCCATCGGTCCAGCCTGCGCCAACCCAACCCGGCGTAACTGCATCGCCATCACCATCCCGCGCTGCCAAGGCGGCCTCTGGGCCCGGTGGTGCGGCGTCGCCGGCATCCTCCTCAGCCCTATCCTCACCTTTGCCCCAACTCCCAACCGACGTTCCAGCCCAGAACACCCCGTCCTTTGCCACCGTCGTCGCCACAGCCTCGATCACCCCCGCCGTAACCTCCGCGTCCAATGCGGCCGCTGCCGCGCCCGGATCGGTTCAGCGGACTGCCGTCCCGAGTTCTCCCGCCAGCCAGGTGGCGCAGGCGATTATCGAGCCCGTCAAGGTCATGATGAGCAACCCGGCTCAAGCCGCGGCGGCTTCGCATGTCACGACCATCCAGATCACCCCCGTCGAGCTCGGCCGGGTCGACATCCGGATCGAGCGCCCGACCGATGGACCCGCAACCATCCAGTTGGTGGCCGAGCGACCTGAAACCCTGTCCCGCCTGATCCACGACCAATCCCAGCTTCAACAAGCACTCGATCAAGCGGGCGTGCCGCAAGCCGGCCGAGTCCTCGATTTCAGCCTTGCACCTCCGCCCCTGCCTGACTCAGGCGCCACATCGTCATTCGCCGGTGGCAACACCAACGGCGGCTCTTTCTCGAATAACGGCCAACAACGGGGCGGAAGCTACGCCAACCAAACGTTCGGCGACGCTACCGGCTCGACACTAACCGCGACCACCCAGCATCGATCGATCCGTTCCGGCATCGACATCACGGCCTAAGGAGCACAACCAATGTCCGTTTCATCGACGACCGCGATCAACGCTTCGGCCGCCTCGGCCTCCGGAGCCCCGACCAACTCGGCACTGGGCTCGCTGAGCGGCAACTTGACCAACTTCTTGAGCCTCCTGATGACCCAGTTGAAGAACCAAGACCCGACATCACCAATGGATACCAACCAGTTCACCAGCCAATTGGTTCAGTATTCCAGCGTAGAGCAGCAGATAAACACCAACACCAATCTGACCAATCTGATCACGGCGACGCAAAGCAACACGATTCTTCAATCGACCGCTTTGGTTGGAAAGCAGGTTACCGCAACCAACGACCATTTGACGCTGCAGGACAGCAAGTCGCAAATCCACTTCAATGCTCCCTCCGCCGGACCGTTAACCATCACGGTGACGGCGGATAGCGGCGAAAAGATCCTGCAGACGAACGTGACGGCAACCGCCGGTAACAACGATTGGTCATGGGATGGCAAGAACACGGACGGCCGAACCATTGTGGATGGATCCTACAAGGTGAGCGTGGTTGATCAGACGGGGACGGCGTTGCCGACCACCGTAACTGGCACCGTGACCGGCATGCAGCGTTCCGGCACCGGGGTTAACGCCGTGCTTGGCACCTTGCAGACCGAAGTCGGGACGATTCAGACGGTCGTGACACCTGCTTCCTGATTGTCCACCCGGGGGCGGGTTCCGCTCCCGGACACACCCGTTCGAGCCATTGCAGTAAATTTTCTCTACCGGTGCCTTCAATCCGTTTCGTGAGACTTTGTTAACTTTTACAATCTACAGTTGTCGCAGGCCTTGCTGGTCACGTGCCCGCAAGCGAATCGGAGGCTTCAACATGACCGATCTATCTGAACTGGAAGCTGCTGCGGAGGCAGTGAACACCGCGGTCGTAAAGGATCGTCGTCGGCCCGGTCGCCTGGACGACGTCAATGCGGAACTCATCCCGATCCTTCGCGGCGCCGAACCTCCGGTTGAGTTCGAGCTTGACGAGATTGACCAAACGGCTGCTCTGCGCGGGCTTGTCGCCGGTGTGCTGTTCTCCGCGCCGATCTGGATCGCCATCGCCTATTTCGGATCTTGGCTCATGTCCAAATAGGCAGATTTTGCCGGGCTGTTAACTGTTCGGTAACCCGGTCCCACCATGATGGGACCATGGCACGATGGCAAAATGGAATCGGGCGATGACCTCTTTGATGGCCGGTCTCCGCTCGTTAGGCATCCTTCGGTTGGGAGCTATGGCCGCCGTGGCAGTGATCTGCCTGGCGTTGCTCTCATACCTCGCCATGCGAAACACCGACGGTCCGATGGCCCTGCTTTATGGCGATCTCGACTTGCGCGAGGCCGCGCAGCTGAATGATCAGCTCGATAAAGCTCACATCGCCCATAAAACCGAAGGCGGTGGAACGCGCGTGTTGGTTGCTAGCGACCAGGTCGACAAGGCTCGCCTTCTTCTCGCTAAAGAAGGCCTGCCGTCGGGTGGATCGATCGGCTACGAGATTTTCGACCGCTCTGACGGCCTGACGGCCAACAGTTTCCAGCAAGGTATCGCGCAGACCCGTGCGATGGAGGGCGAGTTGTCCCGCACCATCCGGGCCATTCAGGGCGTTCGCGCCGCCCGGGTGCACCTTGTTCTCCCGCGTCGTGAGCCTTTCGCTCGAGAGCGCCAGGAAGCCCAGGCAAGCGTCGTGCTCACCATGGCCGGTGCCGCTCGCCTGGACAATGAAGGCATCCAGGCGATCCTCAACCTGATCTCGGCCGCCGTGCCCGGCTTACACGCCAGCAACATCGCCATGGTCGATAGCCGCGGAAACCTGCTGTCGCGTGCGGGTCGACCGACCGGCCCGCTGGCAGCGGCCCAGACCGGCGAAGAACTCAAACGCAGTTCCGAGTTAAAGCTGTCCCGCGCGGTCGAGGAAATGCTCGAACGTAGCGTTGGCCCAGGTCATGTTCGTGCCGAAGCCGCCGTGGAATACGACTTCGACCAGGTGCGCGAGACGCAGGAAAAATTTGATCCGGACGGTCAAGTCGTTCGCAGCACACAAAACAGCAACAATTCGAGCAAGAACACCGAAGCTCAGACCAACGTCTCCGTACAGAACAACCTTCCCAATGCCGACGCTGGCGCGCAACCCGCCGGGTCACAGGAGCAGAAGCAGGAAGAAACCACCAATTTCGAGATCGGCAAGACTGTTCGCACTCTCGTCCGTGAGCAACCGCAGCTTCATCGGATCAGCTTGGCCGTCATGGTCGACGGCGTGACGACCAAGAATCCGGATGGCACTACCACCTGGGCGGAGCGTTCGCCGACCGATCTCGACCATATCGCTTCCCTGGTTCGTGGCGCGATCGGCTTCAACGAAGCTCGTGGCGACCATGTCGAAGTGGTGTCGATGCGGTTTGCCGGTGCCGATGAGGGTCCCGAACTGGCCGCACCCTCGCTCCTGTCGCGCTTCGACAAATCCGATCTCTACCGGCTGGGTGAAAGCGGGCTGGTCGCACTGGGTGTTCTTGCCACCCTGCTCTTCGTCCTCAGGCCAATGGCGCTTCGTCTCTCCATTGCGGCGACGCCGGCGTCGGTCAAATCCAGCAGTGGTGACGCTGCCTTACCCGGCACGGCAGGTGCAGCCGCTCAGCTCGAGAATGGCAGTGCCGAACAGATGGTTCACATCGCTAACGTCGAAGGAGAACTTCGCATGGCCTCGATCACCCGAGTTGCGACCCTGGTGGATGAACGCGCCGACGACAGCGTCACGATGTTGCGCAACTGGTTAGCGGAGGCGAACTGATGGCACTTGCCTTGCCTAAGGTCACAATGCCGGGTCGGCAGAAAGTCGCCGTTCTGATGCTCGCTTTAAGCCCGCAACATAGCTCCAAGTTACTTGGCATGCTGCATGAGGATGAAATCCGAGAAGTCTCCAGCACGATGTCCACTCTGGGCGTCATCAAGGCCGAGACGGTGGAACGGCTATGTAACGAGTTTGCGGAGGGCATCGGCTCTCAGGGCAACGTCATGGGCTCGTTTGAGGCCACGGAGCTACTGCTCCAACAAGCACTTCCCAAGGATCGCGCTCAGCAGATCATGGAAGAAATCCGCGGTCCTGCCGGCCGTACCATGTGGGACAAGCTGGGCAACGTGAACGAAACCGTTCTGGCAAACTATCTCAAGAATGAATATCCGCAGACCGTCGCCGTAGTTCTGTCAAAGCTGAAAGCAGACCATGCCGGTCGGGTGCTCATGCTTCTGCCCGACGGTTTTTCGATCGAAGTGGTCATGCGCATGCTGCGCATGGAAAGCGTGCAACGCGACATTCTCGAGGGAGTGGAGCAGACCTTACGCACCGAATTCATGTCCAATCTGGCACGCACCAGCCGTCGCGACAGCCACGAGATGATGGCGGAGATCTTCAACAGTCTCGATCGGCAAAGCGAGGCCCGCTTCCTGTCCGCGCTGGAAGATCGCAATCACGAGGCGGCCGAGCGGATCAAGTCGCTCATGTTCACCTTTGACGATTTGCGCCGTTTGTCGTCGGAACACATGCAAGTGCTGCTTCGTGCCGTTGAAAAGGACAAGCTACCGCTTGCACTCAAAGGCGCCTCGGAGCCGCTGCGCCAACTCTTCTTCAGCAACCTCTCCGAACGGGCCGGGCGCATGCTGCGCGACGACATCGACGCCCTTGGACCGGTCAAGCTGCGCGATGTCGACGAAGCACAAAGCGTCATCGTCAATACGGCCAAAGACCTGTCGACGCAGGGACTTATCGACGTGAATGAAAGCGCCAACGAAGAGATGGTGCCCTGATGTTGGGAGGCATGAAGCACCGGGCAACTGAAACCTCGTCTCCCCACCCGACGAACTTCCTCGGTATTCTCTATGCGGAAGATTTCGACGAGCCGCATGACGCTCAGCAGGAAGCCGAGCCGAAGCCGAGCGAGCCGGAGCGGCCGCCTCTGACCCAGGCTGACCTGGATGCCGCGTGCGCCGCTGCCGTCGAGCAGGCCCGATCGGAATGGGCAGGTGAAGAGGAGCGCGATCGCACCACGATGCTCGCGACCATCGGAACGACGCTCGCGAGCATCCGAGACACCTGTGAGCACACAAGCCTTGCTTGTGCCGAGGGTACGGTGACAACGATCCTTTCACTCGTTGCCGGGTTGCTTCCAGAGTTTTGCCGTCAGCACGGGCCAGCGGAGGTCCGTGCGCTGTTGGCGCGGTTGCTGCCGATAATCCAGTCCCAATCCAAGATCACCGTTCGCGTTCATCCGGACGTCGTATCGCTGGTGCAGCGCGACGTTGGCGAACTGGATCCGGACCTTGCCTCCATGGTCGTCGTCACGGCCGGCCCCTTTGATCGGGGGGACGTCAGGGTCGCCTGGGAGCACGGCTCCATGACGCGCGACACGCAGCAGATCATGCAGGCGATCCAAGACGCACTCGGTCAGCTCGGACTGCATCAAAAAATTGAAGCCCCGATGAAAAGGACCATGGCTTATGCCGACTAAGATGGAACTCACCGACCTCGCCGAGACCGGCTCGAGCGAGATCGGCCGTGGTCCCCGGGACCTCGAAGCCGTTTACGACATTCCAGTCACCGTTAGCGCCGTGCTGGGAAAAAGCACGATGCAGGTCAGCCAGCTCTTGAAGCTAGGCCGTGGCGCAGTTGTCGAACTCGATCGCAAACTGGGTGAGGCAATCGACATCTACGTCAATAATCGTCTGGTTGCGCGAGGCGAGGTCGTGTTGGTCGATGAAACCCGGCTCGGCGTGACGATGACCGAAATCGTCAAGAGTGACCGGGCTTAGGCGGCAACGATGCACGTATTGATCCTCGGGTCGCTCGGCGGCGAGCTCGGTAAGGCCGCCCGTATCGCAACGGCACGTGGCGCGAAGCTGCAACAGGTAGATGACGAGCGTTCCGCTTTGGCGCGACTACGCGCCGATGCGAAGGTCGACCTCGTACTCGTGGAACTGCCGTGCGACGTGGGTAGCCTGGTTCGCGCGATGTCGGCCGAGCGCATCCCCGCTCCCGTTGTGGCGTGCGGCACCGATGCGGAAGCTCCGTCCGCCCTCCAGGCCATACGGGAAGGCGCGCGCGAGTTCCTTCCGCTTCCCCCCGACCCCGAGTTGATTGCCGCAATCCTCGAAGCAGCATCGGGCGAAACCCATGCGTTAATCGCGCGGGACCCGGTCATGCTGGAAACCGTCCGGCGGGCCGAGCAGGTCGCACCGTCTGAGGCAAGCATCCTCATCACTGGCGAGTCCGGCACCGGTAAGGAGGTCATCGCACGGCACATCCACCGTCGGTCGCGCCGTCTCAACGGCCCGTTCGTGGCGTTGAACTGCGCCGCCATCCCGGAGAACCTTCTTGAGTCCGAGCTGTTCGGCCATGAGAAGGGCGCGTTCAGCGGAGCGATCGCCCGCCGAGCAGGAAAGTTCGAAGCCGCCGATGGTGGCACGCTGCTCCTCGACGAGATCACCGAGATGGATGTCCGCCTCCAGGCAAAGCTACTGCGCGCCATCCAGGAGCGTGAGATCGATCGCCTGGGCGGCAGCGCGCCGGTGAAGATCAATGTCCGCATTCTCGCGACCAGCAATCGCGACATTCCGGCTGAGGTCGCCGCCGGACGGTTCCGCGAGGACCTGTATTTCCGTCTCAACGTCATCAATCTGCGCCTACCCCCGTTGCGCGAGCGTCCCGGCGATATCGAGGCGCTCGCGCATCACTACGCGCGCCGTTACGCCGATGTGAATGGTCTGCCGCACCGACGCCTCACCAACGCAGCCTGCCAGAAGCTCAGCGCGCATAGCTGGCGCGGCAACGTCCGCGAATTGGAAAACACCATTCATCGCGCCGTTCTCCTGGCGAGCGGCGACACCATCGGCCCCGAAATGGTCGAGACGTCGGGCGGTGCGCCGGGGACCGCCAACAAGGTCAATGGCGGCGTCACCGGCCTTGTTGGTCAGACCATGGAAAGAGTCGAACGTGACCTTATCCTCGAGACGCTCGGGCACACGCTCGGCAATCGGACACACGCGGCGGTGATACTCGGGATCTCGATCCGCGCGCTTCGTAACAAGCTGCGAGATTACAGCCGTGCAGGTATGGCGGTGCCACCCCCTGCACACCCTGCCTGATCCGTGAACCCAACTATGCTCAGCCTTGGCAACAAGGCGAAATCCTATCTGCCCGGCACCGACGTCGGGCTGGCGATCGGCATCATCGCCCTGCTCGCGGTGCTGGTCGTCCCGCTTCCGTCGGCTCTCCTCGACGTCGGTCTGGCATTGTCTGTGACGGCTTCGGTCCTGGTTCTGATGGTGGCGGTGTTCCTGGCCCGTCCGCTGGATTTCACCAGCTTCCCGACTCTGTTGCTGCTGACCACTCTGTTGCGCCTGTCCCTGAACGTGGCGACGACGCGGTTGATCCTCAGCCGCGGCAATGAGGGTCCGGCGGCGGCCGGGCATGTCGTGGAAGCATTCGGCGGCTTCCTGATGGGCGGCGATGTCGTCATCGGCGTGATCCTGTTCGCCATCCTCCTCGTCGTGAATTTCATGGTCATCACGAAGGGCTCCGGCCGGATCGCCGAGGTTGCCGCGCGCTTCAGCCTCGACGCCATGCCTGGAAAGCAGATGGCCATCGACGCGGACCTTTCCGCCGGCCTCATCAACGAGGCGACGGCGCGGGTGCGGCGACGTGAGCTGGAGGAGGAAAGCGGCTTTTACGGCGCCATGGACGGCGCCGCCAAATTCGTCCGCGGTGACGCAATTGCCGGGCTGCTGATCACGGTGATCAACATCTTCGGCGGCCTTGCGATCGGACTGATCCGACACGGCATGCCGTTCACCGAGGCCGCCGCGACCTTCACGACCCTGACCGTTGGCGACGGTCTCGTTTCACAAATCCCTGCCCTGCTCGTTTCAACCGCCGCCGGTATCGTGGTGACAAAGGGGGGCGTCGAAGGCCCGGCGGATGCCGCTTTGATGCGCCAACTTGCCGGCTCGCCCAAGCCGCTCGGGATGGCGGCGGCAGCGGCGGCGGCCTTGGCCCTGATGCCCGGCCTGCCGATGCTGCCGTTCCTCGGCATAAGCATGCTTGCCGGTGGCGGCGCCTGGTATCGTCACAAAATCGCATCCGCGGTCACCGCAGCTGCGGTTCCCATTCCGGGGCCGCCGCCGGAACCGCCGATCGCCGATGCACTACGGATCGACGCATTGCGGTTGGAACTCGGCTACGGATTGCTGACCATGGCGGGCGGCGACGCACCGCGGTTGACCGAGCAGATCAAAGGACTTCGTCGAGCCATTGCGGCGGAGATGGGCTTCGTCCTTCCTCCCGTCCGCATCCAGGATAATCTCCAACTTCCGGCTGACTCGTATGCGATCCGCGTCAAGGAAATCGAGGCCGCGCGTGGCGATCTACGGCCGACGAAACTGCTGGCGATGGACCCCTCCGGCAGTATTCCCGACCTGCCTGGCGAACGCACGGTGGAGCCGGCTTTCGGCCTGCCCGCGCTTTGGATCAGCGATGACCAGCGCGAAAGCGCACTGCTCCGCAACCTCACCGTCGTCGACCCGGCAAGCGTCCTGACCACTCACCTGACGGAAGTGGTCCGTGACTCGATGGCGGAGCTGCTGTCCTACGCGGAAACGCTCAAATTGCTCGAAGAGCTCCCACGCGAACAGCAGAAGCTCGTCTCCGACCTGATACCGAGCCAGATCTCCGCCGGCGCGGTGCAGCGCGTGTTGCAGGCGCTGCTCACGGAGCGGATTTCGCTGCGCGACTTGCCCACGATCCTTGAAGGTATTCAGGAGGCGTGCGGTGGTGGAATGCGCGCGATCCAGTCGATCGCAGGCCACGTCCGCACCCGGCTCGCTCGCCAGATCAGCGACAGTCATGTCGGTCCCGGCGGTTACATTCCGCTCGTGACACTCTCCCCGGAGTGGGAGGCGGCATTTAGCGAGAGCCTCGTCGGCCCGCCGGAAGATCGACAGCTCGCGATAGCACCGAGCAAGCTGAACGAGTTCATGCAACGGTTTCGCGTCGTCTTCGAGACAGTGACCGCCGGGGGTGAGGCGCCGGTGCTGCTGTGCTCCGGCACGATCCGCGCTCATGTTCGTGCCATCGTCGAACGTCTGCGACCCTCGACGCCAGTCATGGCGCAGACGGAAATCTACGCGCGCGCGCGGATCCGTACGCTTGGCACGATCTAGCCCTAAGTGTCTGCTAACCTTTGACGAGTAAGTTCCTGATGCAATGAGATTAAAGGTCTATCAGGCGCCCAATATAGGCGCAGCGATGGCGATGGTTCGGGACGAGCTAGGACCGGACGCATTGATCCTCGCCAACAAGACGGTTGATGGCGGCGTCGAGTTGACGGCGGCGCACGAACACCCGAGCACCGAGGCTGAGGAGCCAGAAGCAGCAACGGTGTCGGCACCAATGCTGCAGGTTCGGCCGACACCGATCACGGCGGCCATTCCGCTCACTGCAACCGATCTCGCCCGCGCAGGCACGCTACGATGGCACGGTGTTCCGGCCGAACTCGAGGCGCTTCTTGCCCGTGGCGACCTCGCTCGAGGGATCGAGACGGCCCTGGCCTTCGGCAAGATCCCATGCGGCGTCGGTGATCCGCCCCTGCTGCTGGCTGGGCCGCCGGGGGCGGGAAAGACGCTAACGGCAGCACGGATCGCCACGCGGCTCAAATTATCCGGTCAACCCTCGATGGTCATCACTACCGATGGGCGGCGTGCCGGCGCAGCGGAGCAGCTGGCCGCCTTTACCCGGCTCCTGGGCCTCACACTGATCGTGGCAGATACGCCCAAGCAGCTGGCGCGCGCGGTCGAGCGCCGGGTCGGGGGCCAGCCCGTTCTCGTGGACATGCCGGGGCTGAACCCGACGGATCCCGACGATCGTGCCTATCTGCGCGAGTGCCAGGCTGCGGTTAATGCCAACGCCGCGCTGGTTCTTCCCTCAGGCCTCGATCCGGCGGAAGCAGCGGACACGGCGCAGGATTTCATGGAGCTCGGGGTGACGTTACTCATCGCGACGAGGCTCGACCAATCGCGGCGCCTGGGCGGCCTGCTCGCCGCTGCCAATACCGGCCTGATACTGACCGAGGCCGGCGTCAGCCCGGCCGTGGCCGATGGTCTGATCAGGATGACACCCTCTTTCCTCGCTGAACGCCTGTCTTATGCGCGGCCGAAACTCTCCGGTGCGTCGGAAGCAGGCTCCCTCACATTTCTGGCGCAAGCCTTTGGCAAACAGCCGAGATCGGAACCATGAACAATCCAAGCCCGCGCACGATCGCGATCGCCTCAGGCAAGGGAGGCGTCGGCAAGACTTGGTTTTCCATAACCTTGGCTCACGCGCTGGCGAGACATGGGCGACGGGTGCTCCTGATCGATGGCGATCTCGGGCTCGCCAATGTCGACGTTCAACTTGGTTTGCTGCCGAGCGCCGATCTGGGCGCGGTCATTGCCGGCTCCATGCGTCTTGTCGACATCGTCAGCCCTTTCGAGCCGGGCGGGTTCGAGGTGATCGCGGGCAGGTCCGGTTGCGGCGACCTGTCGAATTTGAGCGAAGCGCAGTTGCAGCTCTTGATGGCGGAACTCGATACATTGCTGCCGGACCGCGATCACATCCTGCTTGACCTGGGAGCGGGCGTCGGTGGCTCGGTTCGTCACATGGCGGCTTGGGCCGACATGCTGTTCGTGATCGCTACGGAAGAGCCGACCAGCCTGACGGACGCGTATGCCACGCTCAAGCTTCATTCATTAGACAAACCGGACGGCGATGCACGCCTCGTCATCAACCAGGCGGAAAGTTACCGCGGCGGCGATCAAACCGCTGATACGTTGACCCGGGCCTGCGTGAGCTTTCTTGGCCGGGCTCCCAACGTCGCCGGAACCATTCGTCGAGACCCGAACGTGTCCGATGCGATACGCCGGCAGACCCTCATGCTCCAACGTCATCCCAACAGCCCGGCGGCCGTCGACTTGGAGCGGATTGCTGTTAGCCTGTAATCTCGCAGCTTCGCGCCAACATGCGAGCCGACGAGGGCGCAAGAGGGCGGGATGCAGCTTATTTCGACCAATCGCGACCTCCGGGTCGACTTCTTCCGCGGCGTCGCGCTTTGGTTGATCTTCATCGACCATATCCCTGGCAACTGGATCG
This sequence comes from uncultured Acetobacteraceae bacterium, assembly GCA_964613945.1. Lineage (GTDB taxonomy): Bacteria > Pseudomonadota > Alphaproteobacteria > Acetobacterales > Acetobacteraceae > JAVVHH01. The sequence continues at coordinate 29,115 of CAZTJC010000025.1, forward strand.
CCCAATTCAGTTTGCGCAACTTCGCCTTGTGCGATTCCACCGAGGTGTTCGTCTTGCTCGCAGGTTACGCTGCGGGCCTGGCCTATGGCCGCAGCATGGACAAGAACGGCTGGATATTCGCCGGCGCCGACGTGCTGCGTCGCGCCTGGGTCCTCTACATCGCGCACATTTTCCTGTTCGTCGTCTTCAGTGCGCAGGTTTCCTACTCGGCGACGGCGCTAGACCGCTCCGACTACCTCGAGGAAATCCACATCGACGCCCTGGCCGATGCGCCCTACCGCGCAATGCTCGAAGCGCTGCTGCTGCATTTCCAGCCGGCTTACCTCGACATCCTGCCGATGTACATCGCGCTCCTGGTGGTGTTTGCCTTTGTCATCCCGCTGCTGCGGTGGCGCTGGCTGCTGCTGTTGCTCTCCGCCGGAGCCTACGCAGCCGTTCGCGTCACGGGCTATAATCTGTCGTCCTGGACGGGGGGTGGCTGGTATTTCAACCCGATCGCGTGGCAGTTCCTGTTTATCTGCGGCGCGGTCCTGTCCTACCGGCCAGTAAGGCTTCCGGGGCCAAAGCGTTTGTATGACGTTGCCGCGGTGACAATCGTGCTGATCGGGCTGATTCTTCTTTGGTTGGTGTGGCCAGCAGCGGACATCGATACGTCCATGCCTCTCTGGGCGGTTAGAATCCTTGTCTCGGTCGATAAACAAAACTTGCATCCGATGCGACTGCTGTCGATCTTCGCATTCGTATGGATCGTGGTGCGGCTGGTCCCAAAAGGGGCGAAATGGGTGCAGAGCCGCGCCGCGGCGCCGTTCGTGATCTGCGGTCAGCACTCGCTTGCCGTGTTCTGCACTGGCATATTCCTCTCATTCTTGGGACGCCTCGCGATGGAAGAGCAACCTGACTGGATGGTTCAAGCGGCGGTGAACATCGTCGGCGCCGCGGCACTCGTGGGCGTCGGTGCTCTGTCCGCGTGGTACCGCCGCAAAGGTATCGTCGCGCGAAGCGATCGTCCGGCACCAACTCCACACGTGGGAACGGTATGATGCGTCGGCTGGCATTTCTTCTTGCGCTCTCGATCGTCCCGCTTGGTGCGGCTGGCGCCGTGCCGGTTCCAGCAAAATGTTTGATGTCGGATGATACGGCCGGAACGCCGGCCCCCCTGCCCCATGTTGCGAGCGCGCTGCATACCGGCGGTACCTTGAACGTGTTGGCGATCGGTTCAGCCAACCTGTTTCGTCCGGAAGGCAGCATCGCGCCGGGTGGGCTGATCGCCCAGTCGGTCGAGGGTGCCGCGACCACCACGCTCCCTTCCGCCCAGATTATTAATGACACGCCGACCAGCACCGCGTTTCCGCAGCAAATGGCGTCTACGCTGGAGCGTCTGGTGCCGGGTGTCACGGTGAAGATAACAGTTCGTGGCGGCCGGGGATTATCGGCATCAGACCAGCTCAAGCTGATGTCGGAGATGCTCGATCAGGGTAAATATCAGCTGGTGTTGTGGCAGACCGGCACCGTCGAAGCCGTGCGCAATTTCCCGCCGAGCGAATTTGCACAAATCCTCACTGATGGCGTCGACAAGGTCGGGCACGCCGATGCCGACTTGGTTTTGGTGGACCCGCAATATAGCCGCTTCCTCCAAACGAACAGCAACATCGAACCCTATGAGCAAGCCTTTCAGGTGGTCGGATCGATGCCAAACGTTCTGGTATTCCGGCGTTTCGATCTGATGAGAAGCTGGGTGAACGACGGTCAGATCGACCTTGAGAGAACGCCGAAATCCGGTCGAGTACAGGCTGTGGAGCAGCTCCATGCCTGCCTCGGCGGGCAACTCGCCAAATTGGTGCTCGGAGGCGCCCGGTCCTGATTTATTTCAGGAATTAATCTTCTTGCCCCATGTGTGACCTGACTCACACGGGGGCGCCGCAGGTGCATGACGCATGCAACTCCCTGAAGCGTCAGACATTGCAACAATATGGAAAACGCAACTTTCGTCCCATCCGCAGTAGCTTCCCCGGAAAACCAGGCATTTGCGATTTGGCTTGGTCGCGCCTTGAAGACTTGTCATGAAGGCGCCGTGCATGAGCCGATACCGGCGCAGTTGCTGGCCTTGTTGCCGCCGATCGGAAAGGACAATTAGCGTCCTGATCATCGCCTGACTATAAGGGCCGCCTTGAACGGTTCGGGGCAACGATGAAGGTCGACGGCACGGTTTATCGCACGATCTGGGTCGACGAGACGGATCGTTGGTCGGTCAAGGTGTTTGACCAGACCAAATTACCGTGGGCATTCGAATATGTCCGGCTCGCGTCACTTCTCGATGCGGCTCACGCCATCAGGAGCATGCAAGTCCGTGGGGCTCCATTGATCGGGGCCACGGCGGCGTATGGGCTGGCGCTGGCGTTGCGCGACGACTCCAGCACCGCTGCCATGGAACAGGCCGCAGAGACGCTGGCCGGGACGCGACCGACTGCCATCAACCTGCGCTGGGCGCTCGACCGGATGCTCACCCGTCTGCGTAACACGGTCCCCGCACAACGAGTTCAGGTTGCCTATGCCGAAGCCGGGTTGATCGCCGACGAGGACGTCGCGCAGAACTCCGCCATCGGCGATCACGGGCAGGTTTTGTTGGAGGAGATTGCCGGCCGCAAACCGCAGCAGCCGGTCAACGTGCTGACGCACTGCAATGCGGGTTGGCTGGCGACCGTCGACTGGGGCACCGCCTTGGCGCCGATCTACAAGGCGCATAATGCCGGTATTCCGGTTCACGTCTGGGTCGACGAGACTCGGCCACGCAATCAAGGCGCTTTTCTAACCGCCTGGGAACTCGGTAAACACGGTGTGCCACACACGGTCATCTCGGATAATGCCGGCGGCCATCTCATGCAGCATGGCAAGGTCGACATTGCCATCGTCGGTGCCGACCGGGTCAGCCGCAACGGTGACGCTGCCAACAAGATCGGCACCTATCTGAAGGCCTTGGCCGCGCACGACAACGACATCCCGTTCTGGGTCGCCGCACCGTCGAGCACGATCGACTGGACCGTGACCGACGGCTCGACCATCCCGATCGAGGAACGCGACGCCACCGAGGTAACGACGATCTCCGGTCGCGGACTGGACGGCAAGGTGACCACCGTTCGCGTCATCCCCACGAGCAGCCCGGCGGCCAATCCGGCCTTTGACGTGACGCCATCACGCCTGCTTAGTGGCTTTATTACCGAACGCGGACGTTGCGCACCGACCCAGGCCGGGTTGGCTAGCCTGTTTCCTGATCTGGCCCCTGCTCACGATCCGTTGGTGTAAATTTCTTTCGGCCAACGCCGGTGCAGCCAGAGCCAGCTCTCCGGCTTCGCCCGAACCCAGGCTTCCAGCCGATCGTTGACCGTCTGGGTCAGCGCGGCAACGTCGGCAACCCGGTCCCCGGTATTGGGAAGCGGCACCGGAGGTTCATAGGTGACGCGAAAGCGACCGGGCGCGAGGCGCTGGGCATAGGTCGGTAGCACGGGGCAGCCGATCTTGAGCGCGACCGCGGCCAAGGCCGACGGCGTCATCGCGGGCTGACCGAAAAAGTTGGCGCGGATGCCGTCATTCATCTTCTGATCCGGAAGCATTCCGACAAACCCGTCTTGCCGCAAATGCATCAGCATCTGCCGCGCCCCTTGCGCACCTTTGGCAAACAATTTCTCGTTCGCTCCCTTCGACGCGCGACGCAACTCAAGGATCAGCGCATCGATCTCCGGGTTGTCAGAGGCGCGATACACCGTGGCGAATTTGACGCCCCGACGCGCCGTCGCCAGCGGAAGAACCTCCCAGTTGCCGATGTGCCCGGTGAACAGCATCGCCGGGCCGCCCCGAGCGGCGAGAGCTTCGATATGCTCGGCTCCGACAATCTCCCAACCCGGCCCGTCAGCGGTTTCGGACAGGCGGCCGACATGAGGAAACTCTCCTGCGGTTCGGCCGAGATTGTCCCATACGCCGCGCACGATGCGCTTTCGCGTGGCGGCATCGAGTTCGGGCATCGCCAGGCGCAGATTGCGGTCCGCGACCTTGGACACCGGCAGCAGCGGGCCGATCCCGCGGGCCACCGCGCCGCATAGATTGCTGGACCGCACGGGTCCCAAGCCGCGCAACAGACTAACCGCGGATCGCGCCACCAGCCCTTCGATCCGATGCAGCAGCGTCATACGATGACCTCGTCCAGCATCCGCTCCACCGCACTCTCGTCCCGCCATATGAGTCTTACCCCTAACACGCCGATTTGCGGCCGCAGCGCTTCGGCGATGCGGACCACGTCCTTCGCAGTCGTCAGCGGTCGGGCGTGTAGCCGTTCGGCCTCGGCGAGCACAGCTTGGATGTCGCGCACCGTGTAGGGATGGTGATCCGCAAAACGCGCCGAGCCGGCCAGCGCAGCGCCGGCCGCCGCGACCGTCTCGAAAAATTTGCCGGGCCGGCCGATGCCGCAAAACGCGAACACCCGCTCGCCTTCCAGAGCCCGATCGGGCTCTAGCCAGGCGTCCAACACCGGGAGACCACCCATGGCCGCACGGGCGCCGGCCTGGTCGGCACCGATCAGCACGGCCGCCCGGCATCGCAATGCCGCCTCCCCTGCCGGCTCGCGCAACGGCCCCGCCGGCATGACCCGGCCGTTGCCGAATCCGACCGCACCATCGACGATCAGGAGCGACGCCGTCTTGCTCAGGCTCGGATTCTGCAATCCGTCATCCATCAGTAGGAACTTCGCTCCCGCCGCCACTGCGGCGCGGGCAGATGCCGCCCGGTCCGCACCGATCCAGGTCGGCGCCTCCGCAGCCAGCAATAGCGGCTCGTCGCCAACTGCCGCAGCGGAGTGCCGAGCCAGATCGACGCGCAGCACGTCGCGCACCCGGCCGCCGTAGCCGCGCGTCAGGCAATGCACGGCGATGCCGCGACGGCAGAGGCGTCGGACCAGGTCGAGGACCACGGTCGTCTTGCCGGCCCCGCCGACGCTCGCATTGCCGCAGCACAGCACCGGCACCGGCACGGTGACGCCGGGCTGGCGGACGCGCCGCCGGGTTGTGCCGGCGACGATGTACGAGAGCGGCGACAGCAGCAGCGGCACCACGCCGTCACGCTGCCAGAATGCGGGCGGGTTCACCGGCGGAGTAGATCGAGCAATGCGGCGGCGATCCGGGTCGGTAACCCGCTCTCGCCATCCGCCACGCTTCGAGCCGCTTGGCCGGCGTGTGCGCGGGCTACCGGGTCGTGCAGCATGCGGCTGACCCAGGCAGCGAGTTCGTTCACATTGGCGACTTGCGCGAGGCCGCCGGCCAATTTGAGCGAGTTCACCGTCTCGCGGAAGTTGTCGGTATATGGCCCGACTGCCAACGCTGCGCCGAAACGGGCGGCCTCCAACGGGTTTTGCCCGCCGCGGCCGACTAGACTGCGGCCGACGAACACCACCGGCGCCAGTGTATAGAGCAGCCCCAATTCGCCGAGCGTGTCGGCAATCCAGATGCCCCCGGGCGGTGGTCCCTTGCCGAGCGAGCGTCGGGGGGCGCCTCCCAGTGCCGCCGCGATGTCGCCGCCGCGATCCGGATGCCGTGGTGCTATCATGGTCAACAAGCCCGGATGCTTCGCGGCAAGCTGCCGGTGTGCCTCGGCAGCAATCATCTCTTCGCCTGGATGAGTGCTGGCCGCCAGCCAGACCGGGCGGTCGCCGATCAGCGCCGCCAGTCGGGTCGCCTCCGCGGCAACCACCGGCAACGGCTCCGCCGCCAGTTTCAGGTTTCCGGGCGGCAACAGGCCGCGGGCGCCGAGTTGCTTCAGCCGCGCCGCATAGTCGGCCGACTGCGCATGCACGCGGTCAAATCCGCCAACCACCTGCCGCGCGAACCCGCCCGACCAGCGCCAGCGCCGCAAGCTGCCAGCCGACATGCGCCCGTTGATCAGCATCATCGGGATCCCGCGCGCGCGGCAGCCCGCGATCAGATTCGGCCACAGCTCGCTCTCGACGAAAGCCGCCACGTTCGGCCGCCAATGGTCCAGAAAGCACGCCGCCCAGGCCGGCACGTCGAGCGGAACGTAGCGATGCAGCACCCGATGCAGCCCGAGTTCCGGCAGTCGGCGGTCCAGCAGCCGCGCCGAGGTCAGCGTGCCGGTGGTGAATAGCACGGTGAGCGCCGGGTCCTGCCGCGCCAGGCTGGTGAGCACCGGCAACACGGAGACGGCCTCGCCGACGCTGGCCGCGTGGATCCATGCGAGTTGTCCTGATGGCCGTGCGCCCTGCTCGACGCCGCATCGCTCGTTCAAGCGTGCCGCCTCCTCCTTGCCGAGAGCGACCCGGCGATCCAGCATCCGTCGCAGCGCCGGCGCCCCCAGCGTCGCGCCCCAATGCCATCCGGCGGCGATCAACCCGCGCATAACGCGTCCGCCTGCTCGGCCGCGAGCGTCATTGCGGCTTCGATCTGCGCCAGGCTACCGGCCCAGTCATCGCGCGGCACGGGGATCGGCGAACCGCAGACCAGCACGCCGCGGCCGAACGGGAGCGGCAGGATCATCCGATCCCACGTGCCGAGCGTCCGCCGAAACCGGAGCTGCGCCCCACACGGGATAATCGGCGCACGTGTCAGCGCAGCCAGTTGCGCCACGCCCGGCGCGGCGCAACGAGCCGGACCGCGCGGGCCGTCGGGCGTGATGACGATCTGGTCGCCTCCTTGCAGGACGCCGATTAGTGCGCGCAGGCTGGCGCCGCCGCCTTTATCCTTGTTGCGCTTGGCCGACGAACCATAAACGACATCGACCCCGAAAGCCTGCATGATCGAGCCGATCAGCCGCCCGTCCTGGTGCCGGCTGACCAGGACATGCATCCGACCACGCTCGGCGCCGCGACGCTCGCGAAGCGCCATTGTCCAGAGCGCCGGCATGAGGGGCAGGCGTTCGTGCCAAAACGCGAAGATGGCGGCCCCGCCGAGCATGTGCGATCCCAGCGCGTCCCGCCCATGCAGCGTCCAGCGTGTGGTTCCAAGCGCAAATCGGAGATAGGCCCCGAGCGCCCAAGCGCCCAGAGCCAAGGTCCGGGGATGGCGTAGAAGCCGCTTCATGAACCCGGGGCGGTAGCATGGGCGCTCCGCACGGGCAAATGCCGTGACTCAGACCCAGGTCAGCCGGTGGTCGCGAGATTACTGCAGAACAGCTCGGCGCAGGCGCGCCAGGAGAAACGCTCCGCATGCGCTCGGCAGGCGAGCCGGTCGCCGCCCAGGGCGCGCAATGCCGCGGCGCGCAGGTCGTTGTCCAGGGCGCCGACACCTGGGCTGGCGTTGGCGAGGATATCGGCCGGCCCCGTCACGGGTAGCGCGGCGATCGGAGTTCCGCACGCCAGGCTTTCGAGCAGCACCAGGCCGAACGTGTCGGTTTCGGAGGGAAACACGAACACGTCGGCACCAGCATAGGCGCGGGCCAGGGTCGCCCCGCGCTGTTCGCCGATAAACTTTGCATGGGGATAGGCCGCCTCCAGCCACGCGCGCTGCGGGCCATCGCCCACGACGACCTTGGTTCCCGGCAGATCGAGCGCGAGAAAGCGGGCGACGTTCTTTTCGACCGCGAGGCGGCCGACGTAGAGGAAGATCGGGCCGGGCCATGGCCATTGCTGGCGATCGCCGGGCCAGAATCGCTGCAGGTCGACACCGCGCGACCAGGGCAGCAGGTTGCTGAAGCCGCGGCCGGCCAACTCGCGCCGCATGCTGAACGTCGCGACCATGGTGCCCTTGGCCCGGCTGTGGAAGCCGCGCAGGAAAGCGTAGCTTAACGGCATCGGCACCCGTGCGCGGGCGTGCAGGTACTCAGGAAACCGCGTGTGGAACGACGTGGTGAAATCGGTGCCGGTGCGGATCGCCCACCGCTGCGCTGCCCAGCCGAGCGGCCCCTCAGTCGCGATATGCAGCGCATGTGGCTCGAAGGCTTCGATCATCGGCACCAGCCGGCGCGACGGCAGCACCGCCAGATGGATGCTGCGGTAGCTCGGCATCGACACGGTGCGGAAGCGGTCCGGCCCGATCACGTCGACCACGTGACCGAGCGTCTGCAGTTCCCGGGCCAGCATCTCCAACGTCACCACGACGCCATTCACCTGCGGATGCCAAGCGTCCGAGATGATGAGAATGCGCATCGGCGTCAGGCTGAGGCCGGCACTGACATCGCGGCTGAAGGGGTTCGGCTGCGAAAAAAGGAAAGGTTGTTCACCGCCGCCCAATCGAGCAACTCGAGGCGCCCGTCGGCCTGCTCGACCAAGGCGGTGCAGCTTTCGACCCAGTCGCCGGTGTTGCAGTACAGGATGCCGTTGACCTCGCGCATCTCCGCGTGATGGATGTGGCCACAGACGATACCGTCAAAGCCACGCTTGGCGGCATCGGCTGCCAGCGCCGTCTCGAAGCGATCGATGGCTTTGACAGCACCCTTGACCTGGCGCTTCAGCCATTGGCTAAGCGACCAATACTCGTATCCCATGACCCGGCGGATGGAATTGAGATGTCGGTTAGCCGCCAGCGCGGCGGTGTAGGCGCTATCACCCAGCCGCGCCAGGAACTTGGCATACCGCACCACGCCATCGAACTCGTCGCCATGCACGATCAGCAACCGGACGCCGAGAGCCGTCTCGTGCGTGCTCTCGCGACACACCTTGATGCCGGCGACTTCCAGCGGGGGAGCGTCTAACGCGGGCGGTAGCCAGGCGCGGAACATCTCGTCATGGTTGCCGGGCATGTAGACGATCTCGGTGCCGCGCTTGGCATGGCGCAGGATGGCGCGGACGACGCGGTCGTGGTTCGCGTCCCAATACCAATTCTTGCGCAAGCGCCAGCCGTCGATGATGTCGCCGACCAGGAACAGCTTGTCGCAATTCACCTGCTCGAGGAAATCCGCGAGGAAGTCGCTACGGCATCCCTTGGTGCCGAGATGCGTGTCGGAGATGAAAACTGACCGATAACGGTGTGAGAGAGATGGCGAGACCGCGTTCATCGGCTCGTTTCCTTCGCTGCCCTGGGATGGCCGGGTCATACGATTGCGAGCCGTCGATGCACGTGAACATTCCGTGATGCAGCAAAACTGAAATCTGCTGCAATGATCTTGCAATCAAAGAGGCCGCTTTCAAAAGAAAGCGGCCTGATTTTACTGAAGTGCGGCGATTTATTAGCGGCCTTGTTGGATGGCAGACAGCATCCAGCGCCCGTTGGCGCGGACGAAGGTCCATAGCTCGGTGGCTGAACTACGCTGCGCCGGGTTGCCGTCGACGACATGGCCGGACGAGTCGCGCGTGACGTCGATCATCGAGAACCGCATCGCCACGGTGGCATACTCACGCCCACCCTCCGACCAGGCTTCCGACAGATCTCCCTTGTCCAGGCGCACGTCGGTGACCGTGTTGCGCACGCCGCGGCGGTTCAGCTCGGCAAGTTGCTCACCGAAGTAGCTGACCATCTCGGGCGACGCGACGGCCTGAAGCTGTGCCATGCTTTGTGCCGACCAGGCAGCTTGAACGTCCTGCAACGTGCGCTCAAAGGCCTGGTAGTCGGCCGGACCGATGGAGACCGGGCTGGACTGCGGCATGGCGCTGCCGCCGCCCATCATGCCCGACGCCGGCTGCCCCATGCGCGCGAAGCTGCCGCCCATGCCGGCGCCCGCCATTGCCGTGCGACGAAAGAAGGTACGGAAGAGCCACCGCGCGATGAAAAAGATGATCACGGCCTGCAGCAAGAAGCCGATGAAGCCGAAGCCGCCACCACCGAACAGACCGTGACCGAAGAGCAGCCCGCCGATGCCCGCGCCCAGCAGGCCGCCCATCAAAGCCGACCCGAAGCCGCCACGGGACGGACCCGGCTGGGCATAGCCGCCGCCGTAGCTCGGTGCCGTGCGAGGGGTCATCGACCGGTCCATCGGGGCCGCATAGGGCGAGGTGTTGGTCGAGGGTGGCGCGCTATAGGTGCGTCCGCCGCGGCTACCGAATGAGGCCCCGCCCCCTGCGCGCGCTTCTGCCAACGACGGCGCTAGTGTGAGTGCCGCGACAGCGACTGCCGCGAACAATGAAGTCGAGCGGGACATGGTGGAAAACCTCTCAAGCGAACCGACCGTTGAATATAAGTCGATCCAGCTCTGGTTATAGGGCCTGGTCTCACGAACCAGCGAGCGTCAGTCCCTCGATACGCACGGTCGGTGCATCGGTGCCGCGGCGGAAGCGCAGATCGTTGGCCGGAGTGAGGTGCATGAACATCTCCGGCAGCGACCCGGCGACCGTGATTTCGGCGACCGGCTCGGCCAGTGCGCCGTCACGGATCATGAAGCCCGAGGCGCCACGGCTGTAATCGCCCGTGATGCCGTTGATGCTCGAGCCCATCATCTCGGTGATATAGAGGCCTTCCTTAATGTCGGCCATCAGCTCCTGCGGCGTCATCGTACCGGCCGCCATGTAGAGATTGGTCGCGGACGGCGACGGCGGACCATTGACGCCGCGCGAGGCGCTGCCCGTGGTCTGGAGCCCGAGTTGCCGCGCCGTGCGGCTGTCGAGAAACCACGTCGTCAGCACGCCATCGTCGATGATGGAGGCGACACGGGTCGGCACGCCTTCGCCGTCGAACTCGCGCGACCGCAGACCGCGAATGCGGCGGGGGTCGTCGATGATCGTCACGCCGCGGGCGAACACTTGTTGGTCCATGCGCTCCTTGAGAAAGGAGGTGCCACGGGCGATCGAGCTGCCGTTGATGGCACTCGACAAGTGTCCGAGGATGCTGCTCGACACACGCGGATCGTAGACGACCGGGACGCGCATGGTCTTGGGCCGGGTCGGGTTGAGGCGGGCGATGGCCTTCTCGCCGGCGATGCGGCCGATGGTGGCGGCATCCTCGAGATCGTCGAGATGCACGGCGCTGGAGTAGTCGTAGTCGCGCTCCATGCCGGTGCCCTCCCCGGCCAGCGCGGTGGCGGACACGGAGTGGGAACTGCGCGCGGTCTGGCCGGCGAACCCGGCCGACGTTACCAGGGCGATGCGGGCGCGAGCGAACCCGGCATCAGCGCCCTCGGAGTTAGTGATTCCAGCCACTGAAAGAGCGGCCTCTTCAGCGGCCGATGCACGGGCGATCAGGGCGTCGACATCGGGCTCGCGCCCGTCATCCATCTGCAGGTCCAGACCGGATGGCGAACGCGCTTCGGCGGCGAGACCGGCATAGGGGTCTTCCGGCACGATGCGGGCCATGGCGATGGCGCGGGCAACCAGGGCGTCGAAGCCGGCCGGATCGACCGCCGAGGACGAAACCGACGCCGAGCGCTGCCCGACAAACACACGCAAGCCGAGATCGTGACCTTCCGAGCGCGTGACCTGCTCGGTCTTGCGGAGGCGGCGCTGCACCGAGACGGATGTCGCCGAGACAATCACCCCATCGGCGGCATCGGCGCCGGCGGCCCGGGCCCGGCGGATCAGGTCCGATAGCGTATCGAGTTCGTTCATGCCGCGAGCCGATCGACGATGGAGGACAGCGATGGCACATGATCGGCCGGCCCCACCGTCGCCAGCGTCGGCACGCCGCCGAAGATGCGGACGGCGCAGCGGCTGATGTCGTCGAGCGTCACGGCACTAAGCTTGTCGACCGTCTCGCTGGTCGGGACGATGCGGCCGAAGATTTGGATCTGCCGGGCGATCTGCTCGCAGCGGCTGCCCGTGCTTTCCAGCGACATCAGCAGCCCGGCCTTTACCTGCGCCCGGGCGCGGTTCAGCTCCTCCTGCGACACGTCGCGCTGTACCTTACGCAACTCGCCCAGGGTCACCGGCATCAGCTCCTTGGCCTCGTCCTCGCCGGTGCCGGCGTAGATGCCGAACAGGCCGCCATCGATGAACGGCGCGGCGAACGAGTAGATGGAATACACGAGGCCGCGCTTCTCGCGGATTTCCTGGAACAGGCGCGACGACATCCCGCCGCCCAACAACGTGCTCAACAGCAGGGATGGATAGTAGTCCTTGTCACCGTAACCGACGGCGGGGAAGCCCAACACGATATGAACCTGGTCCAGATCGCGGTCCTCGCGATACTCACCGCCCTTGTAGAGGCCCGGCACAAAGGCGCCCGGTAACTCGGACGGTAGATCCGCGAAATGCTTCTTGGCGAGATCGACGACGGTATCGTGCTGCAACGCGCCGGCCGCGGCGACGACGACATTGCCGGCCGCATAATGCCGCTGCATGTATCCGGTCAGCTGCTCGCGCTGCATGCCCTTGATGCCGTCCTCGGTGCCGAGCACCGGGCGGCCCATGGGCTGGCTCGGGAAGGCAGTCTCCTGGAAGCGGTCAAAGATGATGTCGTCGGGCGTGTCGTTGGCCTGGCCGATCTCCTGCAGGATCACGCCGCGCTCGCGCTCGAGCTCCTCGGGTGCGAAGCTGCTATGGGTCAGGATGTCGCCGATGATGTCGGCGCCGAGCACCAGGTCTTCCTTCAGCAGCTTGACGTAATAGGCGGTCTGCTCGCGTGCGGTGTAGGCGTTGATGTGGCCGCCGACGTTCTCGATCGCCTCAGCAATCTGCGGCGCGGTGCGCGTGGCGGTGCCTTTGAAGGCCATGTGCTCGAGGAAGTGCGAGGCGCCGTTCTCGGCCTCGGTCTCGTTGCGCGTGCCGGTCGCGACATAGGCGCCCAGAGATACCGTCTCGACCCGGTCCATCGTCTCGGTGACGACGGTCAATCCAGACGGCAGACGGGTGACGCGAATAGCTTCGCTCATGCGGTGTTCCTCAGGGCAAACGCGCGCACCTTGGCCTCGACAGCATCGAGTTCGTTTGGCGCACACGTGAAGTGTTCGGCTTTCTCATATAGGTCGGCCAACCGCGATGGCAGCGGGGGACGCAAACCGATCGCAGCTTCCATGGCATCCGGGAATTTAGCCGGATGGGCGGTCGCGGCGGCGATCGTCGGAATGTGCCGCAACGGGAATCGGCGCGCCGCGGCAACACCGATGGCAGTGTGAGGGTCCGCCAGATAGCCTTGCGACCACAGGCGGCGAATTTCGGCTTCCGTGCCGGTATCGTCGAGACGAAAGCCCTGAAATAACGCACGAGCGCGATGCCACGAGGCGTCCGGCACGCTCATATGACCCTCGGAGCGGAAGCCCTGCATGGTCGCGGCAGTGCGGACCGGGTCGCGGTCGAGCAGCTCGAACAGCAATCGCTCAAAATTGCTGCTGACCTGGATGTCCATGCTGGGCGACAGGCTGGGCTCGACCGTCCGCATGCTCATGTCGTTGGAGTCGAGGAAGCGGGTCAGGATGTCGTTGCGGTTGCTCGCCACGATCAGGCGCGCGATCGGCACGCCCATGCGCCGGGCCGCCCAAGCCGCCAGCACGTTGCCGAAATTGCCGGTCGGCACGCTGAACGCGACTTCCCGCTCCGGCGAACCGAGCGCCACGGCCGAAGCGATGTAGTACGGTATCTGCGCCGCCACGCGGGCCCAGTTGATGCTGTTGACCGCCGACAGTCGCATCTCGGTGCGGAATGGCGCGTCGGCGAACATCGCCTTCACCAGGTCCTGGCAATCGTCGAACGTGCCCTCGATCGCAATATTGGCGATGTTGGCGGCGTTCACCGTCGTCATCTGCCGGCGCTGCACCTCGCTGGTACGGCCGCGCGGATGCATGATGACGACGTCGAGTTGCTCCCGCCCCTGGAACGCCTCGATCGCCGCCGACCCGGTATCGCCGGACGTCGCGCCAACGATGGTCACCCGCTCGCCGCGCTCGCGCAGGATCAGGTCGAACATGCGCCCGAGCACCTGCATCGCCATGTCCTTGAAGGCGAGCGTCGGGCCGTGAAACAGCTCAAGCGCCCACAGACCGGATTCGAGCTGCACGAGCGGGGCAACCGCCGGGCTGCCAAACCCGGCGTAGGCATCGACACAAATAGCGTGAAGCGCATCAAACCCGATGCTATCGCCGACGAACAGGTGCATGACCCGTGCCGCGATCTCCGGATACGGCAAGCCACGCATGGACCGCAGATCGGCTGGCGACAGGGTCGGCCAGGTCTCGGGCACGAACAGCCCGCCATCCTCGGCCAACCCGGCTAGCAACACGCCGGCGAAATCACGCGCCGGCGCCTGCCCTCTCGTCGAGACATAACGCATCGGGTTCAGCGCACTACGATTTCGGCTTCTCGTCCTCGTCTTCCTCGTCGATCTCGGCGTCCTCGTCCTCGTCGTCTTCCTGGCTCTCGTACCATTCCATGACGTCGTCGTGGAAATCCGGGTCGTTGAGCAAACGCATCGCGAGCGCGACGGCAATGCCATAAGGCTCCGGAACGTCGGTCGCGCCCTCAGGCAGTTCGACGGCGGGGACGACGCGGACGGTCATCGAACCGTCTTCCTCACCGATGACCAGCGCCACTTCCGATGGCTCCAGTTCGATCGGCGTCATCTTCGGGTCGGCCATACATGCACTCCTTGAACTATCGTGGCACTCGGCCCAGCAAACTCCGGGCGCGGAACGTGGCGGGGCTCTAGCATCAAGCCGTGCGCCCGCCAATCGCGCTCAGTGTAGCGCCAACGCGGACAGGTATCGCGACGTGAGATGCGTCTCGAAATCGCTGGGGTCCAGACGCTTGCCGGTGGCATGGGTCAAAAGGTCGTTGAAGCCAAGGCAATTGCCCTGCTCATGCACCTGAGAGCGCAGCCAACGCACGAGCGGCTGCAGGTCGCCGCGCCCGGTCGCATCGTCGAGGCCGCTCACCTCGCGTCGAGCGGCGGCCATGAGTTGCGCGGCACCCATCGCACCGAGCGTATAGCTCGGGAAATAGCCGAACAGCCCGTCATACCAGTGAATGTCCTGCAGGCAGCCTCGCGCGTCGTCCGGCGGGACGATGCCGAGCAAGCCGTGCAATCCGTCACGCCAGGCGCCCGGAAGATCGGCGACCTGGAGGTCGCCACCGATTAATGCGATCTCGAGGCGGAAGCGCAGGATAATATGAGCCGGATAGGTCATCTCGTCGGCATCGACCCGGATGAAGCCGCGCTCGACCCGGCGCCACAGGCGACGCAGGTTCCGGGAATCGTATGGAGCCGCCTCACCGCCGAACGTGCCATGCAGCTCCGGACCAAGCCAACGCAGGAAGGCGTCGCTACGGCAGGATTGCATCTCTATGATCAACGACTGGCTTTCATGCGCCGCCATCCCAGCGGCCTGCCCGACGGGCTGACGGGCAAACGCCGATGGCAGGCCGCGTTCGTAGAGACCATGGCCGGCCTCGTGCAGGACGCCCATCAACGCCTGCGCCGGATCACCCTCGTTGTAACGCGTGGTGATGCGGACATCGGTGGGGGTGCCACCGCAAAACGGGTGCGTCGATCGATCGAGACGAAAATTCGAGGCCTCCAAGCCGGCGCGTGCGGCCAGGCTGCGGCAGAGACCTTCCTGCCGATCGGCCGGAAACACGCCCTTCAGCGGTATCGGCGCGCCGGCGTCGGCCTGCAGCGCCTCGGCGCGCGGTAAGGCATCGCGCATCCAGCTTTCGTATCGGTCGAACACCGGCAACACGTCGGCGGCGGTTACACCACGTTGGAAACCGTCCATCAGGCAATCGTAAGGCGACAGGCCCAGTACCGGCGACAGCGCAGAGGCAGACTGCCGGGTCAGTGACACCACCTCAGCCAGCAGCGGTGCCACGGCGGCGAAGTCGGAATTCGCCCTCGCCTGGCGCCAGACCTGTTCGCAGGCGGCATTCGCACGCGCCTGGGCTTCGACCAAATCGGCCGGCAACGCGGTTGCGCGGGCATAGGCATGGCGCATGAGATGGAGATTTGCCGCGTGCCACTCGTGTTCCGGCGGCGACTGTTCGGCCGCCGCGAGATCATCGCCGACGGCATCGTCCGTCAGCATGGCGTGCTCGATCCCGGCCAGCACCGCGAGCTGATCGCCGCGGGCCGCGCCGCCACCCGACGGCATCATGGCCGACGCATCCCAATGGAGGACGGCGCTGGCCTCACCGACGGTCGCAATACGGGCAAAGCGGTCGGACAGGCGATCGTAAGGTGTCATCGGCGCAGGGTTCTCCGGGCAAAGACGACAAAGATGCCGACCAGGCAGAGAGCAAGGCCGAACCACGTCGCGGCGTAACCGAGATGATCGTTGGATGGCCGCGGCAGGCTTTGCGCCGGGCTGGGAGTGGCGGTGACTGGTCCGAGCGCCACCAGGGTATAGGGGGCGACGTCGGTCAGCCCGAGCGAGGCGCCGATCGGGGCCGGGTCGAGCGACCAGAAGCGGCGCTGAGACAAGTCGGCTCCCGGCGACAGACGTCCAGCCGGCTCGGGAGGCCGTATATAGCCGACGATCCGCGTCGGGCCGGCAGGAATTTGCACGATAGCATCGTCAGGAAGCCAGCCCAGGTCCACGAGGACTGGTGGCTGTCCTTTTCGCTCCAACGGGACGATGAGCTGGGCGCCCATCTTGGCGCCGCCGATCACGCCACGAACCTCGGAGCCATAATGCGCAACGAGATCACCACGCAAGGTGCCGGCGATCTCGACCTTCTCGAAAGGCATGGGGTTCGGAGGGATCGGAACTGCCGGGGCAGCTTCGGCGCGATCGATCTCAGACAACAACGCCTGCTTCCAGTGCAGACGCTCGATCTGCCACACCCCGAGATACAGGGTCACTGCAAGCATCGCCGCCGCACTCAGCGCCGGCCATAACAGCCGGCGCGCGGGGCTCGTGGTGGTCAGTCCAACTTACTCGACGCCGACGTTCGACAAACCACCAAGGTAGATGCAGACGTAGAGGAACAGCCAGACCACGTCGACGAAGTGCCAATACCAGGCAGCGGCTTCAAAGCCGAAGTGACGCTGCGGCGTGAACTCGCCGCCACGGGCCCGGAACCAGCAGACGATCAGGAACACCGTGCCGACGATGACATGGAACCCGTGGAAGCCGGTGGCCAAGAAGAATACCGACGGGTAGATGCCGCCACCGATGAACTTAAACGGCGCGTCCATGTACTCGATAGCCTGGAAGCAGCTGAAGCTCATGCCGAGAAGAACCGTCAGCCCCAGCGCCATTACGAGATGCTTGCGGTCGCCTTCGATCAGCGAGTGATGCGCCCAGGTCACCGTGGTGCCCGACAGCAACAGGATCAACGTGTTGAGCAGCGGCAGGCCAAAGGGATTGAACGTCGTGACGCCAACCGGCGGCCAGGCCGGGGTGGCCGTGCCGAGCACGTGCTCGGGAAACAGGGAGAAGTTGAAGTTCGCCCAGAAGAAGCCGACGAAGAACATGACTTCGCTGGCGATGAACAGCATCATGCCATAGCGCAGACCGAGGCGAACCACCGCGGTATGTAGCCCCGGGGCCTTGCTTTCCCGCAGCACGTCCCGCCACCACATGGTCGCAACGACCAGCACCAATGCCAACCCGGCGAAGAACGGCAGCTTGGTGATGCCATGGGCCCACTCAACGACGCCGAACAGCATGGCGCCCGCACCCAGCGAAGCGAGCAAAGGCCACGGGCTGGGGTCGACGAGATGGTAGGGCTGCTTCATGCCCGAGAGGTCCATCGCGGCCGGTGAGTGATGCGAGTCGCGGGTGACCACGGTCATCGGTACAGTTGTCGTGTTGCTTGTCATCAGGTCCTGTCCGTAGGCCGCTGCATCATCGCGAAATCGGCGCGCGACTCAAGTCCGCACCCGCATCGGCACGTGGGCCCACGTGGGGGCCCGCGTGGTCTAAGCCGCCATTGCGGGCGGCGTCGTCCAATGAACGAAAAAAGGTATAGGAAAGCGTGATGGTGTGCACATCACGGGTAGCCGGATCGGTGGCAATCGCCGGGTCAACCCAAAAGCTGAGCGGGAACTGCATCTCCTGACCGGCCGCAAGCGTCTGCTCGTTAAAGCAGAAGCAGGCCGTCTTGTGGAAATAATGTCCCACCTTCTCCGGGGTCACGTTGTAGGTGGCGACACCAGTGACGGCGCGGTCCGAGTCGTTGCGTCCGACATAGTGGGCCAGATTCTCGTCACCGAGCTTGACCGTCACGAGTGGTTGGCCGGGCGAGAACTTCCATGGCAGGCTGGGGCTGGTATTCGCGTCAAAGCGCACCGTGATCGAGCCTCCGGGCCCGCCGGGACCGGCTGGACCGCCGATCTGAGGAGTGCCGGCATAACCGGTGGCTGCGCAGAACAGACGATATAGCGGCACGGACGCGAACGACAGACCGACCATGCCGATGATCGTCACCACCAGTCCACCGCCGATCATCGTATTGCGGCGGCTCATGATACTTTAAACTTCACAATGGAAATCGCGTAGAACAGGGCTGCCAACGAAAGTAGCACGATCAGGAGCGCCAAGTTACGCACACGTTGCCGACGCTTGATTTCGACGTCGGTCATTCTTGAGATGTTCGCCATGCGTCAGTAGACCAGGTGATCGATTGCGAGAGCAAAGAACAGCAAGAAGAGATACAGCAACGAATACTTAAACGTCCACTTGGCAGGACGGTCCTTCGTCAGGCTGCGCCCCAGTTCGTCCTGCTTGTCGAACAACGTCCAAACTGCCCCATACAGGAAGATGGCACCCAGGACCACCGCTGCGCTGCCATAGAGTAGGCCCGTGTACCCCAGGAGCCAGGGTGAGAGCGACGCGGCAACTAGGATGCCCGTGTAAACCAGGACATGCCAGCGAGTCGATCGAGCACCGGCGACAACGGGGAGCATCGGCACGCCGGCACGTTCGTAGTCGGCCGATGCGTAGAGCGACAGCGCCCAGAAATGTGGCGGCGTCCAGAAGAAGACGATCGCGAACATCAGGACGGGCAGAACGTCGAGCGAACCAGTGGCGGCGACCCAACCGATGATGGGCGGGAACGCTCCGGCAGCACCGCCGATGACGATGTTCTGCGGCGTCCGCCGCTTCAGCCACATCGTATAGATGACGACGTAAAACAGGATCGAGGCTGCTAACCACGCGGCTGCTGCAGTGTTGGTGGCCAGGAACATCAGGATCACCGACGCCAGAGCCAGGACGATGCCGTAGCCTAGACCATCGGCTGCTTCGATACGGCCGTCCGGGATTGGTCGACTTGCCGTCCGCCGCATGATCGCGTCGATGTCGCGATCGAACCACATGTTGAGTGCACCGGCGGCACCGGCAGCCACCGCGATGCACAGCACCGCGGCAAACGCCAACACCGGATGGATACGTACCGGTGCGACGATCAAACCGATCGCGCCGGTAAACACGACCAGGCTGATAACACGCGGCTTCAGCAGCACGAACCAGTCGCGAAGTTCTGCCGAGTTCTCACCCGGCAGAGGTGTTGTTAGTTCACTCATCAACGGATACGCGGCAGTTCCTCGAAGGTATGGAACGGCGGCGGCGAGCTGACGGTCCACTCCAGCGTGGTGGCACCCTCGCCCCAGTAGTTGTCAGCGAGCTTCTCTTTAGAAGTGAAGGTCCGATACACGACATAAAGGAACACGAATACCGATGCGGCGGAGATGTAGGAGCCGATTGAGGCGACGTAGTTCCAGCCATGAAATGCGTCAGGATAGTCCGGATACCGGCGCGGCATGCCGGCCAGGCCGAGGAAGTGCATCGGGAAGAAGGTGAGGTTCACGCCGACGAACGTCATCCAGAAGTGCACCTTGCCCCAGAACTCAGGGTAAGGATGGCCCGACATCTTGCCGATCCAGTAGTAGAAGCCGGCAAAGATCGAGAACACGGCACCGAGGCTGAGCACGTAGTGAAAGTGCGCGACCACGTAGTAGGTGTTGTGGATGATCTGGTCGATGCTGGCGTTCGACAGCACGATGCCGGTAACGCCGCCGAGGGTGAAGAGGAAGATGAAGCCGATAGCGAACAGCATCGGAGTCTTCAGCTCGATCGAACCGCCCCACATCGTCGCAATCCACGAGAAGATCTTGATGCCGGTCGGCACCGCGATGATCATCGTCGCCGCCATGAAGTAAGCACGGGTATCGACGCTGATGCCGGAGACGAACATGTGGTGGGCCCACACGACGAAGCCGACGACGCCGATGGCGATCATGGCGTAGGCCATGCCCAGGTAGCCGAAGATCGGCTTGCGGCTGAAAGTCGAGATCACGTGGCTGACCATGCCGAAGCCCGGCAGGATCATGATGTAGACCTCGGGGTGACCGAAGAACCAGAACAGATGCTGGAACAGCACCGGATCGCCGCCACCCTGCGGATCGAAGAAGGCGGTGCCGAAGTTACGGTCGGTGATGAGCATCGTGATCGCGCCGGCAAGAACCGGAACCGACAGCAGTAGCAGGAATGCCGTCACCAGCATCGACCAGACGAACAACGGCATCTTGTGCAGGGTCATGCCCGGCGCACGCATGTTGAAGATCGTGGTGATGAAGTTAATGGCGCCGAGCAGGGACGACGCACCCGCCAAGTGTAGGGCGAACAGCGTGTAGTCCATCGCCGGGCCAGACTGATACGTGCCCGACGACAAGGGCGGATACAGCGTCCAGCC
>CAZTJC010000026.1:0-36877 GCA_964613945.1 uncultured Acetobacteraceae bacterium
ACACGATCATTTCTCCTCTTCAGATCACACGACCGGCAGGTCGATGACCGCACGACGGTGCATCGCGCTGTGAGGAAACTACCGTGGAAACGTTAATGATCGGTTTATGCGCTAAGCAAACCCCCAGATCATCCTGACATGCGGCACCAGCGAACGATGTCGGCCGCCATCTCCCGCATCGCCTGCCCGGCGACGTCGACGAGATCATGATACCGCATGAACCCGTGCGTCATTCCCGCATACCGACGCTGCGTCACGGCAATCCCCGCATCGGCCAACCGCGCCGCATAGGCCTCGCCCTCGTCGCGCAGAATGTCGTTCTCCGCCGTAATCAGCACCGTCGGCGGTTGCCCAACCATTGATGCCGCCCGCAACGGCGCTATGCGCGGATCGGTCCAGGCCGTCTCCGGCGCATAATGCCGGTAGAACCACAGCATGTCCGCCCGGCTCAGCGGAACGTCCCCCGCTCCAAACAACTGGTACGACTCGCGCGTCAAATCCGTGTCGACCGCCGGATAGATCAGCACCTGCCCTGCCAGCGGCACGCGCCCCGCCAGCGACCCGGCCGTCACCGTCGCCAGATTGCCGCCGGCGCTATCACCCGCCACGACGATCGGCCCTGCCAGCCCGGCACCACGCCCCGCCACCCAGAGCAGCGCATCCTCGCAATCCTCGAGCCCGGCCGGAAACGGATGCTCCGGCGCCAACCGATACTCCGGCACCAGCACCGCACATCCGGTCTCGACACACAGGGCCCGGGCCAGCACCTCGTAATCGGCGATGGCCCCGATGACCCAGCCACCACCATGCAGGTAGACGATCGTCCCTCGTGCCGGCGCGGCTGGCCGCAGCAGCAGCGCCGGCACCGCTCCCGCCCGCGTCGGCACGTCGATCATCTCGCGCTGCTCGACCGGCCTGCCCGCCCCCAGCAACGCCCGCGACAACGCCATCACCGCCCGCCCGGCTGCCGGCGACCCGGCCGACAGTGCCGGAACGCCAGCCGCCCGTGCCTTGTCCAACATCGCCATGATCACCGGATGAACGCCCATCATCGAACTCCTTAATTAATTAGACTGAATGCTACTCTGAATTCGGAAGGCGAACCAACCACCCTTTGTTCTAATAACAGCAACTCTGCTTGTATTTTTCCTGCGTTGTTGCAGTTCTTCCAGACAACGAACCGTGCAATACTGCGTTACACCGCTTCAACCGACGCAGGAGCACGCGCATGACCTCAGAGCAAAACGCAATGGACCCGTTCGACCAACTTCTGGACGGTGTGGCCAAGTTCACCAGTTCGGTGTTTCCCGAGAAGCGCGACCACTTCGCCCGACTCGCCGCCGGCCAGCATCCGCACACGCTGTTCATTACCTGTGCCGACAGCCGGATCGTCCCGGAAATGATCACCCAGACCGCTCCGGGCGACATGTTTGTCTGCCGCAATATCGGCAACATCGTCCCCGCCTACGGCGAGATGATGGGTGGCGTGTCGGCGATCGTGGAATATGCCGTTGTTGCCCTTGGCGTCTCGCATGTCGTCGTTTGCGGCCATTCCGATTGCGGCGCCATGAAAGGCCTGCTCCAAGCCGACGACCCCACCCTGAAGCGCATGCCGACCGTCTCGAGCTGGCTACGCAACGCCGAAGCCGCGCGCAGCGTCGTCGATGCCCTGCATCCTGACCTCGAAGGCAGCGCGAAGGTTCAGGCGCTCGTCGAGCAGAACATCCGCCTGCAGTTGCAGCACCTGCGCACTCACCCTGCCGTTGCCGCCCGCGAGGCCGATAGCAGCCTCAAGCTTCACGGCTGGGTTTACGACATCGAGAATGGCGGCGTCGTCACGCTCGATGAGGTTGGCGGCGGCTCCAAGAAGATCGAGGTGTCCGGGACCGCAGCGCGATGATCGTCAACCGCCAGATCGATCCGATCCGTATTCTGCGATCGGTCGGGCTGTCGCTCCTGGTGCTGATAGCTTACGACCTCACCATCACGGTGCTCTATGTCGTGTTCAACCAGCACTGGGTCGGCGTCAACGATCTGCCTCTGGCTCTGCTCGGCAGTGCGCTGGCGATCATCATCGGCCTGCGCAACAACAGCGCCTACGGCCGGTGGTGGGAAGCACGCACGCTGTGGGGCAGCGCGGTCAACAACTCCCGCTCGCTCGCCCGTGGCGCGCAGATGTTCCTGCCGCACGATGTCGCCGTCACCATGATCAGGCTACAGATCGCATGGGCTCACGCCCTGCGGTTCTCCATGCTGAAGCAGGATCCGTGGGCCACCATCACGCCCTATATCCCACCTGACATGGCCGCCCGTCTCCGCAGCGCGGTGAACGTCCCGACCGCGTTGCAGGGCGAAATGGGTCGCTTGATCGCGCTCCAGAGCAGCGGCGATGTCGACGCAGCTATCCGGGTCGCCGCCATGGATATCACGTTCTCGTCCCTGGCTGATGCCCAAGGCGGCCTCGAGCGCATCAAGAACACGCCCCTGCCCCGTCAGTTCGAGCAATTCCCGCGCGTGTTCGTCATCGCATATTGCTTGCTGCTGCCGATCGGCCTCGTCTCCGATCTCCATATCATGACCCCGATCGGCTCAACCGTGATCGGCTTCGCCTTTTACCTCCTCGATCAGATCGGCCGCGACATCGAGGACCCGTTCTCCAACCATATCCACGACGTTCCGATGGGCGCCATCACCACCACGATCGAAATCGACTTGCTGCAGATGCTGGGCGAGGCCGACGTGCCCAAGCCACGGCAGCCCGTCGACGGCATCCTTAGTTAATAAGGCGTTATAGAAACCCTGTGTGCCGCAGCAGCGACGCACAGGGTTGTAACCCTGCCTAATCAGGCTTATGTTGCAGTGCAGCAATTGAGGAACGTCCTGATCTCACTGGCCAACGTGCCGCTTTGAACAGGAACCGCGACATGAATACGTTCGACGCTATGGGCCATGCTCAGCTTCAGGCTGCCGAAGGCAACCGTCAGCTCGCTTCCGCCCTCGCACGTTGGGTCAGCACCCTCGCCAACCGCGTGCTTTTCGCTTTCGGCCGGCACATTCCCGCCGCCAAAACCAGCCGTTAACGGCCCCAAGAGTGCCGGGTTCGCCCCGGCACTCTTGCCGCCCTGCCTGCCCCGCGCTACGGCGCCTGTAACGAGTGGCGCCACCGCGCCTCACCGGGGAAGGGGAACGGCATGCGCGTATTGATCATTGGGGCCGCCGGCATGATCGGCCGCAAACTGACGGCCAAGCTCGGGGGATCCCTCCGTCAGCCCATCGAGCGCCTCACGCTCGCCGATGTCGTCGCTCCCGCCATCCCGGCCGATTTCCCCGAGGCCGATATCCGCACCGCCGACATCTCGCAGCCCGGCGCCGCTGCCGCCCTGCTCGACGGTCGCCCCGATCTTATCTTCCACCTCGCCGCCATCGTCTCCGGCGAGGCCGAGGCCGATCTCGAAAAAGGCTACCGCATCAACCTCGACGGCACCCGCGAGCTGTTTGATGCCATCCGCCTCATCCCCGACTACACGCCGCGCGTGGTGTTCACCTCATCGCTGGCCGTCTTCGGGGCGCCATTCCCGGACGCCATCGGCGACGATTTCCACCTCACCCCGCTCACCAGCTACGGCACCCAGAAGGCGATGGGCGAACTCCTGCTCGCCGACTACTCCCGCCGCGGCTTCTTCGACGGCGTCGGCATCCGCCTGCCGACGATCTGCATCCGCCCCGGCCTACCGAACAAGGCTGCTTCCAGCTTCTTCTCCGGTATCCTGCGCGAGCCCCTCTCCGGCCACGAAGCGATCCTACCGGTCGCCGACACGTTGCGGCACTGGTTTGCCAGCCCGCGTGCCGCCGTCGGCATGCTGCTGCACGCGGCCACGCTCGACACCGGCCCGCTCGGCGCCCGTCGCACGCTCTCGATGCCCGGCCTGTCGGCCACGGTGGGCGACCAGATCGAGGCGCTGCGCCGGGTCGCGGGGGAAAAAGCGGTGCGCCTCATCCGCCGCCAGCCCGACCCGGCCGTGCAAGCCATCGTCAGCGGCTGGCCGCAACGCTTCGACGCCACCCGCGCGACCTCGCTCGGCTTCACCGCCGAGACGTCATTCGACGACATCATCCGCGCCCATGTCGACGACGAGCTCGGCGGCACGATCGGTGCAGCGGCATGAAGGTCGTCCTGATCGGCCAGCAGGCTTTCGGTAAGGCCGTGCTCGACGCCTTTCTTGCCCGCGGCGACACCGTGGCGGCCGTCTTCTGCGCACCCGAGAAAGGCCGCCCCGACCCGCTCCGCCTCGCGGGCGAAGCCGCCGGCATCCCGACGCACATGTTCCCCAAGCTCGGTAGCCCCGAGGCCCTCGACGCCCTGCGCGCTGCCGACGCCGACATCGGCATCATGGCCTACGTCACGCAATTCGTGTCGCAGGAGTTCTGCGCCGTTCCCACCCACGGCACGGTCCAGTTCCACCCCAGCCTACTGCCGCTGCATCGCGGCGCCTCCGCCATGAGCTGGTCCATCATCCTCGGCCGCCGCGAAACCGGCTTCACCATCTTCCGTCCTAGCGACGGCCTGGATGAAGGTCCCGTCATCTTCACCCGTACGGTGGAGATTACGCCCACCGACACGCTCGGCACCGTCTACTTCGGCAAGATTTTCCCGCAAGGCGTCGCCGGCCTGCTCGAGGCCGCCGACCTCGTCCTCGCCGGCAAGGGTGAGGCGACCGCCCAGATCGAGGACACCGCCACCTACGAAGGCATCATCGGCGACGCGGAATCGCAGATCCATTGGCACGGGCACGTCGACCAGGTGTTCGACCTGATCCGCGGTTGCGACCCGGCGCCCGCCGCCTGGACGACCTACGATGGCAAGCGCCTCGACTTGTTCGACGCCGAAAAACGCCCGGCCCGCACCTTCGCCGAGGTCAAGGGCAAGAAGATGGGGCAACTGATCGCCGTTAACGCCGACGGCGCCCTGATCCAAGCTCAGGGCGGCGCCATCCTGGCGAAACGCGTCCGCCTCGACGGCGGCAAGAAGCTCTCACCCGCCGAGGCCGACCTCACGCCCGGCACCATCCTCGGCCGCTAAAAATCCAGTCCCTCTCCCGCCAGCGGGAGAGGGCAGAATGATGGGTGAGGCCACAAGCCTCACCCATCCAACGAAGGCTAGTCGGACCCGAACGTCGCGGGCGTGATCTTCACCCGGCCCGCCACCGCGTCGTCCACCCGCACCAGCGGAAAGCCGACCGTCACATTCAGGCTCTGGTTCCACGCATCGACGATCTCGTCGCGCAACTCCGCCGCACCCAGCGCCAGTTGCTGCGTGACGACCGCGTTTTCCAACGGCTGGTTGGTCTTGTAGCCGTCATGTCCCGACTTCAGTTCGGCGTCATAGACCGGCACCAACGCCGACAGCGTCTCCAGCAGATAGGCCGGCACCCGCTGCTCGTTCGTTGTCGTGTTCCGGCTCGTGTAGGGCCGAATCGTCAGCTTGGTGAAGTCGATGAAGTTGCGCACGAAGGCCCCCTCGAACGGCGAGTGGATCCCGGCGGTCGTGTAGCCGTTCGGGTTCGGGTAGTTGCCCCAGCCGTTGAAGTGGACCGATACATGCATCGGCTGGCTGCCATCGGCGACGAAATGGCTCCAATAGCCGATGTCGCGCAGCGTCAGTTGCTGCCGCACCGAGATCTGGTAGCGGAAATACGCGATGTCGCTCGGCGTCGTCGCCGTGGCCAGACCGGCCTGCATCGCCCGCCACATGCCGAAATCCTTCCGGACCTGCTGGAAGCCGTCCAGCATCTGGTACGGCAGGTAACCGACCGTATACTGGTCCTGACCGCCCGGGCTCGTCGCCGCCCGCTCCGCCGTGTCGAACGCCTCGCGCGTCGCCGGCAGCGCGGTGATCGACACGCTGCCGCCCAGCGCGAAGCCGTTATCGTCGAGATCGATGAAATGGCCGTTGTCGCGCTCCGCATCGTGCACGGTGCGGCTGGTCGACGTCCCGGTGGCGTTCAGCAACACGCCGGTGGTCTTGCTTTCGTCCGCTTCAGCGCCGAGTTCGCCAATGAACTGCGCCGGCGATGCACCGCGCACGAAAGCTGGCAGGTCCGGTGGCAGGTTCTGGATCGCCAGCGTGCTGATACCGACATGGCCGGCGTGCCCCCAGGCGAAAGCCTGCCCGGTGGACAGCGCCGTGGTGGAAGCGGCGAGCGCCAGGAGCGCCAAGCCGCGAATGGTCGTCGTCATGAAGTTTTCCCTCGTTTTGATGGAATAAAGGGTCGGCTCAGGCGCGGCGGCGGCGAAGCGCGATTCCCGCCAGCCCCGTGCTCAGCAGCGCCAGCGTGGCCGGCTCCGGCACCGAAGCGGCCCCGGGCGTCGCATTGATGTTGTCGACCGCCAGGCTCGCCGCCCGCGTGCTCAGCGTTGCGACGGTGAACGCCGGGCCGCTGTAGCTCAGCGATCCTTCGGCGTAGTTGTAGCCAGCCGGCACTGCGCCCACCGCGGTCGCGGTGCCGCCGGCATTGGTCATCAGCGTCAGCGAGCCGCTCCGATCGCCGAGCGCGAAATTGAGCTGCAATGCGCTCACCGCCTGGCTGAACGTGATGCTCAACGGGCTCGATGGATCGAGAGACCCGAGCGCCGTGGTCAGGAACGACTGCGTCAATCCCGAGAACAGCGGCAGGGGTCCGCTGGTGCTGTTGTAGGATATCTCGAAAGCGCGGGGGTCGGCGAAGCTCGACCCGGCGAAGGTCGCCGTCAGCCCGGAAGCCACGCTGGAGAACGGCGTCGTCGCCGTGAACGGGTCGGTCTCGAACGTGAACAGCGCCGCCGACGCCTGGGTCGCCGTCATGAACGTGGCAGCAACCATTGCTGCGACGAAGTAAGTTTTTCTATTCAAGTCGGCCTCGCGTGAGAACTGCGTGCCGCTGTCATAGGTCCGGCTAACTCCGCCGTTTGAGATGAGTCTGTGAACTTTCCTTAATGGTCAGGTCCGGCGACCCATGATCCCGGCCCGCAACCGCTGCGATATCGCGTCGATGATCGCCACCGTCACCAGCACCATCGCGATCAGGAACGCCGCCTGCTGCCATTCCAGCACGCGGATCTGCTCATAGAGATGCAGTCCGATCCCGCCCGCCCCCACGATGCCGATGATCGTCGCCGACCGCGTGTTGCTTTCGAAGAAATACAGCAACTGGCTGGCAAACACCGGCAACACCTCCGGCAACAGCCCGAACCGCAGCCCGAACCACCAGCCGCCGCCCACCGACTGCACCGCTTCCCCCGGCCGCTTGTCGGCGGCCTCGATGGCCTCGCTCATCAGCTTGGCCAACGCCGCCACGTCCGCCGTCGCGATCGCCAGTAGCCCGGCGAATGGCCCCAACCCCACCACGTTGACCCAGATCAGCGCCCAGATCAGCGCATCCACGCTACGCACGGCGTCCAACCCGCGCCGGGCGAAGAAATGCACCCAGCGCTGCGCCACCACGTTGCGCGCCGCGAAGAAGCCCAATGGCAACGCGAACACCGCCGCCAGCAGCGTCCCCAGCAACGCGATCGACAGCGTCTGCAGCAATGCCCCGAAATACAGCGCGAAATGCCCGCCCGTCTCCGGCGGCAGCATCAGCTCGGCGATCGTCCCGAGCTGCCCGAACCCCGACCACACCCGGTCTCCCGAGATCCCCAGCAACGGAAACGCCGCCACATACAGCAGCGCCCCCGCCCCGAGCAGCCCGGCCGTTCCCCACCCGACCCGCCGCGCCGGCAGCGCACCCAACGCCGGCGGGAACACGACCCCGCTCACGCCAACCCCAACAGCCGGTGCCGCACCCGTTCGGACACCATGTCGAGCACCATCACGCACACCATCAGCATCAACAGCATCGCGCTCACGTCGCTGTAGTAGAACTTCCGGATCGCCACGAGCAGCTCCTGCCCGATCCCGCCGGCGCCGACGAACCCGATCACCGCGGCCCCGCGCACATTGTACTCGAAGCGCAGCAAGGCGTAGCTGGCGAAATGGCTCAGCACCTGTGGCAACACCCCGAACCGGATCTGCGACAGCCATCGCCCGCCGGTCGCCGCCACACCCTCGAGCGGCTTGAGGTCGATGCTCTCCAGCACCTCGGTGAACAGCTTCCCCAGCGTCCCCCCAGTATGCAGCGTGATCGCCAACACCCCCGGCAACGGCCCCAGCCCGAACGCCACCACGAACACCAGCGCGAACACGATGTCCGGCACCGTCCGCATGAACTCCAGCACCCGCCGCACGGCGAACCGGATCCACGCGAACCGCACCAGGTTCGTACTCCCCAGCACGCCGCCCACCACCCCGATCGCCACCCCGGTGACCGTGCCCAGATACGCCATCAGTAGCGTCTGCCCGAGTTGGACGCTCCACCGCCGAAGGCCCCAGAACCAATAGGCCGGGTCGGTCCACACGGCTGCACCGGTGTCGAGATGCCCGAGCCGCCCGAGGTAGCTGCCGAAATTAGGCAGCCCAGTCCAGAACTTCCCGAGATCGACTTCCGCCCCGACCCACGCCGCGGCGATTGCCACCAAGAGCACGGTGGCGCCGATGGCCGTGACCCGGCGGCGCTCCGCTCCCGCCTCCGCGTACGCCCGCCGCAGCGGCTCCAACTGGGCCGCTCCGGGATCCGCGATCAACGCACTCATCTTGAACCCCCTCCCACGCCCGGAAGAGGGCCGGCCAGGGTCGCCACGAGCAGGAAGTTAGCCGTTCTGCTTACGCAGCTTGTCCACGAACGTGATCAGCTTGATCGTGTCGTCGTAGGCCGCATTATCCGTCTTCTGGAACGCCTGGTTCTTGCCGTCCGACAGCTTGGCGAACGCCGCCTTGTCCTTTGTCGCCGCGTCCAGATAGGCCTGCGTGATCGCCGTCTTCAAATCGGTCGGCAGCGCGTCCAGGTAGGCCGTCGGCCCGTTGATGATCAGGTCCGACTTCAGGATGATGCGGAAGTCGTCCACCGTCGCGGGCTTGCCGTCCGCCGTCTTGATCATGCCCTTGTTGAGCATCCGCGTCAGATTGCTGTCGTCCGGTGCGTTCCAGAAATTGGCCGCCACGTCCACCGTGCCCTGCCAGAGCGCCAGCACGGCGTTCTCGTGGCTGCCGGTGATCAGCACCTTGCCGAAGAACTTCTCCGCGTTGATCTCCAACTTGTTGAGCGCGAACAACGGCATGTTGTAGCCCGACGTCGAGTTCGGGTCGACCAAGCCGAGGTTCTTGCCCTTCAGATCCTCGATCGTCTTGTACGGCGAGTCCTTCTTGACGTAGAAGACCGAGTAATACCCCTTGGTCCCGTCGCTGTTCACGTCGATCGCGAACGCCGTGACCTTCACCCCGGTCACCAACGCCCGCGCGAACGATGCCGGGCCGTAATAGGCGATGTGGATGTTGCCCGAGCGCTGCCCCTCGATCACCGCCGCGTAATCGTTGGCGACCCGCAGCGTGACCTTGGTGCCCAACTCGCGCGACAGGTACTCGACGAACGGCGCATAGCGGTCGTTGACGCCGGACGCGTTCTCCGCCGGCACCACGGCAAACACCAGCTCCGGATAGGCCGACTTCCAGCTCTGCGCCGATGCCGACCCGGCGAGGAGGCTGCTGGCAGCCCCCGCCGACAAACCAGCCAAAAGCGTACGACGATCGATCATGAAACCACTCCCAAAATCCGATTCACGCCAGCACGGCGTCCGGCATCGGCTGCAGCGCCGGCGTGTCCATCACCTCGCCGGCCTCGAGCCCATACAGCTCGCGCGCGACGTCGTCGGTCAGCGCCTCGGGCGCCCCGTCGAACACCAGCCGCCCGCCGGCCATACCCACAAGCCGGTCGCAATAATTCCGCGCCAGCTCGAGCGAATGGAGGTTGCACAGCACCGTCAGCCCGAAATGCTTGTTGATCCGCAGCAGCGAATCCATGACCACCTTGCTGCTGCGTGGGTCCAGCGATGCCACCGGCTCGTCGGCCAGGATGATCTCCGGCTCCTGCAGCAGCGCCCGGCAGATCGCCACACGCTGCTGCTGCCCGCCCGACAGATCCTGCGCCCGCTGCGCCACCAGCGCCCCGATCCCCATCTGCTCCAGCGCCGCCATGCCCAGCAGGGTGTCGGCGCGGCTCCACATCTTCAGCGTGGAGCGCCACATCGGCGCATGCGCCAGCCGTCCCATCAGCACGTTGTCGAGCACGTCGAGCCGCCCGATCAGGTTGAATTGCTGAAAGATCATTGCGCAGCGCCGGCGCCACTGCCGCAGCCCGCGCCCCCGCAACGCCCCCACGTCCCGCCCGTCCCAGGTAATCCGCCCGCTGGTCGGCGTCGCCAGCCCGTTCAACGACCGCAGCAGCGTCGACTTTCCCG
This sequence comes from uncultured Acetobacteraceae bacterium, assembly GCA_964613945.1. GTDB lineage: Bacteria > Pseudomonadota > Alphaproteobacteria > Acetobacterales > Acetobacteraceae > JAVVHH01. The sequence goes on from CAZTJC010000026.1 coordinate 10,369, forward strand.
CGCCGGACCGCCCGATCACGCCCACGAATTGCCCGCGCGGCACCGCTAGCGTGAGATCGTCCAGCGCCTTGGCCGTGCCAAACGCCTTCGTCAGCCCCTCGACCACCAACAAATCGTTCGACCCCTCGTTACGGGCCGACGTCTAAGGTGTGGGGCTAAGCCAGCCCTAGTGAAGCTTCGATGACGCTCGCCGGCTCACCGCTCGCCAGCACCCGCCCGCCAGGCTGGTCGTGAAAGCCGCCATCCCGCCAGCGCCGCACCCGATACAGCGTCGCGAACGCCATCGGCGGCGCCACCCCGCCCTGCCCGCCGACCAGCTCCGCCCCCCGCCGCACATTGTCGGTCATCCAGGCCGGCAGCCGCAGGTGATACGGATTGCGCGCGACCTCGCCGACATGCAGCGCCAACGCCGCCACCAGATCTGCCACGTCCGACACCGACGACTCCACCAGGAGGTTCGGCGCCGCCATCGCCCCCCAGAACTCCGTTTCCACCACCACCACGTCCAACCCGGGCACGGACGCCATCGCGTCCACCACCAGCAGGTGCGTCCCGATATGCGTGGGGTGCCAATCCGCCCGGTGTGGCACGAAGATCACCACCGGCTGTTCGGCCGCGAGCAACGCCGCCATCCGCGCCACTGCCGTCGGCCAGTGCGCGCGCTCTCGCCCCGCGGGTGTCACCCCCTCCAGCCCGGTCCGATCCGGCGTCACCAACCCGAACCCGAGCGCCGCGCACGCCGCCGCCTGCTCGTCCCACCGCGCCGCCCGCCGGCTGGCCAAACTGCCCAACGTCACCGCCACCGCCGTCACCGCGAACCCGGCCTCCCGCCGCAACCGCAGCGGCAACCCGCCCACGATCACCTCGTCATCCGGATGCGGCGCGAACACCAGCGCCTTGCGCCCGGTCCCCAACGGCAGCGAGGCGCCGGCCGGCACCGCGACCGTCGCCCCGGCCGCCATCACGGCAGCAAGCTCCTCGACCCAAGCTCGATAAGAATTCATGCACCACCCCTACCCCGCCGCACCGCGTTGAAGAACCCTCCCGATCTTGCCCATCCGGCGTCACCGGCTATCGTCCTGCCGCATGAGAATAATCGGCCTCATCAGCGGCACCTCCCTCGACGCCATCGACGTCTGCGCCGCCGACCTGGTGCTAGACGACGGCATGGTCACCCTCACGCCGCTCGGCCATGACGAGCGCCCCTGGCCCCCAGCGCTGCGTCACCGCCTCCTCGCCGCACTGCCGCCGGCCCCCGTCACGATGGCCGACATCTGCCAGCTCGATACCGAGATCGGCCACGCCTTCGCCGACGCCGCCGTTTGGGCCATCGAGCACCTCGCCGAGGGTCGCGCCGACCTGGTGGCCTCCCACGGCCAGAACGTCTTTCACTGGATCGAGAACGGCCGGGCCCGCGGCACCCTTCAGCTCGGCCAGCCCGCCTTCATCGCCGAGCGCACCGGTCTTCCCGTCATCTCCGACTTCCGTGCCGCCGACATCGCCGCCGGCGGCCAAGGCGCCCCCCTGGCCAGCACCCTGGACGCCCTCTGGCTGGCGGGTGACACCCCCCGCGCCGCCCTCAATCTCGGCGGCATCGCCAATATCACGGTCGTCGGTAACGACGGCCTCACCGCCTTCGACACTGGCCCCGCCAACTGCCTCATGGACCTGGAAGCCGTCCGCCAGACCGCAGGCGCCCAATCCAGCGACCTCGACGGCCGCATCGCCAGCACCGGCGCCATCCGCCCCGACCTCCTGGCCCGCCTCCGCGCCGAGCTCTATTTCGCCCTTCCGCCCCCCAAGAGCACCGGCCGCGAATTATTCGACGCCAGCTTCGTACCCCGCCATACCGCCGAGCTGCCTCCGGTGTCCGACGCCGACCTGATGCGGACACTACTGGAACTCACCGCCACCACCGTCGCCGATGCCTGCCGCCGCGCCGACGTCACGCAGGTCGTGGCTTCCGGAGGCGGCGTCCGCAATCCGGCCCTGATGGCCGCGCTCGCCGCCCATCTCGCCCCGATCACCCTGACCACCGCCGAAGCCGAAGGCCTCCCCAGCGCCGGCAAGGAGGCCTACCTGTTCGCGTTGCTCGGTTTCCTCACCTGGCACGGTCTTCCCGGCACCGTCTCCGGCGCCACCGGCTCCCACACGCCCCGCATTCTCGGCCGCCTCAGCCCCGGCCACGCTCCCTTGCGCCTCCCCGATCCGGCACCGTCGCCAACTCGGCTTCGCATCGGCCGCATTCCGCGTGTAGCCTCCCGCCCATGACCAACATCCTGATCAAGAACGGCCGCGTCATCGACCCGGCCTCCACCACCGACGGCATCGCCGACATTGCTCTCGGCGACGGCAAGATCATCGCGGTCGGCACGAACCTTCCCGGCGCCGAGCACACGATCGACGCCAGCGGCCTGATCGTCTCGCCGGGCTTCATCGACCTGCACGCCCACGGCCAGTCCATCCCCGCCGACCGCATGCAGGCCTTCGACGGCGTCACCACCACGCTCGATCTCGAAGCCGGCGTCATGCCCGTCGCCTCCTGGTACGCCCGCCAGGCTAAGCAGGGCCGCATCCTGAACTACGGCGCCTCGACCAACTGGGCCTTCGCTCGCATCGGCGCCATGACCGGGTCCAACGAAGAGTCCTCCCTCGAAGCCTTCGGCCGTGCCATGCGCGACCCCCGCTGGGTCGACAACGTCGCCACCGAAACCGAGGTCACCGGCATTCTCGACCGCATCGGCAACGGCCTGAACGAAGGCGCCATCGGCATCGGCATTCTCAACGCCTACGCCCCCGGCGCCGGCGTCCAGGAGCTGACCGCGGTCTGCCAACTCGCTTTCCAGCACAACGTCCCGACCTTCACCCACGTCGCCTACATGTCCCGCATCGACCCGGAGAGCGCCGCCGAAGCCTACATCCGCCTCATCGGCTACGCCGGCGCCACCGGCTGCCACATGCACATCTGCCACTTCAACAGCTCGTCCAAGCAGGACATCGCCCGCTGCGCCACCCTGATCGAGAAAGCGCAGGCCCAGGGCCTCCCCATCACCTTGGAGTCCTACCCCTACGGCACCGGCTCCACAGTCATCGCCGCCGCCTTCTTCAGCGATCCCGAGTTCGAGGCCCGCTCCGGCACCGGCTTCGACGCCGTCCAGCGCGTCACCGACGGCCACCGTTTCCGTGACCGCGCCGAACTCCTCGCCGCCCAGAAGGAAGACCCGTCCACCCTGGTCCTCTGGCACGTCCTCGACACCGAGCGGAACGACCATCACCGCGACCTGCTCGACCGCGCCGTGCTGTTCCCCGGCAGCGCCATCGCGTCGGACGCCATGCCCTGGACCCTGCCCGACGGCGCCACCTACACCGGCGATGCCTGGCCCCTCCCCGCCGACGCCACCTCGCACCCCCGCTCCGCCGGCTGCTTCACCCGTTTCCTCCGCCACTGGGTCCGCGAACGCAACGCCATCCCGCTGGTCGACGCCCTCGCCAAGTGCACGCAGATCCCCGCCGACATCCTCGCCCCCAGCACCCCCGCCATGGCCAGCAAAGGCCGCCTGCAGCCCGGCGCCGACGCCGACCTCACGGTCTTCGACCTGGCTACCCTCACCGACCGCGCCGAGTTCACCGCCATGAACCGCCCGTCAGAAGGCGTCCGCCACCTGATCGTCAGCGGCAATCCCGTCATCACCGACGGCATCATGGACACCGCCGCCCGACCCGGCCAACCCGTTCGCCGCCCCACGGCCTAGTGACCCCCATCCTTCTGGTCACCGGCTTCCTCGGAGCCGGCAAGACCACCGCCGTCAATCACCTGCTCACCCACGCCGGCGGTCGCCGCATCGCCGCCGTGGTCAATGATTTCGGCGCAATCAACATCGACGCCGAACTGATTGCCGATACGGCCGACAACCTCATCAGCCTCGCCAATGGCTGCATCTGCTGCTCCCTGGAAGGCGACCTGCTCCGCACCCTTGCCACCCTGCTCCGCCGGGCTCCCCGCCCCGAGTACATCGTCATCGAGACCAGCGGCATCGCCGACCCGGCCGACATCGTCCGCAACCTCATGGACCCCGTCATCTGGCAGGAAGCTCCGCTGGAGACCGTGCTCTGCATCGCCGACGCCACTACCCCCGCCCTGACCGACGCACTATCCAAGAATCAGATCCGCGCCGCCGACATCGTCGCCCTCAGCAAGACCGACCTGGCCGATCCGGCCGAGCTGAAAGCCGCCATCGCCGCCCTCAAACCCACCGCGGTCATCATCGACGCTCCGAACGGTCAAATCCCCACCGACCTGCTCTTTCCGCCTAACCCCGATCACGTCCCCCGCGAAACCGGCCCCCGCCGCCCCACCGCCGACCGCTTCGAGACGCTGAGCTGGACCGCCGACGCCCCGGTCTCCCTCCCACGCCTGCAATCCGCTATCGGTCGCCTCTCCCCCAAGCTCGCGCGCGCCAAAGGCTTCTTCGAGACCGTGGACGACCCCGGCCGTCCCATGCTCCTTCAACTCGCCGCCGGCCGCGCCACCCTCTCGCCGGCCGCCCCACGCCCGCCCGGTGCCCCCCGCACCCGCCTGGTCTTCATCGCCGAACTCGGCACCCTCACCCAAGCCGACCTAGACGCCGCCCTGGCTCCCTGCGCCGCCTGACCTCTGCCGAGCCTTGCGCTCCAGGACTTCCGGCTCCGGCGCCATCTTGCTCGCCACCTGCAACAATGCCGCCCGCGACGACATGTCCAAGCGTCGATACGCCCGCAACAACGCCTCCTCGTCGCCCGCCAGCAGCCCCAACTGCCCCTGATCCTCTGCGAGGAATTCCTCCGGCACCGCTTCGTCCGGGTCCAACCCGATCAGGTAGCCGATCGAGGTCGACAGCGCGTCCGCCAGCCGCACCAGCCGCTTGCCCCGCAGGACTTGCATCCGCCCATCGAGCAGTCGCTCGACGATGTCGCCCGGCATGCCCGCTGCCGTGGCAGCCTCGCCCGCGCTCAGCCCAAGCCGGTCCAGCCGGCCCTGGATCCGCTCCGCCAACCCGGTCGTGGCGTCAGACAATCCCCAGTGTCCGGATAAGCGCGACGCTCATGATGATCAGCACGACCAGGCTCGCCGTCACCGCCGCGATCACCTGCGGTCCGGCGCCTGCCACCGTCTTCAGATCCGTCCCCAGCCCGAGCGCCGCCATCGAGATGATCGTCAGCGTGTTCGCCGTCACTGCCGCCGGCTTCAACAACACGGCGGGTATCAGCCCCGCAGACCGCAGCCCGGCCAGCGTTAGGAAGCCCAGGATGAACCAAGGCACCATCTTGCGCAGCGGCAGCTTGCCCCCGGCCTTGGTCTGCGGCGATGTCGCGTCGTGCATCCGCCGGGTCAGGACCGACAGGCACAGCACCACCGGCCCCAGCATCAGCACCCGTACCAGCTTGACCAGCGTGCCCATCTGCACCGCCACGGCTCCCATCGGCGCCGCCGCGGCCAACACCTGCGGCACCGCATAGACCGTCAGCCCGGCCAACACGCCATATTGCAGCGCGGACAATTGCAGCATCACCGGCACCAGTGGCAGACCCAGCACCACCAACACGCCCAAGACCGCCGTGAAAGCGATCGATGCCGCGACGTCCTCGCCATCGGCACCGATGATCGGCGCCACCGCCGCAATCGCCGAGTTGCCGCAGATCGAGTTGCCGCATGCCACCAGCAGCGCCATCCGATGCGGCAGTTTCAGCGCCCGCCCGATGCTGTAACTCGCCAGGATCGCCACTACCACGATCGCCGCGATCCCGACTATGAGGCCCGGCCCGGCCGCCACGATCATCGTGGCGCTGATGGAAGCGCCCAGCAGCATCACCGCGATCTCGAGCAACGTCTTGGCGCTGAACGCGATACCGCGGACCCATTGCGGCCCCGGCCGCCACGCCGTCCGCACCGCGGTCCCGACCAGGATCGCCAACACTAGCGCCTCGAGCCAGGTTGCCCCGAACGCCGCCGCCTCGATCCGTTCGAGCCCGACCGCCACCGCCGTGACCGCCAGGCAGAGCAGCACACCCGGAAGAACCCGCGCGACAAATCCGGCCTGGCCGGAGGGGGCGGTATTTTTGAGAACGCGGTCCAAACTTTGAAACATCACACCTCGGCCGGCCACACCGCTACCATCACACTACCGGCCGATCAAACCCTTCCGCTGGTTCGATCACGGTCGGGTGAGGGTTGCCACCTCTGAGCCGAGCCGACGGGAGTGGCCGAGACGCTGAAACGGCAGTTCGACCCATCGATGTAGGACAGTCGCCAACCCCAGGGTCGTCAGCAACGACGCGGCGACAAGGCAGAGCTTGAGCGATACGTCATTCGTCGGAAACACCACGCTATAGAAAATTATGACCCAGAGATGCGTCAGGTAGAACGGGAATGACACGACACCCAGACGGTAAAGGCCTGGGTGCGACAATGCCGCCGCGATCGCACCGCGCTGGTAGCTTAGCGAGATGATGAGCATACCGAATAGCGACGGCAGTGCTTCCGACCAGTTGTAGGAAGCCGAACAGATTACGATGCAAACCGACGACAGTGCCGCGACGGGCCCGGCGAACCGGGCCCAGCTATTTGGCAGAACAGTCCGCAATCGCCACAATGCGGCCCCTCCGACAAAACACCCCGCGAGGCGGATCAATGCACCCGAGGTCTCGAGTTGGTTGAAATGAGCTTGATGCAGGCTCGCTCGTAGCCAGACCATAACGGCGAAGCTGACCACCGCCACGACGGCCGAAGACAAACGCAACCGCATCAAGCAATGGGCCAAAACAGGAAAGGCGACATAGCCGACGACTTCGGCGCTCAGCGACCAGACCGGCTGATTCAACGTCCAATCGACCGGCAGCCACACTGTGACGAGAGTTGCCGTCGCGATGAATGCTGCGGCGAAATGCTCGATATCGGAGATCGTCGCCGTGCGTTGCACGGTATGTGTGATCGCGACGATTGCCAACAGCACCACCAAGTTGAGTGGGTAGATTCTGACAAGACGACCACGGGCGAACCGCCATAGCCCAGCCTTGCTCCCTTGCTCGAACTCTTCGCCATGAGCATGCATGAGGATAAAGCCCGACAAGACGAAGAACAGGTCAACCCCTGCCCACCCATGCTCGATGGAAACGGTCCACGATGTGGTAGGAAGATTAAAGACGTTCATCGAATGGAACGTCGCCACCCAAAAGGCCGCAACGCCCCGTATCCCAGTAAGGCTGGTTATGTTGCGCACCATTGCTGGTGCTCTAACTCAATGGTGACAACAACAAAAGATGTAGCCGACGTCGCAACACTGTTTGACGGGTGCGACGGTCAGGCGAGGTGGTGCCCCGTACGGGATTCGAACCCGTGTTACAGCCTTGAAAGGGCCGTGTCCTAGGCCTCTAGACGAACGGGACCACGCGGCGTGGGGTTAGCGCGACGGTGCCCGGTCGGTCAAGCGGCGGCGACCTCCCAGCAGCCCGGCAATGCCGGCCGTCAGCATAAATATGCTCGCCGGTTCCGGCACGCTCGTCGCCGTCAGCGCCGCGATCGTGCCATTGATGCTGAACGGCGTCGGCGTGGCGGTCAGAGTGTAGTCGCCGATACGGAAGGTGCCGCCCGAGCCAGTCATGCCACCGCCCGCCGCACCCTGGTTCGCTGCCACGATGCGGAATGTCACCCCGGACGTGATCCCGGTCAGCGACGTGATCGACAGCATCTGGTCGTTGAACGCCGTCCCGGTTTGCATGATCGACGCGACCGTCAGGTACGTTCCGCCATTGACCGACGCCTGCACCGACAGCGAGCCCGGTCCGGTCGCCGATGACCGCGATGTCAGCACCAGCTGATTGATGCTGGCGACGTAGCCGGAGGCCACGTTGAAGCCGAACGTGTAAGCTGCCCCGACGTTGGTCCACCCGCTTGCATTGATTGAGTTGGCCCCAGCAGTAGGCGTGAGGTTGAGTTCTCCGAAGTTGATGCCGATCACGTTCGCGGCGGTGAAACTCGGCCTCACCGAGGTCTGGCTGCCGGGCTGCCCCTGAAACTCGTAGCTTTCCAGCAACGCGGCGTTAGCGGCGCCATGAAGGAAGCAGCTGAACAGGATGCCAGCCAACACACCGATCTTGTACATCCGACCCTCGCACTCCGCGCTGGCCGTCTACGGGCCGGGGACATCGCGATCAACGACACCCACGTGACAATACCGGTCGGATCAGGCCGATGCTGCGTCTGTGATGAAGAAGCTTGCGCTCGTCACCCCGTTCCATTCCTCCGCCCGAAGATGCCCCGCCACATGCAACGGCCCGCCGCGCCCGAGCAGCGCCGTCTCGATTGGCCCGTCGCCAGCGCGGAACATCAGCGCCTTTAACCGGCCGCCATCCTCGCCGGTCAACCACGCCCGGATAGTCCCGCCTTCGCGCCCGATCCGCTCCGCCCGCACCACGGCGGCGCGCGGCAGCACGAAAGCCGGCTCCTCGTTGCCGTTGCCGAACGGCGACAGGCAGCTCAGGTGCTGGGCCAACTCCACCGTCGCCCCGCCGACCGCGATCGACCCCTCGACCGCCAGGTCGGCCCGCGCTGGCAGCGCCGCCGCATGCGCCAGCCGCCCGTCCAGGAACTCGTGGAACGCGGCCAACCCGTCGGCGGCCGCCGTGAATCCGGCCGCCATCCGGTGCCCGCCGCCCGCGCTCAACAGCCCGGCCTGCCGCGCCGCCATCACCGCCTGCCCCAGATCCACCCCGGGCACCGACCGGCCGCTGCCCTTGGCCACCCCGTCGGTGATCGCCGCCACGCAGACCGGCCGGTTCAACCGCTCCTTCAACCGCCCCGCCACGATCCCGACCACGCCGGCATGCCATCCCTCGCCGGAAATTAGCAGCGCCGCGCGCCCGGCTCGCGACTGCGCCTCGGCCTGCGCCAGCGCGTCTTCCATCATCCCGGCCTCGACCACCTGGCGGTCGCGGTTCGTGCTGTCCAACTGCGCCGCCAGCGCCCGCGCCTCGACCGGATCGGTGGTCAGCAGCAGCCGCAATCCAAGGCTCGAGTCGCTGATCCGCCCCGCCGCATTGATGCGCGGCCCTAGCGCGAACCCGAGCGTCATCGCCGTCGGCACCCCATTGGCCGCCGCCGCTTCCAGCAATGCGGCGATCCCCGGCCGGGCCCGCCGCGCCATCACCCGCAGTCCCTGCGTCACCAGCGCCCGGTTGAGCCCCTGCAGCGGCATCACGTCACACACCGTCGCCAGTGCCACCAGGTCGAGCAGCTCGCGCAGATCCGGCTCGGCCCGCGTGGCGAAGAAGCCGCTGCGGCGCAACGCCCGCACCGTCGCGATGGCGGCCATGAAAGCGATTGCAGCCGCGCAAGAAGAACCCAGGCCAGAGGCGCAATCCAAGCGGTTCGGGTTCACGGTGGCCAGGATCGGCGGCGGCGGGCCGTCGGTGGCGTGATGGTCCAGCACCACCACATCGGCCAGGCCGGCGACGGCGGCCAGGGCGGAGGCGGCCGCCGTTCCACAATCGACGCACACGATCAGCGTGGCACCCTTGGCCACTAGGCCCAGCAGCGCCGGCGCGTTCGGCCCGTAGCCCTCGAGCATCCGATCCGGCACATGCGTCAGCACGGTGCCGCCGAACTGGCGTATCAGCAGCGTCACGATCGCGGCGCTGCAGGCCCCATCGACGTCGTAATCCCCGAACACCGCCACCGTCTCGCCGGTGCGGATGGCATGGGCGAGACGGTCGGCAGCACCGTCCATGCCGGCCAGCGTCGACGGGTCCGGCATCAGCGCGCGCAAAGTCGGCTGCAAAAAATGTCCCGCCAGCTCGAGGTCGAGGCCGCGCCCGGCCAGCAGGCGCCCGACCAACTCGGGCAAGCCCAGACGCTGCGCGATGCCGAGCGCCACACGGTCATCGCCGCTACGCAGCACCCAGCGCCGGCCGGTAAGGCTATGGTCGAGGTTCAAGACACTTGCACCGTGGACGGGATGGACGACCGCGAAGTTTTCGGCCGAGGCGCGGCGACTCTCATGCTCGATGATCAGATCGGGTTGTTGCGTATTGAAAAGGCAACGCCCCGCCGCGTCGTCAAGGCCCCTCCCCCGTCGGGGGGGAGGGGCGCCGGACTACTCCGGCTGCCAGGTCTTGGTATCGAAGTTGTGGTGCGCCTCGATGTATCGAACCGTTCCCGACTTGCTGCGCATCACCATGGAATGGGTGAACCCGCCGGTCCCGAAACGCCGAACGCCCTTCAGCAATGCGCCGCCCGTCACCCCCGTCGCTGCGAACACGACGTTGCCCCGCGCCATCTCCTCGACGCTGTACTTGTGCTTGGGGTCCGTGATGCCCATCGACCGCGCCCGCGCGATCTGCTCGTCATCCTCGTACATCAGCCGCCCCTGCATCTGGCCGCCGATGCAGCGCAGCGCCGCCGCCGCCAGCACGCCCTCTGGCGCCCCGCCGGACCCGACGTAGAGATCGACGCCCCCTTCCGGCAGCGCCGCCGCGATCACGCCAGCCACGTCGCCATCGGTCAGCAACATGCACCGTGCGCCTGCTTCCCGGCAGCCCGCCAGCAACTCGGCATGCCGCTCCCGCTCAAGCATGCACACCACGAGATCGCCGACATCCACCTTCTTGGCCCGCGCCAAATTGCGCAGGTTCTCGGCCATCGACGCATCCAGATCGACCACGCCCGGCGGCAACCCGCCGCCCACGGCGATCTTCTGCATGTAGATGTCCGGCGCGTGCAGGAAGTTGCCCTTCTCCGCCAGCGCCACCACGGCCAACGCGTTCGCCGCCCCCTTGGCCGTCAGGTTAGTGCCTTCCAGCGGATCCACGGCGATGTCCATCGCCGGCCCACCACAACCGACCTTCTCGCCGATGTACAGCATCGGCGCCTCGTCCATCTCGCCCTCGCCGATCACCACGGTGCCGTCGATCGCCACGCTGTCGAATGCCCGCCGCATCGCCTCCACCGCGGCCCCGTCGGCCTCATTCTTCTTGCCGCGCCCCATCCAGCGCGATGCGGCCAGGGCGCCGGCCTCGGTCACCCGCACGAGTTCCAAGGCGAGGTTGCGGTCCGAGGCGATCTCGGTAACGGTCTGGGAAGAGCTCATGGAATGTCCTTACGCCGGTTCGATGCGGATCAGCGCCGGAGATTCCAGCACCGCATCGCTTCGTTGAATGTGATCAAGCGCCGCGCGCATGGCGGCCTCGTTGGTTTCGTGCGTCACCAGCACCACCGGAACCGTCTCGCCCGGTGCGCGCCCGCGCTGCAACATGCTCGCCAGGCTGACCCCGGCATCCCGCAGTGCCGCCGCGATATCGGCGATCACGCCGGGCCGGTCCACGACCATCAGCCGCAGGTAATACGCTCCCTGGTGCACCGACATCGGCACGCTCGGCAGTGTCGCCAGCGCCCGGCCTTCCATGCCCCAGATCGGCGCGGTCCGGCCGCGGGCCATGTCCACCAGATCGGCTACCACCGCGCTCGCCGTCGGCCCGGCGCCGGCTCCCCTACCCTCGAGCATGATGCGCCCTACCGCATCGCCCTCGGCCACCACCGCGTTGAACACGCCATCCACATGCGCCAACGGATTGGCCAGCGGCACCAAGCATGGATGCACCCGTGTCTCGATGCCCGCCTCCGTGCGCCGGGCCAGGCCGAGCAGCTTGATCCGGTAGCCCAATTCGTTGGCCAGCGAGATGTCGACGGCCGAGATCGCCCGGATGCCCTCGACATGCACGGCGCCGAAATCCACTGGTCGGTTGAACGCCAGCGCCGCCAGGATGGCCAACTTGTGCGCCGCGTCGATCCCGTCGACGTCGAACGACGGATCAGCCTCCGCGTAACCAAGACGCTGCGCATCTGCCAGCACGTCGCCGAAATCGCGCCCCTGCTCGCGCATCACCGTTAGGATGTAATTGCACGTCCCGTTCAGAATTCCGGCGACCCGGTCGATGCGGTTGCCGGCCAGTCCCTCGCGCAACGCCTTGATCACCGGGATACCGCCAGCCACGGCCGCCTCGAACGCCAGCGCGGCACCCGACCGTTCCGACACCGCCGCCAGCGCCGTGCCGTGCACCGCCACCAGCGCCTTGTTGGCCGTGACCACCGGTCGTCCAGCGGTCAGTGCCGCCTCGACCAGCGCCCGCGCCGGCCCGTCGCTACCGCCGATCAGCTCGACGACGACATCGACCGCCGGGTCGGTGGCAAGGCCGACCGGGTCGTCGTGCCACTGCACCCCGTCGAGGCTGATGCCTCGGTCGCTGCGCCGATTGCGCGCCGACACCGCCGTCACCGTGATGGGCCGGCCCGCCCGCGCCGTGATCAACTCGGCATTGTCGCGCAACAGCCGCAACACGCCGGCGCCGACCGTTCCCAGCCCGGCGACACCGACCCTGAACGCAGAACTCATCCCGCGACGTCTTCCAACTGCGACACGTTACTCTCGCTCTGCAGGAAGCCCTTGATGTTGCGCACCGCCTGCCGCAGCCGGTGCGTGTTCTCCACCAGCGCGATGCGGACATGGGTGTCGCCGTGCTCGCCGAAGCCGATGCCCGGGGCCACCGCCACCTTGGCGCGGCTCAACAACAGCTTGCTGAACCCGACGCTGCCGAGGCTGGCATATTTCGGCGGGATCGGCGCCCAGGCGAACATCGAGCCTTCCGGGCTCGGCACGTCCCAGCCCGCCGCGTTCAGCCCGCTCACCAACACGTCCCGCCGCTCGCGATACAGCGCCCGCATCTCGTCGACGCAGTCCTGCGGCCCGTTCAGCGCCGCCGTCGCCGCCACCTGGATCGGGGTAAAGGCGCCGTAGTCCAGATACGACTTGATCCGCGTCAGCGCCCCGATCAGCCGCGCGTTGCCGGCCGCGAACCCCATCCGCCAGCCCGGCATCGAGTAGGTCTTCGACAGGCTGGTGAATTCCACCGCGATGTCCTTCGCCCCCGGCACCTGCAGAATCGAGGGCGGGATGTTGTCGCCGAAATAGATCTCCGCATACGCCAGGTCGGACAGGATGAAGATCTCGTGCTTGCGGCAGAACGCCACGATCTCTTTGTAAAAATCCAGATCCGCCAGATAGGCCGTCGGGTTGCTTGGGAAGTTGACGATCAGCGCCGTCGGCTTCGGCACGCTGTGCCGCACTGCCTGGTCCAACGCCTGCAACATCGCCTCGTCCGGCGTCGCCGGGATGCTGCGCACAGAAGCGCCGGCGATGATGAAGCCGAACTGATGGATCGGATAGGACGGATTTGGCACCAGGATGGTGTCGCCCGGGCTGGTGATCGCCGCGGCCAGGTTGGCCAGCCCTTCCTTGGACCCCAGCGTCGCCACCACCTCGGTATCCGGGTTCAGCTTCACGTCGAACCGCCGCTCGTAATATCCGGCCAGCGCCTTGCGCAGACCGGGGATGCCCTTGCTGGTCGAATACCGATGCGTCCGTGGGTCCTGCACCGCCTCGATCAGCTTGGCCACGATATGCGGCGGCGTGCCGCCATCCGGATTGCCCATTCCCAGGTCGATGATGTCTTCCCCACCCGAACGGGCGCGGGCTTTGGCCTCGTTCACCTCGGCGAACACATACGGAGGCATACGGCGGATACGGTGGAACTCGTTGCTCATAACCGGGAACTCTTCTCAGGATCCGATGGGGACGGAGTTAGTCTACCAGACGAGCAGTCGCCTCGCGACCCGGCGCCAGCGCCTGCACACGGATCGACCCGCTCGGCACGCCCGCGGCGATCAGCGCCGCCGACATCGCCCCCGTGCGCCGCAACGCTAATGGCAACGCCGCGCCTTGCGCATCTACCGTCGCCGAGCGCGCATCGCCGCCGGCGCTCACCGCAATCGGCCCGCCGGCACGCCGTGCCGCCAACGCCCGCAATGCGCCGTCGGCCGCCTCCGGCAATGCCGCCGAACCAGGCAGGAAACTGAACTGCGTCGACGGCCGCTCTCGAACCACCACCGGCGCGGCCTCGACGGTCGGCAGGTTGGGGATGTTCGGCAACGGCGGTGCCGCCTCCGGCAGCGGCGGCACCGGTCCGCTCACGACCGGGCCAGCGGATTGCGGCGGCGTCGAGAACGCGGCCGGCGCCGCCGTGTCGTTGGCCGGCGCCACCTTGGCCGGGGCGCGCGGCGCCGGCGGCGTCGCGTCGGCGGCCTCGAGCACCATCTTCGACGGTTCGCTGTCGCTCGGCGGTGCGGCTGCCGTTGTGGAAGTCGGCGAGGATGCGGGTGCAGCCGCAGTCGCGGGCGGGGATACCGGCGCTACGGTGGGGTTCTTCACAGTGCCGGGCGGCGGAAACACCACCGGGTCCTGCGCTGCCAGCAAGCGCGCCCGGTCCCGCTGGCCCGCCAGCTGCGCTGCCAGCCCGTTCCGCGTTGCGGCATCCGTCGGCACCGGCTTAGCCGGCACACGCGACAAATTGGGGTACGGATCGGTAATGCCCGGCGGCGGCGGCCGCTCGTTGGCGATCGGGCCACCCTGCAGCTGATGCCACCAATCCACCGGGTTATCGAGGCTCAGCTTGCTGTCATAGAACTCCTCGACGCTGCCGCTGCATCCGCCCAACAGGACCAGGCAACATGACAGTGCTCTAACTTGTCGCCAAGTCGTCCGGACAGTAGTCTGCGGTGGCCGAAACGTCCTCATCAAACAAAATCCAATGCGCTCCGCCGCCTCCATAGCCCGGCGGAAGCGTCTCCGGAAAGGAGACATCCCTATGGCCGATGCTGTCACGCCAGATAAATCAGCCGATGCGCCGACCCGGAAGGCGATGGTGAACGCCAGCCGCCAGGCCGTCGACCAAGCCGCTCCCAAACCCGTCGATCCGGCGCAACTCACCCGCTCCATGGCCGACATCGCCGAGCGTTCGCAGCGCATCGTCGGCGACTGGTTGAACCGCCAATCGCTCGAAGTGCCGAAGATCGACCCCATGAACGTCGGCCAGGCGTTCCTGGAGATGACGGCCCAGCTCATGCGCGATCCGGCCAAGCTGGTCCAAGCCCAGATCGGCTTCTGGCAGGACTACATGACGCTTTGGCAGAACACGACCCGCCGCATGATCGGCATCGAACCGGAGAAGCCGGTGATCGAAGCCGACCCGAAGGATCGCCGATTCAAGGACGACGCCTGGAAGGAAAGCGAAGTCTTCGACTTCATCAAGCAATCCTACCTGCTGTCCGCCCGCTACGTGCACGACGTGGTCGGCCAGGTCGACGGCCTCACGCCCAAGACGGCCCAGAAGGTCGATTTCTATTCCCGCCAGTTCATCGACGCGATGAGCCCCACCAACTTCCTGGTGACCAACCCGGAAGTCCTGCGCAAGACCGCCGAAACCGGTGGCGAGAACCTGCTGCGCGGGCTCAACAACCTGCTGGGCGACCTCGAGCGCGGCCGCGGCAAGCTCAGCATCAAGATGACCGACACCGAGGCGTTCGAGATCGGCAAGGACATCGGCGTCTCGCCGGGTCAGGTCGTGTTCCAGAACCGCGTCATGCAGCTCATCCAATACGAGCCGACGACGGAAAAGGTGCTCAAGCGCCCGCTGCTCATCATCCCGCCCTGGATCAACAAGTTCTACATCCTCGACCTCAGGCCCAAGAACAGCCTGGTCCGCTGGGCCACCGCGCAGGGTCACACCGTGTTCATGATCTCCTGGGTCAACCCGGACGAGAAACTCGCCGACTTGCGCTTCGACGACTACATGCTCGAAGGCGTGTTCACCGCGCTGGACTCCATCGAACAGGCGACCGGCGAGCGCGACGTCAACGCGATTGGCTACTGCCTCGGCGGCACCCTGCTGGCCAGTTCGCTCGCCTACATGGATGCCGTGGACGACAACCGGATCAAGTCGGCGACGTTCCTGGTTACCCTGACCGACTTCGAGGAAGCCGGCGAACTCGGCGTGTTCATCGACGAGGAGCAGTTGCGCCTGCTCGAGGACAAGATGGAGAAGCGCGGCTTCCTCAACGGCAGCGAGATGGCCTCGACCTTCAACTCGCTCCGCGCCAATGACCTCATCTGGTCCTTCGTGGTCAGCAACTACCTCATGGGCAACGAGCCGTTCCCGTTCGACCTGCTATACTGGAACAGCGACAACACCCGCATGCCCGCGGCGATGCACAGCTTCTATCTGCGGCGCATGTATCAGGCCAACCTGCTCTGCGTGCCCAACGGCATCAGCCTCAACGACCAGCCGATCGACCTCAGCCGCATCAAGGTGCCGGCCTACTTCCTGTCCACCCGCGAGGATCACATCACGCCGTGGAAGAGCACCTACCGCGGCACCCAGCTCCTTGGCGGCGAGAACCGCTTCACCCTCTCCGGCAGCGGCCACATCGCCGGTGTCGTCAACGCTCCCGAGGGCGGTAAGTACAGCTACTGGACCAACGACACTCTCGCCTCCGACCCGGAAACCTGGCTTGAGTCAGCGACCGAGATCGCCGGCAGCTGGTGGCCCGACTGGCAACGCTGGGTGCTTGCCCAAGACAAGCAGGAAGTGCCCGCCCGTCATCCAGGCGACCGCGATCTATCCCCGATCGAGCCCGCGCCCGGCAGCTACGTCAAAGTGAAATCCTTGGCGTAACGTTTAACGCTTCCTTTACTTCAGCAACTTAGGATCGGAGCTTCACTCCAGGGACTTCCGTTATGCGTTTCAACGTTGTTCTTCCCGCGATCGTCACGGCTTTCGTCACGCTCACCTCGGCTCATGCCGGCCAGCAGGACTTCGCCCTGCATAACCGGACCGGCTATCAGATCGACGAGGTCTACGTGAGCCGTAGCTCCAACCAGAACTGGGGCAACGACGTCATGGGGAACAATGCCCTGGAGGACGGCAACACGGTGAACATCTCGTTCAACGCGCCCGACAACGCCTGCAAATGGGACATGCACGTCAAGTACAACGACGGCGACGAAGCCACCTGGAACAACCTCAACCTGTGCAACATCAACAAGGTCACGCTGTTCTGGGACAAGAAGAACCAGAAGACCCGCGCGGTCACCGAGTAGTCGAAGCGGGCCGGAGAAGGTAAGACTGTCTCCGGCTGTTCCAGGACACGTCGATGGGCTTCGTAAGCGTCACCAGATTGAGGCTCCGCTCAATCCGGTTCCTACCCGCTTTCGCGATCCAGACGACCCGCGCGATGCAGCAGGTCAGAACGGCCGAGGGCTTCCAGGACGGCGCGGTCATGGGTGACCTCCGCCTAGCGTTCTGGACGCTCACGCTGTGGGATGCACAACCCAGCATGCGGCGCTACATGACCGATGGGGCGCACCGTATCGCGATGCCATCCCTCATGAAATGGTGCGACGAAGCCTCCGTCGTGCATTGGGATACGGACGTCGTTCCTTCATGGGAGGAGGCCGATCATCGGATGCGCGACGAGGGTCGCCCGTCGAAAGTCCTGCATCCTTCCGCAGATCACCCGGGCTTGACGTTCAAGCCCACCAGCCCCCGGTTCAGCGGCCCGATTAGCCGACCTGCTTGAGTCGCTGACCGAAAACCTGGCCCAGCGCCGCGTAACGCACGGCGATGTCGTCCATCCGCGCCCTCTCGTCGTCGGGCAGATCGCGCATCTTGCGCGCCGGTCGCCCGCCCCAAAGCTCCCGCTTCGGAATCCGCTTGCCGGGCGTGAGCAACGCCCCGGCCGCCAGCATCGCGCCTTCCTCGATCACCGCGCCATCCAGCACCGTCGCCCCCATGCCGACAAAGGCGGAGTTCTCCAACCGGCAGGCATGCACCAGCGCCATGTGCCCGATCGTCACGTCCTCACCGATGTCGAGCGACCACTCCGCGCCGGGGTTCACATGCAGCACCGAGTTGTCCTGCACGTTGGTACGCGCTCCAATCCGGATGTGGTTGGTGTCGCCGCGCAGGGTGCAGCCGAACCAGATCGTCACCCCCGCGCCCAACCAGACGTTACCGATCACCGCCGCATTCGGCGCCACCCAAGCGCCTGGCTCGAGGACAGGCGCGACGCCGTCCAGCTCAAACAGCATGGGTGAGACCGAGCATCAGCCCGATGTTCTGCACCGCCGCGCCCGATGCGCCTTTGCCGAGATTATCCAACCGCGCCACCAGCACGGCATGGCCCTGGGCATCGTTGCCATAGACCCGCAGCTCCATCAGGTCGGTGTCGTTCAGCGCCGTCGGCTCGATCTTGCCTTCCCGCTCCGCCGGTAACACCCGCACTTGGGACTGCGCGTCGTAGGCAGCGGCCAGCGCGTCATGCAATGCCGCGGTCTTCGGCCGACCCGGCAAGGTGTCCAGATGCAACGGGATCGACACCAGCATGCCCTGCCGCACATGCGCCACCGACGGCACGAAGATCGGCCGCCGGGTCAAGCCGGTGCACCGCATCACCTCCGGCACGTGCTTGTGCTCGAGCCCCAGCGCATACAGCTCGAACGCCGGGCCACCCGTCGCCTCGTGCGCTTCGATCATCCCGCGTCCGCCGCCGGAATAGCCGCTCACCGCATTGATCGAGATCGGATGGTCCCGCGGCACCAACCCGGCCTCCACCAGCGGCCGCAACAGCGCAATCGCCCCGGTGGGATAGCAGCCCGGGTTGGCCACCCGATCCGCCGCCGCGATCCGCTCCGCCTGACCCGGCGACAACTCCGCCCAACCATAGGTCCAGGCCGGGTCGACCCGGTGCGCCGTGCTGGCGTCGAGCAGTTTCGGCGCCTCGTTCCCCAGCGTTCCCGCCAGCGCCACGCTCTCCTTGGCCGCATCGTCTGGCAGGCACAGCACCACGAGATCGACCGCCCGCATCAGCTCGCGCCGCGCCTCCGGGTCCTTGCGACGTGCCGGATCGATGCTGCGGATCGCCACGCCCGGCACGTTGGCCAGGCGCTCGCGGATGCCGAGCCCCGTGGTTCCAGCTTCGCCATCGATGAACACGGTCGCCTCGGTCATGTCGTTCTCTACTGCCACTGTGACTGGATCGTCGGTCGTTCCGACCCCTGAACGCAAGAGGGGCGGCCCATGCTGGACCGCCCCTCTCCGAATTCCCGAAAACGCTGTGAGTTTAGCGCTTGCTGAACTGGAAGCTCCGGCGGGCCTTGGCCTTACCGTACTTCTTTCGCTCGACGACGCGGCTGTCACGGGTGAGGAAGCCCGCAAGCTTCAGCACCGGGCGCAGCTCCGGCTCGTAATATGTCAGCGCGCGGCTGATGCCGAGACGAACCGCACCGGCCTGGCCCGAAAGCCCGCCGCCATTGCAGGTGCACATGACGTCAAACTGGTTATACCGGTCGGTCACCAGGAACGGCTGGGTCAGCAGCATCCGCAGCACCGGACGGGCGAAATACTGCCCGACGCGCTTGCCGTTGACAGTGATCTCGCCCTTGCCAGGCTTGACCCAGACGCGAGCGATCGCGTTCTTGCGGCGGCCGGTGGCGTAGCTACGGCCCTGGGCGTCGCGCTTCGGCTCGCGCTTCGGCGCATCGGTCTGCCCCGGCATCGGGATCGAGGACGCGACGGCGAGGTCGCGCAAGTCCGCGAGGGTGCGGGTGTTTTCGCTTTCGGACATGCTCAGACCCTCGAGTTCTTGGGGTTCATCGCGGCAACGTCGAGCTTGACCGGCTGCTGCCCGTCATGCGGATGAGCGGCGCCGGCATAGACGTGAAGGTGCCGCATCTGCTCGCGCTGCAGCGGGCCGCGCGTGATCATCCGCTCGACGGCCTTCTCGATAACGCGCTCGGGATGCGCGCTCTCCAGCCGCTGCTTGATCGACCGGCCCTTGATGCCGCCCGGATAGCCAGTGTGCCAGTAGAAGATCGACTGCTCGGCCTTGTTGCCGGTGACCCGGACCTTCTCGGCGTTGATGACGATGATGTTGTCGCCGCAATCGACATGCGGCGTGAACTGCGGCTTGTGCTTGCCGCGCAGACGGCTGGCGATGATGGAGGCGACACGGCCGAGCACGAGGCCCTCCGCGTCGATCAGCGTCCAGCCCTTGGAAACCTCGCGGGGTTTGAGCGAGGGGGTGGTCTTCAACATGAACCTGTCCCGAATTGCGAGAAGCGGCGCATATGCGGGATTAGCGGTGCACAGTCAAGCATTTATGATGTGGTATCATTATACCACACATCCCGCCGCTTGCTCGGCGTTGGTGGAGGGGGCTGGATTCGAACCAGCGTAGGCGTACGCCAGCGGATTTACAGTCCGCCCCCTTTAGCCACTCGGGCACCCCTCCGGAGGCGCGCCGGTTAGCGCGACACGGGGCCTCCTGTCAATCGAGGTCTATCGCCCGATGCGGCACACCTTCATAAAGGCGGCATGCGAACGAAGACACCAGACCGCTCGGGCGGTTCCGGCTCAGGACCGGGCCGGACGACGAGCGAACCAGCCGGCGAGAAGCGCGCCCCCACCAACACCGTGCGGCCGCCCCCGCGCGATCGCCATGGCAGCGGTCCCCGCCCCAGCCGCCCCCGCGATCCCGCCGACATCAAGCGGGATGAGGCCAAGCGTGCCGAAGCCCGGCGTGCTGCCGCAACGGCCCGCGCCGAAGCCGCCGCTCGCGCGCCTGTCCCCGCGCCGGTTCGCAGCACCACCTTGCGGGCACCGCAGCCCGAAGCGGCCCCGGTCAGCGCCCCTGCCCCGGCACGCGGCCCCGCCGCACCGCGCGGCACGGTATGGCTGCACGGCACGCACCCGGTCGAGGCCGCGCTCACCAATCCGTCGCGTCGCCTCAAGCGCCTGCTGCTGACGGAGGATGCCGAAGCCGAACTCGCCAGCCGCGTGCCCCAGCCCTGGCCGCTGGCCGTCGAGCGCGTCGATCGCGTCAAGCTCGATCATCTGCTCGGCCGTGACACCGTACATCAGGGCGCGGCTCTGCTGGCCGACCTGCTGCTGCCGCCATCGCTGTCATCCATGCTCGAGCGGCCCGGCCCGGTCCTTGTGCTCGATCAAGTGACGGACCCGCGCAACATCGGCGCCATGCTGCGCAACGCGGCCGCCTTCGGCGCTGCCGGCGTCATCACCCAGGATCGCAACTCTCCGGAAGAAACCGGCGTCATGGCGCGCGCCGCCTCCGGTGCGCTCGAACGCATCCCGCTGGTGCGGGCCATCAACCTGGCGCGCACGCTGGCGGCCTTGAAGGCGGCCGGGCTGTGGGTGATCGGGCTGGACGCCAGCGGTGCCGCCCTGCGTGGCGACGCGTTGCGGGAGCGCCGGGTCGCGCTGGTGCTGGGCGCGGAGGGCGCCGGCCTGCGGCGGCTCACGCGCGAGACGTGCGACGAACTCGCCGGGTTGCCAATGCCCGGCGGCATGGAAAGCCTCAACGTCTCGGCCGCTTCCGCCGTGGCATTGTACGAAGTCAGCCGACCCGCATGATCGCAGGCCAAGTCGCCGCCGGCTTGCTGGCGGCCCGCCGCGCGCGGCCGCGCCTCCCTCTGGGCGAGCTTGCTGGTCACCCACGCACGGTGGCGGAAGGTATTGCGGCACAGGTGGCGCTGGCCGGCCTCCTCGGCGCGTCGGATCCACCGGGTTTCAAGATCGGCGCGACCGCGGCGGCGATGCAGGCGTATCTCGGCCTTGCCGGTCCAGCCGCCGGCTTCATGCCGGAGGCCAGTTTGCATGGTACCGGCAGCACCTTGTCCTGGGACCGCTTCTTCCGGCCTGGTGCCGAATGCGAGATCGCCGTGCAACTCGGTAGTGACCTGCCGCCGGAACCCTGCACCCCCGCAGCTGCACGGGCTGCGACCGAGGCCGTCATGCCTGCAATCGAGATCGTGGAGAACCGCTACGGGGACCTGTCCACCTTTGGCGCGTCGGCGCTGATCGCCGACCAAGTGTTTCACGGCGTAGCAATCCTCGGCGAACCCTGCGTCGGCTGGCGGGACATCGATCTCGGCGCCATTCACGGCCGTCTATCAGTCGACGGTGCTGTGCGGGGTCAGGGTACCGGGCGGGAACTGCTCGGTGGACCGTTCGAGGCCCTGGCCTGGCTCGCCGGCTCGGCCGAGGCCGCCGCGTTCGGCGGCTTGCGGGCCGGACAGATCATCATGCTCGGCAGCGTATGCACACCGGTATGGCTGGATGCACCAGGACGTATCGAGGTGTCGTTCGACGGGCTCGGCGTCGTCCGGGTGGATCTACTTTCGCCAACACCGTAAGAGGTTGTTAAGGAAGTCACGGTAAGTTGTACTCGGCCGCGTGATCCTGCGGGTTGATTTACCGCCAAAACGGCATTCCGGGCACTCTCCCATGACCGATTGGCACACGATTTCTGAACCGCTGCAGCTTCAGCTCGCGCAGGAAGCTCTGCGTCAGGCGTCCTCCAACATCGCCGCCTACGCCGAAGCGCTGGCCGAGGAGATGGAGGCGGGCTTCATGTCCGACCGCGGCGGCAACGAGGCACTGCGTCTCTTCGCCACTCTGGTGCGGTCGGTTCATGCGCCCGAGCAGATGATGGCCGGTCACGCCTGACCGGGCGCCCGGTCAGGTGATCGGGCGAACGCTCCAGCTGAACGAACGTGTCTCTCCCGGCGCCACCAGCATGACGCCGGGCTTGTCGCGGAAGTCACCATCCCAGCCGACCGGGCTGGAGTGGCCGTGCCAAGGCTCGATGCAGATGAAGTCACCACCGGGCTTCTGCCAAAGGCCGAGCTGCGGGAAGCCGTTCCAGCAAAATTCCAATCCACCACCAGGCCCAACATAACGAACCGCCCGGCTACGCGGCTCGAGCATGATGATGGCATCCGCCAGGAACAACTTCGGATCGAGCGGTAGGACGCGTCCCTCGATCGGGCTCGGCAGCCCAGCGGGATCGAGCAACCCGTCCGTCACACGATGGATGGGTGCCGGCTCGTCGACATCGAATTCGAGCCGGTAATCGGTTTGCACCCCGTCGTGCAGCGGCCAACGAAACGCCGGATGCGCGCCCAGCGACGCCGGCATCATCTCGGTTCCCGAATTGGTCAGCTCATACTCGACCCGCAGGGCCCCATCCTCGATGACGTAGGTCAACACGAGACGGAACGGGAACGGATAAACCGCCCGCGTCGTCTCGTCGTCGCGAAGCTCCAGGCTGCACCGCGTCGCCGTCCGTTCGCGCCACTCGAACCGCCGGCGGCGCGCGAAGCCGTGCCGCGTTAGCGCGTATGTCTGGTCGTCGATGCGGAGCCGATCGCCGGCGACCTGGCCGACGATCGGGAACAGCACCGGCGAATGGCTCGGCCATACCGGCCCGGCATCCCACAGCAGGTCGTGCCCCGCCCCGTCCTGCAACGCGCACAACTCGGCGCCGTCCGCCTTGATCGTCGCCGCGATTTTCGCGCCGATCGCGCCGGTGATCCGCCACTGCTCCACCATCGAAACCCCTCAACCAACCCGGGTATCTCGCACGAGACACCCGGGCCGGTCGACGGTCACTCAGCCATTGGCTGACTGCTTGCCGGGGATCGCCACGAAGTGCGACTGCCCGTCCCGCAGAACCCGCAGCGCCACCGACTTACCCTCGTGCCGGGCCGAGCGGATCGCCTTGACCGCGTCGTCCGGCGAGCCCACCGCCTTGGTGCCGACGCCCACCAGCACGTCGCCCTCGCGCAACCCGGCGAGCTGCGCCGGCGAGTTCGGCTTGATGTCGGCGATCACCGCTCCCTTGATGCCCTCGGCCAAGTTGAGTTGGCCCCGCACCTCGGGCGACAGCGGCGCCAGCGCCACCCCGATCTGCTCGGCGCTCGGCGCCGTATCCTGCTGCGCCGCTGCCTTGTCGTCGGGCAGCGTAGCGATCGTCACCGTGACGGGCGTGTCGCGACCGTCGCGCAGGATCGCCAGCTTGGCGCTGTCGCCGGGCTTGATGTCGGCGACGGTGCGGGCGAGTTCGCCCGGGTTGGTGATCTTGTGGTCACCGACCGACTGGATCACGTCGCCATCGCGCACGCCGGCCTTGGCCGCCGGGCTGTCCGGTTGCACGCTGGCCACCAGCGCGCCGTGCGTGTCGGCATCGATGCCGAGCCCGGTGGCGATGTCGGCGGTCAGCGGCTGCGACTCGACGCCCATGTAGCCGCGCGTCACGTGCCCGTCGGCGATGAGCTGATCGACGACGTTCTTGACCAGGCTGCTGGGGATGGCGAAGCCGATGCCAATGCTGCCGCCGCTCGGCGACAGGATCGCGGTGTTGACGCCGATCACCTTGCCGTCCTGCGTGAACAGCGGCCCGCCGGAGTTGCCCTGGTTGATGGCCGCGTCGATCTGCAGGAACTGGTCGTAGGGCCCGGCGCCGATGTCGCGGCCAAGCGCCGAAATGATGCCCGCCGTCGCGGTGCCGCCGAGGCCGAACGGATTGCCGACCGCCACGACCCACTCGCCGGGGCGGACATGGTCGGAATCGCCCAGCTTGAGCGCCGGCAGCGGATGGTTCGCGCTCACCTTGAGTACGGCCAGGTCGGTGCGCGGATCGTGCCCGACCAGCTTGGCCGGCAGTTCGGTGCCGTCGTCGAACTTGATGCTGAACTCGTTGCCGGCCGAGGCGACGTGGTTGTTGGTGACGATCGTGCCGTCAGAATTGACGATGAAGCCGGAGCCGCGCGCCTGCCGCGGGCTGCCCTCCTGCTTGACCGTGATGGACACCACGGCCGGGCGGACTTCGGCGACGAGGTCTGCAAAATCCGGCAATGGGTGAGCCAGGCCGGACGGCTGGATGGTCTGCGGCGTGACGGCGGCGCTCTGGGCGTAGCCGGTGGCGACGCCCAGGCCGCCGAGCGCGGTGCCAGCGAGCAGCGCTGCGACGAGGGCGGCGCGGGTGCTGACCAAGACTGATTTCTTCTGCTGCATGTGAGCCTCTATAATGAGCGGACCGTGCCGCCGGTTTCGATAGGCTTCACATAGGCGAGCTCGCCCTACAGGCTGATGTCCAAGGAATGAATTCGCATTCATCCGGCGCTTGACCTAATGCGCGTATATGCATCTAATTCGATCCAGCTTTTCTCGGGATCGTTCCATGCTCGCACATCTGGTCGCTCCGCTCCTGGCCCGGCGCGGCATCCATTACGGATGGGTGATGGCGGCGGTGACCTTCCTGGTCATGCTGTCGACCTCTGCCGCGCTCGGCGTGCCGGGCGTGATGCTGCTGCCGCTTCACACCGAGTTCGGCTGGCCCGTCGCCGCCATCTCCGGCGCGCTGGCGCTGCGGCTGCTGCTGTTCGGCGGCATGGCGCCGTTCGCGGCGACCATCCTGCTACGCTACGGCTACCGTGCGACGGTGACGACGGCGATCGTGCTGATCAGCCTCGGCCTGGCGGCGGCAACGCAAATCCGGGAGCCCTGGATGCTGTGGGTGACCTGGGGCTTCGTACTCGGTCTCGGCTCCGGACTGACGGCGATGGTCTTGGGTGCCACGGTCGCGAACCGGTGGTTCAGCGAGCGGCGCGGCCTGGTGATGGGTCTGCTCGGCGCCAGTTCGGCCACCGGACAGCTCGCGATCATGCCGCTGGCCGCCTACCTGGCCGAACATATCGGCTGGCGATTGGCAGCGGTACCGTCCATCGCGGCCTGCCTGGTCGCCGGCACGCTGGCGCTGCTGCTCGGCCGCAACGACCCGGCCGAACTCGGCCTGGCTCCCTATGGCTCGACCAGCGCACCTGCCTTGGCGGCCAAGCCTGCCGGCAACCCGCTCGTCGCGACGTTCAGCGCCTTGCGGGAAGCCGCCGGGATGCCCGTGTTCTGGATCCTCGCCGGGTCGTTCTTCATCTGCGGCCTCAGCACCAACGGGCTGATCCAGACCCACTTCATCCCACTCTGCCACGATTTCGGCATCGGCGAGGTACAAGCGGCGTCCGTGCTGGCGATGATGGGGGCGTTCGACTTCGTCGGCACCGTCGCCTCGGGCTGGCTCTCCGATCGCTACGACAACCGGTGGCTCTTGTTCTGGTATTACGGCCTGCGCGGCTTGTCGCTGATGGCCCTGCCCTTCACCGATTTCTCGTTCTACGGCCTGTCGCTGTTCGCCGTGTTCTACGGCCTGGACTGGATCGCGACGGTGCCGCCGACGGTGAAGCTGTCGACCAAGGCGTTCGGGCGCGACAAGGGACCGCTGATCTTCGGCTGGGTGTTCGCCGCCCACCAGCTCGGCGCGGCCACCGCGGCGCTCTCGGCCGGCATCTCGCGCGACGTGTTGTCAAGCTACTTGCCGGCCTTCTATGCGGCCGGTGTCGCCTGCCTCGTCGCGGCCATCGCGGTGCTGTTCGCCCGTGTGCGGCAGCCGGCGACGTCCATGCTGGCAGCCGGCGACTAGCGGGACAGGCGCTCCAGCCCACGCGCGCCGACCCCGGCGAGCAGCCCCCAGAACGCGCCGCCGACGCCCAGCAGCGTGACATTGGACGCGGTGACCAGGAAGGCGAGCACCGCGGCGAACCGCTCCTCTTCCTGGTGCAGCGCGCTGGCCAACGCACCGGTGAGCGGGCCCAACAACGCCACGCCAGCGACGGCAGCGATGATGATGGGCGGCAGCGCGACCAGCGCCGTGGTCAACGCGGTCCCGCCCAACGCG
>CAZTJC010000026.1:36977-49140 GCA_964613945.1 uncultured Acetobacteraceae bacterium
GATGATGGGCGGCAGCGCGACCAGCGCCGTGGTCAACGCGGTCCCGCCCAACGCGAGCACGAGGTAGCAGAGGCAGAACACCGGGCCGGACAGGTAACGCTTGGCCGGGTCCGGATGGGTATCCGGCCCGGTGCAGATCGACGCCGTCACGCTGGACAGGTTGATCGAATAGCCGCCGATCGGAGCGAGCAGCAGCGTCGTCAGCCCGGTGATCACGAAGCAGGCGCTGACCGGCGGCGTGTAGCCGGAGATGCGCAGCACGGCGGCGCCGGAGATCTGCTGGGTCGCCATGGTCACCAGGAACAGCGGGATGCCGAGGCTGACCAGCGTGGCCAGCGAGAACTCCGGCGGCATCCAGGCAAGTTGCGGCAGCGACGCCGAGACGCTCGGTAGTGCGTATCCCTCGAGCCAAGCCAGCGGCAGCGCGATGACGATGACGATCAGCGGGGCCGAGGCGCGGTGGACGATGCGCGCCAGCAGGAACACGCCGACCAGCGGCAGCACCAGGCCCGGCGCCGTCTGCGCGCCCACGAACAGCCCCAGCGCGAACCGCAGCAACAGCCCGGCCAGCATGCCGCCGGCGATCGACGCCGGTAGCCGCGCGATGAGCGCCCCCAGCGCTGGCACTACGCCCGCCAACGTGGTCAGCAGCCCCGCGAACATGAATGCGCCCACGGCGTGACCCATCGTGGTGCCGGCCGGCAAGGCGATGATCAGCAACGCGCCCGCCAGGGACCACGCAGTCATGATCGGCATCCGGTAGCGCAGGCTCAAATAGGCGGTGGTCAGCCCCATGCCGGCGCAGAGGGTAAACACCCAGGACGACGTCTGCGCCGGCGTCGCACCGAGATGCCGCGTCGCCTCCACGATGATGGCGATCGTACTGCCGAAGCCCACGAGTGCGGCAACCAGGCCGGAGGCGATGATCGAGAAACGCACCGCTTTTTCCCATTGCTCGCCGTGATGGAGACATTGTGACGGTGTGACGGTTGACCGTCACCCCGCGAGCCGTGCAGTGCAGCCTCCATGTTGCTCCGGCGCATTGCGCATCGTTTCGAAACCCTGATCCCGGCCACTGGTCCCGTTCCATCGGCAACCCCGCCGGACGGCACGGCTGCATTCTTCTGGTATTTCGCTCGTCAGGCCCGCGGCGTGCTGCTGGCGTTGATGGTGATCGGGCTGTTCACCGCCGGCTTCGACCTGCTGATCCCGGTCTGCATCGGGCGCATCGCCGGACTGGTGGCGAACCATTCGCGCGACACGCTGCTTCGCGACGAGGGCGTCCAGCTGTTCGTCATGGCCGGGCTGATCCTGGTCGCGCGGCCGGCGGCGCTGCTGATCGAGTTCCTCATCACCAATCAGTCGATCCAGCCCTCGCTCTCCAATCGCATCCGCTGGCAGAGCCACTTCCACGTCATCCGCCAGAGCTGGACGTTCTTCCAGAACGACTTCGCCGGCCGTATCGCCAACCGCGTGATCCAGACCGGCCCGGCGCTGCGCGACGTGCTGACGGTGGGCATCGATGCCGTCTGGTACATCGTGCTCTACGGCGGCAGCTCGATCATCCTGCTCGGCGCCGTGGATTGGCGGCTCGCGGTGCCGATCGCGGCCTGGTTCGTGCTGTATTGGCTGCTGCTGCGCGCCATGGTGCCGCGGATGCGGGAACGCTCGCGCGCCAACAGCGAGGCGCGATCGCTGCTGACCGGCCGCGTGGTCGACAGCTACACCAATATCCTCACCGTCAAGCTGTTCGCCCGCGCCGAGGAGGAAGACAGCTTCGTCCGCGACGCGCTGGAGGCGCACACGACCACGTTCCGGGCGCAGACCCGCGCGATCACCGCGCTCACCGGCGGCCTGGCCGTCATCAACGCCCTGCTGCTCGCCGCCACCGGCGCGGTGGCGCTGTATCTCTGGCGACAGGGGGACATCGAGGTCGCGACCGTAGCCACGGCGCTGCCGCTGGCCTTCCAGATCACCAACATGGCCGGCTGGGTCGCGCGCAGCATCACCGGCATCTTCGAGAATCTGGGCCAGGTGCAGGACGGCATGCGCAGCATCGCCGTGCCGCAGCAAATGCCGGACGCTCCGGGCGCCCAGCCGCTTCGACTGGCCGGCGGCCGGATCGAGTTCGAGCAGGTCGGCTTCGGCTACGGCACCACCCGCGGCGTGTTGCACGACATCGATCTCGATATCCGACCCGGCGAACGCATCGGCCTCGTCGGCCGCTCCGGCGCCGGCAAGTCGACGCTGGTCAACCTCCTGCTCGGATTTCACCGCCCTGCCTCCGGCCGCATCATGATCGACGGCCAGGATATCGCCGGCGTCACGCAGGAAAGCCTGCGGGCGCAGATCGCCATGGTGACGCAGGACACATCGCTGCTGCACCGCTCGATCCGCGACAACATCCGCTATGGCCGACCCGGCGCGTCCGACGCCGAAGTCGAAGCCGCCGCCCGACGCGCCGAGGCGCACGACTTCATTGAAGCACTCGAGGACTGGAACGGCCGCACCGGCTACGACGCCCAGGTCGGCGAGCGCGGCGTCAAGCTGTCCGGCGGGCAGCGGCAGCGCATCGCCATCGCTCGCGTCATCCTGAAGGACGCGCCGATCCTGGTGCTGGATGAAGCCACCTCCGCGCTCGACAGCGAAGTGGAGGCCGCAATCCAGGAGCAACTCGACGCGCTCATGCAGGGCCGCACCGTGATCGCGATCGCGCATCGGCTATCGACCATCGCGCAGATGGACCGCCTGGTGATGCTGGATGCCGGCCGGGTGATCGAGCAAGGAACCCACCAGGCGCTGCTGGCGGCAGGCGGCGCCTATGCCCGCGCCTGGGAGCGGCAGTCAGGCGGGTTCATCGCCAGCTAGCGAATTGCCGCGCAAGCAACGGAGCGACGGGCGCCGTCAACTGCCGTAGCTGGGCCGTGGAGGTATTCCATGACCCGGTTTCAGTGCGTTCCCATCCCTACCGACACCGCCACGCGCTTTCGGTGCACCGGCCTAGACGATCGCAGCAACCAGCTCCGGCGTATGACTGCGACCGAGGGCGGAGCATTCCCGTGTCGGCATTGCCTGCAAATGGGAAGACCCGGCGAGGTCATGCTGCTCGGCTCCTACGACCTGCCGCGACCGCTCGGCATCTACTGGACGCCGAGCCCGATCTTCATCCACGAGCGGGACTGCTCGCGGTTCGGAAGCAGCGACGGCATTGCGCCGATCGTGCGCGAGAACCCGCTCGTCTCGATCCGGGCTTACGACGCGGCCGACCAGTGCCTCTATGACCTCGGTCATGTCTGCGCGGGCCGGGATATCGCCACCGCCCTGGAACGGGCGTTGAACGACCCGCGGACAGCGTTCGTGAACATTCACACGGCGCGGCCGGGCTGCCTGCTCGCGATGGTGCAGCCCGTCCGCGCCGGATAAACCCTACCGGGCCACTCCGCGAATCGATGCGGGCTGGCCGGGGAGCGTGATCGGCAAGCCGTGCGGCTGCAGGGTGTTGCCGTTGATGCCGAACACCTGCAGCGTCTTGTCGCCGTAATTGCCGATGTAGACGTATCGGCTGTCGCGGCTGAAGGCGACGCCCTCGGGCACTGCGCCGAGCACGGCCCGGTTGTCGACCTTGAGGGTGCCGTCTGGGGCCAGGCCGAGCAGGACGGCTTGGCCGTGCTGGCCGTAGAAATAGTCCGACTTCTTGCCGGTCGTGCCCAGGAGCAGCGGCGTGACCAGGTATTTGCCATCCGGCGAGATGGCCATGCCCTCCGGCCCGGTGCCGGCGGTGGTGATGTTGGTGATGTGCGGGTGTGGGCCAGTGACGGCGATGGTGGTCAGCGCATCCGCGTTGTCGCGGCCGGCACCAGTGCCGCCGACGACCGCGCATTTGCCGTTCGGCGCGATGTCGACGTTGTAGGGATTGGCGCCAACGGTGATGTCCAGCGTCTTGTCGTAGGTGACGGTCTGGCCGGAGATGTCGAGCACGGCGACCTTGCTGACGAGGTTCATCACCGCGAGCGCCCGCTTGCCGTCGGGCGTGATGGCGACAGCGGCGGCTTCCTGACCAAGATCGACGTCCGTCAGGTGCTTGACGCTCGTGCCCTCGATCGACAGCACGGAAACGCTCTTGCCGGCACGGTTGGCGATCAGCACCAGCTTGCCGTCATGGCTGATGGCGAGGCCGGAGGGTTGCTTGCCGACGGTGACGGTGTCGATCAGCTTGGGCGGCTTGGCATCGAGGTCGACGACGAACAGCTTATCGTCCGGGACCAGCTTCCAGCCAGCGCCATCGGCCGTGTGGACGACGGAGTTCGCGACGAGACCGAGGCGGCCATCCGGCGTGATCTGCAGGTTGGTCGGCGGGCCCAGCAGCGAGTTGGCCAGGTCGAGCGTCGCGCGGATCTTGGGAAGGCCGGGGTTCGAGGCATCCAGCACCAGGAGCTTGTCCGTGCCGGGCTGGATATTGGTCTGGCCCTGATCGGTGAACGCGATCTTGCTGTCGAGGCCGACCAGGATGTCGTTGGGTCCGGCGAGCGCGGGCGTGGCCATCGCCAGCGTTGCCGCGAGAACGGTCAGCTTCATGATGTTTCCCCGATTTTTGGGAAGGCTAGTAGGCTGCGAACGTTGCGACAAGGTTTGGAGAAAGCGTGCTGGTGATTCCCGTCGGTCTGGTGATGATCGTCGTCGTCCTGGCCGTCACCGGCATACGGGTGGCGGCGGAATACGAACGCGGCGTGGTGTTTCGGCTCGGCCGCTTCGTCGGATTGCGGGGACCGGGTCTGTACTGGCTGATCCCGTTCGGCATCGAGCGTGCGGTGCGGGTCGATCTGCGCACCCGTACCGTGGAGGCCGAACAGCAGCAGACCATCACGCGCGACAGCGTGACCATCCGGGTCAACGCGGTGATCTGGTACAAGACCACCGATGCGGCGCGGAGCGTGATCGCGGTCGAGGACGTCCGCATCGCCGTGTATCAACTGGCGCTGACGAGCTTGCGCAACATCATCGGCCAGCACGACCTTGACGAGGTGCTGCAGCAGCGCACCGCCATTAACGACCTGCTGCGCGGCAACATCTCCCTCTCGACCGAGCAATGGGGCGTCGAGATCGAGCGGTTCGAGATGAAGGACGTGGAGCTACCGCAGGAGATGCAGCAGGTGATGGCCATGCAGGCCGAGGCGATCCGCGAGAAGCGCGCCAGGTTGATCAAGGCCGATGCAGAATTCGAAGCGTCGGCCAAGCTCGCGGCCGCGTCGGCTCAGATGGCCGATAACCCGGCAGCGCTGGAGCTACGGCGGATGCAGATGATCGCCGAGGTGGGTGCGGAAAACAACAGCACCATGGTCATCATGGTGCCCTCGGACTTCGTGAATCTGGCGAAGACGCTGAACGATTACGTACGCGAGCACGCGGCCAAGGGCTGAGCCCCGGCCGCACGTTTCGTGGTTAGTCGGCCGCGTCGGCAACCTGCGACTTGGTCGGCTTCTTGTGGCGCAGTTCGGCCATCTTGTTCTGCACGTGGCGGCTGAACGAGTATTCGGCCGGGCGCTGGTTGCTCATGTCGATCTCGGGCGCCATCGGCCCGTCGAGCTTCGGCCCCATCAGGGCGACCCGCATCGTCTTCAGCGGCGAGGCTACAGCGTCCATGACGGCGGTGCTCTCGTAGCCCGAATGGACCATGCAGTCGGCGCACTTCTCGTAGGCGCCGGTGCCGTACTTGTCCCAATCCGTGCTTTCCATCAGCTCGGTGAAGGTGGACGCATACCCTTCGCCGAGAAGGTAGCAGGGACGCTGCCAGCCAAACACGTTGCGGGTCGGCTTGCCCCACGGCGTGCACTTGTAGTTCTCGTTGCCGGCCAGGAAGTTCATGAACAACGGCGACTGGGTGAACTTCCAGCCCTTGCCTTTGCCACCCTTGAGGATGTCGCGGAACAGCTGCTTGGTCTTCTGCCGGGTCAGGAAATGGGCCTGGTCCGGTGCGCGCTCATAGGCATAGCCAGGCGACGTCATGATGCCGTCGACGCCCATCGCCATCACGCTGTCGAAGAACTTGGCCACCCGCTCCGGCTGCGCGCCGTCGAACAGGGTGCAGTTGATGCTGAGGCGGAAGCCGCGCTCCTTGGCCAGCTTGATGGCGGCGATGGCGCGGTCATAGGTGCCGTCCTGGCTCACGGCCTTGTCGTGCATCTCGCGGTCACCATCGAGATGGATGTCCCAGCTGAAATACGGGTTCGGCTTGTACTGATCCATCTTCTTCTCGAGGAGCAGCGCGTTCGTGCACAGGTAGACGAACTTCTTCCGCTCCAGGATCTTCTCGACGATCTCCGGCATTTCCTTGTGCAGCAGCGGCTCGCCACCGGCGATCGCGACCACCGGAGCGCCGCACTCGTCCACGGCGGCGAGCGCATCGGCGACGGACAGGCGCTGGTTCAGGATCTCGGCCGGATAGTCGATCTTACCGCAACCGGAACATGCCAGGTTGCAGCGGAACAACGGCTCCAGCATCAGCACCAGCGGATAGCGCTTCCGTTTGGCGAGATGCTGCCGCACGACGTACGCGCCGACCTTGACGACTTGCCTGAGTGGGACGGACATGCAGCTACTTTCCCTCGACCAAGCTTACGAAACTTCGGCCGGAAACTTGAATTTCACGTCTTCCGCGACGCCGGCCAAAGTCGACACGCTGACCTCGCCAAACCGGCGGAGCCCGGCAATGACGCCTTGCACCAACATCTCGGGCGCACTTGCCCCAGCGGTGAGGCCAATTCGGCCAACACCACTGAACCATGATGCGTCGAGCGCCGCCGCATCATCGATTAAGTAGCTCGGTTTCCCGAGTTCGATACCGATCTCGCGCAAGCGATTGGAGTTGGAACTATTCTTCGATCCTACCACAAGGATAATGTCCACTTGTTTTGCAAGGTCATGTACGGATTGCTGGCGGTTTTGCGTTGCATAGCAGATATCGCGAACGTCCGGACCCTGGATCGACGGATACCGAGCCACCAGCGCCGCAATGATCGACCGCGTGTCGTCGACCGACAGCGTTGTCTGCGTCACATAGGCCAGCCGCTCCGGATCGGCCACGACCAGAGTCGCGACGTCGGCCACCGTCTGTATGAGATGCACCGTCCCCGGGATCTGCCCGATCGTGCCCTCGACCTCAGCGTGTCCGGCATGCCCGATCAACACGACCTCGCGGCCCTGGGCAGCGTAGCGACGGCCTTCGGTATGAACCTTAGCAACCAGCGGACACGTTGCGTCGATCACCGGCAGCGACCGCTGGCGTGCGACCTCCTCGACTCGCTGCGCCACGCCATGCGCGCTGAAAACGGTCATCGCGCCGGGCGGGATCTCGTCCACCTCGTCGACAAAGATCGCACCCCGTCGCCGCAAGTCTTCGACCACGTGCCGGTTATGGACGATCTCATGCCGCACGTAGACGGGGGCCCCGTATTTGACCAAGGCACGTTCGACGATTTCGATCGCACGTTCGACGCCGGCGCAGAAGCCGCGCGGCTGGGCCAGCACAATCTCGATCATCCGACTCCTCACAATCCAAAAAACATATCGCATCGCAGCGTGGACGGATGCCCTGGTGTGACAGGATGATGGTCGAGTGTGGCAGTGGAGCAACATTCCGCGCCAGGTGTATGGAGTGGGTGGCATCTTCTTGGCCCGTTAAGTATTCTCTGGGATCGCGGCTCGCAGGCCCGAGCACTCGGCGCGTTACAACGCCGTGACTTGCTCTGGTCCGTCGAACGTGGTTTTCCATCCCGGCTTGCTCAGACCTCATCGGGCGGCACCGCCGAGAACATGGCGCTCCGCCTCCGGCGGTAAGATGCCGAAAGGACGTTATGAACGCGAGTATGCCGCTCCCGCCCCGTCCCGTGACTGCTACTCTGGACCGGGTCACCATCCCGAGTGACATGCGGAACTTCTCTCCCGAGCAGCTCCGTGCCGTCGCCGACGAGTTGCGCGCCGAGACGATCGACGCCGTCAGCACCACCGGTGGCCATCTCGGCGCCGCCCTCGGCGTGGTCGAGCTGACCGTCGCCCTGCACGCGGTGTTCGACACCCCGTCGGACCGCCTGATCTGGGACGTCGGTCATCAGACCTATCCCCACAAGATCCTGACCGGGCGCCGCGACCGGATTCGCACCCTTCGCCAGCCCGGTGGCCTCTCCGGTTTCACCCGCCGGTCCGAGAGCGAATACGATCCGTTCGGCGCCGCCCATAGCAGCACCAGCATCTCCGCCGGCCTCGGCATGGCGGTCGCCCATGATCTGCTCGGTCAGGATGGGCGCCACGTCGTGGCCGTCATCGGTGACGGCGCCATCAGCGCCGGCATGGCCTATGAAGCGATGAACAATGCCGGGGCGATGAAGTCGCGCCTGCTGGTCATCCTCAACGACAACGACATGTCGATCGCGCCGCCTGTCGGTGCCATGAGCGCCTATCTCAGCCGCCTGATGAGCAGCCGCTCGTTCCTGAGCCTGCGCGACCTGGCCGCCCGCATGGCCAAGCGCTTCCCTTCCGGCATCGAGCGCACCGCCAAGCGCGCCGAGGAATATGCCCGCGGCATCCTGACCGGCGGCACGCTGTTCGAGGAACTCGGCTTCTACTACGTCGGCCCGATCGACGGCCACAACATGGACCACCTGCTCCCGGTGCTGCGCAACGTGCGCGAGGCGGAGGAAAGCGGGCCGATCCTGCTGCACGTCATCACCAAGAAGGGCCACGGCTACGCCCCGGCCGAAGCCTCGACCGACAAGCTTCATGCCGTCTCGAAGTTCAACGTCGTCACCGGCGAGCAGGTCAAGGCGCCGCCGGGCCCGCCGCAGTATACGAGGGTATTCGCCGACGCGCTGATCGCCGAAGCCGCGGCCGACGACAAGATCGTCGCCATCACCGCCGCCATGCCGTCCGGCACCGGATTGGACCGCTTCGCCAGTCGCTTCCCCGAGCGCCTGTTCGACGTCGGCATCGCCGAGCAGCATGCGGTAACGTTTGCCGCCGGCATGGCGACCGAGGGCCTGCGCCCGTTCTGCGCCATCTACAGCACCTTCCTGCAGCGCGCGTATGACCAGGTCGTCCACGACGTCGCCCTCCAGAACCTGCCGGTGCGTTTCGCCATCGACCGCGCCGGCCTGGTCGGTGCCGATGGCGCCACCCATGCCGGCAGCTTCGACCTGGCTTACCTCGGCTGCCTGCCCGGCATGACCATCATGGCCCCGAGCGACGAACTCGAGTTGATGCACATGGTCGCCACCCAGGCGGTGTTCGATGACGGCCCGAGCGCGCTGCGCTACCCGCGCGGCGCCGGCACCGGGCTGGTGCTGCCGGAACGCGGCACGCCGCTGCCGATCGGCAAGGGCCGGATCCTCCGTGAAGGCACCGCGGTGGCCATCCTGTCGCTGGGCACCCGCCTGGCCGACAGTCTCAAGGCTGCCGAGACGCTGGCCGCACGCGGCTTCTCCTGCACTGTGGCCGATGCCCGCTTCGCCAAGCCGTTCGACACAGCCATGGTCGAGCAGCTGGCGCGCCACCATGGCGTGCTGATCATCGTCGAAGAGGGCTCGGTGGGCGGCTTCGGCTCGCTGGTCATGCATCACCTCGCCCAGCGCGGGATGCTGGATGGCGATCTCAAGATCCGCTCCATGACGCTGCCCGACACCTTCATCGATCACAACCTGCCGGCGGCACAGATCGTCGAGGCCCAACTCGGCGCCGCCGACATCGCCGACACGGCGCTGCGGGCGCTCGGCCAGGGTGTGGAGTCGCCATCGATCGTCGCGGTCCCACGTCGATGACCCTCTCGCGCCGCGCGGCGTTGGGTGCCGGTCTCGCCCTCGTGGCGCTTCCGGTCGGCCGTGCCCGGGCCGCCGATCCGCAGGCGGTAGCACCGATCCAGGCCCTCAATCAGGGCCTGATCGCCGGCATGAAGGCTGGCAAGCAGACCCCGTTCACCCAGCGCTACGCCGCCCTCGCACCGGTGATCGAGCGCGCTTTCGACCTACCGACCATCCTGCAAAGCTCTGTCGGCCTGCGTTGGTCGTCGCTCGCGCCCGCCGACCAGCAGCGCTTGCTGGAGGCGTTCCGCAAGTTCACCGTCGCCAGTTACGTCGCCAACTTCGACCAGTTCGGCGGTGAAACGCTGACGATCTCTCCCGACACCCGATCGATCGGGCAGGATCAGGTCGTCGGCACCCGCCTAGTCAGCGGCGGCGAAACAACGCCGATCGACTACGTGATGCGCAACGGCGCCGGTGGCTGGCGCGCGGTCGACGTGCTTCTGAATGGCTCCATCAGCCAGGTCGCCGTTAACCGCTCCGACTGGCGCGCCCTGCTCGCCACCGGTGCCGGCCCGCTGGTCGACAGCCTTCAACGCCGGACCGCGACGCTGTCCGGAGGCGCTATCAGCTGAGCGGCATGGCGTGCTGACCGATCTCGCTGCATTGGGCTGTGCCGGCCTTGCCGGGGCTGGCATCGTTCAGTCGGCGGTAGGCTATGGCCTGTTGCGGCGCAAAGAGCAGGAGGTCGCCGCCACGCTGGACACCTGGCCGGCCATCACCGTTCTGAAACCCCTGTGCGGGGACGAGGCGTTGCTCGAAGCCGCCTTGAGCAGCTTCTGCCAACAGGATTATCCCGAGTTCCAGATCGTCTTCGGCGTCCAAAGCGCCGCCGACCCGGCGCTCGAGACCGTTGCCCGCCTCCGGCGTCAGTATCCTCGGCTGGCCATCGACGTCATCGTTGATGCCACCAGGCATGGTCGCAACGCCAAGGTCGGCAATCTCATCAACATGTTCCCGGCCGCACGGCACGACGTGATCGTCATCGCCGACAGCGACATCCACGCTCCGCCCGACACTCTCCGCAGCGTTGCCGCGGCCCTTATGCAGCCCGGTGTCGGCTTGGTCAGCACGCTCTATACCGGCTTGCCCGCCACCACCGCACTCGCCGGAGCCCTCGGCGCCGCACAGATCAATCACAGCTTCCTGCCCGGTGCCCTGATGGCCCGCAGCCTGGGTCGGCAGGATTGTCTCGGGGCTATCATGGCCCTGCAACGCAGCACGCTGACCCGTATCGGCGGTCTCGCGGCATTGTCGGATCACCTTGCCGACGATGCCCTGCTCGGCCAACTCGTGCGCGACCAGGGGCTGCACGTCGCTCTTGCCTCTGCAATCCCGGCGACCACCGTGCCCGAGACCGGGCTTTCGGCACTGTTCGCGCACGAATTGCGCTGGATGCGCACGGTCAAATCGGTGGCGCCGGTCGGCTTCGTGCTCGGCGTATTGCAGTATCCGCTGTTCTGGGCGGCCCTGATGTTGGCATTCGAGATCCACATCGCCGCCGCTTGGGTCGTCTTTCTCACGATGTGGTTGATCCGCAGCATCTTGGCAGAGTTGTTCGACCGCCTGTTGCACAGCGCGGCTCGGCTGCCGATGTGGTGCCTACCGTTCCGTGATGTCTTATCGGTGGCCACGATCCTGGCCAGTTACCGATCGAATCGAGTGGCGTGGCGCGGTAAGGAATACCGCGTAACGTCGTTTTCAGAGGCCGTGCTGCAGCCCGGCAAGGGATAAGTTCCAATGATGAAGACGTTGTTCCTGCAGCCGCCCTCCTTTGGCGGCTTCGATGGTGGGGCTGGCTCGCGGTATCAGGCCAAGCGCGAGATCAAGAGCTTCTGGTATCCGACCTGGTTGGCCCAACCCGCCGCCCTGGTTCCCGGCAGCCGGCTGATCGATGCGCCGCCGGCTAATCTCGGCATGGCGCCCATCCTCGAAGATATCAAGAATCGCGACCTGGTGATCATGCACACCAGCACGCCGTCCTTCGCGTCCGACGCGAAGGTCGCCGCCGCGCTAAAGGAAGCCAAGCCGAGCCTCAAGATCGGCTTCGTCGGCGCCAAGGTCGCCGTGCAGCCGAACGAGAGCCTCGAAGGCGCCCCGGCTGTCGACTTCGTCGCCCGCAACGAGTTCGACTTCACCTGCCTCGAAGTGGCCGAGGGCCGCGACTTTTCCGCCATCGACGGTATCACCTACCGCGACAACAATGGCGGCTTGGTCACCAACAAGGATCGCACGATCCTCGAGGACATGGACCAGCTTCCCTTCGTCACCGACGTCTACAAGCGCGACCTGAAGATCGAAGACTACTTCATCGGCTA
>CAZTJC010000027.1:0-8633 GCA_964613945.1 uncultured Acetobacteraceae bacterium
CGCGCTTCGTAGTCAAGAGGTTTCGGTGGGGTGCCGGAGGGCACCCCACCTGGAGAGGGTGGTGGGAGAGGTTACTCGGCGGGAACGGCGGCCGGGTCGGTTTGCTCCAGGCGACGGTCCACCTGAACGAGGAGGGTAGCGGCGCCGCCGACCAGGGTGGTCACGCCCAGGAGGATGAGGCCCAGCGTGAAGTTGCCGGTGTAGTCCTTGAGGTAACCCATGACGTAGGGGCCGAAGAAGCCGGACAGGTTGCCGATGGAGTTGATGGCGGCGATGCCGGCGGCGGCGGAGGCGCCGGTGAGGAAGGCGCCGGGGATGGGCCAGAAGAGCGGCGGCATGGCGGAGACGCCGATCTGGCTGAGGCAGAGCAGGCCGAGGATCATGACCGGGCTGGTGGACAGGCCGGCGCCGATGAGGCCGATGCCGGCCAGGACCATGGCGATGATGACGTGGGCGCGGCGGGCCAGGGTGCGGTCGGAGCTGCGGCTGAGCAGGACCATGCCGACGGCGCCGAAGCAGAAGGGCAGCGCGGCAAGCAGGCCGGTCTGGAAGTTCGACGCGCCGAAGTTCTTGACGATGGTGGGCAGGAAGAAGGCGACGCCGTAGCTGGCGGCGTTGAGGCAGAAATACATAAAGGCGCAGAGCATGACGCGGCCGTTGGTGATGGCCTTGCCGATGCTCATGTGGCCGGCGGCCTGCTTGCGGTCAGTCTCCGACGCGATGCGGGTGGTGAGCCAGTTCTTCTCGTCAGGCGCGAGCCAGGTGGCCTGCTCGGGGCGGTCGGTGAGGTAGAAGATCACGGCGACGGCCATGGCGATGGAGGGGATGGCCTCGATGATGAAGAGCCACTGCCAGCCGTCGAGCCCGCCGCCGACCACGTTGAGCAGGGCGCCGGAGAGGGGAGCGCCGACGATGGAGGAGAAGGGGATGGCGAGCATGAACATCGCCACGACGCGGGAGCGGTAGACCGACGGGAACCAGAGGGTGAGGAAGAAGATGATGCCGGGGAAGAAGCCGGCCTCGGCGATGCCGAGCAGGAAGCGGAGGATGAAGAAGACCCATTCGGCGGAGACGCCAGTGGCGTGCGAGATGGGTTGGATGAAGGCGAACATGCCGGAGATGATGCCCCAGCTCAGCATGATGCGGGCGATCCAGAGGCGGGCGCCGAATTTCGCCAGGGCGAGGTTGGAGGGGACCTCCAGCAGGAAGTAGGCGATGAAGAACAGTCCGGCGCCGAAGCCGAAGGCGCTGTCGGTCATGCCGAGGGCGCTGTTCATCTGCAGCTTGGCGAAGCCGACGTTCACGCGGTCGAGGTAGGCGACGAAGTAGCAGATGAACAGGAACGGCATGAGCCGCCACATGACTTTACTTATGGTACGGGATTCTATCGGCGTGGTGGCTGCAGGCATCGTCTCGCTCCCAGGTGCCCCATTCGGGGCTAATCGTTTCGATACGGCTTAGAGTGCCGGATGGCGGCACTCTAAGCGGAGGTGATGGTTTTTTGACAGGGGATTGTTGAGGGTCGAGCCGGCCGTGTGGCGCTCGTGCGGCAGAGGGGCGCGATGCCGCTCTGGATCGCCGCGTCACCTCTCCGCGCAGGGCGCGGAAAGGCTCTCCTTAGTGACGGCGCGTGCGGGCGGGTTAGGGCCAGTCGGCCAGGACGATCTTGCCTTTGGCCTTGCCGGTTTCGATCAGGGCGTGGACGCGGCGGAGGTTGGCGGCGGTGATGGGGCCGGCGTTCTCGCCCAGGGTGGTGCGCAGCGTGCCGGCATCGACCAGGCGGGCGACTTCGTCGAGGAGGTTGCCCTGCTCACCGATGTCCGCGGTGGTGAACATCGAGCGGGTGAACATGAATTCCCAATGGGTGGAGACGCTCTTCTGCTTGAAGGGCTTGATGTCGAGGATCTCCGGGTCGTCGATGAGGGCGAAGCGGCCCTGCGGCGCGATGAGCTCGGCACAGTCGGCGAGGTGTTGGCCGGTGTTGGTGGTGGAGAAGACGAAGCCGGGGCGGCCGATGTTCAGGGCGGCGAGCTGGGGGGCCAGCTTCGTGCCGTGATCGAGGACGTGGTGGGCGCCGAGGTCGCGGCACCATTGCTGCGTCTCGGGGCGGGAGGCGGTGGCGATGACGACCAGGTCGGTGAGTTGGCGGACGAGCTGGATCGCGATGGAGCCGACGCCGCCGGCGCCGCCGACGATGAGGATCGCGCCCGTGCTGCCGGGGCCGGCGGCGGGGACGGGTTTGCGGATGTCGAGGCGGTCGAAGAGGGTTTCCCAGGCGGTGATGGCGGTGAGGGGGAGGGCGGCGGCCTCGGGCATGGAGAGGGAGACGGGTTTGCGGCCGACGATGCGTTCGTCGACGAGGTGAAACTCGGCGTTGGTGCCGGAGCGGCCAAGGGCGCCGGCGTAGAAGACGGGGTCGCCGGGCTGGAAGCGGGTGACGTCGGGGCCGATGGCTTCGACGGTGCCGGCGGCGTCGAAGCCGAGGACCTTGTGGGCGCCGGGCTCGGGTTGGGCGCGCATGCGGACCTTGGTGTCGACGGGGTTCACGGAGACAGCGTGAACGGCGACGAGGATGTCGTGGCCGGTGGGGGTGGGGCGGGGGAGGTCGATGTCGGTGAGGGAGGCCGGGTCGGTGGCGGGGAGGGAGGATTGGTAGCCGATGGCGCGCATGGGGGCTCTCCGGTGAGGTTGGGTTTGTTGGTTCAGGCCAGGTTGGCGGCGGCGGTTTGCCAGGCGGGGCGGTGGGCGGCGTAGGCGGCGGCGAGGGCCGGGTCGGGGTGGATGAGTTCGAGGGGGGTGGCGGGGAGGCAGACGGCTTCGGGGGGTTCGCCGGTGTGGGCGAGGCGGGCGAGGCGGGTGGCGCCGAGGGCGACGGCGTGTTCGGCGTCAGGGAGGCGGCGCAGCGGGATGGCGAGGGTGGCGGCGATGATGCGGAGCCAGGCGGGGGAGCGGGCGCCGCCGCCGACCACCCCGGCGGTGTCGATGATCGTGCCGGAGGCGGCCAGGGCGTCCAGGCAGTCGCGGAGGGAAAAGGCGACGCCGTCGAGGACGGCGTGGGTGAGGGTGGCGCGGGTGGCGGTGGCGGACAGGGCCGTGAAGGCGCCACGGCGGGCGGCGTCGTTGTGCGGGGTGCGTTCGCCGGCGAGGTAGGGAAGGAAGAGGGCCTCGCTGGGGGCGTCGATGGGCGGGAGTTCGGCGAGGAGAGCGGCTTCGGGGAGGCCGGTGATGCCGGACCACCAGGCCAGGGAGGCGGCGGCGGAGAGGGTGACCCCCATCTGGTGCCAGAGGCCGGGGAGGGCGTGGCAGAAGGCGTGAACGGCGGATTGCGGGTAGGGGCGGAAGCCCGGTGTGGTGGCGAAGAGGACGCCGGAGGTGCCGAGGGAGATGAAGGCGTTTCCGGGATTTATGGCGCCGAGGCCGATGGCGCCGGCGGCGTTGTCACCGGCGCCGGCGGCGATGAGCGGGGGCCGGGTCATGGACCAGCGGGCGGCGAGGTCGGGGGAGAGGGTGCCGGCGGGGGCGTTGCCTTCGGCGAGGGCGGGCATGTGGGCGCGGGTGAGTCCGGTGGCGGCGAGGGCGGCGTCGGACCAGTCGCGGGCGGCGACGTCGAGCCAGAGGGTGCCGGCGGCGTCGGACATGTCCTCGATCAACGTGCTGGCACGGGTGCCGGAGAGTTTCAGGCGGAGGTAGGCCTTGGGGAGGAGGACCATTGCGATGCGGGCGAAGAGGTCGGGCTCGTGGGTGCGGAGCCAGAGGAGCTTGGGGGCGGTGAAGCCGGGCATGGCGACGTTGCCGGTGATCTCCCGCAGGGTGGGGAGGGCGGATTCGAGGGCGGCGCACTCGGCGGCGGCGCGGGTGTCGTTCCAGAGGATGGCGGGGCGGAGGGGGGCGAGGGCGGCGTCGAGGCAGACGGCACCGTGCATCTGGCCGGCGAGGCCGATGGCCTGGGTGGCGGCGAGTTCGGCGGGGTGGGAGCGGGCGAGGGAGTCGACGGCGTCGAGGGTGGCCTGCCACCAGGCGGCTGGGTCCTGCTCGGACCAGCCGGGATGGGGGCGCTGGACGGAGAGGGGGATCGTGACGGTGGCCAGGGGAGTGTGGCCGTCCCGGGTGAGGATGGCCTTGAGGCCGGAGGTGCCGAGGTCCAGGCCGAGGTACATCAGGGGTGCGACCGGGGCGAGGGGGCGGGCATCGCGGAGGGGTAGCATGGGCGGTCGGAGATGGGCGAGAGGCGCGGCGCGGCGGTGAGGGGTCAGGGGCGGGGAAAGTTCGTTGGTTAAATAACGAATTCGTCAAAATGTGCCGTATGGAAGCATACATGAGTCTACAACCTTTGCGTGTATTTTGCTTATTTTTCTCGCTAAAATAGCGAGTTCTCGATGGGTGACGGCGTTTCCGGATGGATATCGCTGCATTGGCGAGCTGGACCGACGAACCGGCCGGCGCGTCAATGCGAAGGTGTAACGACCCTTTAAAACCTCGGGGTCGGGTGCGTTTGTTGCCGCTTGTTGTGACTTGCATCCTTGAGGTTATCGAAGCATGGCACTCGTCATCGTTGGCCCGGGTCAGAGCCCGACGATTTCACAGAGCGAAACCGACATGGTCGCGTTTTCGGGGGCGGGAACGCTCACCATCGCGGGGACGCCGACGCAGCCGATCGCGGTCACGCTGTCGCAAATCACCGGCGCGGTGCTGGGGAGCACGATCGCGCTGACCAATGCCAACGTGACGCTGAGCGGCGCGGCGGGGGTCAGCGGGCTGGCGAATTACGCCATCGGCAGTGGGGGCACGCTGACGGTGGCCAACACGGCGGGCGTTGCGGTCGCGTCGGGCGTGACGTTCACCGGGGGGAACGGCACGCTGGTGCTGGCCAACGGGGTCAATATCGGCCTGCTGGGCTCGATCGCCGGGTTCGCGCCAGGCAACACGATCGACGTGAGCGCGGTGGCGAGCAGCGTTCGGTATGCGGATGGCGCGGGCA
Source organism: uncultured Acetobacteraceae bacterium (assembly GCA_964613945.1). Taxonomy (GTDB): domain Bacteria; phylum Pseudomonadota; class Alphaproteobacteria; order Acetobacterales; family Acetobacteraceae; genus JAVVHH01. Next base: position 4,979 of record CAZTJC010000027.1, read on the forward strand.
CGGGCACGGGCGGGACGCTGACGCTGCTGGACGGCAACGGGCAGACGGTGGCGACGCTGCCGCTGACCACCGGGGAGTATGTGGCCGGGGAGTTCCAGTTGTCGGCCGATGGCAGCGGGGGCACGCTGGTCAGGCTGGGTGCGACGGTGACCGGGGTGAGCGCGTCGCCGATGACGGCGGATGTGGGGCCGGGTGCGGCCGTGATGCTCAGCGTGGGGACATCGACCCCGGTGACGGTCACGGGAGGGGTGCCTACGCTGGCGCTCAACGATGGCGGCACGGCGACGTACGATCCGACCGCGTCGAGCGGGAGCACGCTGGCGTTCAAGTATACGGTGGCGCCGGGGGAGAACACGGCGGATCTGGCGGTGGTCGGCGCGTCGTTGAACGGCGCCACGGTTGCGGGGGCGGGAGGCGTGCCGCTGGACCTGTCGGCGGCGGCGGTCAACCCGGCGGGCATCCTGCAGGTCGATACGACGCCACCGACGGTGACAACGGTGATGTTGATGCCGGGGTCGGGCGCCCTGCAGTCCGGGGAGATGGTCGGCATCGGCGTGGGCACGAGCGAGGGCGTGACGGTGAGCGGCGGGACGCCGACGCTGTCGCTGAGCGATGGCGGCACGGCGACGTATGATCCGACGACGTCGACGCCGACGATGCTGATGTTCACCGGCAGGGTGCCGACCGATGGCAGCGCGGCCGGGCTGACGGTCACCGGCGTGCAGCTGAACGGCAGCACCATCAGCGACCCGGCGGGAAATCCGGCCGATCTGTCGGGGGTGACCATGGCGACGACGAATGGCGGCTTCACGGTCGGCGGCGGGACTGGTTCGCCCGGAAGCCCCACGAACGGGAGCGTAACGGCCGGGGGGCAGTCGGGGGTGTACCGGTTCTTCGACAGCAGCACGGGGACGCATTTCTTCACCGCTGACGTCAACGAGAAGAACACGCTGATGAGCTCGGGCTCGGCGGGGTTCCGACCGGATCTGAAGGAGGAGGTGAACAATTTCGGGGCGGTCAATCCGTCGGCGAGCGGGGCGGGCGCGGAGACGGTGTACCGGTTCTTCGACACGGTGCACGGGACGCATTTCTTCACGGCCAGCCAGACGGAGGCGAACAGCCTGAAGGACCCGGGGTCGAGCACGTATCGGGCCGACCTGGTGTTCGAGGCGGCGAGCAGCTTCCTGGAGCACTCGACGCAGCAGGTGGGCGACGTGGCGGTGTACCGGTTCTTCGACCAGACCTATGGGACGCATTTCTATACCGGGAGCCAGTCGGAGTTCGCCGCGATCACGACCAAGGGGACGGCATCGTATCGGGCCGACCTGGTGTCGGAGGGGGTCGGGTTCTATGCGCCGGTGGGAACGTATTCGTAGCGGCCGCGGGATTACTTCACGGCGCCGAAGGTGAGGCCTTGGACGAGCTGTTTCTGGCTGAACCAGCCGAAGATCAGGATGGGGGCGACGGCCATGGTGCTGGCGGCGCTGAGCTTGGCGAAGAACAGGCCTTCGGGGCTGCTGAAGCTGGCGATGAAGGCGGTGAGGGGGGCAGCGGTGGAGGCGGTGAGGTTGAGGCTCCAGAAGGCTTCGTTCCAGCAGAGGATGAGGGATAGGAGGCCGGTGCTGGCGATGCCGGGGAGGGTGAGGGGCAACAGGATGTGCCAGATCTCACCGCCGATGCGGACGCCGTCGACGCGGCCGGCCTCGAGGATGGCGACGGGGACGTCTTTGTAGAAGGTGAACAGCATCCAGACCACGATCGGCAGGTTCATCAGCATGTAGATGATGATGAGGCCGATGCGGGTGTCGAGGAGGTTGGTGGAGCGGAAGACGAGGTAGATGGGAACAAGGACGCTGACGCTGGGCATCATCTTGGTGGACAGCATCCAGAGCAGCGTGCTGCGGGTCCGCCGGGTCGGGTAAAAGGCCATGGCGTAGGCGGCGGGGATGGCGAAGGCCAGCGTCAGTAAAGAGGCGCCGACGGAGATGACGATGCTGTTGAGGGCGAATTGTAGGTAGTCGGCGCGGGCGAATACTTCGCGATAGGCGTCGAGTGTCGGGGTGAATAGGAGGCTTGGGGTTATGGCGGCGTTTTCGGTCTTGAAGCTGGTGAACAGGGTCCAAGCGATGGGGAAGAACAGGGCCAGGGCGACGGCCCAGCCGAGGATGAAGGCGATGGTTCGCTGGAAGCGGGTCTGGTCCATGGCTCAGGCGTCCAACTGCTTGGCGACGCTGCGGATGAGGAAGAACGCGACGATGTTCGCCAGCAGGACGGCGACCATGCCGCCGGCGGAGGCGCCGCCGACGTCGAAATCGAGCAGGGCGCGGCGGAATATCAGGAATGCGAGGTTCGTGGAGGCGTTTCCGGGGCCGCCGGAGGTGGTGACGAAGATCTCGGCGAAGACGGTGAGGAGGAAGATCGTCTCGATCATGACCACGACGCCGATGGCGCGCGAGAGATGGGGCAGCGTGAGGAAGAAGAACTGGGTGATGGGGCCGGCGCCGTCGATCTGAGCGGCTTCCTTTTGTTCGGCATCCAGGGACTGGATGGCGGTCAGGAGGACCAGCAGGGCGTAGGGCAGCCATTCCCAGGAGACGATGGCGATGATGGCGGCCAGCGGGTGGTCGGCGAAGGGGTCGACCGGCTCCAGGCCGAAGAGGTGAAAGGCGGCGCCCCAGATGCCGTAGACGGGGTGCAGCATCAGGTTCTTCCAGACCAGGGCGCTGACCGTGGGCATGACGAAGAAGGGCGAGATGGCCAGGATGCGGGCGACGTTTCGGCCGGGGAAGCGCTCGTTGAAGAGCACGGCGAGCAGGGTGCCGCCGACGACGGTGATGACGAGGACGGAGCCGACCAGGATCAGGGTGTTCTGCAGCGACACCCAGAAGTCGGGGTCGGTGACCAGGAATTCGTAGTTGTCGAGGCCCGCGAAGCCGGTGCGGGTGGGGTCGACGAGGCTGTAGTACTGGAAGGAGAACCAGAGGGTCAGCACCAGGGGAACGATCATCCAGACCAGTAGGACCGTGACCGAGGGGGCGACGAAGAGGGTGCCGGGAGTTTCTTTCGGCGGGGCTGATGGAGTCACGGTTTCTGGGTGCGCCTGGGTTCTGGTTTTGGCGGAGGGGCGGCACGCATAGGTTGTGCCGCCCTGGATTACCGCGTCGCTCCTCCGCGCAAGGGCGCGGAAAGAGGTGGGAGGCTACTTCTTGGGGTAGCCGGCCTGGCGCATGGTGCGTTCGGTGGCGGTTTCGGCGGATTTCAGGGCGGCGTCGACCGTCTGCTGGCCGGTGAGGGTGGCGGCGACGGTTTGGCCGACCTGGGTGCCGATGCCTTGGAACTCTGGGATGGCGACGAACTGGGCGCCGGTGTAGGGGCGCGGTTCGGCGGTAGGGCCGTTGGGGTTGGCGACGTCGATCGCCTTGAGGACGAAGGAGGCGAAGGGGGCGGCCTTCTGGTAGTCCGGGTTGTCGTAGGTGGATTGGCGCGTGCCGGGGGGGACGGCGACCCAGCCGTTCTTGGACGCGACGAGCTTGATGTAGTCCTTCGAGGTGGCCCAGGTGACGAATTCCTTGGCCGCGGCCTGCTGCTTGGACGTGGCGGGGATGGCCAGGTTCCAGGACCAGAGCCAGGTGGGGGCGCCCTGGAAGCTGCCGGT
>CAZTJC010000027.1:8733-37550 GCA_964613945.1 uncultured Acetobacteraceae bacterium
GGATGGCCAGGTTCCAGGACCAGAGCCAGGTGGGGGCGCCCTGGAAGCTGCCGGTGGGCATGGGGGCGAAGGCGACCTTGTCGGCGACTTGCGACTGCTTGGTGTCGAACAGCATGCCGCCGGCGACGGTGGCGTCGATCCACATGCCGCAATGGCCGGAAGCGAAGAGGGCGAGGTTCTCGTTGAAGCCGTTGGAGGCGGCGCCCGGAGGGCCGTCGGCCTTGAGGATGCCGGTGTAGTAGTCCAGCGCATCGTGCCAGGGCTTGGAGTCCAGGGTGGGCTTCCAGTTCATGTCGAACCAGCGGCCGCCTTCGGCATTCACGAGGCTGGTGACGTAGGCCATGTTCTCGCCCCAGCCGGGCTTGCCGCGGAGGCACATGCCGTAGGTCTGGGTGGATTTGTCGGTGATTTTATCGGCGAAGCCGCGGATCTCGGCATAGGTGGGGGCGGCGGGCATGGTGATGCCGGCTTTGTCGAAGAGGTCCTTGCGGTAGTACGTCATGGCGCTCTCGGCGTAGAACGGCACGGCGTAGAGCTTGCCGTCGACGGTCAGCGCGGTGCGGACGGGCTTGAGGATGTCGTCCACGTCGTAGGCGGCCGGGAGGTCCATGGGGACGAGCCAGCCCTGCTTGGCCCAGATGGGGACCTCGTAGTTGCCGACGGTGAGGACGTCGAACTGGCCGGCCTTGGTGGCGATGTCGGTGGTGAGGCGCTGGCGAAGGACGTTCTCCTCGAGCACGACCCATTTCAGGTGAATGTCGGGGTGCTTGCTCTCGAAATCGGAGGCCAGGCGCTGCATGACCACCATGTCGCCGTTGTTGACGGTAGCGATGGTGATGTCGGCGGCGTTGGCCGGGATCGCGAGGCCGAGCATGGCGGCGGCGCAGGCGGCGTTCAGGCTGTGCCTGGTGATTTTAGGCATCGTTGCCTCCCAATTTCGTGACCGGCACGACACCACGGGGGCAGCATCGCGTCAACGCGGCCAGCCGTTAACGTTTGTGAAACACCCCGCCCGCTACTTTGTCGGAGTAGCTGGAGCAACCGATGATACGGCCTCGGGAGATCATGGGCCGGATGGCGATGCCGGTCTGGGTGTTCGACATCGACGAGAACCGGATCGTCTGGGCCAATGCGTCAGGGCGCCGGATGTGGCGGGCGACGTCGCTGGCGGAGTTGCGGCGACGGGACTTCGCGGGTGGGATGTCGGCCGCCGTGTCGGATCGGCTGCGGCACTACCAGCGGGAGTTCGTGGCGGGCGACAAGGTGTTTTCGGAGACCTGGACGTACTACCCGAAGAACGTGCCGTCGACGATCCGGGTCAGCTATAGCGGGATCAGGCTGAGCGATGGCCGAATGGCCATGTTGTGCGAAGGCGGCGACGAGGTGGAGGGGACGCCGGACAGGCTTCGCAGCGCCGAGGCGCTCATGCACACGTCGGTGATGATCAGCCTGTATGGGATGGGCGGCGGGCTGCTGTATGCCAACCCGGCGGCCAGCGCGATGCGGCCGGACGACGCGACCGACCTGGATGCGCATTTCGTTCATGCCGCCGACCGGGCGCGGTTGCGGGCGCAGCTGGAGGCGCATGGCACCGCGCAACTGGTTGCCGAGGTGCGCACCAGCGCCGGCCAGAGCTGGCACGAGATCGTCGCGCGCCATTGCATGGACGCGGTGACCGGCAACCAGGCCTGCCTGTCGAGCGAGGTCGACGTATCCGGCCTGAAGCGGACGGAGGCGCAGGCGCGGCACGATGCCTGGCACGACAAGCTGACCGGGTTGCCCAATCGGAACTTCGTGAGCAGCACGTTCCAGAAGCGGCTCGACGCGCTGCTGCGGCGGGGACGGCAGGCGGCGCTGCTGTTCGTCGACCTGGACCGGTTCAAGCTGATCAACGATTCGCTCGGCCATGGCCGGGGAGACGACGTGCTGGTCGAGATGGCGCGGCGGCTGAGCCGGGCGGTCGGCACGCGGGGCGAGGTGGCGCGGTTGGGCGGGGACGAGTTCCTGGCGCTGATCGACGTCGCCGGGGCGGAGGACCTGGAGGCGGTGATCGGCCGCGTGCTCGACATCGCCCATTGTCCGTTTCTGATCGCCGAGCATCAGCTCAAGCTGTCGTTGAGCATCGGCGTCAGCCTGGCGCCGACCGACGGGACGGATGTTTCGGAGCTGATGAGGAATTCCGACGCCGCCATGTATCGGGCCAAGCATGCGGGCGGCAACCGGCGGCACCTGTTCACGTCGGCGATCGGGCGCGACTCGTCGGCGCGGTTGCAGATGGAGATCGACCTCCGGTCGGCGTGGGAAGCTGGGGCACTTCGGCTGTTCTTTCAGCCGCGGGTTTCGCTCTCGACGGGACGGATCGCGAGTGCGGAGGCGCTGCTGCGGTGGCCGCGCGCGGGGGGCATGGTGCCGCCCGACGTCTTTGTTCCACTGGCGGAGGAAAGCGGGCTCATCATCCCGATCGGCGCCTGGGTGCTGCGGGAAGCGGCGCGGCAGCTGGTGGCATGGCGGCGGGGCGGTCACGAGCTGAAGCTGTCGGTGAACGTGTCGGCGCGGCAGTTGATGGACGACGACTTCCTCGGGATGGCGCAGGCGGTGATCCGCGATACCGGCTGCGACCCGCATCATCTGGAACTCGAGATCACCGAGCGGTTGCTGCTCGATGACCAGCCGAGCGTGTTCAAGCTGTTGACCGATCTGCGGCGCATGGGGTTCAGCATCTCGGTGGACGATTTCGGCGTCGGTTATTCCAACCTGGCCGGGTTGCATTGCCGCCCGATCGATTGTCTCAAGATCGATCGGTCGTTCATCAGCAATCTGGACCAGCAGGGGCCGCTGACGGACCTGATCATCAACATGGGGCGTCTGCTGGACCTGCACGTGGTGGCGGAGGGGGTCGAGACGGAACGGCAGCTCGCCTGGCTGCAGGAGCGGCAGTGCGACGAGTACCAGGGGTTCCTGTTTAGCAGGCCGGTCGCCGGGCCGGAGTTCGAGCGGTTGCTGGCGACGTCGGGCATCCCGTCAGAAGGCGAGCGTTTCGGCAGCCTTGGCCAGGGTCGCGGCGGCGCCGTTGGCGTAAAGCGACGCAAGCCAGTGGCCGACCGGGCGGATAAGGGCCGGGTCGGTTCCGGTGGCGCCGAACAGGGCCTCGATGGACAGCAACGGTTTCGGGTCGGGACCGCCGGCGACGGCGCGCTCGCGCAGTTGGTCGGCCAGGGGGTGCTTGATCGTGATGGGTGCGTTCTGCTCGTCGGTGCCGCGGACGCGACGGAGCCAGGCGGCCAAGGCGAGGGCGAGCAGGTCGATCGGCAGCTTCCTGGCGAGGCAGTCGCGGATGGGGTCGAGGAGGACGTTGAGCGGGGCGTCGGTGTTGACGCGCTCGACGGTGTCCTTGATGGCCGGGTTGGCGAAGCGCTCTACCAGTTTAGCCTTGTAGGCGGACAGGTCGATGCCGGGGATCTCGGGAAGTGTGGGGCCGGTCTCGCGGTCCATCAGGGCGGTCATCATGCGGGCGATAAGGGGGTCGGCCATGGATTGGTCGATGGTGTCGTAGCCGATGAGGCGGCCTAGGCCGGAGACGGCGAGGTGGGAGCCGTTGAGCAGGCGGAGCTTCATGAACTCGTAGGGAGCGACGTCGGGAACGAACTGGGCGCCGACGTCCTGCCAGGCGGGGCGGCCGCGGGGGAAGCGGTCCTCGATCACCCATTGGGTGAAGGTTTCGGCGAAGACGGGCCAGGAATCGTCGATGCCGACCGTGTCGCGGAGCCAGGCGGTGTCGGCCGCGGCGGTGACGGGGGTGATGCGGTCGACCATGGTGCTGGGGAAGCTGACTTCGCCTTCGATCCAGCGGGCGAGGGATTGATCCTGCATGGTGGCGAGGGTGAGCACGGCGTCGCGGAGGACGGTGCCGTTGTGCTGGATGTTGTCGCAGGTGAGCAGGGTGGGGGCGGATTGCCGGGCGTGCAGGCGGCGGCGGAGGGCTTCGACGATGACGCCGATCGCGCTGGCGGGGGTGTTGGGGGTGGCGAGGTCGCGCTGGATGAGGGGGTGGTTGGGGTCGAGGCGCTTGGTAGCGCGGTCGAGGCAGTAGCCGTGTTCGGTGACGGTGAGGCTGATGATGCGGACCGCCGGGTTCTCGGTGGCGCGGAGCAGGTCGGCGGTGGAGTGGCCGGCGAAGACGGTGCCGGCGAGGGAGCCGACCACCGTGCGGGCTTCGCCGGCGGCGTCGCGTTCGACCAGGGTGTAGAGGGAGTCCTGAGGGGCCAGGGCGTCGTGCATCCGGGCATCGGCGGGGAGAAGGCCGGCGCCGAGGATGCCCCATTGGGTGGCGGCGCCGTCGGCCTGCATGAGGTCGTGGGTGTAGCGGGCCATGTGGGCGCGGTGGAAGTTGCCAAGGCCGAGATGGACGATGCCGGGGCGGACGGCGGCCGGGTCGTAGGTTGGGGTGGCGGCGCGGTCGGCCAGGGCGGGGAGGTTGGCGCGGGAGAGGGGGATGGGCGTCATGGGTGGGAGTGGGTGCGGATTTTCGGGGGGCGTCAACTAGGGAAGGCTGCCGTGACCCGGTTTCGGCGGGGGACGGATCGCGCCCAGGGTGCCCAGGCTCTGGGCGGCGTGGTCCAGGAAGGCGCGGACGCGGGGGGCCATGTGGCGGCCACCGGGGGTGACGAGCTGGACCGGGACCGGCGGGGGTTCGTGGTCGGGTAGCAGCCGGATCAGCGTGCCGGCGGCGAGGTCTTCCGCCACCTGGTAAGAGAGGGCGGTTGCGATGCCGCGGCCCAGGCGGGCGGCCACCAGCGCGGCTTCGACCTCGTTGACCAGCAGGCGCGGCGCGAGGCGGACGATGCGGGTGCGCGTGGCATCGCGGAAGCGCCACTCGATCGGCACCGGGCGGCTGGCGGAGAAGATCGCGTCGTGGTCGGCGAGGTCGGCGGGGGTGCGGGGGGAGCCGCGGGCGGCGAGGTAGGACGGGGATGCCACCAGCATCTGGCGCACCTCGCCGACGCGGCGAGCGAGCAGGCTGGAGTCGGCGAGCCGGCCGATGCGGATGGCGACGTCGAGGCCCTCGTCGACGAGATCCAGGTTGCGGTCGGCGAGGACGAGATCGACGGTGACGGCCGGGTGGGCGTCGAGAAAGGCGGCGACCAGGGGCGTGACGTGGCGGCGGCCGAAGACGACGGGGGCAGTGACGCGGACGGTGCCGCGGGCGGGAGCGTCGGCGGCGTCGCGCACGGCTTCGGCGTAGGCGCCGAGGACGGCGCGGGCCTGGGCGGCCAGGGAGCGGCCGGCTTCGGTGGGGGTCAGGCGGCGAGTGGTGCGTTCCACCAGGCGGGCGCCGACGCGGTCTTCGAGGGCGGCTAGGGCACGGGTTATGGAGGGCGGGGAGCGGCGGAGGCGGCGGCTGGCGGCGGCGAGGCTGCCGGAGTCCAGCACGGTGACCAGCACCGTCAGCTCGTCGAGGCGATCCATGCGGCGTTCCGGTTCCTGAAAGGATGAGTTGCGGTTTACGCGGCTTTATGGCGCGGGACGCAAGAGTCAGTGTCGGACGGTCAACGAGGAGCCATCCATGTCCGAGCCTGCCATCACCTTGCACGGGACCAAGCTGTCCGGGCATGCGCACCGGGTCGAGCTGCTGCTGCGGATGCTGGGGTTGCCGTACGCGTATCGGGAGGCGGATGCGGGGGTGCGGCGTACGCCGGCGTTCCTGGCGCTGAACCCGCTGGGGCAGATCCCGGTGCTGGAGGATGGCGGGCTGGTGCTGGCCGACAGCAACGCGATCCTGGTTTACCTGGCGCGGCGCTACGATGCCGGGGGGCGGTGGCTGCCGGAGACGCCGGAGGGTGCGGCTCACGTGCAGCGGTGGTTGTCGATCGCGGCGGGGGAGGTGTCGTTCGGGCCGGCGGCGGCGCGGGCGATCGCGCTGTGGAACATGCGGCCGGACGTGGACCCGGTGCGGGCGGCGGTGCTGGCGGGGCGGTTGTTCGGGTTCATGGACGAGCATCTCGCGTCGCCGCGGCTGTTTCTGGCGGCGCCGCACGCCACGATCGCCGACCTGGCCTGCTACAGCTACATCGCGCGGGCACCGGAGGGCGGGATCGGGCTGGCGCCTTATCCGGCGGTGCGGGCGTGGCTGGGGCGGGTCGAGGCGTTGCCGGGGTTCGAGGCGATGCCGCACTCGGCCGTGCCGGCGGTGGCGTAGATGCGAGGGGCCGACCCGTTTCATGACGGGGAGCATGCGGCGCAGCGATTGGCCGGGGTTCAGCTTCATGGGGCGCCGATCCTTCCTCAGGTGGCCGAGCCGCATCGGGCGTTCTTTGCCCAGCTGCCGCTGCTGTTCGTGGCGGTGCTGGACGAGGCGGGGTGGCCGGTGGGAACGGTGCTGACGGGCGCGCCGGGGTTCGTTTCCAGCGCGGACGGGCAGGTTCTGCAGGTGCTTGGGCTGCCGGCGGAGGGCGATCCGGCGGGGGGCGGGGTGCGCGCGGGGGCGGGGGCGGGGTTGCTCGGGATCGAGTTCGGGACGCGGCGGCGCAACCGGGTCAATGGCAGCGTGCTGGCGGTGGATGGGGAGGGGTTCAGCGTCGGGGTGCGGCAGAGTTTCGGTAATTGCCCGCAGTATATCCAGGCGCGTGAGGTAGTCGGCGCCGGGCCGGCCGGGGGTGGGGGTTTCGAGCGGCTCGGGGGGTTGGATGCGGCGGCGCGGGGGCTGATCGGCGGGGCCGACACGTTGTTCGTGGCGTCGGATAGCGGTGCGGCAGGCGGGGTGGCCGGTGGGCTGGACATGTCGCATCGGGGCGGGCTGCCGGGCTTCGTCCGGGTGGAGGGGGATGTGCTGACGATCCCGGATTTTCGGGGCAACCGGTATTTCAACACGCTGGGCAACCTGCTGCTGAATCCGCGGGCCGGGTTGTTGTTCGTGGATTTCGAGAGCGGCGAGACGGTGCAGGTGCAGGGGGTGGCGGAACTGGACTGGGAGGGCGGGCCGGCAAGCGGGTTCGCGGGGGCGGAGCGGCTGTGGCGGTTGCGGGTGACGGCGGCGTGGCGGCGGCGGGGGGCGTTGGGGCTGCGCTGGGCGTTTCGGGGGTATGCGCCGACGACGGAGCGATCGGGCGGGTGGGCCGGGTCGCGATGACGGGGTTGGTGTATGTGGGGCGGAGTGGTTGAGCAGGGGTGAGTTGGGATGAGCGGGATCGTTATTGCGCCGTCGATCTTGTCGGCGGATTTCTCGCGGTTGGGCGACGAGGTCCGGGCAGTGGATACGGCGGGGGCGGATTGGATCCATCTGGACGTGATGGACGGGCATTTCGTGCCGAACATCACGTTCGGGCCGCCGATCATCAAGGCGATCCGGGGGGCATCGGCGAAGTGCTTCGATGCGCATTTGATGATTGCGCCGGTCGATCCTTACCTGGAGGCGTTCGCGGCGGCGGGGGTGAATCGGGTGACGGTGCATGCGGAAGCGTCGCCGCACCTGGACCGGACGCTGCAGGCGATCGGGGCGCTGGGGATGAAGGCGGGGGTGGCGATCAATCCGGGGACGCCGGAGAGCGCCGTGGAATACGTGCTGGACCGGGTGGATCTGGTGCTGGTGATGACGGTTAATCCGGGGTTCGGGGGGCAGTCGTTCATTGGGGCGACGGTGGAGAAGGTGGCGCGGGTGAAAGCGATGATCGGGGGGCGGCCGATCGTGATCCAGGTGGATGGGGGGATCACGGCGGAGACGGCGCCGGCGGTGGTGCGGGCGGGGGCGACGGCGCTGGTGGCCGGGTCGGCGGTGTTCGGGCGGGGGGATCTGGCGGGGGCGATCGCGGCGATCCGGGCGGCGGCGGAGGGGGCGTTGTAACCGAAGTTTCGGGGTTCCGGCGGGGAGGGGGCGTGTAAGGGTTTTCCCTATCGTTTCCAGGAGTTGCCGATGTCGCGTTTTCGCCGGGTTTTGCTGAGTTTGCCGTTGTTGGTCGGGTCGGGGGCGGCTTGGGCGGATCAGACGGGACTGGGGGCTTGGAACGCGGGGGCGGCGGAAGTGGCTTCGAAGTCGGCGCTGGTGACGAGCGCGATGGCTTACATCCGGGAGGAGACTGCGAAGATTTCCGATCCGGCGCTGCGGCGGGCGACGGAAGATGCTGTGTTCAACAAGGGAACGTGCATCAAGAGCCGGGTCGGGGTGGATGCGGGGAAGAAGCAGGCGGTGGTGGACCGGCTGGTATCGGAAGGGCTGATCGACCCGGCGGAGGCGGCGCGGATTCCGGGCGGGCTGGTGGCCGGGGTGTTTCCGGGGGTGGTGGATGAGGGGGCGGCGTGTCCGACGCTGCCGCAGCCTTACGGGTCGGCGCCGGGGAGCGTGTTCGGCGGGCATCACTCGGAGCCGGGCGGGTTGGCGATCCATGTGGCGGTGAACCTCACCAGCAGCCGGCATCTCGCGGACAGGTATCGCGAGGTTTACGGGACGCTAGACGCCAAGGGGCTGCCGGTGGTGCGGCATGCAGGGGTGGGTATGGATGACAAGGATCTGGGAATCGACCAGGACCTCGTGATCGCAGCGCCGATTTGGCACGATTGGGGAAAGATGATGGTGTTCCAGTGGAACACCGACGGGTCGGAATACGCCGAGATGAATTTCGGCGGGAACGGCAAGACCGATGCCTGGGGGGCGGCGGGGACGACGAAGACGGGTGGGCACCATCTGATCGGGCTGGCGGAGAGCATGGCGCGGGGTTTGCCGCCGGTGTTCATCATCACGCAGGCGGCGGCGCATGGGGCGCCCAATGCGGGCAATGAATACAGCGTGGTCAACTGGCTGCGGACGGCGGCGATCATGGTGGGGGTCGATCCGGTCGAGCGCGGCTACCTGATGAAGGATGCGGCGGGGAAGCTGCGGCTGCCGGCGGTACGGAAGCTGGGGTCGGTGGACATCCTGGCGAGCCTGCCGGCGCAGTCGAACCTGCTCTACGAGTACGTGCTGCATAACCTTTCGGATGCGGATTACACGTTCACCGGGCCGGCGGTGGTGCAGGGGGAGCTGCTGCTGCGGACGGTGGCGCTGCAGTTCGGATACGATCCGGCAGATACGGGGCGGTATAATCGCGAGTACCGCAACCCGGTGATGAGCACGCTGGGAGCCGAGCGGCTGCAGATCCTTTATGCCAACGGGGGGATCGAGCGGGTGCAGGCGGAGGTCGGCGGGCTGAAGCGGGACGGCGTGTTCAAGTAGCGCGGAAGCGGCCGTCTCGTTGATGGAGGCGGCCGGTGCGGCGCATGAAGTTGACGTGGGCGAGGGCCTCGCCGAAGGCGAAACCCATCTGGTGCGGGTCGTCGATCGGGCGGCCGAAGATGACGGGCAGGAGGTCGTGGACGTTTTGGGGCGCGACCCGGCAGGCGGCTTCGATGGCGTCGCAGCGGGCGCGGTGATGGGCGGTGAGTTCGTCGATGCGGGTGTGGAGACCGTGGAACGGGAGGTTGTGGCCGGGGAGCACGAGGGTGTCGGCCGGGATGGTGGCGCGCAAGGTGGCCAGGGAGCGGAGATAGATGCCGAGGGGGTCACCGTCGGGATCGTGGGCGTCGACGCCGATGTTGGGGGAGATGCGGGCGAGGACCTGGTCGGCGCAGAGCAGGAGCTTGCGGGACGGGGCGTGAAGCATGGCCTGTTCGGGGGCGTGGCCGCCGGCGGTGAGGACGTCGAAAGCGTCCGTGTCGATCTGCAGCGTCTCGCCGGCGATGAGGCGGCGGTAGGTGCGGGGGAGCGGGGCGACCATCTTCAGGTAGCGGTTGCCCTGGGTGAGGAGGATGTCGGTGGTGGCGGCGTCCAGGCCGTTGGCGCGGTAGAAGCTGCGGTAGGGTTCGGCGTCGAGGGCCGCCGGGTCGAGCATGAGGACGAGGCTGGTGAGGTATTCGGTGGTGGGCATGAGGACCGGGGCGCCGGTGCGCTCGGCCAGCCAGCCGGCCATGCCGGCGTGATCCGGATGGTAGTGCGAGACGATGATGCGGGTGATGGGAGCGGCGAGCGGGCCGGCTAGGAGCGCGGCCCAGGTGTCTTTGGTTCCATCGTCGAAGATGCCGGTGTCGAAGATCGCGAAGCCGGCGCCGTCGCGGATGACGTAGATGTTGACGTGGTTCAGGCGGAACGGGAGGGCGAGGCGGAGCCAGAGGATGCCGGGGGCGACCTCGACGGGTTCGCCGTTGGGGGGCGGCGTCTCGAAGGGGAGGGAGATCGGGGAGAGGGGAGCGGCGACTGGGCTCGACATCCGGCGGGCCTAGACCCGGGCGCGGTCCGGGGCAAGCGGGGTGGCGTCAACTGGCGTAATTGCATGTCACGCCGTTGATGACCACGCTATTGGAATTCTTCGACAAGCTCGGCTTGGTCGGATTGTAGCCCACCACCCCGGTCGAGGGGCCGACAAACGTCGATACGCGTGGGAGGGTGTAGGCTGTCACGTTCGTGACCTGCGCAGATTTCAGTATAAAGCCCGCAGGGGGTAAGTAGTTGTATTGTGTTTCCACCATGATGTAACTGGTATCGGCTTTATTGACATTGATCAGGCCTGTAGGCGGCGTTTTTATCTCAGTAAACGTGTCGAACTGTTGAAGTGTTTTACTTTCACCGCAGCTCCAGTAGACGAACGCCTTCGTGCCGTCGGTTGCGATATTCGAGACGCGTTGTATCAGCGGGGTGCTGGCGAAGGGCGCCATGAGATCGCTGCCGATCGCAAACAGGTTCGGAACGTCTCCTGGTGAGACGGTGGCGGCCTGGGCGGCGAGGTCGGCGATGGCTTGGGTAGCGGTGCCGACCTTCAGCTTCACCATCAGGCTGGGCGCCAGATCGGCGACGCTGAGGAGAAGCGAGACCATGAGCGGCGCGACAAGGGCGAATTCGATCAGGGCGGTGCCGGAGCGGCCGATCCTACTAAGATGAAATTTCAGGGTTTTCAACAACCGGCCCCCGAGTTGCCGCCGGAGGAGTTCGGCTCGATCTTGAAGGCTTCGGCCGATTGCAGGACGTAGTAGTTGCCCGAGGTGGTGTTGCCGCCGGCGGTATAGGTCTTGGCGTTCACCAGGGCGGAAAGCAGGATCGGGGTCGCGACAGGCCAGAGATAATACGCGTGAAACTCAACGATCGAGCCGCCGGCGCCGGAGAAATAGCAGAAGGACGCGTTGTTGAAATTGCTGCCCGTGCTCGGGTTGGGGGAGGCGGCGCCGAAGGCAGCCTGGGTTCGAATGTCTACTTGCAATTGGGTGGTGCAGGTGGCGGCCGGGACCATGGGCAGCTTGTTGCAGATGGCCTGTTTGAAATCGGCGAGGGAGAGGGTGACGCCGGAGCTGCTGGTGGCCGACGAGCCGGGGGCGATGATGCCGCCGGTGCGGATCTGGCGCGCGAGCAGCAGGGTGGCGTTGCTGAGATTGATGTTGGTGACGAAGATGATCCCGAGTTCGACGATGGCAAAGAGGATGAAGATGAAGGGGCTCGCCACGATGGCGAACTCGATCGCGGCAGCGCCGTCGCGACGGCGGAGGATATGCGTGAGCGAGCGCAGGCGGGGGAGGGCGCGCGGGATCTTCATTGGGTGATCCGAGCCGATGATGGCTGGGTGCGCTGGAACAGGGTCTGCATCGCGGAGACGATCGACGGGCCGTCCTGGGCTTCGAAATACCAGTCGGAGGAGGTGGCGCAGGCCTGAAGGTTGGTCCGGATTTGCGGTGGGTTACCATCCACCAGAGCCTTGTAGCGCGTCTCGAGATTGGGCGCGGTGTTGTTCTGATAGATCGGCAGATACGTCGTGTAGATGACGCCCAAGGTTGCGACGGCTTTAAGTGCATCGCAGTCGCTAGGGTTTATCGGAGACGTGCAGACGGCAAAGCTATTGCCGCAGCCATTACCAACGACGTCGGTCAAACCGTCGGTTACGAGGAAGATGTAATTGAGCGGCGATGTCGCGCTGGCACCGTCGCCTTGAACAAGCGCCGTCGTGGCGGTGGCGGCCGATTTGGGCGGGTTGGTGGGTTTGAAGGCGTTGATAAAATCGCTGAATTCGTTGGTGAAATCGGTATCGCCCCGGTTTTGCTGGGACACGGTGTTGCCAAGGCTGATCTGCGACGCCGCCCGTTGGACCGAGGCATAATCCGACGAAACGGTGAAATCGGTCGAGGTCTTTCCTGGGGCAGGCGGAGGATCCTTGATCGGGGTCACTCGCAATCCGGTATTGGGATCGATCCCAATCGTGTAGAGGCCGAATTGAATATTCTTGGTCGTCCCTGCAATCTGGGCTGCAGACGAGACAATACCGTTTACCGCGGAGACAGCAGAGTCGATCCGCAGGGTTATCGGCGCGCCCCAAATCCTGGTGAGATTATGGGCGAGGTCTTCGTTCGTGAACGCTTGCAGGCCCGAACCATCCTGGCTGTTATTCACTCGACCCTTGACGTGGCAGGCGAACACGCAGCCTCCGTCGGTCGTGCTCGCATTCTTGTTGGCTAGAACGCGATTGTAGAGGTTGGTCATGTCGGATGCGGTCGCGGCGATCCCCATCGACTGCGAGTTGTCCACCAGAATGTAGAAATTGGCGTAGGTGACGGGCCGTGCCGTGGTCTTTGCGACTCCACTCACCGGGATGTTGTTCAGGCCGAGAAGACCGCCGAAAAAGGTCGGGACCTTGTACGTATAGGTTCCGGTCGCGATGACGCCGCCGGTGCCATCGGCCACGACCGAAAGGTTGAACTGGATGCCGTTCGACGGAAGATCGGCGACGTTGGCGTTGAAGATATTGACGCCGATCGCTTGCATGCCAGCAGTCTGCGTATAGCCGCCAGCCGTGGTCGCGGCGGTTTGGGATACCGAGCCGATCGTGCCGGAATCGGTGGCGCGGGCGAGGCGCTGGTTGACGTAGGACGCATAGCCGTAGTCGCAGGCGAAACCGACGACCATGACCATGACCGGAGCGGCGACGGCGGTGATGAGCGCGACGGCGCCGGCTTGGCCGATGCTGGCGGATAGACGGACGGAACGGTCAACGAGTCTGCGCCATGCATGCGTTATTGACTGCATGGCGGAAGTTTAGGTCGGGGGTAGTTTAGAAACCGTTAAGGCCAGACAGGGATTGGACCCTCTCCCACGGATGGGAGAGGGTTATCGGGCGGGCTTATACTTCGCGGCGCCCCATCATGTTGGCGATGGTGTCGGCCTGGCGGATGGCCAGGGAGACGATGGTCAGGGTGGGGTTGCAGGCGGCGCCGCTGGTGAACTGGCTGCCGTCGGAGACGAACAGGTTCTTGATGTCGTGGGACTGGCCGAGCTTGTTGACCACGCCGTCCTTGGCCTCGGCGCTCATGCGGTTGGTGCCGAGGTTGTGGGTGCTGGGATAGGGCGGGGTCGGGATGGTGCGAATGGCACCGACGGCCTTGTAGATGGCGGTGCCCTGCTGGACGGCGTGGGCGCGCATGGCGATGTCGTTGGGATGGTCGTCGTAGTGGACGGAGGCAACGGGCATGCCGTTCTTGTCCTTGACGACCGGGTCCAGGGTGATGCGGTTGGTTTCCTGGGCGAGGTCCTCGCCGACGATCCACATGCCGGCCATGTGGGCGTAGTCGTCCATGGCGGAGGTGAAGGAGCGGCCCCAGGCGCCGGGGTCCATGAAGGCGGCCATGAAGGGGATGCCGAGGGAGACGGTTTCCAGCTCGTAGCCGCCGACGAAGCCGCGGGAGGGGTCGTGCCGGGCTTCGTCGCGGACGATGCCGGCCATGGTGGTGCCGCGGTACATGTGCACCGGCTTCTCGAAGATGCCGTACACGTTGCCGGTCATGTGCCGCATGTAGTTGCGGCCGACCTGGCCGGAGCTGTTGGCCAGGCCGTCCCGGAAGGTGTTGGAGGCGCTGTTGAGCAGCAGGCGCGGGCTTTCGATGGAGTTGCCGGCGACGGCGACGATGCGGGCCTTCTGGCGCTGCAGGGTGCCGTTCTCGTCGGAGTAGACCACGGCGGTGACCTTGCCGGTGTCGTTGTGCTCGATGTGGACGGCCATCGAGTTGGGGCGGACTTCCAGGTTGCCGGTGGCTTCGCCCTTGGGGATCTCGGTGTAGAGGGTGGACCATTTGGCGCCGGATTTGCAGCCCTGGAAGCAGAAGCCGATCTGCTGGCAGGAGCCGCGGCCGTCGCGGGGCTGGCTGTTGATGGCCATGCGGCCGGAGTGGACTTCCTTGTAGCCGAGCTTCTTGGCGCCGGCTTCCATGACCTTGAAGTTGTTGTTGCCGGGGAGGCCGGGGATGCCGTTGGTGCGGGTGACGCCCATCTTGAACTCGGCCTTCTCGTAGTAAGGGTCGAGCTCTTCGCGGGTGATGGGCCAGTCGTGGATGTTGGCACCGGCGACGGCGCCGTAGACGGTGCGGCTTTGGAACTCGTGCGGCTCGATGCGGAGCGAGGCGCCGGCCCAGTGCACGGTGCTGCCGCCGACGGATTTGACGATCCAGGCGGGGAGGTTGGGGAAGTCCTTGCCGACGCGCCAGGTGCCGGAGGTGGTGCGCTGATCCTTCCAGGCGAGCTGGGCGAAGCTGGCCCATTCGTCGTTGACGAAGTCCTGGATCTCGTGGCGGTCGCCGGCCTCGAGAATGACGCACTTGATGCCCTTCTGGGCCAGCTCGTTGCCGAGGGTGCCGCCGCCGGCGCCGGAGCCGATGATGACGACGAGGGTGTCGTCGTTCAGGTCGAATTGAGCCATTGCGAGATCCTCCTTAAACCGACGGGAGCCAATCGATGTCGTTGAAGCCGCGATTGATGTAGCCGCCGTATTCGGCCGAGGAGCCCTCGTAGCCGAATTTGGGCCAGATCTCGGGCTGGTTGTAGAGCGACACGACGAGGTCGGCGCGGACGGTGCGGAAGAACTTCGATTCCTCGATGCCCTGCAGCAGCTTCACGCGGTCGGCTTCCCAGCTGACGCCGAGGTAGTCGACGCCGTGCTTGTCTTTGGCGTCCTTGTCGAGGCGGGAGATGCCGTCGAGGATCATGTCGCGGATGGCCGGGTCCTTGGTGCCGCGGGCGTCCCAGGGGGTGACGGCGTTGATGTAGAAGGCGTCGACGATGTGGTCGTGCGGGTAGATGTCGCGGGCGACGAGGGCCATGGTGGCCATGGCGTGCGGGGTGATGGACTTGGCGGTCTCGGCCCAGGCGGCAGTGGGGCTGATGGCGCTGCCGATGAAGGCGGCAGCCGGGACGGCGGTGGCGCCGGCGCGGAGAACGCCGCGGCGGCTGAAGCGGGTCTTATCGACTTCTCGCATTTTTTCCTCCCTTTTAGATTTTCGTTAAGCGAAGCGGCCGTATCGTTGCAGGACCTCGATGCTGTAGCCGTCGGGGTCCTTGATGAAGAAGAAGCGGCCGAGCAGTTCGCCGTCGTGCTTGATTTCCTTGATGTCGCCGGGCGTGGCGCCGGCGCCCTGCATCTTGGATCTGGCGGCGTCGAGGTCGTCCACGGAGACGGCGAGGTGGCCGTAGCCTTTGCCGAGGTCGTAGGGTTCGGTCTGGTCCTTGTTGACCGTCAGCTCTAGTTCGAAGGGTGACTCAGGAGACTTCAGGTAGACGAGCGTGAAGTTGTCGAAGTCGTAGCGGTCCGAGATTTCGAGGCCCATCGCGTCGCGGTAGAAGGCAACGGAGCGGTTTTCCTCGAGCACCCGGATCATGGAGTGGATCGGCTTGGCCATTCAGCTTTGGTCCTTGAGATAGGCGATGATCGCTTGTCGGGTGGTGGCATTGGCCTGGCGGTAGGCCATGGTGCTGCCGGGGAACATGGCGGCCGGGTTGGTCAGGTATTTGTCGAGGTTCTCGGCGGTCCATTTCTCGTCGGACTCGCGATAGCCGGCCGTGTAGGCATAGTCCTCGATGCTGCCGATCTTGCGGTCGTAGACGTGTTCCAGGGTGGGGCCCTGTCGCTTCGGCTCGCTGGCATGGAGCGTGTGACAGGTGGCGCACTGGTTGCGAAACAGCTTGGCGCCGTCCGGCGGCGGTGCATCGGGGATCGGCATCTGAGCGGAGGCAGCGGTTGCCCCCATCGCAATGCACACAGCAACGAGTAAGCCAGGACGCATCTTCTCTCCCCGATCGCGTGTTTCACGCGTTAGAGATAGTTTTCCTTAAGGCGGGGGTGGGTTGCAAGCTGGATTCCTTTGTGGGTCCGGCCGCCTTAAAACGGACGCATTCGATGGTTGCGTCGGGGGCCTTGCGTTTATTGCGGTGCAGCGTATCGTTCCCGTCATCGATGACAACGAAACTCACCACGCACCTGGAAGGCCCCCGCGTCGAAGCGGCGCTCGTGTATCGCGACGACGATATGCCGGGTCGATGGTTGGTCGAGGCGCCGGATCATCAGATGGCGGAAGAGGCGTTCAGCGGGCCGAACGCTTGTCGCAATGCGCTAGAGTTCGCGCATCGGCGCTACGGGTCGGCGCGGTTCTTCGCCAACTGAGCTTCGACCTGGGTCGCCAGGCGTTCGATGCGACGGTCGGTGATGCCGAGAGCGCGCAGGCCGTCACGAGTCTGGAATAGGTAATCGGCGGAACTGCCCAAGGTTCCCGCAGCCCGGGAGAGCCGGTGGACGGTGTCCGTTTCGGTCATGATGCCGGTGTATTGCTGGGCGGCGCGGTTGATGGTGAAGGCGATCGCGTGGGCGAAAGGCTGACCGGCGGCGTCGCGGAGCGTGACCCAGCGCGGGGTGTAGCTGCCGGCGAGCATCTCGCGGCACCATAGCAGGGCCAATTCGGTTTCTAGAACGGCGTCGGCGATGAGGAAGGCGGCGCCGGCGCAGGCGCCGCCACGGTCGAGGCCGAGGACCAGGCCAGGCAGTTCGGGGGTGCCGCGGCCGGCGTTGGTGGACAGGCAGAAGGAGCGGTGCCAGCCGTGCAGGCGGGCAAAGCGACGCTCGAGGAAGTCCATCGCCGGGTTCCAGATGAGGGAGCCGTAGGCGAAGATCCAGATGCCGGGCGAGGCATCACCGGGGAGCGGCGTGGGGCGGGCGGCCAGGGTGGCGGTGAGCGAGGCGGCGCGCTGTTCGGGGGTAAGGCGCACGAGACCGGGGATGTCGTCGCCGATCATGCGGTCGAGGCCGCCATCGAGGAGCATGGCCCGCGTTATGACCGGTTGGATCGGTATGGTCGGGGGGCGCGTCATCGACCGATCTATTCGCACATGCGGTAGAACTTCGTCACGGGTCTGTTCGTTGCATCGCGACAGGTTGCGGCGCAGGCTCCGTGACGATCAACGGTGGGTCAACTTCGTCCGGGACCGCGTTCGGCCGGGCGGGCCTTACCAAGGGGACCAATATGTCGGCTGCACAAAACGAATTACTCGGGGCCGAGCCCGCAGATACGAACATCGACACGCTGTGCATCGATACGATCCGCACGCTGTCGATGGATGCGGTGCAGAAGGCCAAGTCCGGGCATCCGGGGACGCCGATGGCGTTGGCGCCGGTGGCCTACACGCTGTGGCAGGACATGCTGCGCTACGACCCGGCAGATCCGTCATGGCCGGGTCGCGACCGGTTCGTACTGAGCGTCGGGCATGCGTCGATGCTGCTGTATTCGCTGCTGTTCCTGTCTGGGGTGAAGAAGCTCGGGCAGCACGGGCCGCTGAACGAGGCGGCGGTGACGCTGGAGGACATCAAGCAATTCCGGCAGCTGAGCAGCGTGACGCCGGGTCATCCGGAGTATCGGTTCACGTCGGGCGTGGAGACGACGACGGGGCCGCTGGGGCAGGGCGTGTCGAACTCGGTCGGCATGGCGATGGCGCAGCGCCACATGGCGGCGCGCTACAACAAGCCGGGGTATGATCTTTACGACTACCGGATCTACGCGCTGTGCGGCGACGGCGACATGATGGAGGGGGTGTCGAGCGAGGCGGCCAGCGTGGCCGGGCACCTGAAGCTGTCAAACCTGGTTTGGATCTACGACAGCAATCACATCACCATCGAAGGTTCGACCAACCTGGCGTTCAGCGAGGATGTGGGCGCGCGGTTCCAGGCCTATGGCTGGAACGTGCGGCATCTGGAGGATGCGAACGACACCACGGCGTTGCTGGAGGATCTTCAGGAAGCGGGGATGGTCCACGACAAGCCGACGATGATCATCGTGCACAGTGTGATCGGGTACGGGGCGCCGAAGAAGCAGGGCACGCGCGAGGCGCATGGCGAGCCGCTGGGTGACGAGGAGATCAAGGCGGCCAAGCGGTTCTATGGCTGGCCGGAGGACGAGACGTTCCGGGTGCCGGACGGGGTGCAGGCGCATTTTGACAAGAAGCTGGGGGCTCGCGGGTCGAAGCTGCGGCACGAGTGGATGGCGATGCTGGAGCGGTATCGCGCCGAGTATCCGGAGTTGGCGGCAGAGATCGACATGATCGATCAGCACGAGTTGCCGGAGGGATGGGACAGTGAGGTGCCGGTGTTCGCGGCGGATGCGAAGGGGGTCGCGTCGCGCGATTCGTCGCAGAAGGTGCTGAATGCCATCGCCAAGCGGGTGCCGTGGTTGATCGGCGGGGCGGCGGATCTGGCGCCGTCGACGAAGTCGAACCTGACGTTCGACGGAGCGTCGAGCTTCGAGTCGAGCGATTATTCGGGGCGGAACCTGCATTTCGGCATTCGCGAGCATGCGATGGGCAGCATCTGCAACGGCATGGCGCTGGCCGGGCTGCGGGCGTACGGGTCCGGGTTCCTGATCTTCAGCGACTACATGAAGCCGCCGATCCGGTTGGCGGCAATCATGGAGCTGCCGGTCATCTACATCTTCACGCATGACAGCATCGGGGTGGGCGAAGACGGGCCGACGCATCAGCCGATCGAGCAGCTGATCGCGCTGCGGGCGATCCCGGGAATGATCGTGCTGCGGCCGGCGGACGCCAACGAGGTGGCGGAAGGCTGGCGGGTGGCGATGCGGGAGCACGACAAGCCGGTGGCGTTCGCGCTGAGCCGGCAGGCGCTGCCGACGTTCGACCGGACGAAGTACGCTTCGGCCGAGGGCGTGGCGAAGGGCGCCTACGTGATGGCGAGCTGCGAGGGTACGCCGGACGTGATCCTGATCGGGACGGGGAGCGAGGTTTCGCTGTGCGTCGGGGCTTACGAGAAGCTGACCGAAGAAGGCGTCAAGGCGCGGGTGGTGTCGATGCCGAGCTGGGAGTTGTTCGAGGACCAGGACGAGGCGTATCGCGAGAGCGTGTTGCCGAGCGAGGTTCCGGCGCGGCTGGCGGTGGAGCAGGGGTCGAGCATGGGCTGGGACCGGTATGTCGGGCCAAAGGGCAAGGTGATCGGGATGCACACGTTCGGGGCATCGGCGCCGGCGTCGGCGTTGATGAAGAAGTTCGGGTTCACGCCCGAGGCGGTGCTGGAAACGGCGCGCGGCCTGGCCAAGGGAGCGAAGTGATGAACGTGATCAACAAGCCCGGTGACATGGCGACGGGCAATGCGCTGAAGCAGATGGAAGCCTATGGGCAGAGCCCGTGGCTGGACTTCATCCAGCGCAGCTTCATCGGGCCGAAGCTGCAGGAGATCATCGACCGGGACGGGTTAAAGGGCATCACGTCCAACCCGGCGATCTTCGAAAAGGCGATGGGCTCCGGTACCGATTACGACGACGGGTTCAAGGCGCTCGCCGAGAAGGGCGACATGGATGCGCTCGACATCTACGAGGCGCTGGCGGTGCAGGACATCCAGGCGGCGTGCGACATGATGCTGCCGGTATACGAGGCGACCGGCAAGATCGACGGCTACGTCAGCATCGAGGTGTCGCCGTATCTGGCGCTGCATACCGACGAGACGATCGCCGAGGCGCGGCGGCTGTGGAAGTGGGTGGACCGCAAGAACCTGATGGTAAAGGTGCCGGGCACCGACAAGGGCGTGGCGGCGATCCAGACATTGATCAGCGAGGGGATCAATATCAACGTTACGCTGTTGTTTGCGCAGAAGGCATACG
Organism: uncultured Acetobacteraceae bacterium; assembly: GCA_964613945.1. Taxonomy (GTDB): domain Bacteria; phylum Pseudomonadota; class Alphaproteobacteria; order Acetobacterales; family Acetobacteraceae; genus JAVVHH01. The sequence continues at coordinate 28,654 of CAZTJC010000027.1, forward strand.
AGGCGGTGGCGGAGGCGTTCATCGTCGGGCTGGAGACGCGGGCGGGCAAGGGCGAGAGCGTGGCGGATATCGCCAGCGTGGCGAGCTTCTTCGTGAGCCGGATCGACGTCGCGATCGACAAGAAGATCGACGAGCGGGTGGCGGCCGGGGAGACCGGGTTGAAGGCGTTGCGCGGGAAGATCGCGATCGCCAACGCGAAGATGGCGTATCAGCATTATCTGGGGCTGGTGGCATCGCCGCGGTGGGAGAAGCTGGCCGCGGCCGGGGCGCAGCCGCAGCGGTTGCTGTGGGCGAGCACGGGGGTCAAGGACAAGGCGTATAGCGATGTGCTGTATGTCGAGGAGCTGATCGGGCGGGACACGGTCAATACCATTCCGCCGGCGACGATGGATGCGTTCCGCGATCATGGGTCGTTGCGGGAGAGCCTGGTCGAGGACATCGACGGAGCGAAGAAGATCCTGGCGGATGCGGAAAAGGCCGGGTTGGACCTCGCCGGGGTGACGCAGGAGCTGGTGGTGGACGGCGTGAAGCTGTTCGCCGATGCGGCGGACAAGCTGCTGGGCGCGGTGGCGGTCAAGCGGGCGACGATGCTGGGCAAGACGGTCGCGACGATGTCGGCCAAGTTGCCGGAGGCGCTGCAGAAGGCGGCGGATGCCGGGGCGAAAGACTGGGCGACGAAGGGTACGCTGCGCGATCTCTGGGCGGGCAATGCGTCGGTTTGGACCGGCGGCGAGGAAGGCAAGTGGCTTGGCTGGCTGCGCATCGTCGACGCGATGCAGGAAGAGCTGCCGAAGCTGCAGGCGTTCCAGGACAAGGTGAAGGCCGGCGGGTTCACCGACGTGCTGCTGCTGGGGATGGGTGGGTCGAGCCTGGGGCCGGAGGTGCTGGCGCAGACGTTTGGCAAGCAGGCCGGGTTCCCGACGCTGCATATCCTCGACAGCACCGACCCGGCGCAGATTACCGCGCTGCGGGGTAAGGTCGACCTCAGCAAGACGCTGTGCATCGTGAGCAGCAAGTCGGGCAGCACGCTCGAGCCGAACATCTTCAAGGCGTATTTCTGGGACGAGATGAAGAAGGCGGTCGGCGACAAGGCCGGGCAGCACTTCGTCGCCGTGACGGATCCGGGCTCGAAGATGCAGAAGGTTGCCGAGGGTGACGGTTTCGGGGACGTGTTCTTCGGCGACAAGACGATCGGCGGGCGGTACTCGGTGTTGTCGAATTTCGGCACCGTGCCGGCGGCGGCGATGGGACTGGACCTCAAGGCATTCATCGAGGCGACGCAGCTGATGGTGCGGTCGTGCGCCACGGGGACGCCGCCGGCGGCCAATCCGGGGGCTAAGCTGGGGTTCATCTTGGGCGAGGCGGCGAAGGTTGGCCGCGACAAGGTGACGATCTTCGCGTCGCCGGGGCTGGCCGATGTCGGCGCATGGCTCGAGCAGTTGCTGGCGGAGAGCACGGGCAAGATCGGCAAGGGCATCGTGCCGGTGGATGGCGAGCCGATCGGGTCGCCGGGCGTGTATGGCGAGGACCGGGTGTTCGCGTATCTGAAGCTGGCCGGCGAGAGCGGGCTGGATGACAAGGTTGCAGCGCTGGAGGCGGCCGGGCAGCCGGTGGTTCGGATCGAGGTCGATTCGGCGATGCAGGTTGGGCAGATGTTCTTCCTGTGGGAGTTCGCGACGGCGGTGGCCGGGTCGGTGATCGGGATCGATCCGTTCGATCAGCCAGACGTCGAGGCGAGCAAGATCGAGACGAAGAAGCTGATGGATGCGTTCAGCGCTTCGGGGTCGTTGCCGAGCGAGACGCCGTTTGCCGAAGGGCAGGGGATCAAGCTGTTCGCGGACGGAAAGACGGCGGGAACGCTGGGGTCGGACGTGGCCGGGGCGATCAAGGCGCAGATGGGCCGGGTCAAGGCGGGCGATTACGTGGCGTTGCTGGCGTATGTCGAGCGCGACGAGGCGGCGATCGCGGCACTGACGGCGCTGCGGACGACGATCCGGGACAAGAAGCATGTGGCGACTTGCGTCGGGTTCGGGCCGCGGTTCCTGCATTCGACGGGGCAGACCTACAAGGGTGGGCCCAACAGCGGCGTAGTGTTGCAGATCACGGCGGATCATCCGGACGACCTGCCGGTGCCGGGCGAGAAGTACACGTTCGGGACGGTGATCGCGGCGCAGGCGCGGGGTGATTTCGACGTGCTGGCGGAGCGCGGGCGTCGGGTGCTGCGGGTGCATCTCGGCGGCGACGTGGCGGCCGGGTTGAAGACCTTGGCCGGGATGGTCGAAGCCGCGCTTTAAGTTGGTGAGGGCCGGCGCTGGGTCAGCTGCCGGCCCTCACCCCAGTCCTCTCCCGCCGGCGGGAGAGGCAGACGACATTTCAGGAGATCGTTGGTTATGCAGCTTGGAATCATCGGCCTTGGCCGGATGGGCGGGAATATCAGCCGCCGTTTGATGCGGGCCGGGCACGAGACGGTTGTTTACGACCGCGATACGGGCGCGGTGGACAAGCTGGCCAAGGATGGCGCGGCGCCGGTGGGCGGGCTGGCCGACATGGTCAAGCAGCTCAAGGCGCCGCGCGCGGTTTGGGTGATGTTGCCGGCGGGGAAGATCACCGAGGACACGGTGCATGAGCTGGCGGGGATGATGGAGAAGGGCGACATCATCATCGATGGCGGCAACTCCTACTATAAGGATGATATCCGGCGGGCGGCGACGCTGCGGGAGAAGGGGCTGATCTACGTCGACGTCGGGACGTCGGGCGGGGTGTACGGGCTCGAGCGCGGCTACTGCATGATGATCGGCGGCGAGAAGGATGCGGTGTCGCATCTCGACCCGATCTTCAAGACGCTGGCGCCCGGAGCGGGCGAGATCGAGAAGACGCCGGGTCGGGACGGGCGCGATCCGCGGGCGGAGCAGGGGTATATCCATGCCGGGCCGGCCGGGGCGGGGCATTTCGTCAAGATGGTCCATAACGGGATCGAGTACGGGATGATGCAGGCCTATGCGGAGGGCTTCGACATCCTGCATCACAAGATGAGCGAGGAGCTGCCGGAGAACGAGCGGTTCACGCTGGACGTAGCGGACATCGCCGAGGTGTGGCGGCGCGGGAGCGTGGTGTCGTCGTGGCTGCTCGACCTGACAGCGATGGCGCTGGCGGAGAACGAGACGCTGTCCAACTTCCAGGGCGGGGTGGCGGATTCTGGCGAGGGGCGTTGGACCATCGAGGCGGCGATCGAGGAGGCGGTGCCGGTGCCGGTGCTGTCGGCCTCGTTGTTCGCGCGGTTCCGCAGCCGGCGGTCCAATACGTTCGCGGACAAGCTGTTGTCGGCGATGCGGGCGAAGTTCGGCGGGCATGCCGAGGCAAAGATCGAGGGGAGCTAGACCCTTATGGACACCAACATGCCGCTGCCGGATCGGTTGGCCGGAACCGAGGGGATGGAGGTGGCGCCGGCGGCGCCACCGTGCACGTTGGTGATCTTCGGCGCCGGCGACCTGACGCGGCGGCTGCTGATGCCGTCGATCTACAACCTGCAGATGGCCGGGCTGCTGGACGAGACGTTCAGCATCATCGCGGTGGACCGGAACGAGACGGACACGGAGGCCTATCGGGCCAAGGTGACGGAGTCGATGGAGAGCTTCGCGGCCAATCGCGGGGTGGAGGGCAAGGGGCTCGACACCAAGCTGTGGGACTGGGTGTGCAGCCGGATCGAATATCACAAGGGCGATCTCGAGGATAACGCGACCTACGACTCGTTGCAGGCGCGGATCACGGGCAACGCGATCTTCTACCTGGCGGTGGCGGCGCGGTTCTTCGGGCCGGTGGTGGATCACTTGGCGGATGCCGGGCTGACGAAGCAGGAGGGCGGGAGCTTCCGCCGGGTCGTGGTGGAGAAGCCGTTCGGGCATAGCCTGGAGAGCGCCAAGGCGCTGAACGCGCAGATCCTGGCGCGGATCGACGAGACGCAGATCTTCCGGATCGACCATTTCCTGGGCAAGGAAACGGTGCAGAACATCATGGCGCTGCGCTTCTCCAACGGCATCTTCGAGCCGCTGTGGAACCGGTTCTACATCGAGCACGTGCAGATCACGGCGGCCGAGACGGTGGGCGTTGAGGAGCGGGCGAAGTTCTACGAGTCGACCGGGGCGCTGCGGGACATGGTGCCGAACCACATGTTCCAGCTGCTGTCGACGGTGGCGATGGAGCCGCCGACGACGTTCGAGGCGGAAGCGGTGCGGACCGAGAAGGCCAAGGTGATCCAGGCGATCAAGCCGATGGACCGGATGCGCTCGGCGCGCGACGTGGTGCGCGGGCAGTATGCGGCGGGGCGGATCGGCGATACCGACGTGAACGGCTATCGCAGCGAGCCCGGCGTGGCGCGGGACAGCACGACCGAGACGTTCGTGGCGATGCGGCTGAAGATCGATAATTTTCGCTGGGCGGGGGTGCCGTTCTACATCCGCACCGGCAAGCGCATGGCGACCCGGCGGACGGAGATCGCGATCCATTTCCGGCAGGCGCCGTATGCGATGTTCCGCGACACGCCGGTCAACAAGCTGACGCCGAATATCATGATGCTGCACATCCAGCCGAGTGAGGGGATCACGCTGAACCTCAGCGCCAAAGTGCCGGGGCCGAAGCTGCAGCTGGGCGGGGTGGCGATGGATTTCCGTTATGCGGACTATTTCAATTCGCCGAGCAGCACGGGATACGAGACGCTGCTGTACGACGTGATGATGGGGGATGCGACGCTGTTCCAGCGGGCGGACATGGTTGAGGCCGGGTGGGCGGCGGTGCAGCCGATCCTGGATCAGTGGGAGCATCACGGGGCGGATTCCGAGGTGCAGGCGTATTGGGCCGGGTCGCAGGGGCCATCGGCGGCGGATCGGCTGCTGGGGCGCGACGGGCTGAAATGGGTGCCGCTGACGGGCGGCAAATAGTGCAGATCAAGCTGGTGGTCTCGGACGTCGACGGGACGATCGTGACGACGGACAAGTCGATCGCGCCGTCGACGGTGGCGGCGGTTGCGCGGCTGCAGGAGGCGGGCATTCCGCTGTCGATCGTGAGCGCGCGGCCGCCGCGGGGGATGCACTACATTCAGGAGACGCTGCGGCTGACGGGGCCGTTGGCCGGATTCAATGGCGGGCGGATGCTGGCGCCGGATGGAGCGGTGCTGTCGGAGCACCTAGTGCCGGAAGCGTCGGCGCGGGCGGCTCTGGAATTGTTCCAGGCGCGAGGCATCTCGGTGTTCGTGTTCAGCGGCGATGACTGGCTGGTGCAGGATTTCAATGGGCCGCATGTCGCGCACGAGCGGCATACGGTGCGGTACGATCCGGTGGTGGTGGAGAGCTTCGAGCCGTATCTGGCGCGGGTTTCCAAGATGGTCGGCGTTTCCGATGACGAGAAGATGCTGGCGGAGATCGAGACCGAGTTGCAGGGGCTGATCGGGGAGGCGGCGACGGTCAAGCGGTCGCAAACGTACTACCTCGACCTGACGGCACGGGAGGCGAACAAGGGCAATGCGATCCGGATGCTGGCCGAGGTGCTGGGGATCGGCGTGGAGGAGATCGCGGTGATCGGGGACATGGATAACGACGTGCCGATGTTCGCGGCGGCCGGGTTCTCGGTGGCGATGGGGAATGCCAGCGCGGCCGTGAAGGCGCAGGCTTCGACGGCGGCGGAGGCGGATAACGACTATGGCGGGTGGGCGGAAGCGATCGACATGCTGATCCTGGCGATCGGGTAGAGGGGCTCGGGCATGATCGACGGAGTGCAGGCGCTGGCGCGGCAGGTGGCCGAGTGGATGGTCGAGCGGTTGGGGGCGACGGAGGGGCCGGTGGCGGTGGCGCTGTCGGGCGGATCGACGCCCAAGGCGCTGTTCACGTTGCTGGCGACGCCGGAGTTCGCCCGGCGGATCCCGTGGGAGCGGGTGCATTGGTGCTGGGGGGACGAGCGGTTCGTGCCGCCGGACGACCCGAGCAGCAACTACCGGATGGCGCACGAGGCGATGCTGAGCCATGTGCCAGTGCCGCCGGACCACGTGCATCCGATCCCGACCACCGGGTTGAGCCCGGCGGCGGCCGCGGCGGTCTATGAGCAGACGCTGCGGGAGCTGCACGGGGACGGCGATCTCAGCCGGCCGTTGTTCGAGATCGTGCTGCTGGGGTTGGGGACGAACGGGCATTTCGCGTCGCTGTTCCCGGATACGCCGTCGCTTCAGGAGCGGGAGGCCTGGGTGATGGAGGTGACGCCGGCGGGGGAGAAGACGCGGATCACGCTGACCTATCCGGCGCTGGAAAGCTGCCGGCATGCCGCGTTCATGGTGGCGGGGGCGGAGAAGCGGGAGGCGCTGGCGGCAGTGCGGGCGGGGCAGGAGGATCTGCCGGCGGCGCAGTACCGGCCAGCCGGGGAGTTGCACTGGTTCGTCGATGACGCCGCTGCGGGGCGGTAGTGTTCTGAACCGGCGTTAAGTGCATCCTGACCCGATCGGTTGGCGGTCGGAGTGTGAGATGCGCAAGGTCGGGATCGGGTTGCAGGGTGGCGGGACGCATGGAGCGTTCAGCTGGGGCGCGTTGGACCGTATCCTCGAGGAGGTCGAGGCCGGGCAACTTGAGATCGCGGGGGTTAGCGGGGCGAGCGCGGGGGCGCTGAACGCGGTGGTGATGGCGTGCGGGCTGGTCGAGGGCGGGCCGGGGCTGGCGCGGGCGCGGCTGCGGGAGTTCTGGGAGACCGTGTCGGTGCGCGGGGCGATGGCGGGGAACGCGCTGGTCTACGGCGATCCCGGGTGGTTCGGCTTCAACATCGATTGGAGTCCGGCGGCGATCGCGGTCGAGGCGCTCGGGCTGGTGGTGTCGCCGTATACCAACCCGTTCTATCGGGACGCTCTCGGGCCGATCCTGCGGGAGTTGCTGCCGCCAGAGCGGTTGGCGTGGCTGAACGGGGCGGGGGCGCCGCGCTTGTTCGTGACGGCGACCAATGTCAGGGACAATACGCGGCACAATTTCACGCAGCCGGCGATCTCGGTCGATGCGTTGCGGGCGTCGGCCTGCCTGCCGATGGAGTTCAAGGCGGTCGAGATCGAGGGGGTGCCGTATTGGGATGGCGGGTACCTGGGGAACCCGGCGCTCAACCCGCTGCTGGCGTGCGCAGACGATCTGTTGCTGGTGCTGGTCAATCCGTTGAACGATGCGGGGGCGCCGCCGCGGGGCGCGCGGGCGATCCTGGATCGGCTGAACGCGATCAGCTTCAACGCGTCGGTGGTGTTGGAGTTGAACTCGATCGAGGCGATCAACTCGCTGCTGGCGGAGTTGCGGGCGCAGGGGGTGGCGTATTCGGGGCGGTATCGGCCGGTGCAGGTGGGGTTGATCCGGGACGAGGCGTTCCTGGCCGGGCTGGGGGTGGTGTCCAAGAATAGTACGTCGCGGGTGTTTCTGGAGGCGCTGCATGCGGCGGGGTATGGGGCGGCGGACCGGTTCTTTCGGGAGGGCGGGGAGGATCCGAAAGGGGATCTGGTACGGCCGGCGCTCAATGAGTGAGGCCGCGCCGCGCTAGAGCTGTTTGAGCGACGGCGAGCCTTGGTGGGTTTCACCCACCCTATGGGCGAGCGGGGTTAGAGGCCGGCCGTTTCTAAGGTGAGGATGGTGCGGGCGCAGGCTTGGGCGCGGGGGACGAGGGAGGCGAGCTCCAGCCATTCCTCGGGGGTGTGGGCGGCGCCGCCCACGGGGCCGACGGCGCAGAGGGTGGGGGCGCCGACGGCGGCGGTGAAGCCGCTATCGGCGCAGCCGCCGGCGAACTCGCCGGCGACGGGGGTGTCGCTGGCGGTGACGTAGGCGTCGAAGAGTTGCTTGGCGGCGCGGGATTGGGTGAGGGGGTTGAACTCGCCGCGGATCTCGAGCGTGGCGGCTGTGCCGGGGACGGCGCTGCGGGCGACGATGCCGGTAATGGCCGACATGATCTGGTCGCGGTCGGCGGGCTCGACGTAACGGAGGTCGATCTGGGCGTCGGCGGAGGGGGCGACGGTGTTGACGCTCTGGCCGCCGCTGACGAGGCCGACGTTGAGGGTGATGCCGCGGGCGAGGTCGGTGAGGGCGTGGATCGCCTGGATCTTGCGGGCGAGTTCCTCGATGGCGCTGACGCCTTCGGCGAAGTTGCCGCCGGAGTGGGCGGCCTTGCCGGTGATGTGCATGGCCATGAAGACGCCGCCCTTGCGGCCGGTGACGACGTTTCCGGTGGGGCGGCCGGGTTCGCTGTTGAAGACGGCGCGGGCGCCGCGGGCGCTCGATTCGATGATGGCGCGGCCTTCGGGGCTGCCGATTTCCTCGTCGCCGGTGAAGAGGGCGCGGAGGGGGGCCGGGCTGCCGCCGTGTTGGGCGAAGGCGGCGAGGACGAAGGCGTTCATGACCAGGCCGGCCTTCATGTCGGCGACGCCGGGTCCGTAGGCGCGGCCGTCGCGGACCGTGAAGGGGCGGCGGGTGGCTTCGCCGGCGGGGAAGACGGTGTCGCGGTGGCCGAGCAGGAGAATGTGGCCGCCGGCGTTGCCGGCCGGGCCATCCCAGGGCGCGCGGGCGTCCAGGCAGTCGCCGTGCTTGGATTGGGGCAGGGTTTCGACCGTGACGCCGTGGGTGGTGAGGAATTCGGTGAGGATTTGGCCGACGTGGTCGATGCCGGGCTTGTCGTAGCTGCCGCTGTCGATGTCGACGCAGCGCTGGAGCAGGGTGACCATCGCGTCGTGTTGGGTGGCGAGCCAGTCGGTGGGGGTCATTGCGCTTTCTCCAAGGTGCGGGCGGCGCGGAGGACGAGGTCGTCGCGATATTGGGCGGCGGCGAGTTGGACGCTGCGGGGGAGACCATTCGTGCCGATGCCGAGGGGGAGGCTGATGGCGGGCTGCCGGGTCAGGTTGAAGA
>CAZTJC010000027.1:37650-48980 GCA_964613945.1 uncultured Acetobacteraceae bacterium
TTCGTGCCGATGCCGAGGGGGAGGCTGATGGCGGGCTGCCGGGTCAGGTTGAAGAGGTAGGTCCAGGGGGCCCAGTTCTGGTTGAGGGCGGTGACGGGATCGAGGAGGGGTGCGTCGGCGCGTGGGGGCGGGTTGGGGACGGTGGGGCAGAGGACGAGGTCGAAACGGCGATGGAGGTGGGCCATGACGTGGGCCGCCTGGTTCTGGAGCTTGATGGCACGGAAGAGGTCGATGGCCGGGAGGGCGTCGCGGGCGGCCAGAGCGCGGAGGCCGGGGTCCAGAAGGGAGCGCTGGTCGGGCGGGGTGTCGGCAACGACCAGGGCCAGGGCAGTGCTCCAGAGTTGGGTGAAGAGCAGGCTGGTGTCGGGGAGGTCGGGGGTGACGGAGTCGATCTCGGCGCCGTGGTCGGCGAGGATCTGGGCGGCTTCCTCGACGGCGGCGATCGAGTCGGAGTCGGCGGGGGCGTCGAAGCCGGGGTGGGCGAGGATGCCGATGCGGAGGCCTTCGACGCCGTCTTCGATGCCGTCGCGCCAGTCACGGGAATCGTCGGGAAGGCAATAGGGATCGCGAGCGTCGGCGCGGGCGAGGGCGCCGAGCATGAGGGCGGCGTCGCGGACGGTGCGGGTGAGGGGGCCGGCGACGGCGACGGAGAGCTGGGCGCCGAGGGGCCATTGGGGGATGCGGCCGAAGGTGGGCTTGAGGCCGACGACGCCGCACCAGGCGGCGGGGATGCGGATGGAGCCGCCGGCATCGGTGCCGACGTGGAGGGGGCCAAAATTGGCGGCAGCAGCAGCGGCGGCGCCGGAGGAGGAGCCGCCGGGGGTGTGGGCCGGGTTGTGGGGATTGCGGGTGATGCCGTGGAGGGGGCAGTCGCCGGGGGTCTTCCAGCCGAACTCGGTGGTGGTGGTCTTGCCGACGATGATGGCGCCGGCAGCGCGGAGATTGCGGACGAGAGGGGCGTCGGTTTCGGCTTTGGCCGGGCTGGTGGTGCGGCTGCCCTTGCGGGTGGGCAGCCCGGCGATGTCGATGAGGTCCTTGACCGTGACGGGGACGCCGTCGAGAGGGCCGATGGGTTGGCCGGCGCGCCAGCGTCCGGTGCTTTCGCCGGCGGCGACCAGCGCGCGGGGGTCGAGGACAGCGAAGGCGTTGATGCCGGCGTTGTCGCGGGCGATGCGTTCGGTGACGGCTTGGAGGGCTTCGACCGGGGAGAGGGTGAGGCTGGCGAAGTGGTCGAGGAGGGCTTCGGCGGAGAGGTCGGCGGGGGAGGTCGGGGTGGGCTGCATTTGGTGGGAGGGTGAACGGAAAGGGGGGTGGGGGCAAGATTGGGAGCGCTGCAGTGGAGGGAGGCCTGCTACTTGGTGGGCGCTTCTTTTCGCGTTTGCGCGCATAGTCCATCAGCAATCAGCGCGGCGTTGTGATCCTTGAGTGAGCGATGAGATACCTGCATCTCGGGGTCGTGGGCGTGCTCCTGCTGATGATGCAGCATGGTGCGGCTCAGGGTGGAGCTACGCCGGCGCCGAAGTCGGTCCACGCAGCTTCGTGCGAGAAAGCAACGTTCAAGATCGCGTTGGATATCGGTCACGGCAAGACCAGGCCAGGCGCAACGAGCGCGAGAGGTGTGACCGAGTTCAGCTATAATCTGGCGCTCGGGAGGCTGGCTCGGTCCGCGCTCATCGCCGCCGGATTTTCGGGAACCTTTCTTATCAATGAGGACGGCGCCAGTATTCCGTTGTCCCGGCGCCCGGAGATCGCTCGCGAGCAGGGAGCGGCGCTGTTTATCGCGCTTCACCATGATTCAGTTCAGCCACAGTACCTGTCGAACTGGGTCTTTGGCGGCGCGACGCGACCGTATAGCGACAAGTTCAGTGGCTACGGGATCTTTACCTCCGTCAGTTCGCCTTGGGCAAAACTTGGTTTGTCGTTTGCGGACGATTTAGGTCGGAGTTTGCGAGCGCAGGGATTTCGACCGTCGCTGCATCATGCTGAGCCGATACCGGGCGAGAGCAGGGTGCTGCTCAACCCTGACCTTGGGATCTATCGGTTCGACGAACTTGCTGTGCTTCGGGGGGCAAAGATGCCGGCCGTGCTTCTGGAGGCGGGTGTCATCGTGAATCGCGATGAAGAGAAGGCCATCCAGGACGGGCCATACCACGCGAAAGTGGCTGCCGCGTTGGTCAGTGCCGTTAATCAGTTCTGCGCGACGCGTTAGTCGCGGGCTGCACTCCGGTCCGCGGTTACGGCGTGCGCGGGGCGGCAGCGCGTTCGAGGCGGTCGTTGATGGCGCGGCCCAAGCCTTCGTTGGGGATCGGGGTGACGGCGATGCCGGAGAGGCCCTGGCGTTGGGCTTCGGCGTCGAGCCAGCGGAGGCCTTCGAAGAGGCGGGAGGCGGCTTCGGCGAGGTCGGCGGTGGGGCTGAGTTGGAAGGTGAGGCGGGCCGGAGGCGGGGTGGGGCCGAAGGCGAGGAGGGCGTCGTCGCCGGGAGTGGTGGCGGCGAGGCGGACGGGGAGGGTTGGGGCGTAGTGGGACACCAGCAGGCCCGGGGAGCGGAGGGTGCGGGTGATTTCGGCCTGGCCGGGGGTGAGGCCGCGGCCGATCGGGCCGATCAGGGCGACGATGGCCTCTTCGGGGATGCCGCCGGGTCGGAGAATGAAGGGCTGGCTGTTGGTGAGGTCCAAGACGGTGCTCTCGAGGCCGACGGGGCAGGGGCCGGTGTCGAGGATGGCGGCGATGCGACCGCCAAGGCCGTCGAGCACGTGGGCGGGGGTGGTGGGAGAGACCTGGCCGGAGCGGTTGGCGGAAGGGGCGGCGACCGGGCCGCCCGCGGCTTGGAGCAGGGCCTGGACCGCCGCGCCCCTGGGGATGCGGATGGCCAGGGTGTCGAGGCCGGCGCCGGCCAGGAGGGCGACGCGGCAGGTGACCCGGCGGGGAAGGACCAGCGTCAGGGGGCCGGGCCAGAAGGCTTCGGCCAGGCGGTGGGCCAGGTCGGTGGCGACGACGTCGCGGAAGGCGGTCGAGGCATCCGGATAGTGGATGATGAGCGGGTTGAAGTGAGGGCGGCCCTTGGCGGTGAAGATGGCGGCGACGGCGGTGGGATTGGTGGCGTCGGCGCCGAGGCCGTAGACGGTTTCGGTGCCGAAGGCGACGAGCTGGCCGGCGCGGAGCAGGGCGGCGGCGCGGGCCGTGCCTTCGGGGCCGTGAAGCAGTTCGGTCATGGGTGGGGAGCGGGTGCGCTCGCGGTGACGCTGTTGGGCGCGGTCATATCTGGCCGGTGCAGACGAAGGGGGGATTTTCCCAGTCTGGCTTGCCGTAGCGGAAGGGGGCGCCGTCCATGGTGGTGAGGTGGCCGCCGGCGGCTTCGAGGATGGCCTGCGGGGCGGCGGTGTCCCACTCCATGGTGCGGCCGAAGCGGGGGTAGAGGTCGCCGGCGCCTTCGGCGATGCGGACGATTTTCAGAGCGGAGCCCATGTTAGTGACTCGGTGGATCTTGCGGCCCTTGAGAAAGGCGTCGAGGCGGTGGTCGCCGGCATAGTGGCGGCTGGCGAGGACGTCGAGGCCGGCATCGGGGATGGGGCGGGCGCGGATGGGGGTGCGGCCAGCTTCCGTCTGTTTCCAAGCGACCGGGTCGAATTTAGCACCGCCGTCTCCGGCGCGGGGACCGATGAAGCCGGCGAAGATCTCGCCATAGGCGGGGACGCCGACGACGCCGAGGACGGCGACGCCGTGGCGGACGAGGCCGATGTTGACGGTGAACTCGTCGCGCCCAGCGGCGAACTCGCGGGTGCCGTCGAGGGGGTCGACCAGCCAGTAATCGTGATCCACGTCGGGGGAGATGCCGGCTTCCATCTCCTCCTCGGCGATGACGGGAATGTCGGGGGTGGCCTCGCGCAGGCCGGCGACGATGACCGCCTCGGCGGCGTGGTCGGCGGCGGTGACGGGCGAGAGGTCGGCCTTGCGGACGGTCTCGAAGCCGAGGGCGCGGACGGCCAGGATCGCGGCACCGGCCTGGTGCGCGAGGACTGCCGCGAGTTCAAGCAACGCGGTGTTGTTCATCCCCCTGTGTAGCCGTGCTCCGGATCGGTGGCTATGGTCGTCGTCCTGTTCGGAGACTCTCCCCATGCTCGCTATCGAATTCGCCGCTGCTGCTTTGCCCACCGAGGGCGCGCTGGTTCTGCTCGGGATGGAAGGGGCGGAGCGGACCGGGCTGTGGGCGGCGGCGGACGCGGCGTGCGGGGGCGCGATCGGGCGCGCGGCGGAGGCGGCGGAGTTCACGGGCAAGAAGGGACAGAGCACCACCGTGCTGGCGCCGGGGGCCGGGCTGTCGCGGGTGTTGCTGATCGGGTTGGGGAAAGAGGCCGATCATACGCCGCGCGGGATGGAAGAGGCGGGCGGCAGCGCGGCCGCGATGCTGGGCAAGGATGCGGTGGCGACGATCGCGGCGGACGGAATGCCGGCGGCGCATGCGGGACACGCGGCGCTGGGAGCGATGCTGCGGAGCTACCGGTTCGATCTGTATCGCACCAAGGAAAAGGCGGATTCCAAGCCGAAGCTGACGACGCTGCGGGTGTTGAGCGACGATGCCGGGGCGGCGCAGGCGGCTTGGCCGGCACTGGAGGCGATCGCGCGGGGCTCGGCGGTGGCGCGGGACCTGATCACGGAGCCGCCGAACGTGCTGTATCCGGCGGAGATGGCGGATCGATGCGCCAAGCTGGCCGAGTACGGGCTCGAGGTCGAGGTGATGGGCGTCGAGGAGCTGACCGCCAAGGGGTTCGGGGCGCTGCTGGCGATCAGCCAGGCCTCTGTGCGCGAGCCGCGGGTGGTGGTGATGAACTGGAAGGGCGGAGCGGCGGATGCGGCGCCGCTGTGCTTCGTGGGCAAGGGCGTGACGTTCGACACCGGCGGCATCTCCCTCAAGCCGGGTGCGGGCATGGGCGACATGAAGTGGGACATGGCGGGCGCGGGGGCCGTGGTGGGGCTGATGGCGTCGTTGGCGCTGCGGAAGGCGAAGGCCAACGTGGTGGGCGTGGTCGGGCTGTCGGAGAACATGCCGGCGGGCAACGCGCTGCGGCCAGGCGACGTGGTGACCAGCCTGTCGGGGCAGACGATCGAGGTGCTGAACACCGATGCGGAAGGGCGGCTGCTGCTGGCGGACGTGATCTGGTACGCGCAGGAGCGGTTCAAGCCGGTGCTGACGGTGGACATGGCGACGCTGACGGGGGCGATCATCGTGAGCCTGGGGCACGAGTTCGCCGGCATGTTCTCCAACGACGACGAACTGTCGACCCGGCTGATCGCGGCGGGGGAGAGCACGGGCGAAAAGGTGTGGCGGATGCCGCTGGGCGAGGCGTACGACAAGCTGATCAAGTCGGACATCGCGGACATGAAGAACATCGGCGGGCGACCCGGCGGCGCGATCATCGGGGCGCAGTTCGTGCAGCGCTTCGTAAAGGGGCCTTGGGCGCATCTGGACATCGCGGGGATGGCGTGGAGCAGCAAGGACAGCGCGACGATCCCGAAGGGGGCGACGGCGTTCGGGCTGCGGTTGCTGGACCGGTTGGTGGCGGACCACTTCGAGGGTTAGGCCGGGTCATGCGGGTCGAGGTTCGGTTCGGGCGCAAGAGCGACGCGCCGGCGCGGGCGGTGCCGGTGCCGGCAGGGTCACCGGCGCCCAAGGCCGAGCGGGCGGCGGCGGCCGGGTTCCGTGGACGGCCGGGCGAGGTGGCGGAGGTCGGCGGCAAGCGTCGCCGGGTTCTGCTGCTGGGGATGGGGGCCGAGCCCGAGGCGCTGGATTTCGAGGTGACCGGAGCGCTGGCGGCGGCTCGGCTGGAGACGCTGGCGCATCTGGCGATCGATGCGCGGGGGTTCTCGGCGGAGCAGGCGGCGGCGCTGGCGGCAGGGGCGGTGCTGCGGAGCTGGCACATGGATGGGCATCGGACGCAGGGCGAACCGGCGGACGAGGTGCCGGAGCGGATCGCGGTGGAGCGGATCGACGTGATGGTCGATGACCCCGTGGCGGCGCGGGCAGCGTGGGCGACGGTGTCGGCCGGGGTCGAGGGGGCGATGTTCGCGCGCGACCTGGTGTTCGAACCGAGCAATTTCCTGACCCCGGCCGGGTTCGTCGAGCGGTTGCGGGCGCTGGAGGCGGACGGGATCGAGATGGAGGTGTTGGACGCACCGACGCTGCTGAGCCAGGGCATGGGCGGGATGCTGGCGGTGGGCGGCGGGTCGGTGAATTCGCCGTGCCTGGCGGTGCTGCGCTGGGCGGGGACGAGTGGCGGGCCGCCGGTGGCGTTCGTGGGCAAGGGGATCACGTTCGACACGGGTGGCGTGTGCATCAAGCCGGCGCAGGACATGTGGGAGATGCGGGCCGACATGGCCGGCGCGGCGGCGGCGGCAGGGGCGATGCTGGCACTGGCGCGGCGGAAATCGTCGGCGCCAGCGATCGCGGTGCTGGCGATCGCGGAGAACGCGTTCGGGGCGGCGAGCTACCGGCCGAGCGACGTGCTGCGGCTGTACGACGGCACCACGGTGGAGATCGTGGACACGGATGCGGAAGGGCGGCTGGTGCTGGCCGACGCGCTGGCGTGGACCAAGGACCGGGTCAGGCCGGCGGTGGCGATCGACCTGGCGACGCTGACGGGGAGCATCGTGACGGCGCTGGGGTGCGAGATGGCCGGGCTGTTCACGGCGGATGACGGGCTGGCGGCGGCCGTGATCGCGGCGGGGGCGTCGGTGGGGGAGGCGGTGTGGCGGATGCCGCTGGCGGACGGGTATCGCTCGGTGCTGGAGAGCGACATCGCGGATGTCAGGCAGTGCAGCGACGGGACGCGGCAGCCGGATGCGTGCCATGCAGCGGTGTTTTTGCAGGGGTTCGCCGGCGCGATGCCCTGGGTGCATCTGGATATCGCGGGGGTGGAAGCGCACGACGAGGCGGACGACCGGGTGGCGGTAGGGCCGACCGGGTGGGGCGCCCGGCTGTTAGACCGGTTGGTGGCGGCACGCGAGGGGTAAGGGCCCTCTCCCGCGGACGGGAGAGGGTGACGTCAGGTGTTTAGCTGAAGCGGAAGTTGGCCGCGGTGAGGGCGCTGGGATCGGTGCCGACGATCGCGATGGCGGAGTTGGTGCCAGTAGAGAAGATGGTCGAGCCGCTGCCGGTGAACTTGGCCTGGACCTGCTCGAACGAATGATAGCTGGAACCGACGAGGTCGATGACGTCGCGGTTGGCTTCGAAGCCGGAGATGTAGTCGCGGCCGGCACTGGCCGAGAAGGCGAACACGTCCGCCTTGCCGGCGGTGCCGGTGAGCACTTCGGAGTTGGTGCTTGACAGGGTCAGTGAGGCCGACCCGGTGGTGGTCATGTTGCCGCTGGTCGCCGAGACAGCGAATTTGTTGATGGTCTGCTGGTCGATGGTGGCGGGAGTGATGTGCCAGGTGCCGTCATTGCCGGCGGTGACGGTGCCGACGGTGCGGGTGCTGCCGGCGGCGGTGTCGGTGAGGGTGACGACGCTGTTGGCCTTGGCGGTGCCGTTGAACTGAAGCGCGCCGGCGTTGGTGAGCGATGCCGAGCCGATGGCGGGCACGACCGGCGCCGAAGCCACCGGCGGTGTTGTCGATACCGGAGGCACCGGGTTTGACGGCTGGGTGGGGTTTGTCGACGTGACTGGGGTTGTTGCGACAACCGTCTCGGCGGCCCCGGCGGAGACGGCGACACTGGCGTTGCCGGCGGCGTCGATGGCGACGGCGGAGAAAGCGTGGCTGCCGGTGGCCAGCTTGGTGGCGTTAAAGCTCCAGGCGCTGCCGTTCAGGGTGGCGGCGCCGAGGTCGACGGTTTTGCCGCCGGTCGTGTCGTAAATCTCCACACGGGACACGCCGGTACCGGTGTCGGTGGCGCTGCCGGAAATGACGTTGCCGGTGCTGGTGGTGGTGCCGGAGGTGCTCTGGCTGATCGTGAGCGTCGGGGCGACGGTGTCGACGATCAGGGCGGCGCCGGCGGAGGTGGCGGCGGTGGCGTTGCCGGACTTGTCGGTGGCGACCGCGGTGAAGGCGTGGGTGCCGTCGGCGAGTTTGCCGGTGTTGAAGGAATAGCTGCCGTTGGCCAGGGTGGCGGCGCCGAGGTCGACGGTTTTGCCGCCGGTGGTGTCGTAGATCTCGACGCGGGCGACGCCGCTGCCGTTATCGCTGACGGAGCCGGAGACCGTGTCGGTCGGGCCGTTGGTGATGCCGGACTTGCTTTCGCTGACGGTGAGGGTCGGGGCGGTGGTGTCGCTGGTGGGCGTGGGGCTGGGGCTGGACGTGCTGGAGCCACCGGATTGGATGGGTGAGGAGGTGTCGAGCGTGGGACGGCTGCCGAGCGTGGTGAAGCCGTTGCTGGAGACGTGTCCGGCCTTGTCGATCTGGCTGAAATTGTAGATCGAGTTGTTGGACGCCGAGACGGCGGCGTTTGTGGTGTTCCAGATCACGGAAGCGCCGGATTGATCGCTGACGATGGTGTTGCCGGTGATGCTGACGGCGGTGCCGGAGTGGGCGTTGCCTTCCTCGCCATAGGCGATGGTGACGTGGTTGCCGCTGTTGGCGCTTTTCTGGATGACGTTGCCGGAGATGGTGGCGTTGCCGCCATTGGGCAGATCGATCTGGTAGGAGGCGGTGCTGCTGCCGTCCTCGATGCGGTTGTTGGTGATGATGTTGGTTTCGGCGCGGGATTTGACCTCGTGGCCGACGTTGGCGTCGTGGATGTAGCTGTTGGTCAGGGTGAAGGTCTTGATGTCGCCGATGTAGATGTTGTGGGTGGAGCCGGTTCCGGTGCCGTTGCTGTAGATCTCGGAGCCGTCGATGGTGATGGTGCCGGAGGCGTCGGCGGCGCCGAGGATGCCGTCCTGGTTGCCGTGGATGGCGGTATTCTGGATGACGAGATTGCCGCTCTCGTAGCGGATGGCGGCGCCGTTGGCGTCGGACACGGTGACGCCGGAGATGTCGAGGTTGCGCAGCGTGGTGTTGCCGGCGACGTCGAGATAGGCCTTGCCGTTGCCGGGCTGCTCTGTCGCGACGAGCTTAACGATGCCGCCGACGCCTTGAATGGTTAAGCCATTGATCTGGCTAGGAAAATCGTTGGTGTAGGTGCCGGCTTGGACGTTAATCGTGTCGCCTGAAGAGGCGGCGGCGACGGCGGCGGCGATGGTGCCGTATTGCTGGCCGGACCCGACTGTCAGTGTCGTCATTTTCAACTCCTTAACGATAGCCTGCGCGCGCCAATCACGGCGCCGTGGTCGGGGGTTGGCCATAATTCGTCAAAAGCGTCAACTCTGGAAGGGCAGTAATGTCCTACGAGCACCCAATCGTTTTGGGGTCGTCCCAGAACTTTGCCGCTTTAAAAGAAGTATTAACCTTTTATGGCATGGATGGTCAGGGTAGCTATCCAGTAATCTATGGTGAACAATCAAATCAGTATTGAGGGTGCGGCAATGAGTAAATAGATGGCCACGATGCCGCCTCATTGGACGACGTTTGTTCAGGGATATCCTTGACGATGCCGTGGTGAGTACCATCTGCTCAGAATTTTACAGCGATACCACCGGGCATGAGAACGTTCCGCAGCCGACGATAAAGCGAGGGCGAGCCGCGTCGTGGTGGCGGCCCCAGGCTCATCCCGGCGCTCTCCCGTCAGCGGGAGGAGAACGGACGGGAGCGGGCGTTCGTCTGTTGCCCGCGGGAACCCACCATGTTAGAGGCCCGGCATCTCATTTTTGCAGGACGTTCAGCGTGGCCTCTGGCACGACGACATCCGGCGGCGTTGCCGACCGTTACTCCACCGCCCTGTATGCGCAGGCCGATGAAACCGGCGCGTTGGATCAAACGGTGTCCGAGATGGAAAGCCTCGGCAAGCTGATCGACGAAAGCCCGGAGATGCGCCGGTTGCTGTCGAGCCCGCTGATCGATGTCGTGCAGGCG
Organism: uncultured Acetobacteraceae bacterium; assembly: GCA_964613945.1. Taxonomy (GTDB): domain Bacteria; phylum Pseudomonadota; class Alphaproteobacteria; order Acetobacterales; family Acetobacteraceae; genus JAVVHH01. Next base: position 47,592 of record CAZTJC010000027.1, read on the forward strand.
CGCAAGGCGTCCGACGCGGTGTTGGAGCAGCAGGGTTTCGGCAAGCTGGTGCGTGACTTCGTCGGTGTCGTCGCCAACAACCGCCGGCTCGGCTCGCTACGGCAGATCGTTTCCGCGTTCTCCGCGCTGGTCGCGGCCAAGCGCGGTGTGGTGGTGGCCGAGGTCGCGACCGCGCATCCCCTTACCGACGTCCAGCGCGAGCAGCTCCGGGCGCGGTTGATCGAGGCCGGTTACGGTTCGGTCAACATCCGCGATACCGTTGATGCCAGCCTGCTGGGCGGCCTGGTCGTGCGCATCGGCGCACGGCTTTACGACACGAGTTTGAAGTCCCGCCTGCAACGCTTGCAGTATGCCATGAAGGGTGCCGCCTAAGATGGAAATCCGTCCCGCCGAAATCTCGGACATCCTCAAGAAGCAGATCGCTTCGTTCGACACGGAGCAGAACGTCGCCGAGACTGGGCAGGTGCTGTCCGTCGGTGACGGCATCGCCCGCGTGTTCGGGCTGCAGAACGTCATGGCCGGCGAGTTGGTCGAGTTCCCGAATGCCGGCGTGAAGGGCATGGCGCTGAACCTCGAGACCGACAACGTCGGCATCGTGATCTTCGGCGACGACAACCACATCCGTGAGGGGGACACCGTCACCCGCACAAACGAGATCGTGGACGTCCCGGTGGGCCGCGGGCTGCTGGGCCGCGTGGTGGACGCGCTGGGCAACCCGATCGACGGCAAGGGTCCGCTGGTCGACGTGACCATGCAGCGGGTCGAAGTTAAGGCGCCGGGCATCATCGCGCGGCAGTCGGTCAATGAGCCGATGCAGACCGGGTTGAAGGCGATCGATGCGCTGATCCCGGTGGGCCGCGGCCAGCGCGAGCTGGTGATCGGCGACCGTCAGACCGGCAAGAGCGCCGTGGTCATCGACGCGTTCATCAACCAGAAGAACGTCAATGCGGGCTCCGACGAGTCCGTCAAGCTGTATTGCATCTACGTCGCGGTGGGGCAGAAGCGCTCCACGGTGGCGCAGCTGGTGCGCACGCTCGAGGAGCAGGGCGCGATGGAATACTCCATCGTCATCGCCGCCACGGCGTCCGACCCGGCGCCGATGCAGTTCCTGGCGCCATACACCGGCTGCCGCATGGGCGAGTTCTTCCGCGACAACGGCATGCATGCGCTGATCGCGTATGACGACCTATCCAAGCAGGCGGTGGCGTATCGCCAGATGTCGCTGTTGCTGCGTCGTCCGCCGGGTCGTGAGGCTTATCCGGGCGACGTGTTCTACCTGCACAGCCGTTTGCTGGAGCGGGCGGCGAAGATGTCGAAGGAGCATGGCGGCGGGTCGTTGACGGCGCTGCCGATCATCGAGACGCAGGCGGGCGACGTGTCGGCCTACAT
>CAZTJC010000028.1:0-46015 GCA_964613945.1 uncultured Acetobacteraceae bacterium
GGTTGCTGCTCATCCCGGCCGGCCTCGTCGCTGCTGCAGCCATCACCCTGGTTGATGCCCGCAGCGTCCGCACCTGGATCGACACAACGGTTTTGCATCGCACCCCCGTCGCCGGCACGCTCGACAGTCCTTTGTTGCCGGGCGCCTTCCGCGCCGGAACCACCAACGCGCCATCCACCAGTACGCCATCTGCCGCTACGACCGCTTCCAAGCCCGCTGAAGCGGACATCCCCTATCCGGCCATTCCGACCTCGCCGCTTCCCGTGCCGCCCGGCACCGAGGTCTCGCCGCCGCCGCCCGAACCGGCCGACCCTGCTGCGGTTGCCGTGCCGACCCATGTCAACATCCAGTTTCGCCGCAACATTCCCGGCGCCGACGGCGAGGCACGTCGCATCGCTGCCCTGCTGCAAAGCTACGGCGGCAGCGTCGAGCTTCATCCAAACGCGACAACCGCTCGCGTGGCGACAATCAACTACTACAATGCCGCCGATAAGGACGCCGCCGCCGCCCTGGCCACCTCCCTGTCCAACGAGGCCGCGAGCTGGATCGTCCGCCTCGGCACGGCGAAAAATCCGCCGGGCACCCTCGACGTGTGGCTGCCATGAGCTTGGCCGGTGACGCCCGTGCAAACGGGCTTGCCGAGGCCGGCAGCATCGCGCAGAGTTTTGCCATGCGCGCTCTGCTCCCGATCCTGCTCGTTCTCGCCGGCTGTAGCTCGGAACACGTGATCTCCACGGCGTCCGGCTCGGCCTATCAAGTCGATTGCGGAGGCTTGTTGGATACCAAGCTGTCCTGCAACAAACGGGCACAGGAGATGTGCCCGGCCGGCTTCAACCCGCTGACCTCGCCACCGGGTACGCTGGTGTTCACCTGCTCCAAGCGTCCGGTCCCGGCAACCGCGCCGATCTGATCGCCATGTCGATCATTGATGCGATTCGTCGCGACCAATCCGAGCTGGAGGCCATTCGTCATGACCTACACGCTCATCCCGAACTCGGCTTAGAGGAATACCGTACCGCCGACATCGTCGCGCGGAAGCTCGAATCCTGGGGCCTGGATGTCACCCGCGAGGTCGGCAAGACCGGCGTCGTTGGTACCCTGCGCAACGGCACCGGCAACCGTGCCCTCGGCCTGCGCGCCGACATGGACGCGCTGCCGATGGAGGAGATGACCGATCTCCCGTTCCGTTCTACCGTTCCTGGCAAGATGCACGCCTGCGGCCATGACGGGCACACCACCATGCTGCTCGGCGCCGCCAAATACCTTGCCGAGACCCGCAATTTCAGCGGCACCGTCCATTTCATCTTCCAGCCCGGCGAAGAAGGCTGCGGCGGCGCCCTCGCCATGCTCGAGGATGGCTTGTTCGACCGCTTCCCCTGCGACACCATCTACGGCTTGCACAACCGGACCGGCGTGGATGTCGGTAGCGTCGTCATGCGTGATGGCGTGGCGATGGCCGGTGGGGCGTTCTTCGACATCACCATTAACGGCAAGGGTGCCCATGGCGCCCGCCCGGAAGCCAGCATTGACCCGGTGCTTACCGCCTGCCATCTCGGCACCGCCCTGCAGTCGATCGTCTCCCGCACGGTCAACCCGAAGGACCCGGCCGTCCTCAGCGTCACCAAGATCAACGGCGGCGACGCCTACAACGTCATCCCGCAAACCGCGGTGTTGTCCGGTACTGCCCGCTTCTTCACTCGCCCAGTGGGTGAATTGATCGAGGCCAGCGTCCGGCGTCTCGCCGATGGCGTCGCCGCCGGTTTTGGCGCGACCGCAACTGTCGACTGGCGCTTGATCTTCGCACCGACCGTGAACTCGGTCGAGCCGTCGGCGGCCGTCTGCCGGGCGGCGGAAATCGTCGCCGGCGCGGACAAGCTGATCACCGACAAGCCGCCGGTCATGGGTTCCGAGGATTTCGCCTTCATGCTCGAGCGGGTGCCGGGCGCTTATTTCAACATCGGCAACGGCCCCGGCTTCAGCCCGCACCACCCCGGTTACGCCTTCAACGACGCCGCGATCCCGCACGGCGCCGCCATGTTCGCCCAGATCGTCGAACAGGAACTAACCGCGTAGCTTCCGTGCCTCCGCGACGACGCACAGGATCTCGAACAGGATCGACGCGCCGCTGAACGAGGTGATCCCGCCCACGTCGAAGGGCGGGCTCACCTCGACCAGGTCGGCACCGACCACGTCCAGCCCCATCATCCCACGCACCATGCGCTGTGCCTCGATAATGGTGATCCCGCCCGCTTCCGGCGTGCCCGTCCCGGGCGCCCATACCGGGTCGAGGCTGTCGATATCGAATGTCATGTAGACCGGGCCATCACCCACCACCCGGCGCGCTTCCTCGACGACATAGCGCCATCCTTTGTCGTACAGCTCCTCCATCGGGATCACCCGCATCCCGGCCTTCTCGCTGTAGTCCCACATCCCACCCGGCACCGAACTCGTGCCGCGCAGCCCGATCTGGATCACCCGGTGCGGGTCCAGCAGCCCATCATCCATCGCCCGCCGGAACGGCGCGCCGTGATGGTAGCGGGAGCCCATGTAGTCGTCGCCGGTGTCGCCGTGCGCGTCGATGTGGATCATGCCCACCGGCCGATCCGCCGCAACCGCGCGCAGGATGGGCCATGCGATCGAGTGGTCTCCGCCAACCGTCAACGGCACCACGCCGGCACTCACGACCCGGCGATAGAACGCCTCGATCTCGCCCAGCGCTCCCTGCAACTCATACGGACGCTCGATCCAGCAATCCCCGAGGTCGCGGACCCGCGCCGTATCGAACGGCGCCGCTCCGGTAGCAGCGTTGTAGGGCCTGAGCAGGCTCGACTGGTTGCGCACCTCACGCGGCCCGTGCCGTGTGCCGGACCGGTTCGTCACCCCGCCATCGAACGGCACGCCGATGATGCCGATGTCGACCTCGGCCAGATCCTGGGTGTAGGGCGCGCGGAAGAAAGTCGGGATGCCGGTATACCGCGGCTGCTTCTGCGGGTCCGACATGGCGGGGTAAAATTCGGCAGGCTTCAGAGCATCCATGCCGCCGTGCTTAGCCGATTCGGCCCACCCCGGCGAGACGCCGAACGGTTAAGCCTCGGTGGCGATCTGCCGCACCCGCCGCATCAACGCCCGGCGTGCCCGCGCCGCGTCGCTGCCCAACACCACCAGCGCCACCATGTCCTGCGGCCGCTGCATCAATTCCCGCACCATGGCCTTGCCGTTGATCCTACCGTCCGGATCGAGCGCGACCAGGGCGGCCCGCGGTAATGACCGGCTCGCCGGGTCACAGACGGCGCGCAGTACGGCAAAAGGCAGCGCATGCCGCGCCGCCGTCTCGGCCACGGCCGCACTCTCGAGATCCACCGCCAGCGCCCCTGTCCGGCCGAACAGCGTTTCCTTGTCCTCCGCCGTCGCCAGCACGGCGCCACCGCTATATAGCGCGCCGTTCACCGTCCCGAGCCGGGCCGCCAGGGGCGGATGCGTCGGCCAATGCCCGTCTTGGGACAACACCACGTCGGGCACCACCATCGTCCCCGGCCGCAGCGACGGATGCAGCCCGCCGGCCAGCCCGAAGCTGATCAGGCTGCGCACACCCTTGGCGATCAACCGCGCGCACGCCGCTGTCGCGCCCACCGAGTCGCCACCGCCGACTTCGACGATTCCGCCGAGGCCGCGCGCGATCTGCGCTTCCGCCTCTATCCCGACAACGATCCCGAGTGCGTCAAAAACCGTATGCCACCCTTGGGTTATTGGCCCGGCGCACGTTGCGGAAGCGCGCCAGCGCCATCAGCGGGAAGAATAGGCGATACCCGTGGTACCGCAGATAGAACACTTTCGGGAAACCGACCGCCGTGTAGGCGTCCTCTTCCCACTCGCCGTCCGGCATCTGCGTCCGCGCCAGGTAATCCGCCGCGCGCTGCACTGCCGGCCCGCTCTCGCCGGCCGCCATCAGCGCCAGCATCGCCCAGGCCGTCTGCGACGGGGTGCTGCACTTGTACTCGCCCGCCGGCGCCGACCCGTAGCTTTCCTCGTCCTCGCCCCAGCCGCCATCAGCCCGCTGCTTGGACAGCAACCAGGTTACAGCCCGCGTTATCGTCGGATCGTCGTGCGACAGGCCGGCCGCATTCAGGGCGATCAGCACCGACCACGTTCCATAGATGTAGTTGGTGCCCCAACGGCCGAACCAACTACCGTCTTCCTCCTGATCGCGCCGCAGGTACTCGATCGCCCGCTGCATCACCGGCGTGTCGCTGGAGACGCCGATCTGCGCCAGGAAGGAGACGCAGCGCCCGGTCACGTCCGCCGTCGGCGGGTCCAGCAACGCGCCGTGATCGGCGAAGGGGATGTGATTCAGCGCGTAATGCGTGTTGTCCGCATCAAATGCGCCCCAGCCACCATTGGCGCTCTGCATGCCGAGCACCCAGTCGCGTGCGCGCTCGATGCTGTAGTTATGGGCGGGGTCACCGTTGCGATGCAGCAGCATGCCGACCACGGCGGTGTCGTCCACGTCCGGATAGTGCGCGTTGTTGTACTGGAACGCCCAGCCGCCGGGCTGCACGTTCGGCCGGATGTCAGCCCAGTCACCGCGCACGTCGGTGATCTGCTGATCGACCAGCCAGTCGCAGGCTGCCTGCACGCCTTGGTTGGCGCCAAGCGCCTCGGCAACCGCGTGCCCGGCCAAGCTGGTGTCCCAGATCGGCGACAGACAGGGCTGGCAGTAGGCCTCCGTGTCGGTTTGCACCATCAGCTTGCGGATTGCCGCCCAGGCGATGACGGCGTCGGGATGGTCTTCGTCCATTCCCAGCGCGTCGAAGAACATCACCGTGTTGGCCATCGCCGGATAGATGGCGCCCAGCCCGTCCTCGCCGTTCAGCCGCTCCTCGACGAAGCTCGCCGCCAGCTTGATCGCCCGCGCTCGCGACCGGCGCGGGAAGAACGGCTCGGCCCGGCGCACCAGCACGTCGACCGCCTTGAACACCCGCCCCCATGCGGAGCGATACGGCCCGCGGACCCAATCGCGCACCCGGTCGGCCGGGACGACGAACAGCTCGGGAATCTCGACCATGTTCGGATTGCGCGCCTGCGGGCGCAGCGCCATCAGCCCGATCAGCGGCACCATGACCGTGCGCGACCAGTAGGACACCTTCGACAGGTGAAAGAAGAACCACTTGGGCAGCAGCATGATCTCGACCGGCATGCATGGCGCCGCCCGCCACGGTACCTGGCCGAACAACGCCAGTTGCACGCGGGTGAACACGTTGCAGCGCGCTGCGCCGCCTTCGCGCAGGATCGCCTCGCGCGCCCGCACCATGTGCGGCGCGTCGACGTCGTCGCCGATGCAGCGCAACGCGTAGTATGCCTTCACGCTCGCCGACAGGTTGAACGCGCCGTCATGGAACAACGGCCAGCCGCCATGGTCGCCCTGGATGCGGCGCAGGTAGACGCCGATCTTGCGCTCCAGTGGCAGGTCGATGCGGTCCATGTAGTGCTCGAGCAACACGTACTCGGCCGGAATCGTCGCATCAGCCTCCAGCTCGAACACCCAGTGTCCGTCGGTCTTTTGCCGCTTGTTGAGGGCATTGGCCGCACCATCGATGGAGCGGTCCAACGTCGATTCCGTCGTTTCTGGCCGGGTCAAGGTTTCACTAGGCATTTAGCAATATCTACTCGCGTATCGTGCTTAAAAGAGTGTCGGCGGCGCGCCGCCCCGAACGGATTGCTCCCTCGATCGTTGCCGGCAAACCGGTTGCCGTCCAATCGCCCGCCAGTGCCAAGTTGCGAAACTCGGTATGCGAGGATGGCCGTCTCCGGTTCTGGTCCGGTGTCGCCGAAAACGTGGCGCGCTTCTCCCTTAGCACGCGCCAGAGCGGGATCGGTTCAGGTAGTCGTAACGCAGTGCGCACTTCTTGCCACACTTGTTGCGCTACGGCCACGGGGTCCATCGCCGCGTGGCGGTTGGCTGCCGAGATGGTGACGCTTACCACTCCTGGTTTTACGAACACCCATTCCGACAAGCTACCGACCATTCCCATGAACCCGGCCCGCTCCGGGATCGCGTTCTCCGGCACGTCCAGCTTAAAATGCACGTTGAGAATCGCCTCAAACGCGTCGGGTCCCTGCACCGATGGCAGCAACGTGCTCGCCACCGGCGCTGGCACTGCCAGCACCACGGCTTCGTCATCCGCCAGCGTGTCGGCTCCCACCCCGGTCACCGCACCGGCCTCCGTGCGAATCGCCGCCACCCGGCTGCTGAGCCGGATTGTCGCCCCACGTGCTTCGAGCCAAGCCACGGCCGGGTCGATGAACGACTCCGACAGGCCCTCACGCGGGAATGCCGGGATGCACGCAGCCCCGCCATCCCCCAAGCTCTCGTTCACCACCGCCGACAGCAACCGCGCGCTGCCGGTTTGCGGTGGCGTGTTCAGTGCCGCGACGGCCAACGGCTCCAAGAGCTTACGGAATAACGGCCCTTGCCGCAGCGCGGTCGACACCGTGGCGTCCGGCCCCGCCCGGCGCAGCGCGATCATCTGCAGGTACTCGCTCAGATGCGTTCCCGGCACCCGCCGCCGCTTGTCGAAGATCCAGAACGGGACCTTCCCGCGATTGGGCCGCACCACCCAGCGCTCGCCGCTGGCCAGGTCAATGAACGGGAATGCCGGGCTCGACGGCCCCACAAGCGTGTCTCGCGCGCCGACCTGGTCCAGGAACGCGAACGCCGCCTTGTTGCCCGACAATAGCAGGTGATTGCCGTTGTCGATCCGGCAGCCCAACTCGCGGTCGAAATACGACCGGCAGCGCCCCCCCGCCGCCGGCCCGGCCTCGTGCAGGGTCACGCGCACACCGCGCTCGATCAGCGTCAACGCAGCCGCCAGCCCGGCCAGCCCGGCCCCGATCACATGAACGTGCGACCACCTCATAGCGCGTGACGCAACGCGATCCGCAGCTTCTCGAACTTCGTCAGGCTTACCCGCTCGTCCAGATTCGACCATCCGCGCTGCTGCATCCGCTCCAGCAGCGCGGAATACGTCGCCCCCATCAGCCGCGCCGGCTTCATGGCCTTGGGGATGCAGCGCGCCATCGCCGCCTCGGCCTGGGTAAAATGCCGATGTGCCGCCGCGGTCATCCGTGCACACAGTGCCGGCAGCGCCGTGTGCCCCAGCACCGCCTCCGGATCCGGCGGCACGCCGGCCTCCTCGAGCCATTCCATCGGTAGGTACAGCCGGCCCCGCTCGGCATCCTCGGCCACATCGCGCAGGATGTTGGTGTACTGCAGCGCCCGCCCCAGATGCCACGCCACTACGTCCGCATCCGCCGAGTCGTCGCCGAACGCCCGCACCGACAGCCGCCCCACCGCCGCGGCCACGCGGTCGCAATACAGATCTAGCGTCGCCAGATCCGGCGCCACGATCGCCGTCTCCGTGTCCATCGCCATGCCGTCGATCACGGCGACGAAGTCCTCACGCCGCAGCTTGTAGGCCGCGATCGCCGGCAGCAGCACTCGCGTCACCGCGTCGCTCGCCCGCCCGGCATACAGCGTGTCTATCCGCTCGCGCCAGGCGGCCAGTCCGGCCAGCTTGTCGGCCATCGGCGCCGGCTCGTCCGCCACGTCGTCCACCAGCCGGCAGAACGCGTAGATGGCATACATCGCCGTGCGCCGATCCCGCGGCAGCATCCGCATGCCGCGATAGAACGAGGTTCCCGCCCGCTTCACGATCGCCTCGACCTCGCGGATGTCCTCCCGGTCGGCGCCCAGGGCGGTCTTCTGGGGCGTCATGCCGCCCACCGCAGCGCGCCCAGCACCGACCCGGCGACATCCGACTTCACCAGCTTCACCCGAGTCGCCACCGGGTCGCCCCGCCGCAACCGCCGCGTCAACCGTTGCGCCAACCCGACGATCACGCCCACCTCCAGCCGCAACCGCCGGTCCCGCACCTGCGGCGGCAACCGCGCCGCTTCCGCGTTCAGCGCATCGACCCGGTCCAGCACCTGCCCGAATACCTGCCGCAGCCCGGCCGTTTCCGCCGGCTCCGTCACATCGCTCACCGTCGCTCCCGCCGCCTCCAACATGTCCTGCGGTAGATAGGACCGATCCATCGTGGCGAAATCCTTTCCGCAATCCTGCAGGTGGTTCAACACCTGCAGCGATGCACACAGCGCGTCGTTGGCCGGCCACGTCGCCGGGCTCTCGCCGTGGAGGTCGAGCACGTAACGCCCCACCGGCGCCGCCGAATAACGGCAGTAGTCCAGCAACTCGTCCCAGCTCGCATACCGGCTCTTGCGCGCGTCCCGCCGGAACGCCACCAGCAATTCCTGCGCATGCACGGGCGACACCCCGGTTTCGGCCAGGCTCGCCCGCAGCCGGTCGGCACTCGGCGAGCCCTCGCTGGCCCGGCCGAGCAGCACCGCCTCCATCAGGTCGAGCCGCGCGATCTTGTCGTCGGGAGCAAGGTCCCCGGTGTCGGCGATGTCGTCGCCGTTGCGGGCATAGGTGTAGAACGCGTGGATATGCGGCCGCAGCGCCTTGCGGATCAGCACGGACCCGACCGGGAAGTTTTCGTCCCCACGATCCTTGCCGGACCAGTTTTCTACCGAGTTCAACTCTCAATCTCCTGGTAGCTGCGACCCTTCCAGACCACGCCCCGACCGCGATGATAGTCGACCGCCGACCCGATCGTGGCCAACAGATAGAAGGTCGCGATCGCCGGCAACCCGAGCGCCCAGGCCGGCGATTGCCCGAAGCGCCGCAGCGTCGGCACGAAAGACAGCGCCGACCCGGCCCACGCCGCCGTCGCCATCCACCGCGCCGGCCCGTGTCCGAACAGCGCCAACCACGGCGGCACCAGCCAGATCAGCACCAACCCGAGCACCGTCCCCAACAGCCACACCGGCGATAGCCGTAGTTGCACATACGCCGTCCGCGCCACCATCCGCCAGATGTCGGCTGCCCCCGGATACGGCCTGAGGCTGCGCGCCAGCCCGCTATGGCCCAGGTAGATTGGTCCACCCTGCTTGATCCGCGACGCCAGCGTCACGTCGTCGATCAGCGCGCCCCGCAGACTGGCGATACCGCCGATACGCTCCAGCGCCGGTCGCCGCACCAACATCGTTCCGCCGGCCGCCGCGGCAACGCGGGTGCTGGCGTCGTTCACCAGGTTGAACGGATAAAGCATCTGGAAGAAGTAGACGAAGGCCGGCACCAGCGCCCGTTCCGCCGGGCTCACCGCCCGCAGCGCCACCATCTCCGACACCAGGTCGAGCCCGTCCCGCTCCGCCTCGGCCACCAGTGTCGAGAGATGTGCCGGGTCGTGCACGATGTCGGCGTCAGTCAGCAACACCAGCCCAGCGGTGCTTTGCGCCACGCCCTGCTCGACCGCCCAGAGCTTGCCGCTCCATCCCGCCGGACGGTCCGCGCCGGCAATCACGGTCAGCCGGGCATCGCCGAAGGCTCGCGCGATGTCGCCGGTCCCGTCCGTGCTGCGGTCGTCCACCAGGATGATCCGCATCTCGCCGGCATAGTCCTGGGCCAACAGCGTCTGCAACGCGGCCCCGATGCCTTCCGCCTCGTCCCGCGCCGGGATCACGATATCTACGGGTGGCGGCGAGACAGGCCAGGCTGGGCTCAGCACCGGCCCTGCCCGCCAGAAGCGTCCATGCAGCAGCAGCAGGTAGGCCCAAACCACCAGCGCCGCTGCCGCGACGACGATCATTTCCAACCAATCACTTCTGAATGATCATTTCTTCAGGCGCCCATCCGCCCTGAACCATGCGATCGCATCCGCCAACGCTTGCCGCGGCGGCCGCGGAGCGTAGCCCAGCTCGCCGATCGCCTTGGCCGAGCTGAAGAACATCTGCTTCTTGGCCATCGCCAGCATCTCGCGCGTCACCATCGGCTCGATCCCGAACACCCGCGCCGCGCCTTCCATCCCCAGTGCCAGCGGCACCAGCACCTGATGCGGCAGCCGCACCCGCTTCTGCGGCTTGCGCTGCATGACGTCGTCGATCACCGCCAGGATCTCCTCAAGCCGCATGTCCGTCCCGCCGAGGATGTACGCCTCGCCGATCCGCCCCCGCTCGAGCGCCAGCATGTGTCCCTCGGCGACGTCGTCCACATGCACCACGTTCAACCCGGTATCGACGAAGGCCGGCATGCGCCCGGCCGCGCCGTCCAGCACCATGCGCCCGGTCGGCGTCGGCTTGATGTCGCGCGGTCCGATCGGGGTCGACGGATTGACGATCACCGCCGGCACGCCTTCCTCGCGCACCAGGCGTCGCACTTCCTGCTCGGCCAGGTATTTCGACTGCTTGTAGACGCCGATCACCTTGGCCGGGTCGACGACGGTGTCCTCCGTTCCCGGCGTCCCATCGCCGATCAGCCCCAGCGCGGCGACGCTGCTGCAGTAGACGATCCGCTCGACGCCCGCGTCCCGCGCCGCCAGCAGCAACGCCCGGGTGCCGTCGATGTTGGCCTGCATCATCGGCCCCGGGTCCGGCACCCAAAGCCGATAATCCGCCGCCACGTGCATAACGTAACGGCATCCCGCGACGGCCGCGGCGAAGCTCGAACTATCTCTGAGGTCACCTTCGACCAACTCGGCCGGCAGACCGTCGATGTTGCGGCGGTCGCTGCCGCGCCGGACCAGCAGCTTTAGGTGATGCCCCCGCGCCAGCAAGGCCCGGGCGACCGCCGAGCCGACGAAGCCGGTGGCGCCCGTGACGAGCGTTTGAGGGGAGGGAGGCGTCTGATCGTTGGGCACCTCAGCCCTATATCCCAAGCTGCCCCGACTGGTGTAGTGCCGGACTGATGCGCCGCCTCCCGGTCCTGCTAGCCCTTCTCGGCATCGCGGCCGCGGCAGCGCTGGTCCTGCGCTTCGACGCCGGCGACGTTTTCCGTGCCATATTCTCCATCGGCTGGCCGGGTGCCGCCCTGCTGCTTGCGATGCAAGGCGGCCTGTTCTGCGTTCTCGGCCTCGCCTGGGCGGCGGTGCAGCCGGATATCCGCCCGAGCCTCCTGGTCTGGGGCCGCATGGTGCGTGACGCCGCCACCACCTGCCTGCCGTTCTCCCCCGTCGGCGGCTACCTTCTCGGCATCCGCGCCGTGGTCCTGCGCGGGCCCGCCTGGCCCATCGCCGCCGCCGGCACGGTTGTCGACGTGACGGCGGAAATCACGGCGCAACTCCTGTTCGCCTTGCTCGGCATCGCCACCCTGCTCGTCCTTCACCGGGTCGACGATCTCGTGCTTCCCGTCGGCCTGGGACTCCTGATCGCCCTGGCCCTGCTCACCCTGGGCCTGTCCCGACGGAGCCGCATCGGCGCCGCAATCGGTAGCCTGGCGACCCACATTCTCGGTTCCCGTGCCCAACAAGCCCCCTTGCTCGGTCGGGAGGCCCAGCGCCTTTATGCCAACCGCCGCCGTCTCGCCGCCGCGGTCGTCATCCACCTGTGCGGCTGGCTCATCACCGGCGTCGCGACCTGGCTCAGCCTCCGTCTGCTCGGGCAGGACCTCGCCATCGTGCCCATCCTCGCGCTCGAGGCCGTGCTCGACGCCGTTGTCGCCGTCGCCTTCGTCGTCCCGGGCGCGATCGGCGTGCAGGAGGCCGGCTATGTCGGCCTGGGCACCATGTTCGGCATCCCGCCCGACCTCGCCCTCGGCGCCTCCCTACTTCGTCGCGCCCGCGAGGTGAGCTGGGGCGTGCCGATCCTCGCCCTCTGGCAATGGCAGGAGTTCCGCCGCCTATGATCGACCTTTCCGATGGCGTCATCGTGGTCGGCGCCGGTGTCGCCGGGCTGGCCGCGGCGCGGCATCTCCGCCAGGCCGGCATCGCCGTCACCCTGGTCGAGGCCGGGTCCCGCATCGGTGGTCGCGCGCACACGGTGCCGTTCAACGGCGCCCCGTTCGACCGCGGTGCCGGCTGGCTGCACGCCTCACAGCGCAATCCCCTCGTCGCCTTGGCTCAACCCGGCGACGCCCTCCGCAACTCCGACATCCCGCGCACCGAGCGCCTGTTCATTGAGGGCCGTCCCGCGACGGACGCGGAACACGCCGCCTACACCGCTGCCTGGGATCGCCTCGACACCGTCGTCGCCCCCGCCCTGGCCGGCCCCGACCTCTCGCTTGCCGATGCCATGATGCCCATGGCCGACAATCCCTGGGCGTCCACGATCGCGCTGTGGGAAGGCGCCATCATTGCTGCGGCCGACGCCGCCGACCTCAGCTTGCGCGACTGGCACCGCAACGCCCTCGATGGCCCGAATCTGCAGCCCGGCGATGGCATCGGCACCTTCATCGCCCGCCATCTCGCCACCCCGACTACTCTCGACACGCCGGTCAACGCCATCGACTGGTCCGGCCCCGGCCCCGGCCTCCGCCTCGAAACTTCTCGTGGCACGATCCGCGCCACTGCTGCGATCGTCACCGTCTCCACCGGCGTACTGGCCGCCGGCGGCATCCGTTTCACTCCCGACCTGCCCGTCGAGATCCAGGCCGCGATCGACGGCCTGCCCATGGGTCTGCTGAGCAAGATCGCGCTGCCAATCGATGTAGCCCCGTCGGGCTTCGTCTCGGACTCGCTGCTGCTCGACCGTGCCTATCCGATCACGTTCGATGCCTGGCCTAACGGCCACCCGTTCGTCACCGGCTTCGTCGGCGGACGTCTTGCCTGGTCGCTGGCCACCGACCCGGCCGCCGCTACCGATCTGGCACGAAGCGCGTTTCGCGCCATGACCGGCGTCAACACCACGAAGCGGGCGCTACTCACCGATTGGGGAACCGACCCATTGTTCCGTGGCGCCTACGCCTATGCCCCGCCGCAGCAATCGCACCAACGCAACGTGCTCGCTGCGGCGTTTCCTGCCGAGCGCCTGCTTTTCGCCGGCGAGGCGGTCGCCACCGACGGCCTCGCCGGCACGGTCGGCGGCGCCTATCTCACCGGCCTCGCCGCCGCGGCGCGTTTGCTCGCTTAGGCGGGCTCGAAGTCGAAGGCGCCATCCGTCGACTGCCAGGTCTGAACGGTGAGCACCTTCGCGCCACCTTTGCTCTCATGCGGCCCATGCACCTGGCCGGCCGCATGGCTCAGAAAGCCGCCCGGCCCGAATGTCCGGCCGCCTTCGATCAGATCGCCCTCGAGCACGTAATGCATCTCCGCGCCCTTCTGATGTCGATGCGCCGGAATCTTGCCGCCGGCCGGCAGGTAGACGATCGTCGTCACCACGCCTTTGGCCTGGTCCTCGTTCAGGATCTGGATCTTGAACTCACCCTCGGCGCCGGGAATTTCGAATACCGTCGGTTCCGCCGTCGCTGCCTGCACCGCAACGCTTTTCGTCTCGCTCATCGTTCGATCCCATCCTTGACGGGTCGCCAACGTCAGCCCGGCGCGATGGTTGTGCCTGCGAGCGACACGCTGGAGGAATATTGAAGAGCGACGATCGGCGTGGTCACCGGCGGGCGCGGCAAGGTTTACCGCCTGCGCGCGGTTGTTGTTGGGAGCGTTGTCGGATGAGAGCGGCTCGCTTCCAGTGACGTCCCGAGTTCACGAACAAGCGTGCCGAACCCGGATGTTCACGTTCGAGCCAGCAAGCGGCCCAGCACGTCGCGGAAGCGGTCCGGGTCCTCGTCACGGCACCAGACATGGGGACTGACGCGCAGAACGCCGAGCCGGTCGCTACAGTACACGCCTTCCGCGGCCAGCGCGGCAATCAGGCCGGGAGGCATCCCGCCGGGGATACGGACACCCAGGATATGAGGTGCCCGCCTTTCAGCTGGCAGAACGTCCAATCCCAGTGACGACGCGTGTTGGGCCAAGCGGTCCGTCAGCTGTCGAAGGTGTTCAGCCACGGCCTCGACGCCCCACTCGAGCACCAGCTCCATCCCGGCCAGGGCCATGGGCAGCAGGATGGGGTCGTTGCGCTCGCCCTTATCGTAGCGCCGCGCGCCGGGAGCGGGGATGCCGCCAGGGCGGTTGGCGTTGTTGTCGTCGAGCGGCAGCCCGTCCTGACGATGCGGGGCGGCGTAGAAGAAGCCGAGGCTGTAGGGGCCAAGTAGCCATTTATAGGCCGGAAAGGCCAGGAAGTCCGGCTGCAAGGTCGCCACGTCGATCGGGATCACGCCAACCGCCTGAGTGGCATCGACCACCACCGCGGCACCCCGCTCCCGCAACACGGGTACGAGGCGGTCGAGGGAGACCAGGGCGCCGTCGCTCCAATGCAACGGGGTCAGCGCCGCCACCGCGATCGGCAGGGCTCCGGGGCGGGTGATCGCAGCCAGCAGTGCAACGGTCCAGTCGCCATCGGCCGGACAGGGCACGATCTCGGAAACCAGCCCGCGCTCGGCTGCCAGGCGATCCCAGATCAGCGATTGCGACGGAAATTCCTGCTCCATCCGCAGCATGCGCTGCCCAGCCGGTAGCGGGAGGTTGCGGGCGGCGGTGGCGATGCCCTGGCTGACCGAACTCAGGATGGCGACGTCATCGGTGTTGGCGCCGATCAGCCGGGCCGCTGCGGCGCGGGTGCGCTCGACCGGGGCATCGTCGCGGGCGGCCGGATGGCTCCAAGGTTGAGACTTGGTCAGGATGCCGTGCTCGCCCGCCGCACGAACCGGACGTGGCGAAGGCGAATAGGCAGCGCCGTCGAGGTAGCAAACACCGGGTGGGATTTCGAACAGCGCGTGCTGGCTGGGGAGCATGAGGTGGAGTTTCCGTTCTGCCCCGTCTGATTACAGCACCCGTTTCATCAAGACGACGGCCTGGCTGCGATCCTCCTCACTGTCTGCCTTGAGCCAGCCGAGCCTCGCATAAAAGGCTTCCGAACACGCCCTGATGCACGCCACGCAGCGGCTCCAACCGGTTGGGCAGGTCATGCTATTTCTCCGCTCTGGCAACCATGCATTCAGACTACCGATTGCGGGTAACCCAACTTGTGGTAACTTCTCGTGGCAGCACGCACTGCGCGGATGTAGCTCAGCTGGTAGAGCGTCAGATTTCCAATCTGAATGTCGCGAGTTCGAACCTCGTCGTCCGCTCCAGTGCTTCTTCCCCGGTAAATTTCTCGCGAGGCTATCGTCGTCATTTTGGCTGATGCCCGCGCGAGGCCGCCCGCTTCATCGAGCCTATTTCTGGATCAGGAAATACTGGATCGGAACCGGGAAGGTGATGCGATCCTCCCGCATCTCGCTGGTGAACGGCGGCAGCTTGGCGTTCCGCCAGGTGGCCAGCGCTGCCATGTCCAGCCATTGCGACCCTGACCGCGACAGCACTTCGACGTTCTCGACCCGGCCCGAGCGATTCACCGTCAGCTGGATCGTCACCGCGCCTTGCTCGCCATTTATCGCGGCCTGCTCCGGATAGTATCGATGCTGCAGCCAGTATGACAGCAGCCCGCGATTCCAGTCCGCCGATGCGTTCGCCGCCCGGATCTGCGCATACGGGTCGGACCGCGACGGCCCGGTCCTTTCCTGCGACGGCGACAGGTCCAGCGACCGCGATGCCACCGAGCCGCGCGCGGCCGGGCGCGGCGCGGCTGGCGACAGGCTGAGGTCCATCGGGTTCGACAGCGTTCCGAAAGCCGACCGCGGCGCCACCCTGGCAGCCGGCCGCACCGGCGTGGGCTGCGGCTTGGTCTCCATCGGCGGCAATGGCGGCGGCGCTTGAGGCATGATCTCGGCAGGTTTTGCTGGTGCCGCCTCCGTTGGCGGTAATTCGAGCCGGACCGCAGGCTCCGCTGCCGTCGGCGGCACCTCCAGTGGCGTCGGCAACGGGACACTCGCTTCTTCATCCGGCGCCGCCGGGGCGGAGATTGGCGGTGCTGCCGAGGTTGGGGTCGAGCTAGGGGAGGGCGCGGGCACTACCTGCGGCGCAGGCTGCGGAGTCGGCTGTGGCGTTGGGAGCGGGGCCGTGTCGGTCGCCAGCGGCGGGCTGGTGGTGGATTTCGGGTCCGGTGTCGTTGCGGGCGTCGGCGCCGGCGGTCCGGAGATCGCGTCGGGTGGGGGCGGCACGTCCGCGGGTTGCATCGGCGGCAGCGCCTGCTTCTGCGGCGCGTCGCTCGGCGGCACCCCACCGCTGGGTGGCTGGAACATGAGTTGGTAGGAAGGCGCCGGGCTACCATCCTTCGGCAGGTGCTGGATCGCCAGGCTCAGAACGGCCAGCAGCAGCAGCCCATGCCCCACCGCCGAAGCGACGAGCCCCCACCGGGGACCGTTGCCCTGTTCGGGCACGGCCGGCACCAGCGGCGTCAGCTTCATCGGTCGGAATTCATCGCGCGTTGCATATATGATCACCGTGCCGGCGGCGGAAGCGTCACCCTGCGCAGTGACCCATATGGCGCTGGCCCACTTGACACGAACCGCCTCTCGCCGTTTCTACGCGCCTTGCGTCGAAAGCTGCCCGTAGCGGCTGTCGGCACTGCAGGGGCGTAGCTCAATTGGCTAGAGCGCCGGTCTCCAAAACCGGAGGTTGAGAGTTCGAGACCCTCCGCCCCTGCCACTCTTTCTGGTACAGTTCTTTTGCTCAGGTTAGGTGTCTAAGTGGCGGTCAATCCGGCGAAATTCCTTCGCGACGTGCGGCTCGAAGTCGGCAAGATCACCTGGCCCTCCCGCAAGGAGACCATGGTGACCACCGGTCTCGTGTTCGCCCTCTCCGGTATCGCCGCCCTCCTGCTCTTCGCCGCCGACCAGCTCATCGGCATCGGGGTGCGCGCCTTGTTCGGGGTGGGGTCGTAGGAAAAAGTTATGGCCAAGCGTTGGTATGTCGTTCACGTCTACTCCGGCTTCGAGAAGAAGATCGCCCAGCAGGTCAAGGAGCAGGCCGCCCAGAAGGGCCTGGCCGACTTGGTCGACGAGGTGCTGGTTCCGGCCGAAGAGGTCGTCGAGGTCCGCCGCGGCCAGAAGATCAACACCGAGCGCAAGTTCTTCCCCGGCTATGTGCTGGTGAAGATGGAACTCACCGACGACACCTGGCACTTGATCAAGGACACGCCGAAGGTCACCGGCTTCCTCGGCACCAAAACCCGGCCCTCGCCGATTCCCGAGGCGGAAGCCGAGCGGATGCTCAAGCAATCCGCCGAGGGCGTCGAGCGGACGCGTCCCGCTGTACTGTTCGAGATCGGCGAGCAGATCCGCGTGGCCGACGGCCCGTTCACCAGCTTCAACGGCGTCGTCGAGGAGATCGACGAGGAGAAGGGCCGCGTGAAGGTCAGCGTCTCCATCTTCGGCCGTTCGACCCCGGTCGAACTCGAATACGCTCAGGTCGAAAAGGTCTAACCTACAGGAACGATACCGGGTCGACGTCCACGTCGATCCGCGCCGTGCCTGTCGCCCGCACATGCGTCAGCCACTCCCGTAGGATGGGCTGCACCGCCACGTCCCGCCGGGTCTTGAGCAGCAACCGCCGCCGATGCCGCCCACGCAGGATGGCGAACGGCGCCGGCGCCGGGCCCAGCACCGTTACTCCATCGCCGCGTGGCGCCATCCGTCCCACGTCGCGCGCCAACTCGTCGGCGGCCACGGCAGTATCGGCGCTGATGATCAAGGCCGCCAGCCTGCCGTAGGGAGGCCATCCGCCGGGTCGCCGGATTTCCGCCTCCGTCGCCATGAACCCGGCCAGGTCGCCCTCGATCAGCGCCTGCATCACCGGATGCTCCGGGCTGAACGTCTGCAGCAGCACCCGCCCGGGCGCCTCCGCCCGTCCTGCGCGCCCGGCCACCTGATGCAGCAGCTGCACCGTCCGCTCCGCCGCCCGCAGGTCGCCACCCGCCAGCCCGAGATCGGCATCCACCACCCCCACCAGCGTCAGGTGCGGGAAGTGCCAGCCCTTGGCGACGATCTGGGTCCCGATGATCAGGTCCACCTCGCGCTGCTCGATCCGGTGCGCCGCCTCCGCTGCCGCGTTCGGTCCGGTCAGCGTGTCGCTCGCCATCACCAGCCGCCGCGCGTCGGCGAACACCGCCTCCGCCTCCTCCGTGATGCGCTCCACGCCGGGCCCGATCGGCACCAGGCTATGCGGCGCCTCGCAGCTCGGGCAGGTCGGCGGGATCGGCTCGTTATGCCCGCAATGATGACACGCCAGCGTCCGCCGCGCCCGGTGCTCCACCAGCCACGCCGTGCAGTTCGGGCACTGCATCCGATGCCCGCAATGCCGGCACAGCGTCAGTGGCGCGTAGCCCCGGCGGTTCAGGAACAGCATCGCCTGCTCCCCGCGCGCGAACGTTTCCTCCACCGCCGCGATCAGCCGCGGCGACAGGAACCGCCCGCGCTCCGGCGGAAACTCCCGGAGGTCGATTGCCTCCACCGCCGGCAGGCTCGCCCCGCCGTGCCGCGCCTGCAGCGTCACCTGCCCGTATCGCCCGGCCTCCACGTTGGCCAACGTCTCCAGGCTCGGTGTCGCCGACACCAGCACCGCCGGCGCATCGCTCAGCCGCGCCCGCACCACCGCCATGTCGCGCGCGTGATACACCACGCCGTCTTCCTGCTTGAACGCCGTCTCGTGCTCCTCGTCGACCACGATCAGCCCGAGATCCGGAAACGGCAGGAACAGCGCCGACCGCGCACCGACCACCACCGGCGCCGTCCCTTCGGCCACCGCCCGCCATGTGACCCGGCGGGTCCGCGACCCCAGGTCGGAGTGCCACACCGCCGGCGCCACCCCGAACCGCCGCTCGAACCGCTCCAGCCATTGCGACGACAGCGCGATCTCCGGCAGCAGCACCAGCGCCTGCCGCCCTGCCTCCAGGCATGCCGCCACCGCCTCGAGATACACCTCCGTCTTGCCCGACCCGGTCACCCCGTCCAGCAGCGTCACCCCGAACGCCCGCGCCGTCACCGCGTCCCGCAGCGACTGCCCCGCCGCGGCCTGATCCGCCGACAGGGTCGGCCCCACCCGCGCCGCATCCGGCCGATCGAATGGTGGCCTGGACAGCAGCAGCGCCGGTTCCAGCAGCCCGGCCTGCCCCATCCCGCGCACCACCCCGGCGCTCACCCCGGCCGCCCGCGCCAGGTCGCTCGTGGTCCGCGCCACCCCGTCTGCCAACGCCGCCGCCACCTTGGCCCGCGCCGCCGTGGACGCGCTGGCGCCGGGCTTCAACCGCCAACCTACCGGCGGCGTCTCCGGCAGCATCGCCGGAATCCGCAGCGCCATCGCTAATACCTCACCCGGCATCGCCAACGTGTAGGCCGCCACCCAGTCGACGAACTTGCGCAACGCCGCCGGCATCGGCAGCACGTCCAGCACCGCCGTGATCGGCCGGAGCTTGTTGTCGCCTACCCCGTTATCGGCCACGCCGTCCCACACGATGCCGACTTCCTCGCGCCGGTTGAGCGGCACCATGACGACGTCGCCCGGGGCCGGCTCCTGACCCGGCGCCACGGCATAGTCGAACGGCCCACGGAACGGCCGCGGGAGCAGAACGGGAACACGCTTTCGGGTCGGCGCCTCGAAGAGTAGGCTCGGTTCATCCGAGCGGAGAGAAACCATAATCCTGGATGACGCAGCGCAGGCGCGATTGCAACGGGAGGCGCAAGCCGCCAGCGATGACGGCCGCTCGATTGCCACGTTCCTCCGCTCCAACCCCGGCTGGCTGGCCGCGCATCCCGAGCTCTACGCCGTGCTCGACCCGCCGCGACGGCTGCACGGCGAAGCCATGGCCGACCACATGGCCGCCATGCTCGACCAAGCCCGCCGCCACGGCACCGATGCCGCCGCTGGCCGCCGCGCGGTCGAGAACTTCACCGCCCTGGTCCAGGATGCCGTGCTCGCCCTCATGCGCGCGCCCGATCCGGTCTGCTGCCTTCACAACGACCTGCCCCTTCTGCTCCGCATCGAAAGTGCCCGCCTTTCCGCCGAAACGGACATCCCGGGCGTCACTCTGATTCCCCGGGGCACCGTTGATCTCGTCCTTGGCCAACGCGATGCCCTTGTCCGCGATGCCGGTGCCGACCGTACGCTGCATGGGGAAGCCGCGCCGCTCACCATCCGCGAGGCTCTGGTCCGCGTGCCGCTCGCCGGGGCGCCTGCGCTTCTGGCCATCGCCGTACGCTCCCAAGGCGGCCTCGACGGCGCGGCCACCCCTGCGCTCACCTTCCTGGGTCGAGCCGCTGCCGCCGCGTTGGAGCGCGTATGACGGGTTTCGACGCAGTCAAAGCCTACTTGGACTGGCTACTCCGCGAACGCCGCGCCGCGCCGCTCACCGTTGCCGCCTATCAGACCGACCTGGCGGGCTTCCTGGGCTTTCTCACGAGCCATCTCGGCCATGAGCCGACCGTCGCCGATCTCGCTGCTATCGGCCAGTCCGACCTTCGCGCCTGGCTCGCCGCCCAGGCCAGCACCGGCACTACCAACGCCACCCGCGCCCGCCATCTCTCGGCGGTCCGCAGCCTGTTCGACTACCTCGCCCGCCATCATGGCATCATCAACCCGGCGCCTTCCCTGCTCGGACGCCCGCGCATCCGGGCGCCAGCTCCCCGCGCTCTGACGCCCGCGCAAGCCACCACCCTGGTCGACGACATCGGTGCCGAACACGCCGACCCTCGCTGGCAAGCCCGTGACACTGCCCTGTTCACTTTGCTGTATGGCGCCGGGCTACGAATCGCCGAAGCGCTCGCCCTCGATGTCGGCGCGTTCAGCACTGCCGCACCGGCTTTGCGCGTGCTGGGTAAGGGCAGCAAGGAACGCATCGTCCCGCTTCTGCCCGCCATTCGCGATGCCGTGAGCGCCTGGCTCGCGCTGCATCCCTCAGGCGACAAAACCTCACCTTTGTTCATCGGCGCGCGCGGCGCCCGGCTCGACCCGGCCGTCGCTCGCAAGACCATGCGCGATTACCGTCGTGGCGCCGGTTTACCGGAGCACGCCTCGCCGCACGCCCTGCGTCACAGCTTCGCCACGCACTTATTGGGAGCCGGCGCCGACCTTCGCTCCATTCAGGAGCTTCTGGGTCACGCCAGCCTATCGACGACCCAGCGTTACACCTCCGTCGATGCCACTGGCCTGCGCGACGTGTGGTCGCGAACTCATCCTCGCCAGGATGGAGCCAGTGGCATCGTACCGGAGACTGACGCGATTAAGCGCCCGGCTTGACGCTCGTGTTCTCTGCTTCCTCGAGATCATGCACGACTTCGTCGATCGCTGACGGATCGAGCTTCTTGGCTTCGGCGATGAGCTTGTCGGCTTCCTTGCGGTCACCCTCTTCCATCGCGTCGAGCGCCTTTTCGGTCAGATCCACAGCCTTTTCATGCTTGTTGTCGGACATCGGCTTACTCCTAGTTGCTGGGGATACATCGCTCGGCACTCCGCCGAGTTCAGTCGCGCGCCGCCTGGATCAGCGCACGCATGCGTTTAACCACGCCGGGCAGCCCATCCATCAACGCCTGCCCCATCAGGAAATGCCCGATGTTCAACTCGACAACCTCCGGCATGGCAGCGATCGGCAGCACGTTGGCATAGGTCAGCCCATGCCCGGCATGGCACTCGACGCCGAGGCGAACCAGCTGCGCCGCACCGGCCTGCAACCGTTCCAACTCGCCCAGATGCCCTTCCGCGTAAGCGCCCGTATGCAGTTCGACGACCTCGGCACCGAGCCGAGCCGCTGCATCGAGTTGCGCCGGGTCAGGCGCCAGAAACAGCGACACCCGGATACCGGCCGCTTTCAACGCCGCGATCTTGGGCCCGAGCGAGGCCGTCTGGCCCAGCGCATCCAACCCGCCCTCGGTCGTCACCTCCTCGCGCCGTTCCGGCACGATGCAGCACGCAGCCGGTCGTAGCCGCAGCGCGATCGCAACCATTTCGTCCGTCCCAGCCATCTCGAAGTTGAGCCGGATCTCCGGTGAGGAAGCCAGCCGCTCCAGATCGCCATCGCGCACATGCCGCCGATCCTCGCGCAGATGGGCCGTGATGCCGTCCGCCCCCGCGCCGACCGCTACCAGGGCCGCCGCGAACGGGTCGGGGTGGGCACCGCCGCGCGCATTCCGCACTGTGGCGACATGATCGATGTTCACACCCAGTCGGGCTGTCATGCCGCGGCTCCCGTTAGCTTCATGGTGAGCGCTAATATGGCACGGGCAGGAACACAGGCTCGTGCCGGATCGGGAAGTTGACCGAATTGGCGATGAAACACTTGGCCTGCGCATCCGCATGTAGCGCCGTTGCTCGCCCAAGATCGGACCCGGTTTTGAGCGTTATTTCGGGCTGCAGGATCACCTGGCTGAACCGTCCACCACCATCGCCATCCTCGATCATTACGCCTTCGGCGATGTCCTGGTAGCTTTCGACGATGATGCCCTCGATGCAGCACAGGTGCAGGTACCAGAGCATGTGACAGGAGGAGAGTGACGCCACGAGCATCTCCTCCGGATTGTAGCGAGTGGGATCACCGAGAAACTCGGGATCCGACGATCCCGGCAGCACCGGCTTACCGCGTACCACGACGTCATGCGCCCTGGTGTATCCGCGGTAGCTGCTGGTGCCTGAACCGGTGTTTCCGGTCCAGGTCACGCTGACGGCGTAGCTATGCTCTTTGGCCGCTTTGAACGCCATGAACTCGCCTTTAGATGTGGATGGCGCGTCCTTCGACGGCCATCGCCGCTTCCTTGACCGCCTCGCTGAGGCTCGGATGCGCATGACAGGTGCGGGCAATGTCTTCGCTGCTCGCACCGAATTCCATTGCCGTGGCGATCTCGGCGATCAGCGTGCCGGCATCAGGCCCAATGATGTGGGCGCCCAACACCTTGTCGCTCGCCTTGTCCGCCAGGATCTTCACGAAGCCGTCCGTGCTGCCCATCGCCCGGGCGCGCCCGTTGGCGGTGAACGGGAACTTGCCGACGGCATAGGTCACGCCCTGCTGCTTCAGCTGCTCCTCGGTCGACCCGATGCTCGCGACCTCGGGCCAGGTATACACGACGCCCGGAATGACCCCGTAATTCACATGCCCGGCCTGCCCGGCGATCTGCTCGGCCAGCGCCACGCCCTCTTCTTCGGCCTTGTGTGCCAGCATCGGCCCGGTGATCACGTCACCGATGGCATAGATCCCGGCGACGTTGCTGGCATAATGCGCATCCACTTCGACCCGGCCGCGATCGTCCCGCTTGACGCCGAGCGCATCGAGCCCGAGCCCGTCCGTGAACGCCCGCCGCCCAATCGCCACCAGGACGACGTCTGTCTCAATCGTCTCCGCCTCGCCACCCTTGGCCGGCTCGACCGTCAGCTTGATCGGAGTGCCCGTCGTATCCGCCGCCGTCACCTTGGTGCCGAGCCGGAACTTGATTCCCTGCTTGCCCAGCACGCGCTCGAACGTCTTGGCGATCTCGGCATCCATGCCCGGAACCAGCCGGTCCAGATATTCGACCACCGTAACGTCCGCGCCGAGCCGCTTCCACACGCTGCCCAGTTCGAGCCCAATATAGCCGCCGCCGATGACGACCATCTTGCCCGGCACCTGGTCCAGCTCGAGCGCCCCGGTGCTGCTCACCACCCGCTTCTCGTCCACATCGACGCCCGGCAGCGGAATGCTCTCGCTCCCCGTGGCCAGCACGATATGCTTGGCCGCATACTCCGTGCCGTCGACCGACACGGTGCCCGGTGCCGAGATCGTGCCGGTGCCCTTGAGCCAGTCGACCTTGTTCTTCTTGAACAGGAACTCGACGCCCTTCACGTTGGCGCCGACAACCTCGCCCTTGCGCGCCTGCATCCGCCCGAGGTCGAGCTTGACGCTTTCGACCATGACGCCGTGATCGGCGAAGTGATCCCGGGCCTCGGTGAAGTTCTCCGACGATTGCAGCAGCGCCTTACTCGGGATGCAGCCGATGTTGAGACAAGTTCCACCCAACGTCGCCCGCTTCTCGACGCAAGCCGTCTTCAACCCGAGCTGTGCTGCCCGAATCGCGCAGACGTAACCGCCGGGTCCACCGCCGATGACGATGACGTCGTATTGTTCAGCCATGGATCAGAGTCCTAGTAGCAGACGTCGCGGATCTTCGACGCCTTCTTTGACGCGGACCAAGAAGGAAACCGCCTCTTTCCCATCTACGATGCGATGATCGTACGACAATGCCAGATACATCATCGGCCGGATCTCGACCTTGCCGCCGATCGCCATTGGCCGGTCCTGGATCTTGTGCATGCCCAGGATGCCGGATTGCGGCGCGTTCAGGATCGGCGTGCTCATCAGGCTGCCATAGACGCCGCCATTGCTGATCGTGAACGTCCCGCCCGACAACTCGTCTAGCTTCAACTGGCCGTCACGGGCCCGCTTGCCGAAATCGTTGATCGACTTCTCGATCTGCACGAAGCTCATCTCGTCGGCATTGCGCACTACCGGCACGACGAGCCCGTTGGCCCCGCCGACCGCGACGCCCATGTGGACGAAGTTCTTGTAGACGATGTCGTCGCCGTCGATCTCGGCATTAACCGCCGGATACTCTTTCAACGCCGCGACGCATGCGCGCACGAAGATCGACATGAAGCCGAGCCGGACGCCACCGTTCTTCTTCTCGAACGCGTCCTTGTATTCGGACCGCAGGGCCATCGCCGCGGTCATGTCCACTTCGTTGAACGTGGTCAGCATCGCCGCCGCGTTCTGGGCTTCCTTCAGGCGCTGCGCGATCGTGCGCCGCAGACGGGTCATCTTGACCCGCTCCTCGCCCTCGATCAGCGCGCGCGCTGGCCGTGCTGCCGGTGCCGCCGAAGTCGTTGCCGCTGCCGGACGGGACAGGAAATCGAGAACGTCCCCTTTGGTGATGCGGCCATCCTTGCCGGTCCCATCGAGCTGCGTCTGCTGAACGCCACGTTCCTGCATCATCTTGGCTGCGGATGGCATCGGCTCATGCGAGGCGCCACTGGTCGGTGCTGGTGTGGGTGCCGATGCTGGCGCCGGCTTGGGTGCCTCGACCGCCGGACGCGATACCGGGCCGCGTGGTGCCGGCGGCGCATTGACGCCCGCTCCTGGATTTGCCGCCGCAGCTGGCGCCTTTGCCTTGCCCGCCCCTTCTTCGACGGTCCCGAGCACGGTGCCGACCTCGACCTCCGCGCCTTCCTCGGCCTGAATCGCCCCGAGAACGCCCGCTTGCGGTGCCGGAACCTCGACGGTCACCTTGTCGGTCTCGAGCTCGACCAGCGGCTCGTCAGCAGCCACGCTCTCGCCAGCCTTCTTCAGCCAACGTGCGACGGTCGCCGTGCTGACGCTCTCGCCCAGCGTCGGGACCTTGATATCGATGCCCATATTAGCTTCCGTCACTCTTAATCAGGATGTGAGGCCCAGCGCATCCCGCACGAGGGCGGCCTGCTGCTGCGCATGAACTTTTGCCAAACCGGTTGCCGGGCTGGCTGCGTCTTCACGGCCGGCATAGATCGGCCGTGTCGCCTTGCCGCCCAACGCCTTGAGCACCTTTTCGATCCGCCGATCCACGAAGGTCCACGACCCCATGTTCGCCGGCTCTTCCTGGCACCAGATCACGTCGGCGTTCTTGTAGGGGGCGAGTACCTTGGGCAGCGTGATCTCTGGGAACGGATACACCTGCTCCAGTCGCACGATCGCCACGTCGTCCACCTGCGCATCGCGCCGTGCTTGCAACAGGTCGTAATAGACCTTGCCCGAACACATCACGACCCGGCGCACCTTGTCCGCCGGCGCAATCGCGTCGGTTTCGTCGATCACCAGCTTGAACGCCGTGCCTTCGGCCATGTCCGCCACCGGGCTGACCGCCAGCTTGTGCCGCAGCAACGATTTCGGCGTCATGATCACCAGCGGCTTGCGGTAGTTCCGCTTCAACTGCCGCCGCAGCGCGTGGAAATAGTTGGCCGGCGTCGTGATGTTGGCGACGATCATGTTTCGCTCTGCGCAGAGCTGCAGGTAACGCTCCATCCGCGCACTGCTGTGCTCCGGCCCCTGGCCTTCGTACCCATGCGGCAGCAGCAGCACTAGGCCGCTCATCCGCAACCACTTGGTCTCGCCGCTGGCCAGGAATTGATCGATGATCACCTGGGCGCCATTCGCGAAGTCGCCGAACTGTGCTTCCCACAGCACCAGCGTCCGCGGATCGGCCAGCGTGTAGCCATACTCGAAGCCGAGCACGCCCGCCTCGGACAAGAGCGAGTTGTAGATCTCAATCTTGGCCTGATCCGCACTGATGTTGTTCAACGGCACGTATTCGTTCTGGTTGGCCTGATCGATCAGCACCGCATGCCGCTGGCTGAACGTGCCGCGCTGGCAATCCTCGCCTGACAGCCGCACCCGAGCCCCGTCCGTCAGCACGCCGCCGAAAGCCAGTGCCTCGCCGGTCGACCAGTCCACACCCTGTCCGCTCTCGAACATCGCCCGCTTGGCCTCGAGCTGCCGTGCGATCTTCGGGTTCAACTCGAAGTCACTTGGCGGCGTATAGAGCGCCCGCCCGATTTCCTGCAGCTTCTCGCTGCTCAGCGCTGTCGAGGTTTCGACCTTTTCCTCGTCATCGCCAGCTTCCTTGAACCCGGACCAATGCCCTTCCAGCCAATCCGCCTTGTTCGGCCGGTACGACTGCGCGGCCTGGTAGGCTTCCTCGAGCTTGGCCTGGAACGCGTCCCAGATCGCCTTTGACTGGTCTGCCGCCAGCGAGCCTTCAGCGGCCAACCGCTCGGCATACTTGGCGCGCGTCGTCGGCAATTCCTTGATCGCGCGATACATAATCGGCTGCGTGAAAGCCGGCTCGTCCGTCTCGTTGTGCCCGTGGCGGCGGTAGCACACGATGTCGAGCACGATGTCGGTGCCGAACTCCATGCGAAACTCGGCCGCGAACCGCGCCGCGAACATCACCGCTTCCGGCTGGTCGCCGTTGACATGCAGGATCGGGCTTTGGATCGACTTGGCAACGTCGGTGCAATACAGCCCCGAATACGCGTGCGCCGGTACGGTGGTGAACCCAATCTGATTGTTGACGATCAGGTGGATGGTGCCGCCGGTGCGGTAGCCGATCAGTTGGCTCATCGCGAGCGTCTCGTAAACGAGGCCCTGTCCCGCGAACGCGGCATCACCATGCATCAGGATGCCCATGATCGAGCGCCGCTGCTTCACGTCGCCGGCGGCGTCCTGGCGGGCGCGCACCTTGCCGATCACCACCGGGTCGACTGCTTCGAGGTGCGACGGGTTCGGCTGCAGCGAGATGTGCACCATCTGGCCGGCGATCTCGACATCCGTGCTGGTGCCGAGATGGTATTTGACGTCGCCCGAACCTTGGACGCTATCGGGCTGCGAACTGGCGCCGCCGAACTCGCTGAACACTGCGGTGAACGGCTTGCGCACGACGTTGACCAGCGTGTTCAACCGCCCGCGATGCGGCATGCCGATGGCGATCTCGCTGACCCCGGCCGCCGCGGCCGTCTCGATGATCGCGTGCAGGGCCGGGATGGTGACCTCGCCGCCTTCCAGACCGAAGCGCTTGGTGCCGACATAACGGCGCTGACAGAACGCCTCGAAACCCTCCGCCTCCGTCAGCTGCGTGAGCAACTCGGTCTTTCGAGCGACGTCCAACCCGGTTGTCCATGGCGCACCTTCGATGCGGCGCTGGATCCAGGTCTTCTGCTCCGGGTTCTGGATATGCATGAACTCGACGCCGATGGCACCGCAGTAGCTGGCGCGAACGATGTCGAGGATTTCGTTGATGGTGGCGGACTCGCGCCCGAGCACGCCGTCGATGAAGATGGCGCGATCACGGTCGCCGGGGCCGAAACCGTAAGAGCCCGGGTCCAGCTCCGCATGCGAGGCCGGCACTTGCAGGCCGAGCGGGTCGAGCTGCGCTTCCAGATGGCCGCGGACCCGGTAGGCCCGGATCATCATCAGCGCCCGTAGGCTGTCCAGCGCTGCCGACCGTACCTGTTCCGGGCTGGCGCCGCTGACGGTGGCACCCTTGCCGGCTGGCTTGGCGACGACCGGCTCAGGATCGCCGACCTCGAACTTGCGCGGTGCCCATGACGCGCCGCTCGCATCCTCGAGCACGCCGCGCGCTTCGTCGTTCAGCAAGCTGAACAGCTCGCCGAAGCTGGAGTCAACGCTGGCCGGGTTGCTGACCCAACGGGCGTACATGTCCGCCATGTACGGAGCATTCGCACCGTTGAGGACCGAGGCTAAAGCGTCGACGCCAGGCATATTTAATTCCTTCTAGATGCGCCGGAGTTTACCCGGCACTCCTTACATAAGTGTAAGCAGGCAAGCTGCGACGCTCGCCTGCCATGCGTCATTATCCGAGGATCTTGCGGCTCGCCTCGACCAGCTCGCGCACCGAGGCGCAGCTCTTCTCGAACGCAGCCTTTTCCTCGGGATTGAGCTCAATCTCGACGATCCGCTCGACGCCGCCGGCGCCGATCACGACCGGCACGCCGACATACATGTCGCTCATGCCGTACTCCCCGTTGAGGTGCGCCGCAGCCGGCAACACCCGCTTCTTGTCCAGCAGGTAGCTTTCGGCCATCGCGATCGCCGAGGCGGCTGGTGCGTAGAACGCGCTACCCTTCTCGAGCAGCTTGACGATCTCACCGCCACCATTGGCCGTCCGCGCGCAGATCGCGTCGATCTTCTCCTGCGTCGACCAACCCATCTTGATCAGGTCCGGCACCGGAATGCCGGCCACCGTGCTGTAGCGCACCAGCGGCACCATCGTGTCGCCATGCCCGCCGAGCACGAACGCCGTCACGTCCTCGACCGAGACGTTGAACTCGTGAGCCAGGAACAGGCGGAACCGCGAGCTGTCCAGCACGCCGGCCATGCCGACCACCTTCTCCGGCGGCAGCCCCGACTTCTGCTGCATCACCCAGACCATGGCATCGAGCGGGTTAGTGATGACGATGACGAATGCGTTGGGGCAATACTGCTTGATACCCTCGGCCACCGTCGCGATCACGCCGGCATTCTTGCCGATCAGGTCGTCGCGGCTCATCCCCGGCGTGCGCGGGAAGCCGGCGGTCACGATCACAACGTCCGAGTCTGCGATCGCGGCGTAGTCGCTGCCGCCAACCATGTGGCTGTCGAACCCGTCCACCGGGCCGGACTGCATGATGTCGAGCGCCTTGCCGGCTGCGACGCCACCGAAGACGTCGAACAGGGCGATGTCGCCGAGCTGCTTCAGCCCGATCAGATGGGCGAGCGTGCCGCCGATATTGCCAGCGCCGATCAGCGCGATTTTATTGCGTGCCATTTGGAATTCCCGCGTCCAGGAGGTTCTGCGCCCAATCGGGCGCCCGGCCGTCCGGAGGGTGTGGGTTGCTAGCCCATGAATCCATTACGGGCAAGGCGCAGGCCTCAAGTCGTTAGCCTCATGTTAGGTGCGGCAAGGCGAGATACTCCTCGCTCTGCATCTCGAGCAGGCGGGATGCCGTTCGCCGAAATGCCGCGGCGCCCTCGCCAGCTTCATACAAATTGTCCGGCAACGCCGCAGCACTCGCCACCAGCTTGACCCGGTGCTCATATAATTCGTCGATCAAGGTGATGAACCGTCGCGCCGCGTCGTGGTTCTCCGGCGATAGTTGCGGCACGTCGTCCAGGATCAACGCCTGGTAATGCGTGGCCAACGCTCCGTAATCACCCGCGCCCAGCGCCTGCTTGCACAATGCGGCGAAATCGAACCGTGCCACTCCGCCGGCCGCAACCGGCACCGTCAGCGTATGCCCTGACACCAGTAGCCGCTCGGCTTTCGGGGTGGCTCGTGCCGATAGGCGCGTGAAAGCCTCGTCCAGCATCTCCCGCGTGTCGGCGCCCGCCGGCACATGCCAGGTCGCCAGGGATTGCAGCCGCTGCCGCCTGAAATCCCGGCTGCCTCCCATAATCAACAGGTCGAGATATTGCTTGATAAGAGCGATGAACGGCAGAAACGCGTCTCGACCGGGTTGTCCGGCAAACAGATCTTCCGGCGCAGTGTTGCTGGTCGCGACAACCACCACCCCGCGCGCGAACAGCGCCTTGAACAGCCGGCCCAGGATCATGGCATCGGCGATGTCGTTGACCTGGAATTCATCGAAACAAAGCAGCGACGCTTCGGCGGCGATCTTGTCGGCCAATGGCGGAATCGGATCGTCTGATCCCGGATCGTCCAGGCGTTCTGGTTGCCGGCGCCATGTATGGATGCGGCGATGCGCTTCCTGCATAAAGGCGTTGAAGTGGATCCGTCGCTTCTTCTCCACGTCGGCTGCGGCGAAGAACAGGTCCATCAGCATCGACTTGCCACGGCCGACGTCGCCGACGAGATACAGCCCATGCGGGTAATTCGCCGGGATATCGTCGGGCGGCGGCTTCCGACCGAGCAACCGGCTGAAGAGCCGCACGGGCGTGGCATGCGGCGGCGGTGGCGCGTAACCCCGCAATTGCTTCCACAATGTCTGCAGCCGTTCGATGGCGGCTGCCTGCGATGGATCAGTGACGAGTTCGCCGGCGGCGAGCTTGGCGCGAAAGGCGGCGAGGGGGCCGCCCGATGGCTCGGTCATCACCGATCGGCCATCGCCCGCAAGGTCCGGCACAGGATGAGAACACTCAATATCATGGCACGGACCTTTGCCGCTTCCGCCCTCGAACTCAAGATGCTGCACCTGCGAGATCGTTCAAATGGACGTTGCAACCAGCTTGGGGTCGCAGATATGTATGACGATCATGATCCAACTTGATTACCAAAAGCTTGACGCCACGCCGGTCGCCACCGAGCCGTTCCGCCACGTGGTGATCCCCAACTTCGTGCCATCCACCGTGTTGCCCGACGTCGTCGGCGGGCTTCCGAAGCTCGAGAAGGGCGGCTCCTTCCCGACTGGCGGCCTGCGCCTCGGCAGTGCGGCACGGGCGCTGATGGAGGAGCTGGAAGGCATGCGCTTCCGCACTGCCATCGCCACCAAGTTCGGCCTCGAACTCGACGATGCCCCGGTGATGGTCACGCTGCGAGGCCAGTCGCGCGAGAAAGACGGCCGCATCCATACCGACAGCACGGCCAAGCGGGTCACGGTGCTGCTGTATCTCAACCCTGAGACGGAGGCCTGGGCCAAGCAGGAAGGCTGTCTGCGTCTGCTACGTCGGCCGGACGACTTAGAGGATTACGCTGTAGAGGTCCCGCCGGTGAACGGATCGTTGCTGGTGTTCCCGAACGGCCCGACCACCTGGCACGGTCACAAGCAGTTCGTCGGCCGTCGGCACGTCGTGCAACTCAATTACATGACCACCGACGACAAGGCTCGCTACGAGATGCGGCGCCACAAATTCTCGGCGTTCATCAAGCGGCTGACCCTAGCCGCCTAACGCTCATTCGCGCTTCAGCACCTTGTCGGTGATGAACGTCGAAAGACCACCAGCGACGAAATCCCGCTTCAACTGGGTTTCGTCGTATTCGGTTTCGACCCACTGTAGGAACGGCATACGGCCTTCTGCCTGCTCCGCATAGCGGAGGAAGAAAGCGTCCAAGACGCCGGTTCGGGCGCGGTTGAAGTGCCCGAACCGCCAGGAAAGCTGTTTCAACGCCTCCTGCGCCGTACCGCCCTCGAACATCACGGCCAAGCCGGAGGCTAGGCCGGCGCGGTCGGCGCCCGACTTGCAATGCATCAAGGCTGGAAATCTAAGATTCTGCCACAGGCCAGCAAAGCGCAAGATCCGGTCGCGATGCGGAGCACCCCGGCTCTCGAACGCCATATCGACATGTTCAAGCCCGAGCGATGCCGCCGTTTCGCGCGACAACGCATCGGATCCACAGAAACGTGGGCCACGCAGGTTGATGAGGGTCTTCAACTTCAGCCGCTGCGCGGCAGCGCGCAGGTGCTGCGGGGTCGGATGGTTGGATCGATACAACCGACCCGGCAGGACCTCGGAAAAATTGGTCCAAACCGTTCGGAAGACAGCGTGATCGACCAACAGACTGTCGCGCCAGGCGCCCAGGCGCCCGGCACGTGTCGTCAGGTCACCATGGAATGCCATGGCCGGGTCGTGTTCAGCCCTTGCGTTCGACGAGGAGCTGCTTGATCTCGCCGATCGCCTTGGCCGGATTCAGACCCTTCGGGCAAGACTGGGTGCAGTTCATGATCGTGTGGCAGCGATACAGCTTGTAGGGATCTTCCAGCGCATCCAGCCGGTCGCCCATGTGCTCGTCGCGGCTGTCCGCGATCCAGCGATAAGCCTGCAACAGCACGGCCGGGCCGAGATAGCGATCACCGTTCCACCAGTAGCTCGGGCAGGATGTCGTGCAACAGAAGCACAGGATGCACTCCCACAGGCCGTCGAGCTTGGCGCGCTCTTCCTTGCTCTGCAGACGCTCCGCATCCGGGGGAGGGGGCGTATCCGCCTTCAACCACGGTTCGACGCTGCGAAGCTGCGCGTAGATCTGCGACAAGTCCGGCACTAGGTCCTTGACGACCGCCATGTGCGGCAACGGATAAATCCGCACGGCACCGTCGACGTCGGCGTGTGCCTTGAGACATGCCAGCGTGTTGCTGCCGTCGATGTTCATGGAGCAGGAGCCGCAGATGCCCTCGCGGCAGGAACGCCGGAACGTCAGCGACGGGTCAACCTCGTTTTTGATGTAGATCAGCGCGTCGAGCACCATTGGGCCGACCTGGTCCATGTCGAGCTCAAACGTGTCGATGCGCGGGTTCTGTCCATCGTCGGGATTCCAGCGATAGATGGAGAAGTTCTTGGTGTTGGTCGCACCAGCAGGGGCCTTGTGGGACACCCCTGCGGTCATGCGGCTGTTCTTGGGAAGCGTGAAGACGGCCATGATCGTCCTTCGATTGCGTCGATAGACGCGGTGCTGAGTGCGCTAGTAGACGCGCTTCTTCGGGGGAAACACGCTGACCTCGTTGGTCAACGTCTGCATCTTCACGTCACGATAAGCCAGATCGACGTCGCCGTTCGGCTTCAACCAGGCGAGCGTATGCTTCATCCAGTTCTCATCGTCCCGATCCGGGAAATCGTCATGCGCATGCGCACCACGGCTTTCCTTGCGGGCCTCAGCGGAGACCATCGTGGTCATGCTGTTTTCCATGAGGTTGCCGAACTCGAGCGCTTCCAGCAGGTCGGTGTTGAAGATCAAACTCCGGTCGACGACGCGCATGTCATCCATGCCGCTCCAGAGATTCTTGACCTTCTGCACGCCCTCTTTGAGGCTGTCGCTGTTGCGGTAAACCGCAGCATGGGCCTGCATCGTCTTCTGCAACTCGAGACGCATGGTCGCCGTGTTGGTGCTGCCCTTGGCGTTGCGCATGCGATCGAAGCGGTCGAGCGCGTTGTCGCCAGCCTTGGGCGGTAGCGGAGCCTGGCTGGCGCCGGGCTTGATGATCTCGGCCGCCCGGTGCGCCGCAGCGCGTCCGAACACCACGAGGTCGAGCAACGAGTTGGTTCCGAGCCGGTTCGCGCCGTGCACGGAGACGCAGGCGGCCTCGCCGACAGCCATCAGGCCGGGCACGACGGCATCCGGATTCTCGGCGGTCGGGCGGAGCACTTCCGTCCGGAAGTTCGTCGGCACACCGCCCATGTTGTAGTGCACGGTCGGCAGCACCGGGATCGGCTGCTTGGTCACGTCGACGCCGGCAAACACCTTTGCCGTCTCGCTGATGCCGGGCAGGCGCTCGTGCAGCAACTCGGCACCGAGATGTTCGAGATGCAGGTTGATGTGATCCTTGTTCGGTCCGACACCACGCCCGGCGTTGATCTCCAGCGTCATGGAACGCGACACCACGTCCCGGCTAGCAAGGTCTTTGGCCGACGGTGCATAGCGCTCCATGAAGCGCTCGCCTTCGGAGTTGGTCAGGTAACCACCCTCACCGCGGCTTCCCTCGGTGATTAGGCAGCCTGAGCCGTAGATGCCGGTCGGATGGAACTGCACGAACTCCATGTCCTGCATCGGAATGCCGGCGCGCATCGCCATACCGTTGCCGTCACCAGTGCAGATGTGCGCCGAGGTGCAGGAGAAATAGGCGCGGCCATAGCCGCCGGTGGCCAACACCACCGACTGCGCACGGAAACGATGCATCGTGCCGTCCTCGAGGCACCATGCCATGACGCCGCGACAAGCGCCGTCCTCCATGATCAGGTCGAGGGCGATGTATTCGACGAAAAACTCGACCTCGTGCTTCAGGCTCTGCTGATACAACGTATGCAGGATCGCATGACCCGTCCGATCGGCCGCGGCGCAGGCGCGCATGGCCGGGGTCTTGCCGTAATCCATCATGTGACCGCCAAACGGGCGCTGATAGATGCGGCCATCCTCGGTGCGGCTGAACGGCACGCCATAATGCTCAAGCTCATACACAGCCGGGATCGCCTCGCGGCACATGTACTCGATAGCGTCCTGGTCGCCGAGCCAGTCCGACCCCTTCACGGTGTCGTACATGTGCCAGCGCCAATCGTCCTCGCCCATGTTGCCGAGCGCGGCGCCGATGCCGCCTTGTGCAGCCACAGTGTGGCTCCGGGTCGGGAACACTTTGGTCAGGCACGCGGTCCGCAACCCGGCCGCCCCCATGCCGAGGGTTGCGCGCAAGCCGGCCCCACCAGCGCCCACGACCACCACGTCATATGTGTGGTCGAGGACCGTATAAGCCCGCGGGGAAGGAGAGCTGATGGCGTTCATTACGAAGATCCTCGTATCGATGCGCTCGGGCCTTCAGGCCAGAGCAAGCTTCAGCACTGAGATGGCAGCGATCAGCCCAAGCATAAGGGCCACGCCCTTATTGATTAGCAGGTAGATCATCAGCTTTTTCGGATTGGGCGTGTAGTCTTCGAGCACGACCTGGATGCCGAGCTGCATGTGGTGGAACGTCATCACCACCAGCGCCAGCAAGAGTGCCGCGTTGATCGGGTTGCCGACCCAAGCCGCCACGGCAGGTTGGTTCGCACCCACCAGCCGCAACACGCTGATCACGAACCAGAGTGTCAACGGCACCAGAGCGATGGAGGTCAGCCGCTCGGCACGCCAATGATGCACGCCGGCATGGCCGGAACCGACACCGCGCGCCCGCCCGAGCGGCGACCGCATGACACGGATCGCGACCTGCGGATTGATCTGCTCGCTCATCGTGGCCACACCGCGATGCCGATGACCCAGACCAGGATCGTCGTCACGACCGTGGCGATGATCGCGGCCCAACCGCTCTTATGCGTTGCTTCCAGCGAGTAACCGTAGCCCGCATCCCATACGAGGTGCCGCAGGCCGCCAAAGAAGTGGTAAAACAGCGACGCCGTCCAGCCGAACAGGACGAACAAGCCGATCCACGACCCGATGAATCCCTGCACCCGCGCGAAAGCCGCCGGGCCGCTTGCGGCGGCGGCGAGCCACCACACCAGCAACAGCGTGCCGACCGAAATCGCGATCCCGGTCACGCGGTTCATGATGGACAGCACCGACGTAATCTGCGGCGAGTACACTTGGAGGTGCGGAGAGAGCGGTCGACTGACCAGCTTTCCCTCGCTGGTATGCGCCACCATCAGCGCGTCACGGACATCCTGCATCGGAAAAGGCTACTCCCGTCGGCCACGACCCACTTAACATCATGTCGTATCCGGTGACTTGGCGCGGGTCAACGCGAACGCAACTGCACTGCAGCAAAGAACCAACGACGAACTTGCCCTTGAGCCTCCCATGCCCGATGTGGGGCGCTCAGTATGACGGCCAAGGATTAAAGACGGGTGAACGACAACGCGCTTCCTGGGTCAGCATTGCCCAGAAAATCATCGGTCATTTCGGTCGCGCTCGGCCGTTGGACCGGGCTCTGTGCTCGCAATCGCGTCGTCACCCTCTTGGCCGCCCTCGCGTTGGCGCTCCTTTGCCTTTGGCTCGCCTCGACCCGGCTCGGCGTCAGCACCGATACCAGCACGCTGTTCTCCTCCTCGCTGCCGTGGCGCCAGCGGTCGATGGCCATCGACCGTGCCTTCCCCCGCCAGCAGGATTTGCTGGTCGCCGTCGTCAGCGGTGTCACGCCCGAGGAGGCCGAAGAGACCGCCGACGCGCTGGCCGCCGCATTGGCGCCGAACCGCGTGCATTTCAAATCCGTCGACCGCCCCGACAACTCGCCGTACCTGGTGCGTAATGGCCTGCTGTTCCTTGACACCGCCACGCTCACCAACCTCCTGAACGCCACCATCGACGCCCAGCCCTTTCTTGGGCAACTCGCCGCCGATCCCAGCCTGCGCGGCCTGATGAGTGCCCTTGGCCTCATCGCCCAGGGCGTCGATGCCGGCCAGGCCGATCTCGGCGCCTTCACGCCCGCGCTCGCCGGCTTCCACACCGCGCTGTCCCGCGCTGCCGCCGGCAAACCGGAGCCGCTCTCCTGGCAGCGCCTGCTCGCCGGCTCCGTCGCCGATCTGGCCGGGAAGTACCGGTTCGTGCTGATCCGCCCCGTGCTCGATTACGGCGCGCTCCAGCCCGGCGCCGCCAGTTCCGCTCTGGTCCGTGCCGCGGCCGCCGCGCTGCCCGACGTCCAGGCCGGCCGGGCCGAGGTGCACCTCACCGGCCAGGTCGCGCTTGACGACGAGGAGTTCGGCACGGTTGCGCATGGCGCGGTGACGGGCTTGCTTCTCAGCTTCGCGCTGGTCGGCGTGTTGCTGTTCCTGGCTGTGCGCACCTGGCGGATCGCGGTGCCGATCCTGCTGACCCTCATCCTGGGCCTGCTCGCCACCACCGGGTTCGCTGCGGTGGCCGTCGGCACGCTCAACCTGGTCTCCGTTGCCTTTGCCGTGCTGTTCACCGGCATCGCGGTAGATTTCACCATCCAGTTCGCCGTCCGCTATCGGGAGGCGCGCATCGCGCATCCGGCGATGAACGAGGCCCTGTTGCAGACCAGCCGCCGCGCCGGGGTGCAGATCCTGGTCGCCGCCCTCGCCAGCATGGCCGGGTTCCTCGCCTTCACGCCGGCCAGCTTCGTCGGCGTCGCCCAGCTCGGGCTCATCGCCGGCGTCGGCATGTTGATCGCCTTTTGCTGCACGGTGACATTCCTTCCCGCCTTTCTCGCCACCTTCAATCCCTCCGGCGGGGCTGCCGAGACCGGGCTGGCCTGGCTGCGGCCGCTCGACCCGGTGCTGAACCGGTGGCACCGCCCGGTCGTGTTCGCTTTCATTGCCTTGGCCGCCCTCGGCGCCGCGCTGCTGCCCACATTGGAGTTCGACAGCGACCCGCTGCACACCAAGGATCCCAACTCCGAAGCGGTCAAAACCCTCAACAGCCTGCTCGATGACCCCGTCACCAATCCGTATACGATCGACAGCCTCGCCCCGTCGCTCGAGGCTGCCAAGACGCTGGCCGACCGTCTCGACAAGCTGCCCACCGCCGACAGCGTGCTTTGGCTCGGCAGCTTCGTGCCCGAGAACCAGGCCGAGAAGTTCCCGATCCTCGAGGACGCCGCCAGCGTCCTGCGCACCACGCTCACGCCGCCGGCGCTGCCCGCACGGCCGGATGCCGCCGCCTTGCGCGCCGCCGTCCAAAAGGCCGCCGCCGCCCTGGTCGCCGCCAAGCCTAAGCTCCCGGCCGACAGCCCGGTGCTGCCCATCATCGGCGACTTGCAGACATTGGCCACCGCGCCCGACGCCGTGTTGCTGGCGACCGACACCGCGCTGACCCGGTTTCTGCCGCTGCAGCTCGACCGCCTCCGCGTCGCACTGGACGCCACGCCGGTCACGGAGGCCGACGTCCCGCAATCGCTGCGCGACGAATGGGTGCTTCCGGACGGCCGGGCCAAGGTCGAGGTTTCGCCCAAGCTCGCCACCGTGCGCAGCCCGGACGGGCTGGAACGCTTCGTCGCCGAGGTCGAGGCCGTCGCGCCCGACGCCGGCGGGTCGGCGATCATCATCGCCGGCAGCACGGAATCTATCCTTAACGCGTTTAAGACCGCCGCCCTGTTGGCCATCATCGCCATTGCGATCCTGCTGGCCATCACGACGCAGCATCTGCTCGACATGTCGTTGGTGGTGCTGCCGCTGATCATCTCGTCGCTGCTGACGGTGTTGTGCGCGGTCAGCATCGGCATGGAACTAAACTTCGCCAACATCATCGCCCTGCCACTGCTGCTCGGCGTGGGCGTGTCATTCAACGTCTACTTTGTGATGAACTGGCGGGCCGGCCGGGTTGCCCCGCTCGGCTCGGCCACCGCCCGTGCCGTGCTGTTCTCCGCACTGACCACGGCGACCGCCTTCGGCTCCCTTGCGCTCTCTGGGCATCCCGGCACGGCCAGCCTCGGTCGGCTCCTGCTGCTGAGCCTGGCTTGCACGCTGCTCACCACGATCGTCTTCCTGCCAGCATTGCTTGATTGGCTTGGTGGCCCGGCCGTGGCACTCCGTCGTCGCAAGAACTGAACACCGGGAGAGACGGCATGGCTTCGATGACGGACGTACGCGCCTTGGTGTTCGATGTCTTCGGCACCGTGGTCGACTGGCGTGGCGGTGTCGCCCGGGAGACGGCGGCATTCCTCGCCTGCCATGCCCCCGCGGCGGATCCGGCCGCCTTCGCGGATGCCTGGCGCCGGCAGTATCAGCCGGCCATGGAGCAGTGCCGCTCCGGACAGCGGGCGTTCACCCGTCTCGACGTTCTGCATCGCGAGAATCTCGCCGAAATCCTGCCGAAGTTCGACATCGCGCCGGACACGGTTCCCGCCGAAGAACTCG
This sequence comes from uncultured Acetobacteraceae bacterium, assembly GCA_964613945.1. Classification (GTDB taxonomy): domain Bacteria; phylum Pseudomonadota; class Alphaproteobacteria; order Acetobacterales; family Acetobacteraceae; genus JAVVHH01. The sequence continues at coordinate 38,548 of CAZTJC010000028.1, forward strand.
ATGAGTTGAACCTGGCCTGGCACAAGCTCGACCCGTGGCCCGACGTGGTCGCCGGGCTGACCCGGATGAAGCAATCCCGCATCATTGCCCCGCTCTCGAACGGCAACGTCATCCTCATGCTCGACATCGCCAAGCGCGCCAGCCTGCCATGGGACGCGATCCTCGGTGCCGAAGTGGTGCAGGCCTACAAACCCATGCCGGAAGCCTATCTCCGCACCGCCGACATGCTGGCGCTGCGACCCGACCAGGTCTGCCTCGTCGCTGCCCATAACAGCGATCTCGCCGCCGCTCGGCGCGTCGGCTACCGCACCGCCTTCGTGGCGCGTCCCACCGAGCATGGCCCCGGCCAGACCACCGATCTTGCGCCGGAGCAGGAATGGGATTGCATCGCTGGCGACTTCGTCGAACTGGCCCACAAGCTGGTGAGCTGAAACCGGACGTCAGCTTCCGAGCTGCGGCCGCAACGTCGTCACCGACGCTCCCGCCGGTTGCACCGTGCGCAACACGCCACCGTGCCATTGCGCCACTACAGGCAGCGCCAGCGTGTTCTGCCCCTTATCGTCGAACCGTCCGCCCCAGCCATTAGCCGTCTGTCCCAGCGCGGCGTCGATCCCCTGCACCGCGTTCCGCACCTTGTCCTTGTCGAAGCTGCCCGCCCGGGCCAGTGCGTCGAGAAACATCCGTGCCCCGACATAGTTGGCCAAGCTGTGACCACTGCGCGGCTTGGCGCCGTATTTCCGCTCATAGGCCGCTTCCACCATGCGCAGACCCGGCGCCTCGTCCGGATTGGTTGCGTAGGGTGGAAAACCGACGTTCAGCGTTCCGTCAAAGGCCGCACCCACTGCCGTCGCCGTATCGGTGATGGCGTAGCCGCCACCGGCACCCACCACCATCCGTGGCAACCACCCGACTTGCGCCATCTGCCGGTAGAACATCACCGCGTCGGTCTGATAGCCGGTATGCAGCACCACCGTGACGTCGGCTCCGCGCAGCCGCTGCACCGCGTTGCCCAGGTCCGGCGCTGTGGCGCTGTAGGCGAGCTTGTCGATCACCGTCAGTCCGCGATCCTTGAGCCGGGCCATCTGCAGCGCCCCGACCGTGCTGCCGTACAGCCCATCCTCGTGCAGGATCGCCACCCGCAGGTTGGTCCGGCGCGGGGCCTGGCCCATGCCCCAATGCGTCGCCAACGTTTCGGTCACGAGGTCGACGCTCAAGGCAGCCAGCATCGTGGCGCTCGAGCATGAACGGAACAACAGCCGGAACCCGCGCTCGAGCACGGGGTCGCAGATCGCGCCCAGCTCGAAGAATGGCACGTTCGCCAACTCCGTCACCTGGCTTGCGGCGATCACCACCGGGCTGGAGAAGCTGCCGAACACGGCGGCGACCTTTTCCCGATCCTTTTCCGGCCCGATCAGTCGCTTGGCTTCCGCGGAGGCGGCCGCCGGGTCGACTGCGTCGCCCTTGATCAGCCGGAGCGGCCGGTCGAACAGTCCGCCGGCCGCGTTCCGCTCGTCAACCGCCAGCTCGAGCCCGCGGTAGCTCTCGTCGCCGAACAGCGAAAGCATGCCCGAAAACGGATACAGCGCGCCCAGCAGTAGCGGTTCGGTCTCGGCCCAAGCCCGGCGCGCGGCCACGGGAAGGGCCAGCGCCCCTCCCAGGATCGCACGGCGATATAGCGGCATCGGGCTCCGTTCAGATTTTCGAGATGATCCAGCAAGCCCTTTACGGGTGCAAGCGCGAAGGGTTCCGCCGGATGCCGGACCCTTCTAGCGTCCGCCCGAACGAGCCTGGAGTTTATCCTGATGAGCCTTCCCACCGAAATGCGTTACGTCGCCCACGAAGCCGGCGGCCCCGAGCTGATGCACATCGCCACCGGACCCGTGCCCGCCGCCAAGCCCGGCGAGGTGCTGATCCGGGTGGAAGCGGCCGGGGTGAACCGCCCCGACGTTGCGCAGCGCCAGGGCACCTATCCGCCGCCGGCCGGCGCCAGCCCGCATCTCGGCCTCGAGATCGCCGGCGAAGTGGCGGCCCTCGGCGACGGTGTCCAGGGCTGGTCGATCGGCGACAAGGTCTGTGCCCTGGCCAATGGCGGCGGCTATGCCGAGTACTGCACCGCGCCCGCCACCCAGTGCCTGCCATGGCCTGCCGGCTTTGACGCCATCCGCGCCGCCGCATTGCCGGAGAACTACTTCACCGTGTGGGCCAACCTGTTCGGCCACGGCCGCCTGCAGCCCGGCGAGCGCGCCCTGGTCCATGGCGGCACCAGCGGCATCGGCCTCACCGCCATCCAGCTCGCCCACGAGTTCGGCAGCCCGGTTTATGCCACCGCCGGCAGCAAGGAGAAGTGCGACGCCTGCGTGAAGTTCGGCGCCGACGAGGCGATCAACTACAAGGAGTCCGACTTCGCCGCTGTCATCAAGGAACTCACCGGTGGGAAAGGCGTCGACGTGGTGCTCGACATGGTCGGCGGTTCCTACGCCGCCAAGAACCTGCGCTGTCTGGCCATGGATGGCCGCCTGGTCATCATCGCCTTTCTCGGCGGCAGCAAGGCCGACGGCCTCGACCTCGCCCCGATCATGACCCGGCGCCTGACCGTCACCGGCAGCACCATGCGTCCGCGCACCGCCGCCCAGAAGGCCGAGATCGCCGACGCCCTGCGCGAAAAGGTCTGGCCGGTGCTCGACCAGGGCCGCTGCAGTCCGGTGATCCACGCCGTGTTCCCGCTCGACAAAGCCGGTGATGCTCACCGGTTGATGGAAAGCAGCGCACATATCGGCAAGATCATGCTGTCCGTCGCCTAGCTCCAAGCCTGAATTCTTGTCTGAAGCCTGAGCCCGGGTTTCAGACAGGAGCTTGGCCATTATGAGCGGTTGCCAACTACTTCTCGGGCCACCACTTGACGAATCGTCACTAATGCTGGAAGTTTTGCTTGCGCGCGAAATGTCGGAGACTTTCCGGACTAGCGCCCGAGCCCTCCGCGAGCGGACGTCAGACCGTGCCGCGTTCGGATGGCTCCGTATTCATCCGGCCTTGGTCAGAATCCGTGATCCAATCCGGAAGCAAAGCAAGTAAGTGGCGGCAACGCTGCGTGCTGACGGACAGGCACAATCCGAAATGAGACAATGAGCAGACCAGACAATAACGACTCACCCTTCTCGGTCGACGTGCTCGACGAAGACCGTGTCCGCCGGGCCCTGGGCCTGAAGAGTAGCGGTAGTTCACCGACCCACCAGCAACGCCCCGAACAAGCCCGCGCGCGTCATCGTTTCGTCGCCGACGGTGCGGTCCCGGTCGTGATGCTGAACCGCAGCGACAGTGAAACCAGTGGCCTGAAGGAGCGGCTTTCCGCCGCCGAGCACGCGCTGGAAAATGAACGCGGTGCCCACGCCAATACTCGCCGTGCCTTGCAGGAGGCCACCCAGGCCAATCAGAGCTTGCAGACCCGGCTCGGTCACAACGAGCTTTCTAACGGCGAGGTGCTTCGCTCCGAGCGTGAGGGCCGCCGGGTCGCCGAGGCGGCGCTGATCGAGTTGCGCGCCGCGCTGCAGGCCGAGATCGCCCGCGTCAAGACGCTCGAGACCATGCTCGCCGCTGCCAAAGCCAACGAGGCCAAGATCGCCGAGCAGCCGGTCATCAGCTACAAGGTCGCCGAGCGCAGGGTAGCTGAGCCCTCCGACCCGGCGTCAGCCGGTGACACCGATTCCGTCAGAGCTGCGCCGACGGTGGTCGAGGTCAAACTGCGGCGCGACGTGAAAAGCTCCGAGCCCAGCGCGCGCAAGTCACGCTCCGCTGCGGTCAAGGAGCCGAAGCCGGTCCGTTGGTGGACGCCGAGCTATCGCGCCAAGCAGAGCTGAAGCATCCGATCGGGCCAGGTAGCCCGATCGGATCGAATGATGGACTTAGCCGGCCTGCTTCAACCGTGAAGCAGGCAGTAATGGCCGCAGAAACCGACCGGTATGACTGGCACCGGTTGCTGCCACGACTTCCGGCGTTCCTTCGGCGACGATCATCCCGCCACCCTCGCCACCTTCCGGGCCGAGATCGAGCACCCAGTCCGCGGTCTTGATGACTTCCAGGTTGTGCTCGATCACCACCACCGTGTTGCCCTGGTCCACTAGCGCATGCAGCACTTCGAGCAATTTGCGCACGTCCTCGAAATGCAGCCCGGTCGTCGGCTCGTCCAGGATGTACAGCGTCCGCCCGGTGGCCCGCCGCGCGAGTTCCTTGCTGAGCTTGATCCGCTGTGCCTCACCGCCCGATAGCGTCGTCGCCTGCTGCCCGAGTGCGATGTAACCCAGCCCGACCTTCTGCAGGATGCTGAGCCGGTCACCGATCTTGGTCACCGAGCTGAAGAACGGCACCGCCTCGTCCACCGTCATCGCCAGCACGTCGGCGACCGACTTGCCGCGGAACTTGATCTCCAGCGTTTCGCGATTGTAGCGGGCGCCCTTGCAGGTGTCGCAGGTCACGAACACGTCCGGCAGGAAGTGCATCTCGATCTTGAGCAGCCCGTCGCCCTGGCAGGCCTCGCAGCGCCCGCCTTTGACGTTGAAGGAGAAGCGGCCGGATTTGTAACCGCGCGCCCGGCTTTCCGGCAGTTCGGCGAACCAGTCGCGGATCGGGGCGAACAGGTCGGTGTAGGTGGCCGGGTTGCTGCGCGGGGTGCGGCCGATCGGCGATTGGTCGATGTCGATGATCTTGTCGAGTAGGTCGAGCCCCTCGATCCGGTCGTGCTTGGCCGGCACCTGGCCCGACCCCATCAGCCGCCGGCTCGCCGCCTTGAACAGCGTGTCGATCACCAGCGTGGACTTGCCGCCCCCCGACACGCCGGTCACGCAGGTGAAGGTTCCCAGCGGGATCTGCGCCGTGACGTTCTTGAGGTTGTTGCCGCTGGCACCGACCACGCGCAGCACGCGCTTCTTGTCGATCTTGCGCCGCTTCGGCACCGCGATGAACTCGCGGCCGGAGAGAAACGCGCCGGTGATGCTGGCCGGGTCGGCCATCACCTCGTCCGGCGTGCCGTGCGCGATGACGTGGCCGCCCAACATGCCGGCACCGGGTCCCATGTCGATCAGGTAGTCCGCGGCCCGGATCGCGTCCTCGTCATGCTCGACCACCAGCACCGTGTTGCCCAGCGCCTTGAGCCGCCGCAGCGTTCCCAGCAGCCGCTCGTTGTCACGCTGATGCAGCCCGATGCTCGGCTCGTCCAGCACGTAGAGCACGCCCGTCAGTCCGGAGCCGATCTGGCTCGCGAGCCGGATGCGCTGGCTCTCGCCGCCCGACAGGGTCGTGCTGCCGCGCGACAGCGTCAGGTAATCGAGCCCGACATCGACCAGAAAGGTCAGCCGCTCGACGATCTCGCGCAGGATCCGCCGCGCGATCTCCTGCCGCTGCGGCGTCAGCGTTTCCAGCGCAGCCCCGAACCAGGTCAGCGCCCGGCGGATCGACAGGTCGCCCGCCGTCGCGATGTCGCTGCCGGCGATCTTGACCGCTAGCGCCTCTGGCTTCAGCCGCGCCCCGTTGCACACCTTGCACGGCTTCTCGCCCTGGTAGCGCGCCATCTCCTCGCGCACCCAGGCGCTATCCGTCTCGGCGAACCGCCGCTCCAGATTGTGCAGCACCCCCTCGAACGCCTTGGTGACGCTGTAGGCGCGCACGCCGTCCTTGTAGGAAAACTCGATGGGAGCGGGATCACCGTGCAGCACGGTGTGCGTCACCGCCGCCGGCAGTTCTTCCCACGGCGTCCGCGTGCTCACCTTGTAATGCCGCGCGATGCTCTGCAGCGTCTGGTCGTAATATGGCGATTGCGACCCGGCCCATGGCGCGATCGCCCCGCCGGCCAGCGGCAGACGCCCGTCCGGCACCACCATCTCCGGGTCAAAGAACGTTTCCACCCCGAGCCCGTCGCAGGCCGGGCAGGCACCGTGCGGCGAGTTGAACGAGAACAGCCGCGGCTCGATCTCCTCGATCGTAAAGCCGCTCACCGGGCAGGCGAAGCGCGAGGAGAACACCGTCCGCTCGCCGCCATCGGCATTCTCGGCATATACGACACCATCGGCCAGCCCGAGCGCTGTCTCGAAGCTGTCGGCCAGCCGCTGCTCGGTCCCGGCCCGCACCACGACGCGGTCCACCACCGCCTCAATGTCGTGCTTGATCTTGCGGTTCAGCGCCGGGACTTCGCTGATCTCGTACAGCGTGCCGTCCACCTTCACGCGGGCGAAGCCGCGCCGTTGCAGCTCGGCCAATTCCTTGCGGTACTCGCCCTTGCGGTCCCGCACGACGGGAGCCAGCAGCAACAGCCGCGTGCCCTCCTTCATCGCCATCACCCGATCCACCATCTGGCTGACCGTCTGCGCCTCGATCGGCAGCCCGGTCGCCGGCGAGTAGGGGATGCCGACCCGCGCCCACAGCAACCGCATGTAGTCGTGAATCTCGGTCACCGTGCCGACTGTCGAGCGCGGATTGCGGCTGGTGGTCTTCTGCTCGATCGAGATCGCCGGCGACAGACCCTCGATGCTGTCGACGTCCGGCTTGCCCATCAGCTCGAGGAACTGCCGCGCATAGGCCGACAGCGACTCGACGTAGCGCCGCTGCCCCTCGGCATAGATCGTGTCGAACGCCAGGCTCGACTTGCCCGACCCCGACAACCCGGTGATCACTGTCAGCTGATCCCGCGGGATCGTGACGTCGACATTCTTGAGATTGTGCTCGCGCGCACCGCGCACGCGAATGAAACCCGACATTCAGTGCCCTCGCGGCCGTTTTGTTCGCTAATCGTTCACTTATATATATGGCAGCGGCGGAGCGGGATTGAAACCCTGGTGTCGCCACCGCGCTTGCCGCCGCCGCAGACGCATGACATTTGAAGCCCCGATTAAAAGGACGATATCGATGGCCGGTTCAGTCAATAAAGTCATCCTCGTCGGCAATCTCGGCAAGGACCCGGAATCCCGCAGCTTCCAGAACGGCGGCAAGGTGGTGAACTTCACCCTGGCCACGTCCGAGACCTGGAGCGACCGCGGGTCCGGCGAGCGCAAGGAAAAGACCGAATGGCACAACGTCGTCATCCGCAACGAGAAGCTGGGTGAGATCGCCGAGCGCTACCTGAAGAAGGGCGCCAAGGTCTACATCGAGGGCTCGATCCAGAGCCGCAAATACCAGGACGCGTCCGGCGTCGAGAAATACATCACCGAGGTGATCGTCGGCCCGTTCCGCGGTGAGCTCACCATGCTCAGCGGCCGTGGCGAAGAAGGCGGCATGGATGCCGGCGGTGGGGGAGGCGGCTACAACCGTGAGCGCGCCCCTGCAGCAGCCCCGCGCAATGCCCCCGCACGCAGCGGCGGTGGTGGCGGTGGCGGTGCGCCCTCCTGGGATGCCGGCCGCAGTGCAGGCGATCTGGACGACGAGATTCCGTTCTAACTGCCTATCAACGGGCAGTGTTCGATCCCGAAACCAGGCCAGGTCGGCG
>CAZTJC010000029.1:0-1487 GCA_964613945.1 uncultured Acetobacteraceae bacterium
TGAACCAGTACGGCAAACCGGAGGAGGCCGCGTCCTACTCCATCATGACGCTGGAGTCGGGGCCGTTCCTGACCATGGTGACGCTTGGGGTAGCCGGGCTGTCGTCGTTCCCGTGGCAGACGCTGGTCGGCGGCATCCTGCCGCTGGCGGTCGGCATCATCATCGGCAACCTCGATCGCGACATGCGCGACTTCCTGGGCCGCGCCGCGCCGACCATGATCCCGTTCTTCGCGTTCGCCCTGGGCACCTCGCTCGACCTGCACCGCATCTGGGCGGCCGGGCTGCTCGGCCTGGCACTGGGCGTGGCGGTCACGATCGTGTCGGCGATCCTGCTGATCGTCATGGACCGGGTCGCCGGCGGCAACGGCACGGCCGGGATCGCTGCGGCGACCACGGCGGGCAACGCTGCCGCCGTGCCGGCCCTGGTGGCGGCGGCCAACCCGATCTATGCGCCGGCGGCTGCACAGGCGACGGTGCTGGTGGCTGCCTGCGTCATCGTCAGCAGCCTTTCGGTGCCGGTGCTGACGGCGTGGTGGGCCGGGCGCATGCGTGCCCGCGCGGTCGTGGCCTGACGTGCCCGAGATGGTGATCATCGCCGACGACCTGTCGGGCGCCGCCGATTGCGGCATCGTCTGCGCGCAGGCCGGGCTCGACACGCTGGTCATCCTGGGCGACCGCGCCGATGCGCCGGAGGCCGACGTGCTGTCGATCGATGCCGACACGCGGGGCCGCTCCGAAGCCGAAGCGGTGCAGGAGACGGTCAGCCTGACCCGGCGCTACGGGGCGTCCACGCCGCTGCTGTTCAAGAAGCTCGATTCCACCTTGCGCGGCCATGTCGGGGCCGAGCTGGCCGCCATGCTGCGAACCCGTCGCGAGACCGGCCCGGCTTTTATCGTCATGGCCCCCGCCTTTCCCGCAACGGGACGCACCACTGTCGCGGGCATGCAGTTGCTACACGGCACGCCGCTTGAGGCGACGGAGATCTGGCAGCGCGAGGAGATGCTGCATCGCGCTCATGTTCCCGAGATGCTGGAGCGTGCCGGCTTACGGACGGCTCACATCGCGCTCGAGACGGTGCGGGGACCCGCGCTGGCCGACGCCATCGCGCGCGCCGCCGCGAGCGGGGACGCGGTGGTGTGCGATGCGGTGACCGAGGCGGACCTGCACGCGATCGCCACGGCGTCCGTGCAACTCGGGCCGGCAGGGATTTGGGCCGGGTCGGCAGGGTTGGCGCGGTATCTGCCCGCAGCAGCTGGATTGGGCGGTCACGGCACGCCGATCAGCGTGCCGCCGGTCGACGGGCCGATCCTGTTCGTCGTGGGCAGCGTGTCCACCGTTTCGCGCGAGCAGATCGTCCGGCTCGAACAGGGCGGCGACATCGATCTGGTCAGCGTGCCGCCGGCGGTGCTGCGCGCTGGGCCCGGCACTCCGGCCTGGGCGGCGCAGCATGTCGCACTCGACGCCGCGCTCGGTTCGGGGCGCGATGT
>CAZTJC010000029.1:1587-26358 GCA_964613945.1 uncultured Acetobacteraceae bacterium
ACCCTGCGCGCCGGCGCCCGCTTCGCCCCTCAGACCACGGAGATCCCCGCATGAGCCGTCCCGTTATCGCGATCACCATGGGCGATGCTGCCGGCGTCGGCCCCGAGATCATCATGAAGAGCCTAGCGCATGCGGACCTCTATGAGCGGTGTCGCCCGTTGGTGATTGGCGACGCCGCCCGGCTCGAGGCAGCCGGCCATTTCGTCGGCAGTACGTTGGCCGTTGCGCCGATCGCCGACATCGCCGAGGCGCGATATGCCTTCGGCACGGTGGACTGCATCGATCTGAAGCTGATCCCGGCCGACCTGCCATGGGGGCGTCTGTCGCCGGTCGCCGGCAATGCCGCGTTCCGTTACATCGAGGTGGCGACGGAGCTCGCGGTGGCCGGCGAGGTCGGTGCGATCTGCACCGCGCCGCTGAACAAGGAAGCGCTGCACGCGGGCGGGCACAACTATCCCGGACATACCGAGATCCTGGCGGCGCTGACCCATACGCCGGAGGTGTCGATGATGCTGACCGCGCCGAACCTACGGGTGATCCACGTCACGACCCATATCGGCCTGATGGATGCGATCCGGAAGATCGAGCCCGGGCTGGTCGAGCGCACCATCGCGCGGGGGCATGGCGTGTTGGTCAAGGCCGGGCTGCCACGGCAGAAGATCGGCGTGTGCGCCATCAACCCGCATGCCGGCGAGAACGGCTTGTTCGGCCAGGGCGAGGAGGCCGAGAAGATCACCCCGGCGATCGAGGCCTGCCGCGCCCGTGGTTGGGACGTCGAGGGGCCGCTGCCGGCCGACACGCTGTTCTTCCGCGCCGGACGCGGCGATTTCGACATGGTGGTCGCCATGTATCACGATCAGGGGCATGGCCCGGTGAAGGTGCTGGGCCTGGAATCCGGCGTGAACATCACCGTGGGGCTGCCGGTGATCCGCACCTCCGTCGACCATGGCACCGCCTTCGATATCGCCGCCACCGGCCGGGCCGACGAGCGCAGCCTGCTGGAAGCCTTGCGCCAGGCGATCGCGCTGGCACCGGCCGACCCCGTTCCCGCATGAGCGCGTCGGCGACCCGGCGCCGCAGCATCCTCGACCTGATCGTGGCGGGGCAGACCGATGTCGAGGCGCTCGGGGCCGCGCTGGACGTCTCGCTGTCGACCATCCGCCGCGACCTGGCGCGGTTGGCGCAGGATGGTCAGCTGTTCCGGACCTATGGCGGCGCCGCCCTCGGCACGGCGCTGCCGGAGCAGTCGCTGGACCAGCGCCGCGGCGTCGGCCAGGCGCAGAAGCGGGCCATCGCGCGCCACGCCGCCAGCATGGTCGAGGCGGGCGAGACGGTCATCCTGGACGCCGGCACCACCACGGGGGCGCTGGCCGCCGTGCTGCGGGATCGGCAGGATCTGCGGGTGGTGACCAACGGGCTGACCGCCATCCAAGCCCTGGCGGATGCCCCCGGGGTGCAGCTGATCGCCCTCGGCGGGGTATTGCGGCAGATCAGCCTGGGGTTCGTCGGCCCGCATGCCGAGCGCGCCATGCGGCGCATCTCGGCAGCCACGGCATTTCTCGGGGCCGATGGCGTGGTGGCCGGGCGCGGCATCTGCGAGGCGACCGATGCGCAGGCGGCATTGAAGGAACTGATGATCGAGCAGGCCAACGACGTCGTGGTCCTGGCCGATGCCAGCAAGCTCGGTCGTGCGGCCTCGCCGGCCTGGACCCCGCTCGACCGTGCCTGGACGCTGGTCACGGATGCGGGGGCGACCGAGGAGCAACTCGCGCCGTTCCGCGCCCTGCCGCATGTCACCGTGGTCGTCGTGCCGGAGGCGACGGCGCCGCGTTAATCTGGTATGATCGGCCGAAACAGCCCGGCCGCACCATGCCTATTCATGCGCTCGCTCTCCTTGCCATGCTCAGTTTGCTGACGGCGCCGGCCGTGGCCATCGCGCAGCAGGGACCGCGCATCGACGTGCTCACCGGCGAACCGGTCAAGCCGCGCAGCGAACATCCAAGGCCGGAGCCGGAGATTTTCAACGCACCGCACGCACCGCGCCAGGAACACCGTACCGACGACCCACCGATCGAGATCTATGCCGCGCCGCAGATCGGCGGCACCCAGCAGGATCAGTTCTCGCCAGGTCAGTTTTCTTCCGGCACGGGGCGCATGCCATTCCGATCTGGGCAGCCGCCGCAAGCCGATCCATATGCGTCCCGGCGCTTGCCGCCCAACGCCGGATACGGCCGGCGTTTCGACAACGGCTACCCGCGCTAGGGGCTGAGCCGGCACTCGCTCCCGGCAGGGAATGCCCTCGCTGCCGGGACGGTCGCCAGCACGTCGTACCAGCCGTGGGGGTCCGTCACCGCCGCCGACGACCGGACTTTCACCACATAGAGGTCATGCACCACGGCGTGATCGCTGGCGCGGAACTCGCCGCCATGGGCGAACATGTCATCGAAGCGATGACCGTTCAGCGCGGTGGTCACCGCGTCGGCGTCCGTCGTTCCGGCGCGCTGAACCGCCTGCAGCCATTGCGTCGTGGCGGAATAATCCGCGGCCTGCGCCGCCGTCGGCCGCGTTCCCGCGTGTTGGGCGGCGAAACGGTCGGCCCAGGCACGCGCTGCCGGGTCGAGGTTCCAGTACCACGGCACCGCCGCCTGCACGCCGGCATAGCCGCCCTTCATGCGATCCACGTCCGACAGATAGAGCAGCGCCGTGGTCACGCGCCCGCGCAACCCGGCGCCCGTCACGGCCGCGACCTCGGTATCGTTGCTGGCGCCGGCGTTGAACACGGCGATCACGTCGGGATCAATGGTCTTGATCTCGGCGAGGATAGCCGACAGGTCGCTCGTGGCCGGCGGCACGATGAAGGTCTTGGCGATCTGCCCGCCATGCGCGGTAACGATGGGCGTGACCGTTGCCAGCGCGCCGCGGCCGAAGCCGGCATCCGCCGCGATCACCACCCAGCGTTTGCCGTCCGGTAAAGCGGCCAGATAGTTCGCCGTCGCCGACTCGATCGCGACCGAGTCGAACGAGTAATGATAGACGTATTTGCTGCAGGCTCCCCGCGTCAGCGCGGGGAGCGCGGCGCCCGTCGTCACCGCGATGCGATGCCGCTCGGTCGCGACCTTGGCGACCGCCATGGCGATGGGCGAGTTCTGCACGTCCATCAGCAGATCGGCGCCGGCATCGATGGCCTGATTGGCCAGTCCGGGCGCCTCGGCCGGCTTGTTGTGGTCGTTCAGCGCATCGACCATGACCGGTCGGCCCAGCACGGATCCGCCGAAATCCGCGACCGCCATGCGTGTCGCATCGACGCCGCCGCGGCCGGAGCGCGCGTCGTAGATGTCGTCATCCAAGTCGGCGATGACGGTGATGTGGATCGGCACCGGATCGGCTGCACGCACGATGGCGGGAAACAGTACGCAGGTGGCGAAAAGGCTGGCCGCGAACTTGGAGATCAATGCCGGGTCCGATCGAGAGACTGTCGCGCAGCTTTCGCTGGACGGCTACGGCTGTCCAAACACGTCGCGGTCATCACGACCCGGCAAATCAGTCAAACCCCAGCTTGGTCGACATGGCGGCCAGGATGACAGCAGCAGCCGGCGTTTGGTCTTTCCAGCGCGACGACGTTGGGCGACGATGCCAGGGTCAGGATCGGGTTAGCCAGGCCATCGCATCGAGCGGGACCGGCGCTCCTGACCGGAGAGACGTCGAATGGACATCAAGCGCAGCGGCACCCAGGCTTCGAGCCGGGGTTCGGCGGAGTATTTCACCGGCACGGTGCGTATCGACCCGCTCTTCTCGCCGCCGGACCCGGCCCGGGTCGCCATGGCGCTCGTCACGTTCGAGCCTGGCGCACGTACCGCCTGGCACACGCACCCGTTGGGTCAGACGTTGATCGTCACCGCCGGCTGCGGCCGCGCGCAGCGGCTGGGCGGCCCGATCGAGGAGATCCGCCCGGGTGACGTGGTGTTCTTCCCGCCCGGCGAGAAGCACTGGCACGGTGCCAGCCCGACCACGGCGATGAGCCACATCGCCGTCCAGGAAAAGCTCAACGGCTCGCCGGTAGATTGGATGGAGGAGGTCAGCGAGGCCGACTACATGGGCTGAGAATCGTCAATGTTCTTGTATTGTTCTTCAGAGTGCGTGTAGCGTCGCCGTCTCGACGGAAGCAGGACGCCTTTGATGAATTACGTCACTTACCCCCATGCCTGTAACGACGATGCCGATCTGCGCCTCACCTGGGCCGGACCGGCCGTGCGCGCGATCGGCAATGGTTTGGCGGTCCTGGGCGGCGGCATCTTGTTCGCCGCCACCCTATACGTGATGATCGTGCTGCCAGACCTGCTCTAGGCGGCAGCCTTGGTCCGGCACTGGATTTCGATGAAGTTGGCGAGCTCGCGGTGTCGCAGCACCGGGTCGGTGATTTCGGCATCGACGCCGAGGCACCAGGCGAGATCGTCGCGCGCCGGGTCATCGCCGAGCGCCTGTAACCGCGCGGCCTGAGCCTCGACGTCGGCCTCGTTGCGGGCGAGACCCTGCTCGATGATGTCGTCGGATTGCCGCCGCATGGCGACGGCGATTTCCTGCAGCGTGAGTTCGGGATGATACTGTACCCCCCAGAAGACGCCGCCCGCGAAGCGGATCTCGGCAGCCTGAATCGGGCATAGCTGGTTGCCGGCCAGCAGCGTCGCACCAGCCGGCAGGCGGGTGACGCTGTCGGAGTGGATCGCCAGCGCGTCCCATGTGGCGGGACGGCCGGCCAGCAGCGGATGTCGGCCACCAGCCTCGGTTGCGGTGATCCGCCGCGCGATGGCGACCTCGTGGCGGGGAGCTTTGGCGACGTCGCCGCCCGCGGCCGCCACTGCCACCTGCAGCCCGGCGCAGGAGCCGAAGCTGGGCGTGCCCGAGGCGAACACGGCACGCATGAAGTCGAGCTGCCGCCGGGTCTCCGGCTTGTCGTCGTAGACGTGCAGCGGAGAACCGCTGAGGAAAACGCCGTCGTAGCCGCCGAGCGGGCCGGGGAGGGTGCATTCCGCCTCGTGCGGGCGGACGATGTCGCACTGCGCGCCGGGGGTGATGACGGTCAGGGTGGCAGCAAAGCTCTCGGCGGAGCTGTATCCGGTGGCGCGGCGGCGTTGCTCGCGTTGGTCGGCGGTTTCGCTCTCGGCGATAAGATAGCGGATCATACGATGGGTCAGGTGGGGATGACGGCGGTGCTGGCAGCACCGGGGTCGTCACACTAATTCGTTATACCGCCGGATTTAATTCGTGCACCCTGACGCCGGGCACGACGCGGGTGGCGATGTCGCGGAGATGACCGTGATGGGTCAGGTAGACCACCTGTCCCAGGCGAGCCATGTCGGCGAGAAGCTTCAGCGTCTCCTCGGCGCGGAAATCGTCAAACGTTTCCATGATGTCGTCGGCGATGAACGGCACGGTCGGGCGGAGCTTGGCGAACTCGCGGTAGCCGGCGGCGCGCAGGGCGAGATAGAGTTGGAAACGGGCGCCTTTCGACAAGTCGTGAGCGAGCTTGGAGCCGCCATCGGCCGCCAGCGCGACCAGGATGTCGCCATCGCGCCCGGGCTGCGTCGCCAGCCCGGTATAAGCGCCGCGGCTGATGAGGCTGAACGCGGCCGAGGCTTGTTGCATCATGGAGCTGCGATGCCCGTCGCGATAGGCGCGCAATGCACGCTCGGCGGCGGCGATGCCGACGCGCAGGCGCAGGTAATGCTGCGCCTTGTCCTCGATCTCGAGCAGCTGCGTTCGCCGGCGTTCCTCGATACGGGCCACTTGGTCGTCGCCACCGACGGCAGCGATCCGGTCGGCTGCGGCCTCGCGCGCGGCGAACAGGGTGCGGATGCGTTGCTCGAGCGCGTCGAGCGGCGTGAGCAGGGCGGCTTCCTCGCCTTCGAGCGCAACATCGGTATGTCCGGTCAGCAGTGCTTGCGCCTCGGCAGGGTCGGCGACGTTCAGGGTGGCGAGAAGCTCGCGTCGCACATGCTCCGCCTCGGTCTCCAGCGCGGCCTTCTCCCGGATGTCACGCAGTCGGTCGGCGACGTCGAGCAACGAACTCGCGTTCAGGGCGCGCATCATTTCGTTGACCCGGCTCGCATGCGCGCCGGCGGCGTGCTTGGCTGCCCGGTCGGCGTCGATCGCGTCGTCCAGCGCGCGCTCGAGCCTGACCCGCTCGGCATCGGCGCGCAGAGCGCCCTGCACGCGATCGGCGAGCGCGGTGGCGAGATCGGGCGCTGAGCGCCCTGACGACGGGATGTCGAGGTCGGCAGCGAGGCGGGTGACGGCCTGGGCGAAGGCGAGCTGATCCTGTTCCATGTCCCGGATGCGGGCAGCCAAGTCACCGTGCTTCTCGAGCGCGGGTCCGAGTGAGGCGGTTGCGGCGAGAATGGCGCGCACGGTGTTCACCGGGGCCGCCGGGTCGAGCCGGCAGTCGGCGCAGGCGGCCTGCCAGGCGGCCTGCCACGCCCGGTCGGCGCGGGCGGCCTTCTCGGTGGCGGCTTCACGGCTGCCGAGCGCTCGCTCGCACTGGGCGACGTCGCTGCGCAGCAGGTCGAGCCGAGCCTCGCGCTCAAGGGTCTCGCGGGCGAGAACGGCAAGGGTGTCCGTGGATGCGGCCGGGTCGAACGCGGTCGCCGTTTGGGTCAGGGCGGCCTGTAGCCGGGCGCGGAGCTCGGCTTCGTCCGCGCGCGCCTCCGCGATGTCGCGGTCGGCGTCCCGGCGTTGGGTCCAAGCGGCCAGGGCCGTCTGCCGCAGCGGGAGCCAGACGGCAAATTCAGCGGCGGAGAGGGAGCCCAGCGCGGGGCTGATCCGAGCCAAGGCGGTGGCAAGGCGGCCTTCATATCGTTGCCGGGCCTCGGCCGCGTCTGCCGCTGCCCGCTGGGCGGCGGCCAGTTCGGCGGTTTTAAGCCGCACCGCCTGTGTCGTCGCTTGTCGTTGAGCGTGGCTGCGCTCATCCAGCAGGCGGGTAAAGGCCGCAGCGTCGTCGCGCCGCATGGCCGCCTCGAAGACGTCGGCGCTGGCAACGTCCAGGGTGCGGCGGTGCTCGGCCCAGGCGGCCTCGCGTCTAGTTCGAAGCTCGGCGCCATCTTGGTCCGGCGGCGGGGTCGGGACGGCAGCCAGATCGGCTTGCCGCGTTCGTAGCTCGGTCTCGAGTTGCTCGATCTGTTCACGGCGGCGGGCGAGGTCGCGGGCGCAGTGCTCAGCCTCTGCCATCCATTCCTGTACGGTTTGGTCGGAGGGTGTCGCTAGCGCGGTCAGAAGAGCGGCGTCGCCGGACCATGGCTGCAGGGCCCCGAGTCCGCTGGCGAGCGCATCGTCATGGTGGTTCCGCGCCTTTGTCGCCGCGCGCAGGCGGAGGCCGTGGTCGCTAGACTGCCAGGCGCCGAGGGCTGCTGCGACCAGTGGGAGGCCGGGCGGTGCCGCCAGGTTCGGGCCGAGCCTGTCGCGCGCGGTGGTCAGGACGCGGGCGGCATCGACCAGCTCGTCATTGGCGGTGGCGAGCGTCGCCGCAATGCCGGAGCGCCGGCTGAGCAGATCGTCGAAGATGCCGGTCTGCGCGACCGTCAGCAACAGGCTGTGCGGATCTGGCTCGTCGACCCGGCCGATATCTACCAGGATGCGACGGACCGCCTCGTCGGTGCGAACCAGGTCGGCCCGGCGTGGCGACAGATCGAGCTGCGCCGTGAGGTCGCGCGCGCGGTGGCTTTCGAGAAGCGCCACCTGGCCGGAGCGCGCCGCAGCCGCCGGGTCGAGCGGCAGGCTGGCGAGGGCGTCGCTGAGGCGCTGGACGGCCTCGCCCGTGCGTTCGGTTGCCGAGCGGTGATGCGAGGCCTGCTGTTCGAGCTGCGGCAACTCCGTCTGCCAACTGGCGGGAACGGCCGGCAGGCTGCCGTAGCGCTCCAGCTTGTCGATCAGCGCGCGCCAGGCCGCCAGCCTGGGGATGCCCAGACGCAGCCGACGCAGCCGCGCCAGTTCGGCTTGTTGTTGCGTCAATTCGATCAGGGCGACGCGGTAGTCCCGCTCGGCGTCGTCGCGCGTCCTGGTGAGTTGGGCGTAAGCGCCGGCCTGGACGTCGATGGCCTCGCGCTCCTGCTTCAGCGTCGCCAGGGTCGTTTTCAGCTTGGACAACTCGCCGGCGCGGCCGCGGTATTTGGCGAAGCCGTCAGCGTCGGTGCGGATCGCCAGCAGCGTCTGGCTCAACTCGGCCAGCCCGGCGCTGGCCGAGAACAGCAGCTGGCCGAGTTCCCCGTTGCTGGCCAGGATGCTGTTGCCGCCGGACTCCAGCGTCTCGTCGTCGAGCGAGAACATCGTGCGGTAGGCAACCCGGTCCAGGCCGCTCAGCGCGCCGGCGAGCAAGGTCTGCGCCACCGGCCGGTCATGGGCGTCGCGCAGGGTGGGCTGCGGCTTCTTGACCCGCATCAGTTCGTGCGGGCCGTCCGACAGCTCGAGGCAACCGCCGACGCGCATGGTCTCGTAGGAGTGCAGAAAGCCGTAGCGGCTCTGCAGCTCGATGCCGAACAGCAAGTCCAGGAACCCGGAAAGCAGGGTCGATTTGCCCGCCTCGTTCGGGCCGTAGACAATATGGAGGTCCGGCACGTCGGCACTGGCGGCGCCGAAGTCGATGGTCCGGTCGGTAAACTTGCCGTAGCGGGCCAGCTCCAGCCGCCGCAACCGCATCAGCCGGTTCCCATCGTCAATTGGATGTCTTCAGCCGCGCGAGGATCTCGTCGATGCCGTCGCTGGTAGCGGACGCCAATGTGGCGGCGAAATCGGCCGGGTCGGTACCGAGGACCGAGCGGCATTCCGGCGGCAACTGGGCGCGCAGGTCTTCGGCGATGTCGGCGATCTCGGCGCGGTAAGCGGCATCGTCGGCGATCTCACCCATCAGGCGGCGCAACTCGTCCAGCGGATCGGCAGCGAAAGGCACCGGTGTCGTTCGGGGCGGCTGGCAGTCGATCTCGACCTTGTCGATCCAGGTCCGCCCGGCGATTTCGGCCTGGCGCTCCGCCTCGGTACGCAGCAGGTCGGTGTCGCGGCGAAGACGCCAGGCGAGCGGGGTTTCGCCGGTCAGCCGCAGACGTGCGACCAGGTGCTCGGACACCACGCCATCTCGTGCCTGGCCCAAGGCGGTGCCCAGCGCCGCCGTCAGGCTGTGCCAGTCCTCAATGCCGCCGAGATCGACGGAAACGCGCTCAAACTGGGCGACGCTGGTGTGCCGCTCTTCCAGCGTGATCGCACCATCGTCGGCCACGGTGACCAGCGTCGCCGACTTGGCGCCGGCCTCGCCGATGTCGCGGCCCTGCGGCATGCCCGGCATGACGATCGTGGTGTCGCCCGTAAGGATACTGCGACCGTGCACGTGCCCCAGCGCCCAGTAGCGGAACCCGGCGCGATGCAGGTCGCCAGCGTCACACGGCGCATAGAGATCATGGCCTGCGGCGCCGCCGAGGCTGGTGTGCAGCAAGCCGATGTTCACGGCACCTTCGACCGGCGGCTTGAACTTGGGCAGCAGGCTTTCAGGCGCGTGATGGTGGGCGAAGCTGATGCCGTGGATGACGACGGGCTGGCCGGCGTGCCCGATCGTGACCGCGCCGGCGCGGCTGCCGAAGATCGCGACGGAGTCCGGGTAGGCGAGCTCCTTGGTGATCTTGGACATCGCGTCGTGATTGCCGCGGATGATGAACACCTTGATGCCGGCCTGGTGAAGGGCGTCGATCTGGTCGGCGAGGAAGCGGGCGGTCCTCATGGAAGTCTGCTCGCCGTCGTACAAGTCTCCGGAGAGCAACAGGGCGTCGACCCGTTCGTCGAGGCAGAGGCGGACGATGGCGACAAAGGCGCGCCGGGTGGCGTTGCCGACGAGATCGGCGAGCGCCGGGTCGCGCAGGGCCAGGGAGCGGAGGGGAGAGTCGAGGTGCAGGTCGGCCGCATGCACGAAACGAAAACTCATGCCGGCCTCAATTTATAAAGCCGCAGGACGCCGCTGGCTGGGGAACCTGGATTCGAACCAAGGCTATCCGAGTCAGAGTCGGAGGTTCTACCGCTAAACTATTCCCCAAGCGGCGCGTCGTGCGGGCGTGTGACTAGCATGGGTCATGGCGCCTCGCAACCGCCAAGCCACCATGACCGAACGATGACGACCACCACAAAAGAAGCTCGACGCCGGGCAGCCATTCGCACACACTCGCGACGGAAGGGCCAAAACATGGCAGGCATCGCCGTAGAGCAGGGCGTCCGGACGCAAACGCGTCGCGGTCATACCGAGGGTGGCAGCGGGTTCGCAGCGATCGACCTCGGCACGAATAATTGCCGGCTGCTCGTCGGCATCCCGACCCACGGTGCCGAGTTCCGCGTCGTCGACAGCTTCAGTCGGGCGGTGCGGCTGGGTGAGGGGCTGCATGCGCATGGGCGGCTCGGCTCCCCGGCGATGGACCGCACGTTGACGGCGCTGGCGGCGATCTCGGCGCGCTTGGAACGACGGCCGGTGCGGATCGTTCGGGCCGTGGCCACTGAGGCATGTCGGCAGGCGGTCAACGGGCGCGAGTTCCTAGCCCGTGCGCTGGAAGAGACCGGGCTACGCTTCGACCTGATCTCCACGCGCGAGGAGGCGGAGCTCACATTGGAGAGTTGCGCGCCGCTGCTGCAGGGCGGCGGGCGGCGGGCGCTGTTGTTCGACATTGGCGGCGGGTCGACCGAGTTGGCCTGGATCCGGCTTGGCAACGTGGCGCCGGAGCTGATCGGTTACGACAGCCTGCCGGTCGGCGTCGTGACGTTGGCCGAGCGATATGGCCGGGACAGCGGCACGGCGGCCGGGTTCCAGGCCATGGTCGACGACATCAAGGCGCGCCTGGCGAGTTTCGAGCGGATCCACTGCATCGCCCACGAGGTCCGCGACGGTGGCGTCCGCCTGCTCGGCACCAGCGGCACGGTGACCACGCTGGCGGGTATCGTGCTGAAGCTCGATCGGTATCGGCGGCCGCTGGTGGACGGCGCCGTGCTCAGCACCCGCGATGCGGCCGAGGCGGTGTCGCTGTTGCGCCGGCTTGGGCCGGCCGGATTGGCGGCGCATCCCTGCGTGGGGCCGGACCGGCTGGAATTCGTGCTGCCGGGATGCGCGGTGTTCGAGGCCATCCGGCAGACCTGGCCGATGGCCGAGGTGACCGTCGCCGATCGCGGCCTGCGCGAGGGCATGTTGCTGCGCATGATGCGGCAATCCAGGACACCCGCATCGCGTCCGGCTCCAACGCGGCCTGCCCCCGTATCACCCGGCCTGGCGCAAACTCCTTTGGCGATGCGCGGCCAACGTGCGATGGTGCGGCCCCCACAGCCAGTCTAGTCCATCATGCCAGAACAACCGCCCGGTCAACGCGGATTGACCGTCAAGCTGCGCACCGCGCGCGGCCGAACCACCGCATCACAGAAATGGCTGCAGCGTCAGTTGAACGACCCTTATGTCCGCGCCGCGCAGGCGCAGGGGCTGCGCTCGCGTGCGGCGTTCAAGCTGATGGAACTCGACGACAAGCTGCAGCTGATCAAGCCCGGCAGCCGGGTCATCGATCTCGGGGCCGCCCCCGGCGGATGGTCGCAGGTGGCGGTCAAGCGCGGAGCCTCCGTCGTGGTCGGCGTCGACCTGCTCCCGGTCGACCCGGTCTCCGGCTCGACCCTGTTCGTCGGCGACTTCAACGACCCGGCCGTGCAGCAGCAATTGCGTGACCTGCTCGGCGGCACCGCCACCATCGTGCTGTCTGACATGGCGCCGAACACCACTGGCCATACCGCGACCGACCATCTTCGGATCGTGGCGCTGGCCGAGTTGGCCTTCATCTTCGCCACCGAGATCCTCGAACCCGGCGGGGCCTTCATCGCCAAGGTTTTCCAGGGCGGCACCGAGCGTTCGATCCTGACGCCGATGAAGCGGCACTTCGCCAGTGTCCGACACGTCAAGCCCGCCGCCAGCCGCAAGGAAAGCAGCGAACTCTACGTGGTCGCCACCGGCTTCCGCGGTGAAAAAGCGCTGCCCAGCGAGATGTAGCGCTACTCGTCGGGCTTGGCGGTGCCCTTGCGGGTGGAGGCGACTCTCATCTGCGACACCGCGGCCTCGAGCGTGCGGAACTTGGTCGCGGCATCGCTCATGGTGATCACCATGCCCGAGGCGCGCGACGGGTCAGCGATGCCGGATAGCAGGGTAACCACCACGGTCAGCTCGTTGCCCGTTTTGATCGAGCGTCCGTAGGCGGCGAGATTGCGCACGTCGAGCCCTTCGCTCAGCGCGTTGCGGCAGGAGGAGCGTGGGCACGGCGTCGCGGTGTTGCCATGGAACGACCAGGCCAGCAGCCGGACCTCGCCGGTGCCGACCGCCGGGCCGTTGAAACCGGGGGGGCCGTATCGCGCGATCAGCTCGGCCTGCGCTTGTTGCATGGGCGGCGCGGCGGTTTCGTCGCGGTATGAAAGCTGCCGCGTCACCTCGACGACGCCGTTGCCGGTGGTGGGCGTGGCAAACCAGACCACGACCTCGTCCGTGTCGCGCTGCGCAGTCATGCGGGTGACGAAGTTCTGCGTCTGGACGACGACGCCGTGGTTCTCGAGGCCGAGGTCGTCCTGCGTGACGACGACGTTGCCGTAGCTCTTGGTCAGGATGTCGCGAACGTCGTTCGGTTGCATGCCGGGGGTGATGCCGAGCACGTCAACGGTGCGGCCACCAGGCTTGTAGGTCGCGGGCTGGCCGACCTGGGTCAGCGTCACGGGAGCGGCGGCGACCAAGACGGGAAGGCAGGCGAGGGCAACAAGCAGCTTGGCGGCGCAGCGCATCGAACGAACTCCGGCAGCGTCGATAAAGCATCGTCAGTAGCCGCGCCCGCCGCCGGGGTCCAGCCTTCCGCGGCGGCCCGGCTCATGCTGCGCATGCGTCTCCGTCGGAACGCCGCGCTTGCGCGGAGGGCTCGTGCGGCCTATGTGGGCTCGCCAAGGTCCCATCGCTGGGGCTTCCGCGGAGAGGTTTTCTGCCATGGCGCCCGACACCAGTCCACACGACGCTTTCGCCCCGCTTCCGGCCGCGGCGAGGGTCGAGGAGGCGCTGGCGTTCGACGACGTTCTCGTCGTCCCCAACTACTCGCAAGTGCTGCCCACCGCCGTTTCCACCGAGACGCGGCTGACGCGAACGATCAGCCTGCGGATCCCGCTGGTCTCCTCGGCGATGGACACCGTCACCGAATCGGCAATGGCGATCGCGATGGCGCAGCTCGGCGGCATCGGCGTCATCCATAAGAACCTCACGATCGAGGAACAGGCCGGGCAGGTTCGCCGGGTCAAGAAATACGAGTCTGGCATGGTCGTAAACCCGCTGACCATCTTCCCGGACCAGACGCTCGCCGAAGCCCGTGCCATGCAGACGGCGCACAACATCAGCGGTTTTCCCGTGGTCGAGCGCGAGACTGGGCGGCTGGTCGGCATCCTGACCAACCGCGACCTGCGCTTCGCCACTGACCCCAACACCCGCATCTACGAGCTGATGACGCGGGAGAACCTCATCACCGTGCCGTCCGACGTGGACCGCGACGAGGCGCGGCAGTTGCTGCACCGGCATCGGCTGGAGAAGCTGCTGGTGATCGACGAGCAGCATCGCTGCGTGGGGCTCATCACCGTCAAAGACATGGACAAGGCGCAGGCGCACCCGCTGGCCAACAAGGACGAGCTGGGCCGTCTGCGCACCGCCGCGGCGACCGGCGTGGGCGAGGACGGTTTCCTGCGCGCCGAGGCGCTGATCGCCGCCGAGGTCGACGTCATGGTGATCGACACGGCGCATGGCCACTCGCAAGGCGTGCTGGCGTCGATCGCGCGCATCAAGCGGCTGTCTAACGCGACGCAGATCGTGGCCGGCAACGTCGCCACGCCGGAAGGGGCGCGAGCGCTGATCGAGGCGGGGGCGGACGCGGTCAAGATCGGCATCGGGCCCGGCTCGATCTGCACCACCCGCGTGGTCGCCGGCGTCGGCGTGCCGCAGTTCAGCGCGGTGCTGGAGACGGCGGCGGCATGCCGCGAACTGGGCGTGCCGGCGATCGCCGATGGCGGCATCCGCACCTCGGGCGACCTGGTCAAGGCGATCGGCGCCGGCGCGGATTGCGTCATGGTCGGCAGCTTGCTAGCCGGCACGGACGAGGCGCCCGGCGAGGTGTTCCTGTATCAGGGCCGCTCCTACAAATCCTATCGCGGCATGGGCAGCATCGGCGCCATGGCGCGCGGCTCGGCGGATCGGTATTTCCAGCAGGAGATCAAGGACACGCTGAAGCTGGTGCCGGAAGGCATCGAGGGCCGGGTCGGCTACAAGGGGCCGGTCAATGCGGTGGTGCATCAACTCGTCGGCGGGCTGCGCGCGGGTATGGGGTATACCGGCAGCGCCGACATCGGCGAGTTGCAGCGCAACTGCCGCTTCCGGCGCATCACGGGTGCCGGGCTGCGCGAAAGCCACGTCCATGACGTCGCCATCACGCGCGAGGCGCCGAACTACCGCCAGGAAGGCTGATGGCGATTCGGGCGGTCGTCTTCGACGCTTACGGCACGCTGCTCGATGTCCATGCGGCGATGGAGCGCCACGCCGACAAGCTGCCGCCCGATTGGGAGCGGATCAGCGCGGAATGGCGCACCAAGCAACTCGAATACAGCTGGATCGCAACGCTCACCGGACCGGGTCACTACCGCGATTTCTGGGCCATCACGGAGGCCGCGCTGGATTTCGTCTCGGAGCGCCATCGCTTGACCGACCCGGCGGTCCGCGCCGCGTTGCTGGACAGCTATCGCACGCTGCCGGCTTACCACGACGCCAAACCGATGCTGACCGCCTTGCGCGCCACAGGGATCAAAACGGCGATTCTGTCCAACGGCGCGCCCGCCATGCTGGCCGATGCCGTGGCGGCCGCGAAACTCGGCGACCTGCTCGACGCGGTGGTCAGCGTGGACCCGATCCGGACCTACAAACCGAGCCAGAGCGTCTATGATCTCGCGGCGGACGCGTTGGGCATCCCGATCGCGCAGATGGGGTTCGTCTCGAGCAATGCCTGGGACGCGCAGGGCGCGGTACAGGCCGGGTTCCAGGTGTTCTGGTGCAACCGGGCCGGCAATCCAGTCGAATACGGACTCGGGGAGGCCGCGACCGTGATCAGCAGCCTCGACGCGCTCGTGGCGGCAGTCGGCTGACCCCGACCGCACGCCTTTCCGCCGCGATCGAACTGCTCGGCGAGATCGAGGCCGGCGCTCGACGGCCGGCCGATGCAGTCGCCAACGAGTTTTTCCGTCGGCGGCGCTTCATCGGCGGTGGCGACCGTCGCGCGGTGAGCGATCGTGCTTGGCGCGTGCTGCGGCAGTGGCGGCGGCTGCAGTGGTGGCTGGAACGCGGCGGGGCGCGACCGACGCCGCGGCTGATGGTCGCAGCCTCCATGCTGTTCGAGAGCTGGGATCTCGGCGGGCTGCACAACGTGTTTTCCGGCGGCCAATATGCGCCCGAGGCGCTTGTCCCGCCGGAGGCGAAGGTCTTGCGCATGCTGGACGGGCAGGCTCTGGAGCATCCCGACATGGGGCTCGCGGTGCGGCTCGAAGTGCCGGACTGGGTGCTGCCGGCGCTGCAGGCTCGGTTCGGCGATGCGCTGGTGCCGGAGATGGTGGCCACCCTGGAACCGGCGACGCTGGACCTGCGGGTGAACCTGCTGGCCGGCACGCGCGAAGCGGCGCAGGCGGCGTTGTTGGCCGAACAACTGGACGTGCAGCCGACGCCGATCTCGCCCTGGGGCCTGCGCATCGAGGGGCGCCGCGCGGTGACCTCGGGACCGGCGTTCCAGTCGGGCTTGGTCGAGATTCAAGACGAAGGTAGCCAGCTGGTCGCGGCGCTGGTTGGGGCCGGGCCAGAGATGCGGGTGGTAGATTATTGCGCCGGTGCCGGCGGCAAGACGCTGGTGTTGGCGATGATGATGGCCAATCGCGGGCATCTGGTCGCCTGCGACGTCTCGGCGCCGCGGCTCGAGGGCGCGGTGCGGCGGCTGCGGCGGGCTGGTGTGCACAACGTCGAACGGCATCTGCTCGCCGTTGGCGACAAATGGGCCAAGCGCCGCGCCGAAGGGTTCGACCGCGTGCTGGTTGATGCCCCCTGCACCGGCACCGGCACTTGGCGGCGCAACCCCGACGCGCGGCTCCGCCTGCGGCAGCAGGATCTCGATGAACTCGTGGTCAAGCAGGCCGCGATCCTCGACCAATCCGCCCGCCTCGTCCGACCCGGCGGGCGCCTGGTCTACGCCACCTGTTCCATGTTGCCAGCCGAGAACGAGGCCCAAGTCGACGCCTTTCTGCAACGCACCCCGGCCTTCCGCCTCATTCCGGTCGCGGAAGCCTGGTCGCTGCCGACGCCGCCGCCCGAAACCGGATCGCACCTGTCGCTGACGCCGTTGCGCCACAAGACCGACGGCTTCTTTGGAGCCGTTCTGGAGCACACCGCGTGATCGCGGTCCGTCCGGCGCAATCGCGCGACGCGGCGGGTATGGGCTCCGTCCACATCGGCGTATGGCGATCGGCCTATGCCGGCATCCTGCCGGACAGCTACCTCGCAGGCCTCTCTGCGCCGCGGCAGGCGGCTTATTACCAGGCCGGCATCCTGCGCGGGCATCCGGCCCTGGTGGCCGAAGCCGCCGGCCGCGTGATCGGCTTTGCCACCATGAGCCTGCGCCGCGCGGAGCGGGACCGGGAGCGGTCGCTGGGCCAAGCCGAGATCGAGACCCTTTATGTCAGCGACGACTGGCGCGATCAGGGGGCCGGGCGGCTGCTGATGCAAGCCGCCGGCAAGGCCCTTTCCGATGCCGGCGCGGGCAGCGCCTTTCTGTGGGTGCTCAGCGACAACCCGAGCCGCTGGTTCTACCAACGCCTCCGCGGCCGCCGGGCTGCCGATGGCTTCACCACCGTCGCCGGCACCTCGATCCCCAAGACCGCCTATGTCTGGGACCCGATCGACCTGTTGCTCGCCGACCCAACCGTTCCCCGAGGTGATTGAGTGCCCCCATCGACCATGCCGACCACCGGGACCGAACCCGAGCATGACCGCGTCCTCATCCTCGATTTCGGCAGCCAGTTCACCCAGTTGATCGCCCGCCGCGTCCGCGAGAGCGGCGTGTATTGCGAGATCCTGCCCTACACCGTCGAGCCTGGCCGGATTGAGGCGTTCGCGCCGCGCGCCATCATCCTGTCCGGCGGCCCGGCCAGCGTGATCGGCGAGGAGAGCCCGCGCATCCCGGACATCGTGTTCAGCGCCGGCCTGCCGGTGCTCGGCATTTGCTACGGGCAGCAGGCGATGTGCATGCAACTCGGCGGCGAGGTCAGCCTCAGCGACCATCAGGAATACGGCGCCGCGTCGGTCGACGTGATCGAGGATTGCGCGCTGTTCCATGGTGCCTGGGAGCAGGGCGCGTCCGAGAAGGTGTGGATGAACCATGGCGATCGGGTGACCAAGCTACCACCAGGTTTCCGTGTGGTGGCCGCTACCGAAGGAGCGCCGTTCGCCGCTATCGCCGACGACGCGCGTCGGTACTACGGCGTTCAGTTCCACCCAGAGGTGCATCATACGCCCCATGGCCGGCAGCTGCTGCAGAACTTCACCCACGGGGTAGCCGGGCTGACCGGCGGCTGGAGCATGAAGGGCTTCCGCGACGCCGAGATCGCGCGCATCCGGGCGCAGGTCGGGGAGGGGCGGGTCATCTGTGGCCTGTCCGGCGGCGTGGACTCCTCGGTGGCGGCGGCGATCATCCATGAGGCGATCGGCGACCAGCTCACCTGCATCTTCGTCGATTCTGGCTTGCTGCGGCAGGGCGAGGCCGAGGAGGTGGTGAGCACCTGGCGCGGCCGGTTCAACATCAAGCTGGTGCACCGCGATGCCAGCGAGCTGTTCCTGGCCGGGCTGGATGGCGTCACGGACCCGGAGACCAAGCGCAAGACCATCGGCCGCCTATTCATCGAGGTGTTCGAGGAGGAGGCGGCCAAGATCGGCGGCGCCGATTTCCTCGCCCAGGGCACGCTCTACCCCGACGTGATCGAGAGCATCAGCGCCCATGGTGGGCCGAGCGCCACCATCAAGTCGCACCACAACGTCGGCGGTCTGCCCGCGCACATGCGGATGCAGCTGGTCGAGCCGTTGCGCGAGTTGTTCAAGGACGAGGTCCGTGTGCTGGGCCGCGAACTCGGCGTGCCGGAGAACATCGTCGGCCGGCATCCATTTCCCGGCCCGGGCCTGGCCATCCGCATCCCGGGCGCCA
The DNA here is from genome assembly GCA_964613945.1 of uncultured Acetobacteraceae bacterium. GTDB lineage: Bacteria > Pseudomonadota > Alphaproteobacteria > Acetobacterales > Acetobacteraceae > JAVVHH01. The sequence continues at coordinate 19,875 of CAZTJC010000029.1, forward strand.
TCACCCGCGAGCGGCTCGATATCCTGCGCAAGGCGGACGCGGTTTATCTCGACGAGATCCGCAAGGCCGGGCTGTATGACGTGATCTGGCAGGCCTTTGCCGTGTTGCTGCCGGTGCGCACCGTTGGCGTGATGGGCGACGGGCGGACCTACGACAATGCCTGCGCGCTGCGGGCGGTCACCAGCGTCGATGGCATGACGGCGGAGGTGTACCCGTTCGACGTGGCGTTCCTCAGCCGGGTCGCGACCCGGATCGTCAACGAGGTGCGCGGCATCAACCGGGTGACCTACGACATCACCAGCAAGCCACCGGGCACGATCGAGTGGGAATAACGCAACCGGAGACCTAGCATGGAGACGATCGGCGGCGACTTGCGGGAAATGCAGCGAACCCCGCTCGAGCCGGAGCACGTTGCAGCGTTGCGGCAGGAAGGCCACGTCGTCGAATATCCCGCAGGCACCTTCCTTGCGCGCCCGGGCCAGCCGATCGACCGTTTCACCTATGTGGAGGAGGGCGAGATCGAGGTGGTCGATCCCTTCACCGACCAGCGCCGGTCGCCCACGGCCATCGGGCCCACGCAGTTCATGGGCGAGATCGGCTTTCTGAACGGCGGCACTTCGTCGATGTCGATGCGAACCGCGCGGCCGACGCGCGTCATCGAGGTGCCGCGTCCGGCGATGCTGCGGCTCATGGCGCAGATTCCGGAGATGTCCGACATCATCATCACCGTGCTGTCGGCCCGGCGTCGGCGCCAGCTCAACGCCAAGGAAAGCGCGCTGGTGCTGATCGGCGAGGATGACGACCGCGCTGTCCGCCGTATCGCCGAGTTCGCCGGCCGCAACCGCATCCCCTACACCTCGCTCGACCTCGGCAGCCCTGAGGCGGCGGCGACTGCGGCGACCTGCATGCTCGGGCCGCAGCAGCCGGCGGTGATCTTCGGCCGTGGCACGGTGGTCGCCGATCCGACGCCGGAGAAGGTCGCGCGGCTGCTGGGCCTCGACCTGGAGCTCTGCGAAGACAAGCAGATCGACGTCCTGATCGTCGGTGGCGGTCCGGCCGGCGTCGCGGCCGCAGTCTATGCTGGTGCCGAAGGGCTGTCCGCCCTGGTGTGCGAGGACATCGCCATCGGCGGCCAAGCCGGAACGTCCAGCCGGATCGAGAACTATATGGGATTCCCGACCGGCATCTCCGGCGGCGACCTGATCTGGCGCGGCGAGATCCAGGCGATGAAGTTCGGCACCCGCTTCGCCATGCCACGCCGGGTCGCCAAGCTCGAACGGCTGGAGGAGGGCGGCTTCTGCGCGAATTTTGACAGCGGCAAACGCTTGCGGGCCAAAGCGGTGGTGGTTGCCAGCGGGGTACAATACCGCCGGTTGCCGATTGATCGGCTCGCCGATTTCGAGGGGGCTGGCATCTACTACGCAGCGACCGAACTCGAGACGCGCTTCTGCAAGGGTACCGAAGCCGTCATTGTCGGCGGCGGCAACTCAGCCGGCCAGGCGGCGATGTTCCTCAGCCGCTCGGCAAGCCGGGTGCGCCTGCTGGTGCGTGGCCCCTCGCTGGCCAGCTCCATGTCGCATTACCTCTCCAGCCGGCTGGCGGCCGACCCGGCCATCACCATCGAATACGGCGCCGAGGTGGTGGCACTGCGTGGACAGGATCATCTGGAAGGGGTCACGGTGCGCGACGCCCAGAGCGGTCGGACGCACGAGGTCGATACGCGTGCGCTGTTCATCATGGTGGGCGCGGCGCCGAACTCGGGGTGGCTGTCCGGTCTGGTCGCGCTCGATGCTAAGGGATACGTCCTCACCGGGGCCGATGCGGGAGCCGCGTCGCCCTTCGCGACTTCGCAGCCCGGCATCTTCGCGGTGGGCGACGTTCGCGCCAACTCGGTCAAGCGCGTGGCGTCGGCAGTGGGCGAGGGATCGGTGGTGATCTCGAAAGTCTGGGAGTTCGTGGATTCGAGGCTGTAGGGTCGGTTCCATGGCTGAAAACAATCCGATCATGCTGCTGACCGGCGCGAGCCGCGGCATCGGGCACGCGACGGTTAAGCTGTTCCAGGAGCGCGGCTGGAAGATCATGACGGTGTCGCGGCAGCCTTTCGCCGAGGAGTGTCGCTGGCCAATGGCGCGGTGGGGTCATATTCAGGCGGACCTGTCCGATCTGGCCGCGGTCGAAACCATCGCTGCGGACGTGCGGTCGCGCCTACCGGCGGGACAGCTGCACGCACTGGTCAACAATGCCGGTATCTCGCCGAAAGGGCCGGAACGGTCGCGCTTGGGGGTATTGGCGTCGGACGCGGAGACTTGGACCCGCGTGCTGAACGTCAATTTGGTGTCGACCGCGCTGTTGGCCCGGGCGCTGCTGCCCGAGCTTGAGGCGGCGGGCGGCACGATCGTCAACGTGACCTCGATCGCCGGGTCGCGGGTGCATCCGTTCGCAGGCGTGGCTTATGCGGCGTCCAAGGCCGGGCTGGCGGCGCTGACGCGGGAGTTGGCGCACGAGTTCGGCCCGCGCGGGGTGCGCGCCAATGCCATCGCGCCTGGTGAGATCGAGACGGCGATCCTATCGCCGGGGACGGACGAACTGGTCGCCAACCAGGTGCCGATGGGGCGACTTGGAGATCCGCGCGAGGTGGCGGAAACGATCCATTTCCTCTGCTCCGGCGCCTCGTCCTACATCAACGGCGCCGAGATCCACATCAGTGGCGGCCAGCACGTCTGAGCGTCAACGCTTCTGGTTGTAGACGTCCACGCAGACGGCGCCGAGCAACACCAAGCCCTTGATGATCTGCTGGTAGTCCACGCCGATGCCGAGGATCGACATGCCGTTGTTCATGACGCCCATGATGAAAGCGCCGATCACCGCGCCGGAGACGAGGCCAACGCCACCATAGGCGGAGGCGCCGCCGATGAAGCAGGCGGCGATCACGTCGAGCTCGAAGCCGGTGCCGGCCTTGGGCGTCGCCGTGTTGAGCCGCGCCGCGAAGATCAGCCCGGCCAGTGCCGCCAAGACGCCCATGTTGACGAAGGTGAGAAAGGTTAGCCGCTCCGTCTTGATGCCCGACAGCCGCGCCGCTTTCTCGTTGCCGCCGACGGCATAGATCTGGCGGCCGACCGTCGTGCGCGTGGTGACGAAGGCGTAGATGCTGATCAGCACCGCCATGATGATCAGCACGTTCGGCAGGCCGCGATAGGACGCGATCAACCAGGTGAGCCCGACCACGCCGGCGATCAGCACCGCATTCTTGATGGCGAACAGCAGCACCGGCTCGGTTTCCAGACCATGCCGCTCCCGCCGGACCCGGCTGCGCTGGTTGCCCCATACCAGCACGCCGGCGACGAACACGCCCAGCAGCACGGAGGACAAGCGCACCCCCGCCGTCATCGGCAGCATCTCGGGGATGAAGCCCGAGGACAGCAACTGGAACTCGGGCGGGAACGGACCCACCGACTGGCCGCTCAACACCGCCAGCATCAGCCCGCGGAACACCAGCATGCCCGCCAGCGTGACGATGAAGGATGGGATCTTCACATAGGCGACGAACGCCCCCTGCGCCGCGCCGATCAGCCCGCCCGCCAGCAAGCACAGCAGCCCGGCCACCACGATCGGCATGTTCCACTGCACCAGCATCACCGCCGCCAGCGCGCCCACGAAGCCGGATACCGAGCCGACCGACAGGTCGATGTGCCCCGTCACGATCACCAGCAGCATGCCGAGCGCCATGATGGCGATGTAGCTGTTCTGCAGCACCAGGTTGGTCAGGTTCAGCGGCCGCAGCAGCGTGCCGTTGGTGGCGATCTCGAAGAATGCCATGATGACGATCAGCGACAGCAGCATGCCGTATTGCCGCACCGACGCCTTGACGAAGCTCGAATGCGCGGACCGGGCGACGGTGGCCGGCAGCGGGACGGGACTCATCTCGTTCATGCCGGCATTTCCTCGAGAGCACGGACCGATTGCATGATCGCCCGCATAATGACTTCCTGCGACGCCTCCGCCCGCGGCAACTCCGCGACAAACGCGCCCTCGTTCATCACGCAGATCCGGTCGCATAGGCCGAGCAGCTCCGGCATCTCCGACGAGATGACGATTACGCCCTTACCCTCGTCGGCCAGCGCGTTGATGATCTGGTAGATCTCGTATTTGGCACCGACATCAATGCCGCGCGTCGGCTCGTCCAGGATCAGCACCTGGGGGCCGGAGAACAGCCATTTCGACAGCACCACCTTCTGCTGGTTGCCGCCCGACAGCGTGCCGCTCTGCTGATAGACGTCGTGACAACGGATGTGCATCTGGCCACGGAAGCGGTCGGCGACGCTCAACTCGGCCATGTCGTCCAGCACGCCTTTCCTGGCGACCCCGTCGAGATTGGCCAGCACCACGTTCTTGCGGATGTCGTCGCCGAGCAGCAGGCCGAGATGCTTGCGGTCCTCCGTCACGTACGCCAACCCGGCCGCGATCGCCCGCGGCACCGTCGACAGGTCGACCGGCTTGCCGTCCATCAGCGCCCGGCCGGTGATACGGCTGCCCCAGGCGCGGCCGAACACGCTCATGGCGAACTCCGTCCGCCCCGCGCCCATCAACCCGGCGATCCCCACGATCTCGCCGCGCCGCACGTGGAAGTCGACGTTCCGCACCACGTGGCGCTCGGCATAGTTCGGATGCCAGGCCGACCAGTTCTCGACCCGGAACACCTCGGCACCGATCTTGGGCGTGTGCGGCGGGAAGCGGCTGTCCATGTCGCGGTTGACCATGCCGCGGATGATGCGGTCTTCCGGCACCGGGCCGGCGCTGCAATCGATGGTCTCGATGCTGCGGCCATCGCGGATCACGGTGATGCGGTCGGCGATGAGCGAGATCTCGTTGAGCTTGTGCGAGATCAGGATCGACGAGATGCCCTGCGTCCGGAACTCGGCCAGCAGGCGGAGCAGGGCGGCGCTGTCGCGTTCGTTCAAGCTCGCTGTCGGCTCGTCGAGGATCAGCAGGCGCACTTGCTTGGACAGCGCCTTGGCGATCTCGACCAGTTGCTGCTTGCCGATGCCGAGGTCGCCGACCTTGGTGTCGGGCGATTCCGCCAGGCCGACCTTCTCCAGCAACGCCTTGGTCCGCATGTATGCGGCGCTGCGGTCGATGACGCCGAAACGTCCCGGCGGGTTGGCCAGGAACACGTTCTCCGCGATCGTCATCAGCGGGATCAGCGCCAGTTCCTGGTGGATAATGATGATCCCCAGTGCCTCGCTGTCGCGGATGGAGCGGAACTGCCGCTCCTGGCCGTCGAAGCGGATCGAGCCGTCATAGCTGCCGGCGGGATAGACCCCGCTCAGCACCTTCATCAGCGTCGACTTGCCGGCGCCGTTCTCGCCGACGACCGCATGGATCTCACCGGCCGCCACGGACAGCGTGACATCGGCCAGCGCGGTCACCGGACCGAAGCGCTTGCCGATCCCCGTCATCTCGAGCAGGCCGGTCATGACGACGCTAGATCTGGCCGGGCTTGTAGTAGCCGCCGTCGACCAACTCGGCCTTCCAGTTCTCTTTGGTGACGATGACCGGCTTGAGCAGGTAGGCAGGCACCACCTTGTTGCCGTTGTTGTAGCTGGTGGTGTCGTTGGTCGGCACCGGCTTGCCCGACAGCATCGCGTCCACCATGTCGGCCGTCACCTTGGCCAGTTCGCGGGTGTCCTTGTAGATCGACGAATACTGGTCGCCCCTGACGATCGCCTTGACGGACGGGACCTCGCAATCCTGCCCGGTGATGATCGGGATCGCCATGTCCGCGCTGCCGTAGCCGACGCCTTTGACCGACGAGATGATGCCGATGGAGATGCCGTCATAAGGCGACAGCACGCCGTCGAGCTTGCGATCGCCGTAATAGGCGCTCAGCAGGTTGTCCATGCGCGATTGGGCGGTGGCGCCATCCCAGCGCAGGGTCGAGACCTTGTCCATGCCCATCTGGCTGCTCGGGATTACCAATTTCTTCTGGTCGATCAGCGGCTGCAGCACCGACATCGCGCCGTTGTAGAAAAAATAGGCGTTGTTATCGTCCGATGAGCCGCCGAACAGCTCGATGTTCTGTGGCCCGGTGCTGGCCCGCGTAGACAGGCCCTTGACCAGCGACTGGCCCTGCTCGACGCCGACCTGGAAATTGTCGAACGTCGCGTAATAGTCGACGTTGGGCGTGTTGCGGATCAGCCGGTCATAGGCGATCACCTTGATGCCGTTGCTTGCCGCCTGGGCCAAGACCTGGGTCAGCGTGCTGCCATCGATGGCAGCAACTACCAGCACCTTGGCGCCCTTGGTGATCATGTTTTCAATCTGGGCGATCTGGTTCGGGATGTCGTCTTCGCCATACTGCAGATCGGTGTCATAGCCGCGCGATTTCAACACTTTGACGATGTTGTCGCCGTCGGCGATCCAACGCGCCGAAACCTTGGTCGGCATGGCGATGGCGACAAGACCCTTGGATTGGGCGCGGGCCGGA
>CAZTJC010000029.1:26458-43031 GCA_964613945.1 uncultured Acetobacteraceae bacterium
ACGATGCCGATGATGGTCAGCACGCCCATCTCCGTGCCGGTCACCAGCACCGCCAGCAAGGCGCCCAGCCCGGCGGACGGCAAGGTCGAGAGAATGGTCAGCGGGTGCAGCAGGCTTTCGTAGAGCACGCCGAGCACGATGTAGATCGTCAGGATCGCCGCCATGATCAGCATCGGCTGGCTCGACAGCGATTGCTGCAGGAACTTCGCATTGCCGGCGAAATCCGTGCGGATGGTGTCAGGCATCCGCAGGTTCAGCGCGGTGTCGGACACCAGCTGGATCGCGTCGCCCTGGCTCATGCCGGGCTTGAGGTTGAAGCTGATGTTGGCGGCCGGGAACTGGCTGCGATGCCGCACCGCGAGCGGCGAGGTGTTGCGCTCGAGCTTGGTGACGCTGCCGATCGGGATCTGCGCACCGTTCGCACCGGGCACGTAGAGACGGTCGAGCTGCAGCGGGTCCGTCTGTAGCGATGGCAGCGTTTCCAGGATGACGCGATACTGGTTTCGCTGCGTGTAGATGATCGAGACCTGGCGCTGCGCATAGGCATTGTTGAGCGCCGCGTCGATCGCGCTGACCGAGACGCCGAGCCGGGAGGCGGCGTCGCGGTCGATGACCACGTTGGCCTGCGGGCCCGCCTTGTCCTGGTCGGAACTGACGTCCTCGATGCCGGGCGCATTGCGTAGCGCGTCCTCGAGCTTGTTGGTCCAGCGGCGCAGCTCTTCGATGTTCTGGTCCAGCAACACGAACTGGAACCCGGTGCCGCCGGAACTGCCGCCGCCTCGAAGATCCTGCGCCGACCAGACGACGGTCTGGATGCCGGCCATCTGCATCAGCTTCGGTCGTAGCCGGGCGATGACCTCCTCGCTGCTGATCTTGCGTTCTTCCAGCGGCTTGAGGTCGATGCCGAGCTGGCCGCGATTGACGCTGGACCAGCCGGAGGTGATGCCGATGGTGCTCGAGACGTCGGCGACGGCGGGGTCATCGAGCAGGACCTTGACGACGCGCTTCTGTCGCTCCGCCATGGCCTCGAAGCTGATGTCCGGGCTGGCCAGGGTAAAGCCTTGCAGCAAGCCGGTGTCCTGGATCGGCATAAAGCCCTTCGGCACCACGCCATACAGCTTGATCGTGGCGATCAGCACCGCGACCGTGATCAGCAGCATGGTCTTGTTCCAGCGCAGCGCCACGGTGAGGCTGCGGCCATAGGCGTTCTGCATGGCGCGGAAGCCGCGATCGATGCCGCGGTCGATCCGGCCCCACAGCCCGGTCGGCGGCCCGGTGTCGGTCACGAAGCGGCCGCACATCATCGGCGTCAGCGACAAAGAGACAACGGCCGAGATGGCGATGGCGACGGTCAGCACCACGGCAAACTCGTGGAACAAGCGGCCGAGCAGCCCGCCCATGAACAGGATCGGGATGAACACGGCGACCAGCGAGATGCTGATCGAGATCACGGTGAAGCCGATCTGCCGCGCGCCGGCGAATGCCGCCTGCAGCGGGTTCATGCCGCGCTCCTGGAAACGGTAGATGTTCTCGATCATGACGATGGCGTCGTCGACCACGAAGCCGACCGAGATGGTCAGCGCCATCAACGAGAAGTTGTTGAGGCTGTAGCCCAGCAGGTACATCGCCCCTAAGGTGCCGGAGATGCTGAGCGGTACCGTTACTGCCGCGGCCAAGGTCGGGATCAGCCGGCGCATGAACACCGCCACCACCATCAGCACCAGGGCGACGCTGATCAGCAGCGACTGCTCGACGTGCCCGACGCTGGCGCGGATGGTGGCGGTGCGGTCCGACAGGAAGCTGACCTTGATGTCGGCCGGCAGCCAGGCGAGCAGCTGCGGCAGGGCGGCCTTCACGCGATCTACCGTGTCGATGACGTTGGCGCCGGCGGCCTTGGTGATGGTCAGCAGGATGGCCGGCTGGGCGTTCTGCCAGGCGGCGAGCTTGGTGTTGGCGACGCTGTTGGTGACGGTGGCGATGTCGCCGAGGCGGACCACGGCGCCGTTGCTGGTCTTCAGCACCAGTCGGGCATAGTCCTCAGCCTGGCCGATCTGGCCGTTGAGCATGATTGTCTCGGCCCGCTCCGGCCCTTCGATCTCGCCGGTGGGTCCGTTCACGTTGGCGGCGCGGATGGTGGTGTAGACGTCCTGGCTCGACAGCCCGGCGGCCCTTAGCGCCGCCGGGTTGAGCCTGACGCGGACGGCGGGTTTCTCGGCGCCGTTGACCTGCACCTGGCTGACGCCTTCGACCTGGCTCAGCCGCTGCGCCAGGATGGTGTCGGCGGAGTCGTAGAGCTGCGCCGTGGTCAGCCGGTCGCTGGTGAGCGACAGGGTCATGACCGGCGTCTCGGCCGGATTGAACTTGCGGTAGTAGGGCCGGGTCGGCAGATCGGCCGGCAGGTCGGTGGTGGCGGCGTTGATGGCGGCCTGGACGTCGTGCGCAGCGCCTTCGAGGTCGCGGTCGATCTCGAACTGGATGACGATGGAGGTGCTGCCGGTGCTGCTGGTGCTGGTCAGCTCCGACACGCCGGGGATCTCGCCGAGACGGCGCTCCAGCGGGGCGGCGATGCTGGCGGCCATGGTCTCCGGGTCGGCGCCGGGTCGGCCGGCGAAGACGACGATGGTGGGAATGTCGACGCTCGGCAACGGGGCGACGGGCAGGAAGCGGACGGCGACGATACCGGTGAGCAGGATGCCGACCGCGAGCAGGATCGTGGCGACCGGGCGGCGGATGAAGGGGGCGGAGAAGTTCATCTACTCGGCCGCCAGCGGACGCGGCGTGCGGACGAAGCGGAGCCGCAGGCGCTCGAAGAACAGATAGATTACCGGCGTGGTGTAGAGCGTCAGCGCCTGCGACAGGATTAGCCCGCCGACGATGGTGACGCCGAGCGGGTAGCGCAGCTCCGATCCGGTGCCGTGTTCCAGCATCAAGGGCAGCGCGCCGAGCAGGGCGGCGGCGGTGGTCATCATGATCGGGCGATAGCGCAGCACGCACGCGGCCTCGATCGCCTGGTGCGGGCTCATGCCGCGGTCGCGCTCCGCCTCCAGTGCGAAGTCGATCATGATGATGGCGTTCTTCTTGACGATGCCCATCAACAGCACGATGCCGACTAGCACCACGATGGACAGGTCTTGCCCAGCCAGCATCAGTGCGACAAGCGCGCCGATGCCGGCCGAAGGCAGCGTCGACAGGATGGTGATTGGGTGGATGGTGCTCTCGTAAAGCACGCCGAGCACGATGTAGATCACCACCACCGCGGCCAGGATCAGCCAGGGTTCGCTGGCCAGGCTGGACTGGAACTCGGCCGCATCGCCGGAATAGCTGCCGACGATGGTGGGCGGCATGCCGATGTCGCGCTCGGCTTGCGCTACGGCGTCGACGGCGTGGCTCAGGCTGGCCCCGGGCGCCAGGTTGAAGCTGATCGTCACCGACGGAAACTGCGACTGATGGGTGATGACCAACGGCGCCAGCGTGCGCTCGATCTTGGCGATCGCGGAAATCGGCACCTGCGCGCCATTGAGGCCGGGCACCCGCAGGCGATCGAGCGAGAGTGGGTCCGCCTGCCAGTTTGGGTTGGCCTCCAGCACCACGCGATACTGGTTCGCCTGGCTGAAGATGGTGCTGACCTGGCGCTGGCCGAACGCGTCATACAGCGTGTCCTGCACTTCCTGCATCGTCACGCCCAAGCGCATTGCGGCATCCCGGTCGACGTTGACGCGCAACGCGAAGCCCTCGGTCTGCTGGTCGGTGGCGACGTCCTGCAGGTCGGGCAGGGCGCGCAGCCGGTCGATCAGCCGCGGCGCCCAGACGTTGAGTTCGAGCGCATCGGTGTCGAGCAGGGTGTACTGGAATTGCGTACGGCTGATGCGGGTGCCGATCTGGATGTCTTGCACCGGCTGCATGAACACGCTCATGCCGGGCGTGCCGCCCATGGCCTGCTGCAACCGGGCGATGACGATCTGGACGTTGTCGCGCTCGGTCCTGGGCTTGAGCGCGATGGTCAGCCGGCCCGCGTTCGGCGTCGCGTTGATCGACCCGGCGCCCACGAACGAGGCGACGCCCGTAACCGCCGGGTCCTGCCGAGCGATCTCGGCGAGATGGGTCTGCAGCACCTGCATCCGCGGGACCGACGTGCTCTGCGCCGCTTCCGTGACCGCGACGATGACGCCGGTATCCTGCTGCGGCAGGAAGCCTTTCGGGATGATCAGATAGAGCCCGACGGTGCCGAACAGCGTCGCCACTGCGACGAGCAGGGTGACGCCCTGGTGCCGGAGTGCGACTTGCAGCGTCCGCGCATAGAAGCGCGCCGACCAGTCGAAGCCGCGCTCGAACCAGCGGGTGAGCCGGCTCGGCGTCTCCTCGTGCCGTAGCAGCCGGCCGCACATCATCGGCGTCAGCGTCAGCGAGACCACGGCGGAGACGATCACCGAGGTGCTGAGCACGACCGCGAACTCGTTGAACAGCCGCCCGACCACACCGGTCATGAACAGCAGCGGGATAAATACCGCCACCAGCGAGACGGTCAGCGAGATGATGGTGAAGCCGATCTGGCGGGAGCCGCGGTAGGCGGCTTCGAGGGGAGAGTAGCCTTCTTCGATGTAGCGCACGACGTTCTCGATCATGACGATGGCATCGTCGACCACGAAGCCGGTGGCCACCGTCAACGCCATGAGGCTGAGGTTGTCGAGGCTGTAGCCGCACAGCGCCATGACGCCGAACGTGCCGATCAGCGAAAGCGGCAGCGCCACAGCGGGGATCAGCGTGGCGCGGGCGCTGCGCAGGAACAGGTAGATGACGAACACCACCAGGCCGATGGCGAGCACGAGGGTGAACTCGACGTCTTCGACCGAGGCGCGGATGGTCTCGGTGCGGTCGGTCACCGCCTGCATGGTGATCTGTGCCGGGATCGAGCGTTGCAGCGCCGGCAGCGCGTCGCGGATGGTGGCGACGGTGGCGACGATGTTGGCGCCGGGCTGGCGCTGGATGTCGAGGATGACGGCGGCCTTGCCGTTGTACCAGCCGGCGACCCGGTCGTTCTCGACCCCGCCGACCACGCTGCCCACGTCCGACAGCCGCACCGCCGCGCCGTTCTTGTAGGCGACGATCAGCGAATTGTACTGGTCCGGCGACAGCAGCTGGTCATTGGCGCCGACCGCATAGGATTGACGGACACCGTCAAAGCCGCCCTTGGCGCCGTTGACGTTGGCGGCCGCGACGGCGGTGCGGACGTCCTCGAGCGAGAGGCCGTAGGCGGCGACGCGGGCCGGGTCGACGCGGACGCGGATGGCCGGGCGCAGGCCACCCTGGACCGTCACTTTGCCAACGCCGTCGATCTGGCTGAGCTTGGGCTGCAGGATGGTGTCGGCGGCGTCGCTGATCTTGTCGATCGGGATCGCGTCCGACGTCAGCGCCAGCGACAGGATCGGCGCGTCGGCCGGGTTCACCTTCGAGTAGACCGGCGGGTAGGGCAGGGTGCTTGGCAATGTGCCGGCCGAGGCGTTGATGGCGGCCTGCACGTCCTGGGCGGCGCTGTCCATCTTGCGGTTGAGATTGAAGGTCAGCGTGATCTGGCTGGTGCCCTGGCTTGAGGTCGAGGTCATCGACTGCAGCCCGGTGATCTGGCCGAACTGCCGCTCGAGCGAAGCGGTGATCAGGGTGGACACCGTTTCCGGTCCGGCCCCGGGAAGTTGGGTGGTGACCTGGATGGTCGGGAAATCGACCGAGGGCAATGCCGACACCGGCAGCGCGCGATAGCCGAGGATGCCGCACAGCAGCACGGCAACCGCGAGCAACGAGGTCGCGATCGGCCGGGCGATGAACGGCGCGGAGATGTTCACGCCCTGGACCCACCATGGACGGCACGAGCAGCCCATGCCGTCCCGAACCGCCACGTCACAGTAACGGGCCGGTTCATGACTGCATCGCCAGCAGGGCTGCGTCTTCCTCGCCCACCTTGCGGGCGGCGGCACGGCCGGCGATGCGGCCGGCATAGGCGACGAAGGCAGGGCGGGGCGGCACTGTGCCGAATTGCAGCATCCATCCGAGCGCGCCGCCCCACAGGATGTCGGCCGCGGTCAACCGCTCGCCGAGCATGAACGGTCCGGCGGAAAGCTGCCGCTCCAGCGCATCGACCACCGCGTCGCCAGAGCCGTAGGGCGACATCATCGTCTGACCGGCATCGCGTTGCAGGTGTTTGTCGACCATCGCCGGCTCGAAGCTGGCGCCGTAGAAGGCCAGCCAGCGCAGATAGGCGCCGCGGAGGGGATCGCCGGGCAACGGGGCCAGTCCGCGTTCCGGAAAGATCTCGGCCAGATACTGGTAGATCGCCGTTTGTTCGGTGACGACGGTGCCGTCATGCACGATGGTCGGCACCTTGCCGAGCGGATTGACGGCGAGGAAATCCGCCGAGTGCTGCTCTCCCCGCCGCAGGTTCATCACATGCAGATCGTAATCCGCGCCGAGTTCCTCCAGCAGGATGCGGACGCCGGTCGCCCGCGTCATGGGCGCATAGTAGAGTGTCAGCATGGCGCGCGGGTCCTTATGAGTTGCTCCGCGGGCGCGTGCGGCGGGTGGCGGTGCCGGGGGCACCACGTTCCCGCGCCGGCACGGCGTCCGGCGCGTTGCCGTCGGGCCCGGCCACCGCGACCTTGCCGCCATCGGTCACGCGCTGGGCGCCGTCGACGACGACCTGCTCGCCGGCGGACAAACCCTTCTGCACGATGGAGGTGATGTCGTCCTCATGGCCGAGGGTGACGCTGCGGCGCTCGGCCACATCGTTCTTCTTGATGACGAACACGTAGGCACCCTGCGGTCCCCGCTGCACTGCCGCGGTCGGGACGGTCACCACGCCGGCATCCGTGTTGGCGAGCAGGCGGATGTCGACAAAGCCACCGGGCCAGAGCCGCAGATCGGCGTTCGGGAAGGTTGCCTTCAGCTTGATGGTGCCGGTCGCCGGGTCGACTTGGTTGTCGAGCACGGCGAGCTTGCCGCGGTCGATGACGTCGCCGGGCTCCATCGTCACGGCGCCCGCCTTCATCGCCAGCACCTCGGGCATGCCGTTCTGCATCGCGCGCGCCACCTGCGGCAGCGCCTGCTGCGGCAGGGTGAATACCACGGAGATCGGCTGCAACTGGGTCAATACGGTGATTGGCGTCGTGTCGGAGGAGTGAACCAGGTTGCCGACGTCCACCTGTCGCAGGCCGACCCGGCCGTCATTCGGCGCCTGGATGGTCGCGTAGTTGAGTTGGGTGCGGGCCGTGTCGATCTGTGCCTGGTCTCCGCGGACCTGGGCTTCGTTCTGCGCCACCAGCGCGCGGGCGGTGTCGGATTGCTGGGCGCTGCTGTAGTTGGAGGCGACCAGCTTGGCGTAACGCCCGGCGTCGAGCCGGCTGTTGGCCAGCGTCGCCTCGTCCTGTTGCTTCTTGGCGACTGCGGCATCCAGCGAGGCCTGGTAAGGGCGGGGATCGACCCGGGCCAGCACGTCGCCGGCCTTCACATCCTGGCCTTCCTTGAACCGCACCTCGACGAGGGGGCCGTCGACCATGGCGCGGATGGAGACGAGGTTGAACGCCTGCACCGTGCCGAGCGCGTCGAGGTAGATCGGCACGTCCTTGGTTTCGCTCGTCGCGGCTAGCACCGGCACCGGCGTGCTCGGGTCGCCACCGCTGCGGCGGCCGCGGCCGGACCCACCACGTTGGGCCACCTGCTCGGTTCCCTGCTGATGAGAGTGCCACCACCAGTAGCCGCCGCCGCCCAACAGGCCGAGCAGCACGAGGATGACGATGACCCGCTTCAAACGATGCCTCCAGAGACGGTGAAGCCACCGCCCAGCGCTTTGTAGACGTTCAACAGATATTGGAAGCGAGAGAGGCGGATCTGAGTCAGCGCGTCGAGATAATTATAAAGCGTAGTCTGCGTATTGAGCGACGTGATGATGTCGATGGTCCCCGCCTGGAGCTGCGCGGCGGCAATATCGGCCGAGCGCTGGGCCACGCCGAGGGCGATCCGCTCCAGCCGCTCCTGCTCGCTGATCAGTTGCAACCCGCTCAGCGATTGCTCGACGTCGGTGAAGGCCTGCAACACCGTACCCTGGTAGTTGGACAGCAACTCGGCGTAACGGCCCTTGGTGGCTTCGAGCTGGCCGGTGCGCAGCCCGTTGTCGAAGATCGGCTGCAACAACGAGGCCCCGAGTTGCGCAACCAGGGTGCCGGGCCCGGTGAGCGCCGACAGCGCGGCGCTGGTCAGCCCGCCCGACGCGGTGAGCGAGATGTCGGGGTAGAAGGCGGCGCGGGCCGCGCGCATGTTGGCGTTCTGCGCCCGTAGCAGCGCTTCGTAGTATGCGACGTCCGGGCGGCGGGCCAGCAACTCGCTCGGCAGGCCCGGTGCCACCATCGGCAATGGCAATGCCTCGAGCGAGCCGCCCTTGATGTCGAGCCGCTCGGGCGGCAGGCCCACCAGGATGCCAAGCGCGGCGCGATTCTGCTCGATCGTATTGCGGAAGGCCGGCAACTGGGCCCGCTGTCCGGCGACCAGCGCCTCCTGCTGCGAAACGTCCAGCAGGTTGGCGGTGCCGACGGTCAGCCGCGCGCGATAGGCACCCAGGATCTGCTCGGCGCTGCGCAGGTTGCGTTCGGCGACCCGCAGCCGGTCCTGCGCGGCGAGAAGCTGGAAGTAGGTCGACGCCACTGAACTCACGACGGAGAGCGCCACCGTCTCCTGGTCGAACCGCGTCGCCACCGCGGTCGCCTGCGCGGCGGCCAGCAATGCACGGTTGCGGCCGAACAGGTCGAGGTCGTAGCTCGCCTGCAGCCCGACACTGTAGCTGCGGCTGTCGAAGTAGTTGCCGCCGCTGCTGCCGATGCTGGTGCCGAAGCCGTTGCTGAGCGAAGTGCTGCCCCGGCGCGAGCCGATGCCGGTGCGGTTGTATGAGCCCGATGCGGTACCCTCGACGGTGGGCAGCAGCGGCGCACCGCTGACGCGGACCTGGGCATCGGCCTGGATCACTCGGGCGACGGCGGCGTTCAGGTCGTTGTTGTAGATCCGCGAACGGTTGATCAACCCGTTCAGCTCGGGCGAGTTGAAGTTCGCCCACCAGCCCTGGGCCGGCCAGGCGGTTTCGGCACTGGCCAACGTCGCGTCGAAGCTGCCGGGGGTATCGACCGTCGGGCGATGATAATCCGGCCCCACGGAGCAGGCCGCGAGCATCGACGCGGCCGCAAGCAGCACGATCGTGCGGCAGGTCATCGTCATTGCGACAGCGCGCCCTGTGGCGTCCGGCGTCGGCCCATCGTGGCCAGCGCTTCACGACCCGGCGTTGACAGGGTCGGCAACGCCGCCAGCATCGCCTGGCTCAGCGTTTCCGACCAGTTGGTCCAAGCCGTCTGCCAGATATGCATCGCATCCCGCAGAACGTCCGCGTCGTATGGCGTGCGCCCGATCGCCCGCGACATCGCCGTGCGCGCCGCCAGCATGCGGACGCGGGCGCTGTCGATATCGCCGAGGTGCTCCTCCATCGTGGTGCGAAAGCGTTCCGCATCCTCCGGCGGAAGCGTTCTGACCATGTGGTCGATGATGATCTCCGTGCGCGGCAAACCAGGGGTCAGCGGCGCGTGCGGTGCCCATAGGCGCGCGCCAGCGAGAGGGATCAGGAGAAGATTGAGGGCGAAGGACAGGACTAGCAGCCGGGTCCGCCACGGTTCCCGCAGCATCATGCGCGTGAAATCACTGATCCAGTGCGGCGACGCTGACGGTTTGAGCCGTGCTGAACAAATCCGTGACCGGGTCGGTGTCGGCCCGATCCACCGCGAGATACAGCCCGGCCGCCATGCAGGTCACCAGCGCGCCGACGCACAGGCAACGCCACACCATGGGCAGCGGCGCCAACCGACGGCGCAAGGCGGTTTGCATCCGCTCCAACACCGCGCATTCGTTCGCCTCGGCGCCGAAGTCGTCTTCCTCGCGGGCCAGGGCGTCGGCGAACACTGATTGAGCTTCCGGTGAACGGCGAAGCAGGGCCATTGCTTCGAACCGGTCCGCTGCGGGCCAAGAGGTTAAATCGGTTCCGCGCGATCTGACCAGCCATTCCAATTGCCGGCGGGAGAACGTGGACGTCACGCCTCGCGAGCCTCCAGGTAAGCGCGTACCAGCTTGCGGCCGCGATGCAACAGGCCTTCGAGCGCGCGGGTGGAGACGCTGAGATGGTTGGCGGCTTCCTGGCCCGACCAGCCCTGCTCGTAGGTGAGGGTGAGCGCAGTGCGCTGACGCATCGGCAGGCTGGCGATGGCTTCGGCCAGGATCTTGCTGCGTTCCTGCCCGGCGAGGGCATGTTCGGCACTCTCGGCCGGGTCGAGCAGGTTGTCGGGCACTTCGCTGGTCGGCCGGGTGGCCCGAAGGCGGTCAATGGAGGCGTTGACGGCGATGCGGTGCAGCCAGGTCGAGACGCTGGCTTGTTTACGGTCGTAGGTGGCCGCTCGCATCCAGGCGCGCAGCAACGCATCCTGGGCGACGTCTTCGGCAGCTGCCGGGTTGGACAGGACGCGCAAGGCCGCGCGCCGCAACCGCAGGATGTAGCGGCCAGCCAGCACGTCAAACGCACGCCGATCCCCGGCGGCGCTGTGCGCCATCAAATCCTCATCGGTTTCGTCATTCAGCATTGCCGCTCACATGGGCCGTATAGCCCAATGTTACGAGAGGTTCGTGGCTTTCCCACGGCGGGCGGCAGCGTTGAAACAATCTTGCGTGGCGACAGGCGATATGCAAATCAGCGAGATAAGGAATGCATAAAACAGGGGAACGGCTTGGCCGCAGCGATACTAGAGACGGAAGGGCTGACACGTGAGTTCCGCGGCTTCGTCGCCGTCAAGGACGTCGCCCTGCGTGTCGAGGAGCATACGATCCATGCGTTGATCGGCCCCAACGGTGCCGGCAAGACGACGTGTTTCAATTTGCTTACCAAATTCCTGCAGCCGACCCGTGGCGCGATCGCCTTCAAGGGCCGCGACATCACCGACATGGCGCCCGCCATGGTCGCCCGGCTGGGGTTGGTGCGCAGCTTTCAGATCTCCGCCGTGTTTCCGCACCTGACGTCGCTGGAGAACGTCCGTCTGGCGCTGCAGCGCAAGCGGGGCGCGAGCTTCGACTTCTGGCGCAGCGAGACCCTGCTGTCCGAGTTCGACGATCAGGCGCGCTCGCTGCTGGCCGATGTCGGGCTCGAGGAATACGAGAACGAGCAGGCGGTGCTGCTCTCCTACGGTCGCAAGCGCGCGCTGGAGATTGCGACGACGCTGGCGCTCGAGCCGGAAATGATGTTGCTCGACGAGCCGACCGCCGGGATGACGCACGAGGACGTGGACCGGGTCGTGGCGCTGATCAAGCGCATCCGGGTCGGCCGCACGATCCTGATGGTCGAGCACAATTTGTCGGTGGTCGAGGGTCTCTGCGACAAGATCACCGTGCTGGCGCGGGGGCAGATCCTGGCCGAGGGCGACTACGCGACGGTGAGCAAGAACCCGGACGTGGTCACCGCCTACCTGGGAGCACCCGATGCCTGATCCGATGCTCCAGATCAGGGACCTGAACGCCTGGTACGGCGAGAGCCACATCCTGCACGGGGTGGATTTCGACGTGCAGGAGGGCGAGGTTGTCACCCTGCTGGGCCGCAACGGCGCCGGCAAGACGACGACCATGAAGAGCATCATGGGGTTGGTCCCCAAGCGCCAGGGCAGCATCAAGTTTCGCGGCGACGAGACCGTTCGCATGGCGCCCGATCTGGTGGCCCGCGCCGGCATCGCGATCTGCCCGGAGGAGCGGGGCATCTTCTCGAGCCTCAACGTCACCGAGAACCTCATGCTGCCGCCGATAATCGCGCCGGGCGGCATGACGGTGGACGAGATCCACACGCTGTTCCCCAACCTCAAGGAACGCGCGACCAGCCAGGGGACCAAGCTCTCCGGCGGTGAGCAGCAGATGCTGGCCATCGGCCGCATCCTGCGCACCGGCGCCCGCTTGCTGCTGCTGGACGAGCCGACCGAGGGCCTGGCCCCGGTCATCATCCAGCAGATCGGCCACACCATCCGCGCCATCAAGGCGCGCGGCTTCACCGTGCTGCTGGTGGAACAAAACTTCCGCTTCGCCGCCACCGTCGCCGACCGGCATTACGTCATGGATCACGGCCGCATCGTGGACATGATCCCCAATGCCGAGCTCGAGCAGAACATGGACAAGCTACACGGCTACCTCGGCGTCTGACGCCCAACATCTTTCGGAGACCGTCCCGATGATTATCGACCGCCGCACCCTGCTCGGCACCGCTGTAGCCGCCGGGTCCACCGCGATCCTGCCCCGCCGCAGCCGTGCCCAATCCAACACCATCAAGATCGGCGTGCTGAACGACCAGTCTGGCCCGTATCGCGACATCGCCGGCATGCACTCGGTCAACGCCGCCAAGCTCGCCGTCAAGGAGTTCGGCGGCGGCATGAACGTCGAGGTCATCTCGGCCGACCACCAGAACAAGCCGGACGTCGGCGCCGGCATCGTCCGCCAGTGGATCGACCAGCAGGGCGTCGACATGGTCCTCGGCGTCAACACCAGCTCGGTGGCGCTGGCGGTCAACAACGTCTGCAAAGAGAAGAACAAGACCTACATCAACAATGGTGCCGGAACCACGGACCTCACCGGCCCGCAATGCACGCCGGTGACGATCCACTGGGGCTACGACGTCTATTACCTGGCGCAATCCACCGGCGGCGCGCTCGTGCGCTCGGGCGGCAAGAACTGGTATTTCGTGACCGCGGATTACGTGTTCGGCAAGCAACTGCAGAGCGACGCCAGCACCTTCGTGACACGCGAGGGCGGCAAGGTGATGGGCGCCTCGGCCTATCCGTTCCCGGGCACGACCGACTTCTCCTCCTTCCTGATCTCCGCCCAGGCCAGCGGGGCGGACGTGCTCGGCCTGGCCAATGCCGGCGCGGACACCATCAACACGATCAAGCAGGCGGCTGAATTCGGGCTGACGCAGAAGATGAAGGTCGCGGCGCTGCTGATGTACATCACCGACGTTCACGGCCTCGGCCTCGAGGCGGCGCAGAACCTGTTCTTGACCGAGAGCTTCTACTGGGATCTCAACGACAAGACCCGCGCCTTCACCAAGCGCCTGCAGGCGGTCGACCCGGGCATCGTGCCGAACATGGACCAGGCCGGCGGCTATGCAGGGACCCTGCACTACCTGAAGGCGGTCAAGGCGCTTGGCGTCGACAAGAAGGGGGACGGCGCGGCTATCGTCGCGCAGATGAAGAGCGTGCCGGCCGAGGACGACGCTTACGGCACCACCAAGATCCGCACCGATGGCTGGGCGGAAGTTCCGGGCCTGCTGTTCCAGGTCAAGACGCCCAAGGAGAGCAAGGGTCCCTGGGACTATTACAAGCTCGTGCAGGAAACGCCGGGCGACAAGGCCGGCAAGCCCATGGCCGATGGCGGCTGCCCGTTGGTCAAGGCCTGACATGTCGGGCGCGCTCGCTGCGAGGCGGAGTGGCCCGGCGGTTCCGGGCTGGCTCCTGTGGATCGGGGCCATCGTCGTCGCGGCGATCGCGGTCGTGTTGTTCGTCGGCACCGGCGTGGTGTGGACCTGGCTGTATCGGCCGCCGGCGCTGCTGCTTGGGCAGCTGCTGCTGGGGCTGATCAACGGGGCGTTCTACGCGCTGCTGTCGCTCGGGCTGGCGATCATCTTCGGCATGTTGAACATCATCAACTTCGCCCACGGCGCATTGTTCATGGTCGGGGCGTTCGTGGCCTGGATGCTGCTGTCGCCTAATATCTGGCTGCAGATGATCTCGCCCGGCCTCGGCGTGCCGGAGTGGCTGACGCTGGGCTACTGGCCGGCGCTGATCGTGGTGCCGATCATCGTGGGCGCGTTCGGGCTGCTGCTCGAGAAGACCATCATCCGTCGTCTCTACAAGCTCGACCACCTCTACGGCCTGTTGCTGACCTTCGGCCTGGCGCTGGTGCTGGAAGGCTTGTTCCGCAACGCCTTCGGCAGCTCCGGCATGCCTTACAAGATCCCGGCCTCCCTGTCCGGCGGCGTCAATCTCGGCTTCATGTTCATGCCGTACTATCGCGGCTGGGTGGTGGTCGCGGCTGCCGTGGTGTGCGTGGCGACCTGGCTCATCATCGAGAAGACCTCGCTCGGCGCCAAGCTGCGGGCGGCGACCGAGAACCCGGGCCTGGTGCAGGCCTTCGGCGTCAACGTGCCGCGCATGATCAGCCTGACCTATGCTGGCGGCCTCGCTTTGGCGGCGTTCGCCGGCGTGCTGGCGGCACCGATCTATTCGGTGAACCCGAACATGGGGTCGAACTTCATCATCACCGTGTTCGCCGTGGTGGTCATCGGCGGCATGGGCAGCATCATCGGCAGCATCATCACCGGGTTCGGGCTCGGCATCGTCGAGGGGCTGACCAAGGTGTATTACCCACAGGCGTCGGCCACGGTGATCTTCGTCATCATGGTGATCGTGCTGCTGATGCGTCCGGCCGGTTTGTTCGGAAAGGGGAGCTGAGATGAGCGCCACCGTCCAGCCTCGGGTCGCCGCGCCGCGCAAGGCGGGCTTCGAGATATTCGGGTTCAGCGGCGCGCAGTCGATCGCGTTCCTGGTGCTGCTCGCCCTGATCGGGATCCTGCCGTTCGTCGGGATCTACCCGGTGTTCCTGATGAAGGTGCTGTGCTTCGCGTTGTTCGCCTGCGCCTTCAACCTGCTGATCGGCTATGTCGGCCTGATGAGTTTCGGCCACGCCGCGTTCTTCGGCATGGGCAGCTACGTCACCGCTTGGACGGCGAAGAACTGGGGCCTGTCGCCCGAACTCGCCATCCTGCTGGGCGGCGTCACCGGCGCCGGGTTGGGCGTGGTGTTCGGCTGGCTGGCGATCCGTCGCCAGGGCATCTACTTCGCCATGATCACGCTGGCACTGGCGCAGATGGTCTACTTCTTCTGTCTGCAGGCGCCGTTCACCGGCGGCGAGGACGGCATCCAGCAGGTGCCGCGCGGCAACCTGTTCGGGCTGATTTCGCTGCAGCCGGACATGACCATGTATTGGCTCACCGCCGCCGTGTTCGTGATCTGCTTCCTGATCATCCACCGCACGGTGCATTCGCCGTTCGGCCAGGTGCTCAAGGCGATCCGCGAGAACGAGCCGCGGGCGACCTCGCTGGGCTATCGCACCGACGACTACAAGCTGATCGCCTTCGTGCTGAGCTGCTTCATCGCGGGCATTGCCGGCGGCACCAAGTCGCTGGTGTTCGGCATCGCGACGCTGACGGACGTGAACTACGGAATGTCCGGCGAGGTCGTGCTGATGACCTTGCTCGGCGGCCTCGGCACCATCTTCGGCCCGGTCGCGGGTGCGGCGGTGATCGTCGGGCTGGAGAACTACCTGGCCCAGTTCGGCGCCTGGGTGACGGTGACGCAAGGCGCGATCTTCGTCGTCTGTGTGCTGGCGTTCCGGCGTGGAATCATTGGCGAGATTGGCGGCCTGTTCCGGCGCTCGCTCTAGCTGGCATCTCCGCGGGCGGGTGATGGCCCGCCCGCGTCCCTAGTGTTATGCTGCGGCGCAACATGCTCCGCATCCTTGGGCGGTTCCGCCCGCAATCCCTCTTCCATCCGTCGCGGGTGGCGCTGCTCGGTAGCGATAGCGGCCCCGGCAGCCTCGTGCTGGCGAACCTGCGCGCAGGTGGTTTCGCCGGGCAGCTCGACCAAGTGGACGCGGCGACTCTGGCCGACCTACCGCCGCCCGATCTGGTCGTCATCGCCGGGGGAAATGTCGCAGCCGGATTGGTAGCGGCCGGCAAGGCAGGCGCCGGCGCGGCGGTGGTGATCGGCGGCGGGTTGGACGCCCCGGTCGGGCCGGGCGCCCCGCCCTTTCTTGGACCCGGCTCGTTCGGCATCATCGTCCCCGGCTCCGGGCTCGACGCGTCCCTCGGCCACCTGCCGGCCAAGCGCGGGTCGCTGGCGATCGTCTCCTCTTCCACGTCGCTCTGCCGGACCGTGCTGGATTGGGCCGAACCCAACGGCGTCGGCTTCAGTCACATCGTCGGTCTCGGGCTGGAGCGCGGGCTGGATGCCGCCTCCGTCCTCGATGTGCTCGCCCGCGAGCCCGGTGTCGGCGCCATCCTGCTCGACATCCGCACCGTGCCGGACCCGCGCGCCTTTTTATCCGCAGCGCGGGCAGCGGCGCGGTTGCGGCCGGTGGTCGCGCTGCAAGCCGGGTCGCGGCAACAGGACCCGAGCGGGCAAGGCACTAAGGTGCTGGAGGCAGCGCTGCGCCGGTCTGGCGTTTTGCACGTGACGACGATGGCCGAACTCCTGGCCGCGGCCGAGATCCTGACCCATGCGCGCCTTCCACGCAGCGAGCGGCTGATGATCGTCACCAATGCGATCGGTCCCGGTCAACTCGCGGCCGACCAGGCGACCCGGCTCGGCCTCACCCTCGCCGAGCCGGACCCGGCCGCCTCCGCCCTGCTGCAGCTGCATCTTCCGCCCCAGCCGCCCGATCGAGGCCTGGTCTGGACCGGCGACGAACAGCCGAC
>CAZTJC010000029.1:43131-45095 GCA_964613945.1 uncultured Acetobacteraceae bacterium
CGCGTGCTGCATGTCGATCCGGACCTCGACAGCGTACGTCGCCTGTTCGCACGCGTGCGCGCCGAGGGACGGACCACCCTGTCGCAGGACGAAGCGCTCGACGTGCTCGCGGCCTACGGCATCCCGGTCGTTCCGTATTGCCCCGTCGACGACCCGGCGCAGGCCACCGAAGCCGCCGAGCTGCTCGGCTTCCCGGTCACGGTCAAGCAGAAGCGGCACGACCCGCAGGCACCGGGCAGCCTGGTGCTCGACCTTCAGGACAGCGCTGCGGTGGCGCAGGCGGCGACCCGGCTCGGAGGCCCCCTGCTCGTGCAGCGCCAGGCGGGACGGGCGCAGCGGTTGCGCGCGGTAATGTCCGACGACTCGTTATTCGGTCCGGCGATCGGCTTCGGCCCCGGCGGGCGCGACCGCGTCGATGACGTGGTGTTCGATCTGCCGCCGCTGAATCTGGCGCTGGCCAGCTCGCTGATCGACCGCTCGGCGGCGGCCCGGCTGCTCGGCGCCGGCTTCGGGCACGGGCCGGCGCATCGCGAGGCCATCGCTGACGCGCTCATCCGCCTCGGGCAGATCACCGTCAACTTTCCCGAGATCGAAGCCATCACGGTCGATCCGCTGTTCGCCGACGAGGCCGGGGTCGCCGCAGCCGAAGCGTTCATCCGGCTGCGACCGCCGGGCGAGTTCGGCAAGCCGGCGATCGCACCCTATCCGTCCGAGTGGGTCGAGAGTTGGACCGGCAAGGGCGAAACGCTCGAAATCCGCCCGATCCGGCCCGAGGACGCGGAGGCGCACGCGGCCCTGGTCGGTCGGCTGACCCCCGAGGACATCCGCTACCGCTTCTTCTCCCAATTGCGGACGCTGTCCCGCGAGCAGATCGCCCGCATGACGCAGATCGACTATGACCGCGAGATCGCCATCATCGCGGTGCGCGGCGGCGAGACGGTGGGCGTCTCCCGCCTGGTCGAGCAGCCAGGGGGCGAGGCGGAGTTCGCCGTGGTGGTGGATCCCCGGATGAAGGGCACTGGCCTGGGCCGGCACCTGATGCAGCGGATCATCGACTGGGGGCGGGCCAAGGGCGTGTCGGTCATCGCCGGCCAGATCCTCAGCGACAATGCCCGCATGCTGGCGTTTATCCGCGGGCTCGGCTTCGAGTTGAAGCGTGATCGGCACGAACCCGATGTGGTGGAGGCGCGGCTGCGCCTGTAACGTCCGCGCATGTCGAAGCAGCTGGACGATCCGAGTCGACAACGGCGGCGCGCCATTGCCTGCGTGCTCGCGGCATCGGCGGCGTTCACGGTGGCGTCGGCCTTGGTCAAGGCGGTCTCGCCCACCATCCCGGTGATCGAGGTCATGTTGTTCCGCAGCCTGTTCGCGACGGTCGCGATCCTGCCCTTGCTCCATCGCGCCGGCGGGCTGGATGCGCTGCGGACGCGGCATCCGCTGGGCCACGTGCTGCGGACGATCGCCGGGTTCGCCGGCATGCTCGGGGCATTCTACGGCTACGCTCACCTGCCGCTGGCGATGGTGACGGCGCTGGGGTTCGCGATGCCGGTGTTCCTCAGCGTGCTGTCCGTGCCGCTGTTGGGCGAGCGGGTGACGGCGGGTCGCGCGGTGTCGGTGGCGGCCGGGCTGCTCGGGGTGCTGATCGTGCTGCGGCCATGGCGGTCGGAGGGGACAATCGAGTTATTCCCGGCGATGGTGGTCGTCGTCGGCGTGATCGCCTGGGCCGCCGCGATGGTGAGCATCCGCCGCATGGGGCAGGCCGGCGAGCGCAACATCACCATCGTGATGTGGTTCGCGATCGCCACGACGCTGGTCTGCGCCGTGGGTAGCATTCCGTATTGGGTCACGCCGTCGCCGCTGGTCTGGTTGGCGCTGGTCGCCGTGGGGATCATCTCCGGCGCGGCCCAGCTGTTGATGACGGAGGGATACCGCAACGGCGAGGCGACGATGCTGGCGCCATTCGA
>CAZTJC010000030.1:0-42660 GCA_964613945.1 uncultured Acetobacteraceae bacterium
CATGACCCGGCGTGGCGAGATGGAACGTCGGGTTGGACTGCCCGCCCTGGAACTGGCGCACCGTGCAGCCCTGCGCGACGCCCGGCAGCAGGGGCGCCAGATACCGGCCCATCGCCGCCTCGTCGAAGCGATGGTTCGGCAGCACCGGCACTAACTCGGCGCCACCGGCGACCTCAGCCATGGTTGCGCGGCGGCCGATACTTGGCGAGCTCCTGCCGGCCGAGCTGATGGCGGTGCACTTCGTCAGGACCGTCCACCAGGCGCAGCGTGCGCGCGTATTTGAACATGTAGCCGAGGCCGAAATCGCTCGACACGCCGGCACCGCCGAACGCCTGAATGGCGCGGTCCACCACGTCGCAGGCCATGTTCGCCGCCGCCACCTTGATCTCAGCGATCTCCTTGCGGCTCTCCTTGTTGCCCACGCGGTCCATCTTCCATGCCGCATGCAGGATCAGCAGGCGCACCTGATCGATCTGGATGCGGCTGTTGGCGATGCGCTCGATCATCACGCCCTGGTCGGCCAGCGACTTGCCGAACGCGGTGCGGTCCACCAGCCGCTTGCACATCATCTCCAACGCCCGCTCCGCCAGGCCCACCGCCCGCATGCAATGGTGGATGCGTCCCGGCCCCAGGCGCCCCTGAGCGATCTCGAAGCCGCGCCCCTCGCCGAGCAGGATGTTCTCGGCCGACACCCGCACGTCCTCGAACGCGATCTCGCCATGCCCGTGCGGCGCATCGTCGAAGCCGAACACCGGCAGCATGCGCTTAATGGTCAGACCTTTGGTGCCGGCTGGCACCAGGATCATGGATTGCTGGCGGTATTTGTCGGTGCCGTCCGGGTCCGTCTTGCCCATGAAGATGAACAGCTTGCAGCGCGGATCGCCGGAGCCGGACGACCACCATTTGCGCCCGTTGATGACGTACTCGTCGCCCTCGCGCCGGATGGTGGACTGGATGTTGGTCGCGTCGGACGAGGCGACGTCCGGCTCGGTCATGCAGAAGCAGGAGCGGATCTCGCCGCGCAGCAGCGGCTCGAGCCATTCCTGCTTCTGCGCCTCGGTACCGTAGCGCGCGATGGTCTCCATGTTGCCGGTGTCAGGCGCGGAGCAGTTGAACACCTCGGACGACCACTGCACGCGGCCCATGATTTCGGCCAGCGGCGCATAATCGACGTTCGTCAGCCCGGCGCCGCGGTCGCTCTCCGGCAGGAACAGGTTCCATAGTCCGGCGGCGCGCGCCACCGGCTTGAGCCGCTCCACCACCGGCACCGGCTGCCACCGGTCGACCAAGGTCGCCTGCTCGTCCTTGTACGTCTTCTCGTTGGGGTAGATGTGCTCGTCCATGAAGGCCTGCAGCCGCTCGCGCAGCTCCTCGGCCTTGTCGCTGTGACTGAAATCCACGGGATGTCCTTCCGATCAGTGCGTCGAGACGTGGGGTGTGAGGAGGATCTTGCCCACGGTCTGGCGCGCGGCCAGCAAATCGAGTGCGACGCGCGCCTGCTCGAGCGGGAAGCGCCCGCCAATGAGCGGGTCGAGCTGCCCGGCGCGATATAGGTCGAGGATCGCCTGGCCGACGCGTTCGGCATTGGCCGGGTCACGCTTGCGGGCCTCGCCCCAGAAAACGCCGAGCGCCGAGGCCTCCTTCAGCAGCAGCCGGTTAGCCGCCAGTTGCGTCAGCGGCCCGGCAGCGAAGCCGATTACGAGATAGCGGCCCCGCCAGGCCAGCGCGCGCAGGCTCTGGGTGCCCACCTCGCCGCCGACGGGGTCATAGACGACGTCAACCCCGCCCGGCACTGCCTCGCGCAGCCGGTCGAACCAGCCGGGATCGCCGTAATCCAGGGCCAACCCGGCCCCGAGGTCCCGGCACACCGTCAGCTTGGCCTCCGTACCCGCGGTCGCGATCACCCTGCACCCGGCAGCCACGGCGATTTGTATTGCCGCACTGCCGACCCCGCCCGCGCCGGCATGCACCAGCACGGTCTCACCGGGCTGGATCGCGGCGCGGCCGTGCAATGCGTGATAGGAGGTGGGATAATTGATGCCCAGCAGCACCAGCGCCGCCTCGGCCGGCACGTCCGCCGGGATCGGCCGCGCGGCACCGGCCTCGACGACGACTTGCTCGCCATAGCCGCCACCTGACAACGCCGCACAGATGCGCGCTCCCACCGGCAGGTCGCAACCTGGTCCGGCGGCAATGATGGTGCCCGCCGCCTCAATCCCCGGCGTGAACGGCAGCGACGGTTTGCGCTGATACAGGCCGCGCAAAATCAGCGAGTCCGAAAAGTTCAATCCGGCGCACTCGACTCGCAACACGTATTCGCCCGCGCCAGCCACCGGATCGGACCGCTCCTGCAGCGTCATCTCGCCCGCCTCGGTCAGGCGCTCGACCACCCAGGCCCGCATCAGCCGTTCGCCTTCACGATCAATGCATCCACCGCGACGATCCGCTGCTCGGCCGCGATCAGCGGGTTGATTTCCATTTCCACCAGGGCATCTCCGCAATCCGCTGCGAGTTCCGAGAAGCGCGCCACGATCTCCGCCAGGCGCTCGAGGTCGACGGCCGGGGCGCCGCGAAACCCGCGCAACAGCGCAGCGCCTTTCAGCCCGGCCAGCATCTGGGCGGCTTCGGCAACGGAGACCGGCGCCAGCGCCAGCGCGGTGTCGCGCAGCACCTCGACCAGCACGCCGCCGAGCCCGACCACCACCAACGGCCCGAACTGCGGATCATGGCGGGCGCCGACGACGATCTCGATGCCTGTGGGCAACATCGGCTGCACCACCAAGCCCGACCAACGCGGCCGGGGCTGCATGCCCTGCACCGCTTCCAACATCGTCGCAGCCGCCTCATGCACTGCTTCTGCACTGCCGAGGTTCAGCTTGACCAACCCGGCCTCAGTCTTGTGCAGAATATCCGGGCTCTCGCCCTTGAGCACGACGGGGAAGCCGACCCGCGCGGCCGCCGCGGCCGCCTCGTCAGCGGTCTGCGCGACGGCATCGCCGACCACTGGAATACCGTAGAGCGCCATCACCGCCTTGGCCTCCCGCTCGGTCAGCGTTGTACCCGGCACGGCGTCCAGCATGGTCCTCGCGCGGGTGCCGGCCTCGACATCGGCCAGTCGCGGCCTCGCGACGATCCCGGCCCGGTGGCGCGCATCGCGTCGATGCCACGCCGCCAGCGTCTCGAAGCAGCGATCCATCGAATGGAACAGCGCGAGGTTCGGGTCGGCTTCCGTCTCCGCCGCGCCGGGCCCACCGAGCCATTCCGGCACCCAGACGTTGCACACCGGCTTGCCCGCAGCGGCGGCCGTGGCCGCAAAAGTGGCGAGGCGGGATGTGGCGGAGGCGTAAGCGTAGCCATGGGTGGTGACCAGCACGCCGTAGGCCGGATCGTTCAGCAGCGCCCCGGCGCAAGCGGCCAGACCGGCCGGGTCGGAGATCGCCTGCGCCGTCACGTCGCACGGGTTGCGGGTGGAGCCGTATTCGGGGACGTGCGCCTCCAGCACGGCCTGCGCGGCCGCGCCGGGCTGCGGCAGGGCGACGCCGTGCAACTCGGCCTTGTCGGCGGCCATGATGGTCGCGCCGCCCGAGGTGGCGATCACCGCGACGCCGGTCGTCGACGGAGCCGGCGCCTTGGCGAAGAACGCAGCGGTCTCGATCAGCGACTCGAGCCTGTCCACCTGGATCACGCCTGCGCGGGCAAAGGCAGCCCGATACGCCGCCTGCGACCCGGCCATCGAGCCCGTATGCGACATTGCCGCACGGGCGCCCTCCATGCCGGTCGCCATCTTGTACATCACCAACGGCTTGCCGACCTGCCAGGCCAGCTCAGCCGCCGCGATCATGCGGCCGGGGTCGGCCATGCCCTCGAACAGGCAGGCAATCGCCCGGCACGACTCATCCTGCACCAGATAGGCGACTTCATCCGCCACATCGACGTCGCAGGAATTACCGGCGGTCAGCACGTGACTGATCGATACGCCACGCTCAATGGCCTGAGCCAGCGCGAAGCCGAGCGAGCCCGATTGGCTGACGATGCCGATCGCGTGCGGGCGCAAGGGCCGCTTGTCGGGCATCGCCGAGAAGGTCAGCCCGGCGCCGGTGCCGTAATTGACCAGCCCGATCGTATTGGGCCCGACCAGCCGCATGTCGGCCTCCCGCGCGATCGATACAATGCGGTCCTGCAGCGCGGCCAACTCCGGCTTGCCGGTCTCGGCGAAGCCCGCCGCCAGGATGATTGCGCCGCCCACGCCCAGACGGGCGCATTCCGCCACGATCGGCTCCACCGCGTCCCGCCCGGTCGCGATCACCACGCAATCCGGCACCTGCGGCAACTCGGAAAGGCTCGGGAAGCACGGTTGCCCCGCCAGCTCCCGATGCTTGGCGTTGACCTGGAACAACGCCCCATCGAACGCCGCCATGTTGGCGACCACGCGATTGCCGAACGCCCCCGCCCGTTCCGACACGCCGACCACGGCGACGGTTGAGGGTGCGATCAGCCGCATCATCGCCGCGGCAGGATACGGAGAACGACGCATGGCGACGGCTACAGCGCCACCGGCGTGCAGCCGCTGGTCTCCAACGAGCGGAACGCCCGGTCGCCCGGAATGGTCTCGAGCAGCTTGAACACGTCCCAATCGCTCTTGGATTCCGCGGGCGATTTCACCTGCATGAGATACATGTCGTGCACCATCCGCCCGTTGGCGAGGACCTTGCCGCCGGTGGCGAACACGTCGTTCACCGGCAGTTGCCGCATCTGCCGGGTCACGGCGGCGGCGTCCTTGCTGCCGGCCGCCTGCACCGCCCGTAGATACGCCAGCGCTTGGCTATAGGCGCCAGCCTGCAGCATGGTCGGCATGCGGCCCATGCGGTCGAAGAAGCGCTTCGAGAACGCCCGCGTCTTGTCGTTAAGGTCCCAGTAGAAGGCGGTCGTCAGTAGCAGACCCTGCCCCTGCGCGAGCCCGAGCGACCGCACGTCGGTCTCCTGCACCACCAGCCCGGCCAGGCGCTGCCCTCGCGCCGCGATGCCGAAATCCGCCGCTTGCTTGAGGCAATTGATCATGTCGGTGCCGCCGACCGCGAGGCAGATGAGGTCGGCGCCCGAGTTGCTGGCCTCGAGCAAGGGCGCCGAGAACTCGCTGGTGCCGAGCGGCACCCTGATGGTGCCCAGTACGCTACCGCCGCCCGCCTTGATAACGTCGGTCGCGTCGTGCATCAGCGCCTCGCCGAACGCATTGTCGGCGCCGATAAAATACCAGCGCTTCGCGCCCTGTTCGACCAGCGAGCGGCCGGTGCAATTGGCCATGGCGTAGGAATCGTAGGTCCATTGCGTCGTATACGGCGAGCAGGACGCGCCGCTGATGGCCGACGACGCGGCGCTGGAGACCAGCAACACCTTCTTCTTCTCGGCCGACAGCGTCATCAGCGCCAGCGCGATGGCGGAGGTCGGCACGTCGGCAATGGCATCGACGCCCTCGGCATCCCACCACTGCCGCGCCAGCGACAGCGCGAGGTCCGGCTTGTTCAGCGCGTCGGCCGATACGACGGTGATCGGTCCGCCCAAGACGCTGCCGCCGAAATCCTCAACCGCCATCGTCGTGGCCAACACGCTGCCTTTGCCGGCCACGTCGGCATAGGTCGAGGACATATCGCCGATGACGCCGATCTTCAGCCCGGGCGTCGGCTCGGCCTGGACAGGCAAGGCGGCGAGTACAGTTGCAGCAACGCCCGCGGCGAGCAGTTGACGACGGCGGGCCAGTCCCGACGATGCATCGACCATGCTTACACCTCCCTCGCAGTCTGTCCGCTTCAGGTGACGGATCTGCGCCAGCTTTGTGCTGATTGTTCCGGTAAGTAAAGTAGCCTACCGCCGCTACGCAGGATCATGCCGGCAGCAGCCTCGGTTGCGCCGCGCCGTTATCATCGATCGCGT
Organism: uncultured Acetobacteraceae bacterium; assembly: GCA_964613945.1. GTDB lineage: Bacteria > Pseudomonadota > Alphaproteobacteria > Acetobacterales > Acetobacteraceae > JAVVHH01. The sequence continues at coordinate 5,929 of CAZTJC010000030.1, forward strand.
ATAAAGCGCCTTCAGGGCTTGGACCTGTTGAGATAAGGGCAGCCACCCTGGGCCAGCGGCCGGAAAGCCTCGTCGCCGGGGATCGTCTCCACCAGCTGGTAGACGTCCCACTTGCCGGTGCTTTCCGCAGGGCGCTTGAACCGCATGAGATACATGTCGTGCACCATGCGGCCATCCGGGCGCACGACGCCGTGCGGGGTGAAGAAGTCGTCGACCGGGGTGGCGCGCATCTTCTCCATCACCTGGGCCGGGTTGGTGGTGCCGGCGTCGCGCACCGCGCCGAGATAGTGGCCGATCGCAGACGCCGTGCCGGCTTGGTAGGCGGTAGGCATCGCATTCCGCTCCTTGAAGAAGCGTCGTGACCAGGCACGGGTCTTCTCGTTGAGATCCCAATACCAGCTATCGGTGAACTCGATGCCTTGCACCGTCTCCAGCCCGAGGGCCGGGATGTCGGTCAGCGTGACTTGCATGGCGGCCAGCGTCTTGCCGGATTGCCGGAGCCCGAACTCGACCGATTGCTTAGCGGCATTGGCGAAGTCCGCCCCCGCATTGGCAAACGCGACGATTTGCGCCGGTGAGGATGAAGCCTGCACGATGAAGGACGAGAAATCGGAGGTGCTGAACGGATGCCTGACCGACCCGAGCACGGTTCCTCCGGCAGCGAGCACGGCAGTAGTGGCGTCGCGTTGCAGAGCCTGGCCGAAGGCGTAGTCGGCAGTCAGGAAGAACCACGTCTTGCCTCCCATGCCGACCAGGGTCTTGGCCGTCGCGTTGGCGGAGGCGTAGGTGTCATAGGTCCACTGCACCGAGGTGGGCGAGCACTCCTTGCCGGTGAGGTCGGAGGTCCCGGCACCGGAGATCAGGAAGATGCGGCCCCGTTCGCGCGTGACACCCTGGACAACAAGGGCGACGGTTGAGTTGACGCCTTCGGCCACGACGTCGACACCGCCGGTGTCCAACCATTGACGGACGATACCGGCGGCAACATCGGGCTTATTCTGGTGATCGGCGTAGACGACCTCGATGGGCCGGCCGAGCACCGAGCCGCCGAAATCGGCGACGGCCAAGCGCGCGGCGGCGACGGACCCGGCACCATTACCGTCGGAATACTGGCCGCTCATGTCGGTGATGATACCGATGCGCAATGGCTCGGCGGCGCGGGCCGGGGTGCCGGCATGCACGGCCAAGCTCAGCACGAAGGCAACGGTGCAGTGCGCGAGCCATCGGGTTGAATACCGCATCGTGTCCTCACTAGCTTTTTTCGACACGCTAGGGCGCGATCTCCTCGACCACAAGGTTACCCATCCGTGCCGTGTTTTCGTGCCGCGCATCTCGGCAGTCACTCCACTTAACCGTCTAATTTCGACCCCGTACTGTCTAGTTGGCACATTAAAATTGGGAACTAACAAATTAACGGTGTTCACCGGACAGTGACGGGGTAACCCCCGAGCCCTCCTATCTCTGCCAGGACGATGGTGATCCGTGCATCAGAATTACTTCATGTCCGTCTCAGGACATCGATCAGAAGGGCGTTGAAGCGCTCGGACTGCTCCTGCTGGACCCAGTGACCGGCCTGCTCGATCAGATGAATGCCGTCCATCCGGCTGCAGGCGGTGTTGCGCATCCGATCGAGGGCGCCGGGCTTGCGATAACTCCCCCAGTCGGCCGCGCCTGCGATGAAGCTGGCCGGCACGTCAATGGAGCGGCCGGCGAACAGTTCAATCTCCGCGCGGCCGATCGCGCCGGTATGACAGCGAAACCAGTTCAGGCCACCCTGGAAGCCAGTGCGCCCGAACGCTTCCGTGTAGGCCGCCAACTCTGCCTCAGGCAGCCAGCGAGTGGCGGCGATCTCGGCTGGCGACGGCATATCGGGAGCAACCGTCGCGGCCATACCAATGCCCTTCTCCATGACGTAGTAGCGCGGCAGCGTCGCCAACTCAGCGGCGGATCCGGTGGTGAGCGGATGCGGGTCATTGCCGGGCCAATCCGCGCTCTTCACATGGAAATAGGCGCGCAGGAAGGCGTGCAGGCCCTGAGGGGCGCGCAGCATGTCCTCATTCGCCCCCGGAGTGCCGAACCACGTCATGCTGTCCTGACGAGGGCGCGGCAGGTTCGCGAGTTGCTCAGCCATTGACGAAGCCAATTTCGGGGGCGACGTGTCCGTGGTGTCGAACGGGATCGCGGGCGGCCCGTCGAACGGGAAGCTCATCATGATCAGCGAGCGGAACACGTCCGGCCGCACCAGCGCGCAATATGCGGCGACCATGGATCCGAAATCGTGCCCCACCACGGCGTCGGCGAAATGATGTCCCAGCGCGTGCAGCACGCCGAGCGCATCGCGGGCGTAGTTGTGCGTACTGAACGAGGCGACATCGCCGTCGTAGCGGCCATCCCAACCCGTGGTCGCGCCGTAGCCGCGCTGGTCCGGGGCGATCACGTGATAGCCGGCGTCCGCCAGTGGCTGCATGGTCTTGCGCCAGCTATAAGCGAGGTCGGGGAAACCGTGCAGCAGCAGTACCGCGGGACGGTTCGGGGTTTCATAGCCGGCCTCGAGGACGTTGACGATCAATCCGTTGATTCCCGAGAGGCGGCGCTGGCGGATCGCTTGGGGCAACGCCAACGTCTCGCGTGGATCGAGCCTCATACCTGGTTCACCGTTGCTTCCGTCCGCCGACGTGATCACGTTGCCTGGGCCGGAACGTAGGATGCGAGGCCGTTGCCGAAGCACCAGTCGGCCCGGCTGTTGCCGGAGATCACCACCTGGACGTCCTCGCGCCGACAACCCGGATCGGCCGCCAGCTTGTCGGCGATGGCGGCGTAGAGCGCCTGCTTGGCAGCAACGTCGCGCGTGTCGCTGGCCACAACTTGAATCAACACGATCTGGTTCGTGCGCCGAATGTCGAGATAGCTCGTGCTGTAGATGATCTCGCCGGGGTCGCGCTGCTCGATGATCTGGAACCGGTCTTCCGCCGGTACGGTGTAGGTTTCCATCAACGCTGCATGAACGCCGTCAGCGATGGCGCGCAACTCGGTGGGCGAGCGCCCCTTCAGCAATGAAATTCGAACCAATGGCATAGGTAACTCCTGTCAGCCGAACACCAATTGGAAACCCAGGCTGGCGAGAACGGTGGCGCTCACGATCAGCGTGGCAGCCACACCCAACCCGGCCAAATAGGCCCGCAGCACTAGCGTTGGCGCAGCATCTTCTGAGATCACGGTCCGGCTCGCGGTGACGGTGATGGGCATACAGATCCTCCTCAACTCAATGCATCGAACCTAGGCGCCTGTTGATCATGCAAAAACCCTATGGCAGCGTGTTTCAATGATTGACGTTTGTTATGCAACGCGATGAGGTCGCTGGATATCGAGGCCGTCCGGGCCTTCATCATGACGGTCGATCTGAAAGGATTCACTCGCGCTGCTTCAGCCTTGGACGCGACCCAGTCGGCGATTAGCCTCAGGATCAAGCGTCTAGAAGACGCGCTGGGGCGGCGGTTGCTGGAACGAACGCCACGGCACGTCCGCCTGTCCGCCGACGGCGAAGCGTTTCTCCCGCGAGCCCGCCTCCTCCTGGCAGCGCACCAGGACGCGGTCAGGTCGTTCGATGCGGAGCGGAGACGGTTGGTGGTCGGAATCAGCCATCACATCGTTGGACCCGAATTACCGTTTTTGCTGAAGAGCATCGGTGCCGCCGAACCCAGTCTGGTGCTGGAGATGCGCGTGATGACCTCGAAGGAAGTGCTCGCCGACTTCGATGCCGGCACCATCGAGGCGGCCATCGTGCTCCGGCACGACAACCGGCGTCAGGACGGCACGCTTCTGCTTCACGAGCAATTTGGCTGGATGGCGGCACCCGAGTTCGAGCATCGCGATGGCACGCCACTCCGGCTGGCGACCCAAGCGGAGCCGTGCAGCGTCAGGAGCATGGCCCTCTCCACCCTAGACCAGGCGGGCGTTCGGTGGACGGAGGTTTTCGTCGGCGGGGGCGTCACGACGATCGGCGCGGCCGTCTCAGCCGGGCTTGCCGTCGCAGCCCTCGGCCGCCGCGTCGCCCCGCCCGGAACGATCGATATCGGACCGCAACTCCGGCTACCCAAGCTGCCGTCTCGAGATGTGGTGGTTTACGCCAGCGCAACGGACCCGCAGGCAAGAAGCGCTTTGAAAGCGTTGGGCGCCGCGATCCACTCGACAGCGGGCTTTCGGTGAAGACTCCGGCTCAGAGGGCGTCAGAGAAGTCCGACGTCTTTGGCTGGTAGGCTTGCTGCTCGACGACGATGAGCGGCGGCATGAGTCCTACAAGCGGTTTCCACAAAGATCTGAACGAGGCGCAGTCGGTGATCTTGGCGCCGCTGCTTCCACCGGCGCAGCCTGGCGGGCGGCCGCGTACTAAATGCCTGAGCGGCGTGCCGGACGCTGTGTTCTGCCTGCTGCGCGAGGGCTGCCAATGGCGTCTTCGACCAGCTTGTTCCCACCGTATTTGGACTTACGCTTTGGCCCGTGCGGCAGCGGGTTAACCACCCTACACGTTGCTGATGAAATGAACGGACGTTCGGTGAAGATGACAGAGCTCGGGTGCGCGGCTACACGCGGACTCGCGGCCACTCTTCTCCCGCAACCCGCACCGTGACGGCCCACACCGGCACGAAGGCCGTAGGCTGACCCGTGCACTTCGGCACCGGGGATAGCGGCTCGATCGCAATTGCCGCTTCAGCAAGGGTTACGGGTTCGAGATACAAACCCCAGAAACGCCGATCGAGGTTGCCGCAACGCGCCTCATGCTCAACCGTATCCCACCCGCACGCGAAAGTACTGTGCTGAAGTGAAGGATTGTATCATTCAATATCAGAGCGGTGCCTTCACCTGGCAGTAACTCAGATCGCGATTACCGTTGCTAGTAAGGTCGTCAGGCCGACAGCGGCAACGCCCGTTCCAGCGAGCCTGACGGCGATTGCCCCCGAGCGCCACCGTGTGATCAAACCCGTCGAGATGCCGACGAGATGGAGCAATCCGGTCGCCACCACGAAGCCGACAGCGTAGCCGGTCGCGTTCTCGGCGCCGCGCAACCCGACGCCGTGGGAGTAGCCATGAAAGACTGCGAACACGCCGACCAGCGTGCAGGCGATTCCCAACGGCGCCCTTAGGCCACACGCGACTGCGCCACCAAGCACGAGCGCCGAAACGGCGATGAACAGGTCGGGTAGTGGGAGCGGAGCACCGATTACCCCGACCACTCCGCCGATGGCCATAACGAGCGGGAAGGTGATGGGAAGCAGCCAAATCGCTGGGGCACCGAGTTGAGCGCCCCATAAGCCAACTGCAACCATGGCAACCAGATGGTCCGTTCCAAAGATGGGATGCTTGAAGCCGCTCAGTAATCCCTGCGCGATGCCAACTTCCGCATGCGCCCAAGCCAGGCTGGGCGCTAGCACGAGAAGCGACATAGCTACACAACAACAACGCTTCATTGATACTCGCCTTTTCCAACCTGCGTCTTACCACCGCCTCGACCCGTGTCGGGTGACACTCGGCACGTTTCACCAACCCGTCACATTACGTTCGGAGATGGTCGGATAGAGCCGTGCCGTTCGAAGGAGATCAAAATGGTTCGTGGTGTCATCGTCGGGGCGGCTTGCCTGTTCACTCTGTCCGCTCAGGCGCATGAGTTCATCGTCAAGCCGGCCACGACCGAGGTCGCGAACGGTGCGATGCTTCCGGTGACCGTGATGTCGTCCCATGTATTTATGAAAAGCGAGGAACTCGAGCCCGCCAAGGATGTCACCGTGTTCATCGTCAGCGGCGGCAAGCGTACTCCGGTGACCCTGGCGCCGGACGAAGCGACGTTCACCTACACCGGGTCTGCCACGGCACCGAGTTCGTCTGGTTTCATCGTCGCCGGGTCGCGCTTGCCGCAAATTTGGTCGTTGACGCCAGACGGCCTGAAGCAGGGCACGCCGGCAGAACTGCCGGGGGCGCGGCGGCCGATGAAGATCGAGAAGTTCAGCAAGACCCTGGTCAACATGAGCGCCGCGGACGAAACGTGGAAGCAGACCCTCGGCGACCGCCTCGAAGTGGTGCCGATGGCTAACCCGGCCATGCTCAAGCCCGGCCAGGATCTTCGCGTCCAAATCCTGTTCGACGGGAAGCCGCTCTCGACGCGGGTTTATGCGACCTATGACGGCTTTACCGACACGCCGAACAGCTACGCCTATTTCACCGAAACCGCCGACGACGGCACTGCCAAGATCAGGATCACGCAGCCGGGGCTCTGGATGGTGCGGGTCGAACAACGGACGGATGAGAAGGCCGCTGATCACGAGCAGTATCTAGCTCGTGCGGTTACTGTCTTTCGGGTGAGGGGGTGATCCGCGCCGCCGCGTTCGGAGTGGCGCTGGCCCTCTTCGCTGTGGCGTTCCCACGACAGGCATCGGCCCACGGTACTGGCTGGCGCGTGACGGACGAGAAGGCTGTCACAGTCGAGCTTTACTACGCTGATGGCGAGCAGATGCCGTTCGCCGACGTCAGGGTGTTCGCGCCTGGCGATGACAAAGTACCCGTGCTGCACGGCCGTGCGGATGCGCGCGGCCGTGTGGCCTTTGTGCCGGACCGCGGCGGCATCTGGACGGTGGCCGTCACCGATGGCGACGGGCACAGCATCAATGCCTCGGTCTCCGTCGCACTCGACGCGGCGATTCCCGCTATGTCTGGCCGGGTTCCGCTCGAGGTAAGGCTCGTCCTGTTCGTGAGCGTGCTCGCCAACGTGGCCCTGAGCTTGCTTGCGTGGTGGCTGCTGTCCGGTCGATTGCGCCAGCGCGCCCTCCCAGCCGAGTAGGGCTGGCGGCCCGCTCGCAAGCAGCACACAACGACGTGGTTACATGCCAACGGTCTCGCGCGAGCGGGTGAAAAGGGAACGCCGTGCGCTTCGGCGGGGTCTTCGGACCCGGGAGCAAGTCGGCGGCTGCCTCAGCAACTGTCAGCCGTGAGACGCTGGTTTCAGTTGGGCTGGCCCAACTGAGTCTATTTGGTCAGTCCGTGCCTGCATTAATTCATCTCGTTTTACCCTGAGTGCTGTCGTGCCGCCGAGATAGACCTCGTCAGCCCGGCGCACCCACCTGCTTCATCGGATCCGCGTGGATGAACGCCGGCAGCGTCTCGCATTCCGCGATGATCCGGTTCACCGTCGGGAGGCCCGGCACCGTGATCCCGAAGCTGCGCACCACCACAACGATGCTGGCCAGGCAGATGTCCGCCATCCCCGGCGTGTCGCCGTGACAGAAACGGCCAGTGCCGGGTTCGGCCAGGCGCTTCTCGAAGCCTTGCAGGCCCATAGTGAGGAAGTGCGTCTGCCAGGCCTTCCAGGCCGCGTCGTCTACTACCGCGACCGTGCCAAGCGCCTTGCGCACGCGCGGGGTGATGAAAGGATGCGTGTCGGCGGCCAGTAGCAGCGTCAGGCTGCGGACACGGGCGCGGGCGTAAGGGTCCATGGGGAGGATGGCGGGCGTGGGGGCCACCTCCTCCAGAAACTCCAGGATGGCGAGGGACTGGGTGAGCGCCGTCTCCGGAGCGCCGGGAGCGTGATCGATCAGGGCAGGGATGGCGGCCATGGGATTGATCGCCAGGAAGGCCGGGTCATGCTGCCCGCCCGCGATCAGGTTGACCTGCGTTTCGGTGGCCGTCAGCCCCTTCAGGGCCATAGCGACCCGCACGCGGTATGTCGCGGAGGTGCGCCAGAAGGCGAAGAGTTCAAAGCGTGGCTGGTCGCTCATGGCAGTCTCCCGAGATCATGTAAAGGCTAAGCAGTATTCCACGCGGGCGCCATACGGGGGCGGAGTGCTTCGTTCAGTTAGCAGGCACCCTAATAGCCGAACCACAAAACCTGAGAGGTCATCCGTCACAGTTCTTCCGGGGGATGCTGCGGCCTTCTCGGCCACCGTTCCTTTGCAGGAATGCTGAACCGGCCGTTTCCGACCTCAACTCGGGCACTTGTTCTCTGACTCGCTTCGCGGAAGCTGTCGCCGGCGACAACTAACGGTCAGGACTGGCCGGAAGCAGCTGCTGTTGTAGCCACGGTCCCCGAGCAGTCCGCGTGCTGTCAATGCAGCGAGTGCGCTCTTCTACAGTAGGCTCGCTGCGGTGCGATATGCTTGACGCCAGAACGAACGGAACAGCCTTTCTGCATCCTGACGCATCACTCGCTTCGAGGGCGAACTAATTCGGGAGTAAAATCGAGCGGTATTAAAATTAAGATTGTGGAAGTGCCGTGAATGCTCACAACACTAGTGTCTCTGAACGCGTGATAAAACAGTTAGACGGTTTTTAGCGTAGATTCAGCTCTGGATTATGGTTGCAACACGAACCGTTGCTCTGCATTGTATGTACAACAAACGATCCGGGCCCCTCTGGCGAGGACGTCGGCGAATTGCCGGCCAACCTCGCGATGTCGGATCACCGTGCACCGCAGAAGGCGGCTGGCACGGCTTGAACGGGGCTGTCATGTCCCCCGATCGAGCCGCGCTGCTCCTGACCCGTCACGGCGCGTCAACCCGAGAGGAGCAGGACAGCATGTTCGTTAGGACAACCCCCGATTTCGGCACCATGAAAGACATCGTGGACGGGGTGTCGCGTTTTCGCTGCGATGTATTTCCCCAACAGCGCGCGCTATACAGCCAGCTCGCCCGCGAAGGTCAGCAACCCAAGGCGCTGATCATCTCCTGCGCCGACAGCCGGGTCGTCCCCGAGCTCATCGCCCAGGCCGGTCCCGGTGAGCTCTTCGTTTGCCGCAACGCCGGCAATATCGTTCCGCCCTTTGCAGAAAGTAACGGCGGCGTGTCGTCGGCCATCGAATACGCGGTGGTAGCGCTGGGCGTGCGCGACATCGTCGTTTGCGGGCACTCGGATTGCGGCGCCATGAAGGGCCTGCTCACTCCAGGCGCGCTGGACGCGATGCCCAATGTCAAGGCTTGGCTCCGGCATAGCCATGCGGCGCACGGCGTGGTGCAGAGCGCCTACCCGGCCGACCTCACCGGGCCGCAGGCGGCCACGATCCTGGCGCAGGAAAACGTCGTGGCGCAGCTCACCCACTTGCGCACGCACCCGTCCGTGGCTGCCGGCCTGGCCACCGGCCGCCTCAACCTGCACGGCTGGTTCTTCCGGCTCGATGACGGCGTGCTGCTGGCGCTGGACGGCGAGACCGAGCGCTTCCTTCCCGTCGATGGCACAAGCCCGTTTCCGGTCGCCGTCGTGTCGCAACCTCGCCGCATGGCAGCGGAGTAACCATTCGTGAAAAGATTCATCCCGGCTGTGGCCGCCCGTGACCTGTCCGCATCCTTTGTCGTCTTCCTGGTCGCGCTGCCCTTGTGCATGGGCATTGCGGTGGCCTCCGGCATGCCGCCTGAGAAAGGTCTGCTGACCGGTATCATCGGCGGCATCGTGGTGGGATTGCTCGCCGGGTCGCCGCTGCAGGTGAGCGGCCCGGCGGCGGGCCTCGCCGTGTTAGTATTCGAGATCGTGCGCGAGCAGGGTATCTCCGCCCTCGGCCCGATCCTGCTGCTGGCCGGGCTCATCCAGCTGGTATGCGGCTTTCTTCGCCTCGGCGGCTGGTTCCGCGCCATCTCGCCGGCGGTGGTGCACGGCATGCTTGCCGGCATTGGCGTGTTGATCGTGGCCAGCCAGTTCCGCGTGTTGTTCGACGCCAAGCCGCTGCCCAACGGGTTGGCGAACCTTGCCGCCATCCCGCGGGCATTTATCGACTTGGTGCCGTTTGACGGTTCCGCTGACGAAGCCGCTCTGGTCGTGGGCTTGGCCACCATCGCCACCATGATCGCGTGGGAGCGCATGCGGCCCGGGAAACTGGCCCTGGTGCCCGGCGCGCTGATCGGCATTGCGGCCGGCATCCTCGTCACGATCGGAGGTGACTTGCCGGTCAAGCGCGTCGCCGTACCCGACGCCATCTGGGACGGGATCACGCTGCCGACCTGGTCCACGCTGAGCCTGTTCGCCACGCCGGAAGTGCTGCTCACCGCGCTGGCGGTCGCATTCATCGCGAGCGCCGAAACCCTGCTCTCCGCCTCTGCCGTGGACCGGATGCACGGTGGCGTGCGCACCAACTACGACCGGGAACTGGCCGCCCAGGGTATCGGCAACATGCTGTGCGGCCTTATCGGCGCGCTGCCGATGACGGGGGTCATCGTGCGCTCCTCCGCCAACGTGCAGGCCGGGGCCGTCAGCCGCGCCTCAACCGTCTTGCATGGCGTCTGGTTGCTGGCCTTCGTGGCGTTGCTGCCGGCCGTGCTGCGGCAAGTGCCGATGGCGTCGCTCGGTGGCGTGCTGGTTGTCACCGGCTGGCGCTTGATCAACCTCCGCCACGCCCGGGAGTTGTTCAAGCACCACGGGCCGTTCCCCGTCGCCATTTGGGCCGCGACGCTGTTCACCGTGGTCGCGGTGGATCTTTTGACCGGCGTGATCATTGGGCTGGCGTTAACGGGATTGGAGCTGCTGCCACGCCTGAATCGGCTCGGCATGCGCATTCGCCGCCGCGAGGTGCGCCCGGGGCAATACACCCTGGCGCTGGCCGGTAACGCGACCTTTGTTCAGTTGCCGCGGCTCCTGCGGACGTTGGAGGCAATGCCAGCGGAGGCCACTATCCAAGTGCGGACGGTCGGCCCGTTCTACCTGGATCACACCTGCCGCGAGGCGATTGCGGATTGGGCGGCCCGCCGCCGCCGGGCTGGTGCCCAGGTAAGCTTGCCGGAGCCGATGCTGGCCTGACGGGAACGGCCGGACCTGTTTGTGGCATACCTGCGGAGAGGTCCGGATTCCGCTTTCACATAGTTTCGTAGCCAGGAGAAGTATCAGGTCGGGCTCGGTACTAGCCCCCTCGGCCTAGGCCTAAGCTCAGGACATATAAGTCATAACCAGACGATCATGGTGGCCACGAATTCGACGGCGGCGAGGAAGACCGTCGAGCAGCGGTCATAGCGGGTAGCGACACGGCGCCAGTCCTTCAGACGTCCGAACATGATCTCGATTCGGCTGCGGCCCCGGTGTAGTTTCTGACCCGGCCGGCGGTCATGAAGAAGCTCAAGGGACGGCCGTTGGCATCGCTGACGACATGCAGCTTCATGTTCATGCCACTTTTGGTGCGGCCTATAAGACGCCCAAGATCCCCTTCTTAATCTGCAGGCTCGATCGCATAAGGTGCGCCTTGAGGTAGGTAGCGTCGATTGATCGTCTTGGGCTCGGCGCTTGCGCCTCCACCCCTGAAGGCATTCTCGATGACCGGGATCAGTCCCTCGGTGCTGGTGACGCGGGTGCCCTCGGCGCCGTAGCTCTCGGCATAGCGGACAAAGTCCGGGGTGCCAAAGGTCAGACCGTAGTCGGGGAAGCTGTTCACTGCCTGCTTCCAGCGGACCATGCCATGAGCACCGTCGTCGAGGATGACGAAGTTCAGCTTGAGGCGGATGACGGTCTCGAGTTCCTGGCTCTTCATCATGCAGCCGCCATCGCCGCACCCTGCCTACATGGCCCGGCACCGGGAGATGTTGTTTGACAAGGATTACGGCGGCTAAGAAGAGCTTCGCCTGCGGCTTATCGTGGCGAGTTGGCCGCGAAGTTTAGTGGATATAGGGTAATCGCATATCAACCAGCGTCGAGTGGGAAAGCTGATCGCCGAGGTAAGCAATACCTATGTACAGCAAGATCTACAGTCTGCTCAGCCCGTTCCTAAAGCTGCGTTCCGTTCTCACTTGAGCGTTCGCCTTGTCATCCACGGTCACCAGCGCGAGCATTACGGAAAATCACCGAGGATTGTCCATGCTACCGCCCATCGATCGCCGCACCGTGTTGGCCGCTGCCGCAGCTTTTTCCGTCGCCAGCGCAGCCCGCGCACAAGCCGCACAGCCCAATATCGTCTTCATCATGGCCGATGACCTCGGTTACGCGGATGTCGGCTGCTACGGTCGACCGGACATCAAGACGCCGCACATTGACGGGCTTGCCGCGCGTGGAGTGCGCTTCCTGCAAGGCTACGCGAACTCGGCCGTATGTTCGGCGACCCGGACCGCGCTCATCACCGGGCGTTACCAATACCGACTGCCAGTGGGGCTTGAGGAACCGATCTCGCTCGGCCGCGACGTTGGCCTGCCGCCAGATCATCCCACGCTGCCTTCGTTGCTGAGGAAAGCAGGGTACAGCACCGCGTTGATCGGCAAGTGGCACCTGGGCAAGCTGCCGAACTATGGGCCGTTGCTGAGCGGCTACGACCATTTCTGGGGATATCGTGGCGGAGCGGTCGATTATTACCGGCATTTCGGCACCGACGGTAAGGAAGACCTCTGGGACGGCGATACTCCGGTCCAGCAAGCGGGATACATGACAGAATTACTGGGCGACCGTGCCGTGGCACAGGTCGAGGAGTTCGCCAGCACAGGCAAACCTTTTCTGCTCAGCCTGCATTTCTCGGCCCCGCACTGGCCGTGGGAGGCGCCTGGCGACACCGCGGTGTCGGACCGGCTCACCGGCCCCACGCTGCGCCACTTCGACGGTGGTGACCAGGCGACTTACCGGCGCATGGTGGAGACGATGGACGCGCAGATCGGTCGTGTGCTGGGTGCGCTGGCAGCCCGGGATCTCACCCGCGACACGATCGTGGTCTTCACCAGCGATAATGGCGGCGAACGCTTTGCCGACACCTGGCCGTTCACCGGCATGAAGACCGAACTGCTGGAGGGAGGGTTGCGCATTCCCGCTATCATCTCTTGGCCCGCGCGCCTGCCCCAGGGCGTGACCACCAATCAGGTCGGCATCAGCATGGACTGGCTGCCGACCCTGCTGGCCGCAGCGGGTATCGCGCCGGACGCGGACTATCCGTCCGACGGGCTCGACCTGTTGCCCATACTGACCGGGTCGGCTCCGGTTCGGGAGCGTTCCCTGTTCTGGCGCTACAAGGCCAACGCGCAACGGGCGGCCCGGGTGGGTGACCTAAAATATCTCAAGCTGCGGCAGAACACCTTCCTGTTCGACGTCGTCGCCGATCCGCTGGAACGGGCCAACCTGAAAGCCCGCCGGCCGGAGGACTATGCCGGGATCGAAGCGGACTGGCTGCGCTGGAATGCCGGCATGCTGCCGGAGATCGATGCGAGCTTCACTGAGGGCTATACCGGCGCGCAACTCGCCGATCATTTCGGCGTGGATGCGGTATCGACGAAGGCGGACAATCCTTAGCCGACATCCCGATTTACCGCCTCACAGCAGAGCTACCGCAGGCTGTCGAGAAATGGCCGGACCTGGGCGGTAATGAACGATTCGCCCTCTCCGTCGTGGAATGCGGGCCGGCTAGTTCCGCCTTCCGACTGTGGTGATAAAAGTATTGCAGGTGAGGCGGTCATGCTCCTGCAAGCTCACGGCTCGCCCACCCACCTTAACGGTTTTCCGCTGAGCTGACAGTTGCACCTCGAACGTCGCACCAGCCGAGCCGGCTAACAGCCGGATCAATCCTCCAGCACCCACGACGAATGCTTGAATGATACGCAGACTAAGCCCCGACATGCTTCCAAGTCGTGGTCAAGAGCGCATCGAAGACCGTCCGCACATTCGCGGGCGGGGTGTTGGGACCATTACCCAAGATGCGGATCAGTACAATCGCCCTTGTGGTCATCGCGACGATGTCGACGGTCGACCTACCATGAGGCACGCTGATCTGGCCGAGGTTATGCATGAGTGCGAGATCGTGGTGGCCCACACCATCTTCAACTGGGTGCCGAGACGCTCCTTCACTCCGCCAAGGCGGTCATGGGTATCGCACCCGACCGGCTTACTACAGACGGGCTTGGAAGTTACGCGCGTGCGATTCGGACCGTGGTGGGCAGAAAGGTCCGCAATCGCACCGGCCACTACCTGAAAACGGGCTGAACTCGAGGCATCTGGACATCAAATGGCGATACTGATCCACGCGGGTTTCAAGTGCCCGATCTCAATCGCCAACCGTCGGATTCGGCCTCCTAGGGCACACGGGAACCGTGCTCGCCATGCTGCAAGCAGCTTAAGTGGCCAATGTCAGCTTACCACCCGGGTCGCCCTCTGCTAGCGCCAGTGCTGACATGATCTAGGGTGCCGGCTGCTCCACCTCTCTCATCAACGGCTTTGTGATACTCCAGTGGGGTATCGCGCAAGCTGATACAGCGTATTTACAACAGCGCCGGCACTCGTGCTGCAAAATAACGATTTGGTCGCCTGGCGTCGTTGAACGGGCATTTCCAATATGGAGGCTCAAATGAGTTGGCAACTCGGATTGGTATCAGACATTGAGGGTCGCGCCCTCCCGTCAGGACAGTGGAACCATACGGACGAAGCTGTTGGAGTGATCCTGCGACCTGATGGAACGGCACTCTTCCGCCTTTGGAGCCCAAGCGTCGACTCGGTTACCTTGGTCATCGATGATGACGAGGTGCCGATGCTTGCCGCCGAGGAAGGCTGGCACCAGGTGAAGCACGCCGCGCATGTCGGATCCACTTACTGCTTCAAGTTACCGAACGGCCTCTGCGTGCCCGATCCGACCTCTCGCGCGCAATATCAGGATGTCGGGCAGCGAAGTCTGGTCACAGATCCGAACTCCTTCAAATGGCGCAACAATCAGTGGGTGGGCCGTCCGTGGCACGAGGCGGTGATTTACGAATTGCATGCAGGGCTGATGGGCGGCTTCAACGGGATCCGCCACGAACTGCCGCGCTTGAAGGAACTGGGAATCACGGTTGTCGAGTTAATGCCCGTGGGCGACTTTCCGGGCGATCGCAACTGGGGTTATGACGGCGTTCTTCCGTATGCGCCCGATAACTCATACGGCACACCCGACGAACTCAAGGCATTGATCGACGAGGCCCACGGGCTCGGCATCTCGGTTATGCTGGACGTGGTCTATAACCACTTCGGTCCGGATGGAAATTTCCTCCACGCCTACGCCGAGCCGTTTTTCCGCGACGACATCAAGACGCCTTGGGGAGCATCCATCGACTTTCGTCGGCCGCAGGTGCGGCACTTCTTCATGGATAATGCGCTGTACTGGATTAATGAGTTTCGTTTCGACGGACTCCGTTTCGATGCCGTGCACGCCATCACTCATCCGAGCTTCCTTGATGATCTTGCTGCCCATATCCGCGCTAGCGTCATCCCAGGAAGATACGTCCACCTCGTGCTTGAGCATGAAGGCAACGCGGCGTCGTTGCTCGGTGGCAAGAAGTTTGATGCCCAGTGGGCGGACGACTTTCACCACTGTATCCACGTGCTGCTGACGGGTGAGTCAGAGGGCTATTACGAGGACTTCCAAGACGCGACCCGCTTACTCGCCCGTTGCCTGAGCGAGGGTTTCGCCTATCAGGGCGAGATGTCGCCCCATGCCGGCAAGCCTCGCGGTGAGCCGAGCAGCCATCTACCCCCGACCGCCTTCGTGATGTGCCTGCAGAATCACGACCAGATCGGCAACCGCGCTTTAGGTGAGCGTCTATCTGTGCTGGCGGAGCCGAGCTACCTGCGTGCTGCCACCGCACTGCTGTTGCTATCGCCCTTCGTGCCGATGATCTTCATGGGCGACGAGTATGGCACCGACCGGCCCTTCTTATTCTTCACCAACCACGGCGATGAACTCGCCGAACTGATACGGGATGGCCGGCGCAACGAATTTAAACATTTCGATGCGTTCAAAGACCCGGCGCGCCGGGCTAGTATCCCCGACCCTAACGCCATTTCGACCTACGAGGCTTCCCGCATCGAGCCTACCAATCCTGCAATGGAACAGCTTTACCGCGAGTTGCTAACCGTTCGCCGCGAACACGTCATTCCGGGTATCGTAGGTGCCCGCAGCCTTGGCGTAACCGTGCATGGACCGGGTGCACTCACGGCACGCTGGTCATTGGGCACTGACCAGATACTGACAATTCATGTGAATTTGGGCAAAGAAACTGTTCCGCTCGAGACATCGGGCGAGGTTCTGTTCTCAACCATTCCAGCTCCATATAGTCAGCTTTCTCCAGGTAGCTTGATTGCAACTCGCCTGTGTTGAGGGTGACGTGCTGGCGCAGGATCTATGATTCGGGCCTGCGTCAGCGCGGCAGCCTGACGGTATGGTTCACTGAAGCGGCGATTGCGTCTTGAAAGGTTAAGCCGCGATACAAGCGAAGCGGTCAGAACCTGATATGGCGTCGCTGCATCAAGTTCCCGTAGCCCCGCACTGCTGGAATTCACCACCGCCGCACTGGCGCCTAGGCGGACGCACTTCTCAGCCAACTCGCGGCCGACGCTTTGGCGAGCGCCGGTGATGAGAAACGATTTGCCGGTCAGATCGACAATGGCTTCCATGATGCTTCCTCTACGATGACCGCTTTTCGGTATAAGGCGGAATGGACGTCAAAACCGCCGGCCGAACGGTCGAACTCTTCGAAGCATTCGCCCGAATTCGCACGCCGCTCACGCTATCGGAAATCGCCCGCGAGCTCCGCGCGCCTCAGTCGAGTTGCTTTAATCTGATTCGTGCCCTGGAGGGCCGCGGCTTCCTCTACTCGGTCGGCGGGAACAAGCGCCTGTATCCGACGCGCAAGCTGTTCGACCTCGCCGACGCGATCGCCAGCTATGACCCGGTCGTGCCGCGCGTTGAAGGTCTGCTCAAGGAGTTGCGCGACCTGACGCAGGAGACCGTCATCTTCGGCGCACGCCAGGGCGACCGGGTGATCTACCTGGCGGTTGTCGAAGGCTTGCAGGTGATCCGCTATATCTCCGCCGCAGGCGAACTGAAACCGATGCATTGCAGCGCCATCGGTAAGGCACTGCTGATCGGGATGCCTTTAGCCGAGCGTTTGAGGATGATCGGCAAGCTGGACCTGAACGCAGCGACCGGGCGGACCCTTACGACGATGGACGCGCTGGTCGCCGACCTCGCACAGGCGGAGCAGCGTGGCTTTGCCTCGACCGAGGGGGAGAACGTTGCCGACGTCATGGCCGTTGCCTGCCCGGTCAGCATCGAGGGTGTGAGCTATGCGATCGCGGTGGCGGGCCCGATTGGTCGAATGACCACGCGCACCGCGGAACTCGCCGGTCTGCTCCACGCGATCGTCAAACGGATGGAGTAGGCGGCGCACGGAAGTGCTCGGTCGCTTCCTGCTCCGTTCGTAACCAGAGGTCGGTGGCAATCGGGTTCTTGCTCTCCTCGAGGATGTGACCCACGAGCCCAACCGCGCGCGCCATCACGCCGAGCCCGCGAGCGATCCGCCAATCCAGCCGCATCTCGCAGCAGAGCGCGCCCAGGATCCCGGTCGCATTGCACGGTAGATCGCGCTTGCGGGTGCGTCCCGCTTCGGCCGCCACGAGCTGGATCAGGCGGACGTAGGGGCCATTGAACCCGGTCTCCTCGGCGATCTGGATCAACCGCGGGGTGCGTGGGTCGATCGGCTTATGGAACGGGTGGCCGATGCCGGGGACGATGGCCTTGGTCTCGGCGAAGCGTGCCACGATCGCGACGGCGATTGCGTCCAGATCGGTGACCGCCGGGTCGGGCATGGCTTCGGACAGCATCTTGGCACTGCCTTCCATGCTGCCGACGAACACCGAGCCCAGGCCGCTCAGCCCGGCCGCCACGGCGCCCTGCAACGATTCCGGCGCACCGAGATAGGTGAGCCGGGCCACCAGCGTGCTCGGCGTCAGCCCGTGCTCCACGAGCGTGACGAGCATTGCGTTGAACATCCGGCTTTCATCCGGCGTCGGCACCCGGCGCGTCAGTTCGAGGAACGCCATATCGCCGAAGCTCAGATGACCAAGGATCTCGTCGGGCAAGCTGCGGCCGAACAAGGTGATGCTGTCGGGCGAGCTCCAGCCGATATCGGTATGGTAGGGTTTCACGATCGCTCCTGTTCTCGGTTCAACGGCCGATGCGGTCCAGCACCGTTGCATACAGGGTGCCGACCGGCTGGATCCGTTCTTGCGGCGACAAATCGTGGAGAACCTCGCCGATCCGCCGGCTGAGCAGGCTGGCGACGTGGCTGGTGCGCCAGGCACCGCGGCGGGCGGCCCAGTATCCGCTGTCCCGCATCCAGGCCTGGTGACGGTCAATTTCCTGATCCAGCGCGGCCACGCTGGCGGTGTCGCCGATCGACGTCGCGAGAATCGTCGGATTCCAGCTAGCTTCGAGCGTGCGCCGCTGCTTCAAGACGGTTCGTAGTTCGGCCGCGAGTTGGCTTGCGCCCGGTTGATCGGCTTTGTTGATGACGTAGATGTCGGCCTTTTCCAGGATGCCGCTCTTCATCGCCTGCACCTGATCGCCCGCCCCCGGCGGCAGCAGCACCAGCGTGGTGTCCACCAGATCGCTGACGGCATACTCGACCTGGCCGACGCCTACCGTCTCCAGCAGCACCTCCGCAAAGCCGAAGCCGTCGAGCGCGGCGAGGATGTCGGCCAGGTTGTCGGCCAAGCCGTCGAAGCTGTTGCGGGTGGCCAGCGACCGAATGTAGATGCGCGGATCGGTGGCCAGTTCCTCCATCCGGATACGGTCGCCGAGGATGGCGCCGCCGCTGACCGGGCTGGTCGGGTCGATGGCGATGATCGCCAGGTCGCCGTCGTCGCGGAGACGGTGACGCGCGAGCTTGGCGATCAGGCTGCTCTTGCCCGCCCCGGGCGGCCCCGTCACGCCGACCCGGCGGCAGCGCGCGTAATCCGCTGACTGCACCATGCCGAGCGCTTCGGCGACGGTGGCATTCGCCAGTTTACTCAGCAAGCGGGAGAACCGGCGGCGCTCCTCCGGTGTCATCCGCCTCGCCCCAGCAAGGCCGCGCCGTGTTCGCCCAGCAAGGGCGGCGGGCGGTACTCTGTGACGCAACCGTCGATCCTGATCGGGTTGCCGACGGAGCGGACGATCCCGCCCTCGACGGGGATCTCCGTCAGCATATCCCGTGCCTGGGTCTGCTCGGAAGCGAGCGCGTCCTCGAGCGTTCCTACGGCGGCAACCACCACGCCGGCCGGCGCCAACTCGTCGATCCAGGCGCCGGTGCCGCGGCCGACGAGGACGGCGGCGATGGCTGGCACCACGGTGTCTCGGTTGAGGCCGCGCGCGGCCATGGTGGCGAAGGCCGGGTCGTTGATCCATTCGGGCTTGCCGACGACCGCGCAGAAGCGGCGCCAGAAATCGTCATGGGTGATGAACAGCGAGAGCCAGCCATCGCTGGTGCGGAAGATCTGGGCCGGCACGATGTAGGGATGCGCGGAGTTCGCGTAGCGCCGCATCGGCTCACCGGCGTTCAGCGAGGCGGAGGCGAGATAGTTCAGCTGGGACAGCATGACGTCATACATGGCGATGTCGACCTGGCCGCCCTTGCCTTCGACGATCTTGGCCAGCAAGCCGAGCGCGGCCATGATCCCGGCAGAATTGTCGACGGCGGAATAGCCGGTCTTGGTCGGTGGGGCCACCGGGTCTCCGGTCAGCTCCATGATGCCGGTCAGAGCCTGGATGACGTAGTCATAGGCGGGGCGCTCGGCATTCGGGCTGTCGAGGCCATAGCCGGTCAGTGCGACGCAGACGAGCGCCGGGTTGACCTCGCGAAGGGCGGCGTAGGTCAGCCCGAGCTTGCGGATGGCCGAGGGACGCAGGTTGACCAGCAGGGCACGGGCGCTGCCGCACAGGGCGTGGAACTCCGCCTGGCCCGCCGGGCTGGCCAGATCGATCACCACACTGCGCTTGTTGCGGTTGAGGCTGGCGAAATAGGCGTTGTGCGGCCCGATCGAGTGCGGGCTGACACGGCGTGCAATGTCGCCGGTCGCGGGCTCGATCTTAACGACATCGGCGCCGAGATCGGCGAGCAGCAGGCCGCTGTACGGGCCCGCCAGCATGTGGCCGATCTCTAGAATCCTGATCCCGGAGAGGGGACCGGTCACCTGAGAAGCTCCGCAAGCTGGCCGATGACGTCCGGCAGCTTCATCTCGCTGGTGAAGATGCGCGACACGCCCATGGTCAGCAGTTCCGGCTGGTCGCCCACCGGGATCGTGCCGCCGACGAAGATCGGGATGTCGCTGCCGCCGAGCGTCTTGAGGCTGGCCATGGTCTCGGCCACCAGTTCGCGGTGGCTGCCGGAAAGGATGCTGAGGCCGACGGCGTCGACATCCTCATCGATGGCGATGCGGGCGATGTAGTCCGGCGTCTTGCGCAAGCCGGTGTAGATCACTTCGGCGCCAGCATCGCGCAGCGCCAAGGCGACGATCTTGGCGCCGATGTCGTGCCCATCGAGGCCGGGCTTGGCCACCAGGATGCGCTTGCCTTTCAGGAGGGAGGCGGGCTTGTCGCTCACAGCCGGATTGGCTCCTGGAAATCGCCCCAATGGCGTTTCAACTCGCCGACCATCTCGCCGACGGTCGCGTAGGCATGGCAGCAATCGACCAGATACGGCATCAGGTTCTCCCGGTCCTGCGTCGCCGCCGCAGAAAGTTTCGCGAGTGTGGCGGTAACGGCTCCATTGTCGCGGCGATCGCGTAACGCGTCGAACTTCTCCATGACCCGGCGGGCAGCTTCCTTGTCGCTGGTGAAGATCTCGTTCACACCCCCCTCCCCGCCTGCGCTCTCGAACGCGTTCACACCCACGACCACATTGCGCCCAGTGTCTACGGCCTCCTTGCGTTCCAGCGCGCGCTCGGCCAGTCGGGCCTGCAGCCAGCCATCCTCGATCGCCTTGATCACTCCGCCATAGGCGTCGATTTCGCCCATCACCTTCTCGATCTCGGTCTCCATACGGTCGGTCAAGAACTCCACGAGATGGCTGCCGCCCAGCGGGTCCACCGATTTGGAGATGCCGCTCTCATGGGCGATCACCTGTTGGGTACGCAGCGCAAGCTCGGCGGAGAACTCGGTCGGGATCTGCGTCGCCTCATCGAACGCGGCGGTGAAGATGGATTGCGCGCCGCCCATCACGGCGGCCATGGTCTCGACGGCCACGCGCATGACGTTGTTGTAAGGCTGCGCCGCCGTGAGCGAGGAACCGCCGCACACCACGCCGAAGCGGAATTGCAGCGCCTTGGGGTCAGTGGCCCCGTAGCGCTCCTTCAGCAGCCGCGCCCACAGCCGCCGGCCCGCGCGGAACTTGCAGACCTCCTCGAAGAAATCCATGTGCACGTAGAAGAAGAAGCTGAGCCGCTTGGCGAAGCGCTCGACGTCGCCGCCGCGCGCGATCAGCTCGTCGACATAGGCGAGCCCGTTCGCCAGCGTGTAGGCCATTTCCTCCACCGCCGTGGACCCGGCGTCGCGCACATGCGCCCCGGCAATGGAGATCGGGTTGAACCGCGGCGTCACGTCGTTGGCGTAAAGGATCGAGTCGGCGATGAGCCGCATCGACGGGCGGACCGGGAAGATCCAGGTGCCGCGGGCGACGTACTCCTTGAGAATGTCGTTCTGGATGGTGCCGGTCAGCTTGGCGCGCGGCACGCCCTGCTTGTCGGCGCAGGCGACATACATCGCGAATATGATTGCCGCTGTCCCGTTGATGGTGAACGAGGTGGAGATGCCGCCGAGGTCGATCCCATCGAACAGCGTCTCCATCTCCGACAGGTTGGAGAGCGAGACGCCGACCTTGCCGACTTCCGGCCGGGCCATCGGGTCGGTCGGGTCGTAGCCGCACTGCGTCGGTAGATCGAGCGCGACGGAGAGCCCGGTCGTGCCGCCGGCGAGCAGGAATTTGTAGCGCTGGTTCGACTCCTCCGCGGTGCCGAAGCCGGAATATTGCCGCATGGTCCAAAGCCGACCGCGATAGCCGTCGGGGAAGATGCCGCGGGTGAACGGATACTGGCCCGGCCGCTCGTCGCCTCGGTCGGCGTGGTCGGCCGACGTGGCGACCACCGGCAACTCGATTCCGGAATAGGTCACCGGGCGCGGCGGCGGTAACGAGGTGTCGGCTTCTGCCCCAATGAAGGTCTTCTCGGCAGCGGACATCAGCCAGCCCTCCCCATACGGTTGAGGACCGCGTCGACCGCAGTCCAGTGGTCGTCATGCACCCAGGTCTGGGCGAACGCCCTTGTCTCGATATCCATCATCTTGTCCGATCCGACACCCGCGCGGTGGGCGATAGCGAGCGATTTGAACGCCCGGGCCACCTGCGGCCGCCGCGCGCCGAGATGGGCGACATAAGCCTCGACCGCTGCCGCGAACGATTCGCCGGCCGGCGCGACGGCGTCGACGATCCCCATCGCCAACGCCCGCTCCGCCGGCAGCGCGTCGGCGCCGCACAGCAGACTCAACGCCCGCGCCGATCCGAGCAGCCGAAACAAGTCAGTGCCGCCGCCCCAGGCCGAACCGATCGCGAGCGTGCCCTGCAGGAAGCCGATCCGCGCATGCGGCGCCGCGATGCGGACGTCGCAGGCCAGCGCTAGCTCCGCGCCCCCGCCCAGCGCGTCTCCGTTAAGTGCCGCCACGACCGGCACGGGAAACGAGCGGATCGTATCGAGCGCGGCCTTTGTCTGGTTGGCAAAGGCGAGCGCCTCCGCCTCGGTCCGCACGGCGTTCAGCTCACGCAGGTCGCCCCCCGATGCGAACGCCTTGTCGCCGGCTCCGGTCAGCACGGCGATGCTCAGCTCCTCGTTGCCCCGCCAGTGCCTGAACGTATCCGCCAAAGCGGCGATCAGCTCGCGGTTGAGCGCATTCCGCTTCTCCGGTCGCTGCAGAGTCACACGCAGGATACCCGACGCAGCCATGCTCTCGACGAGATTGCTCAAACCGACCGCCTTTTGATGAGGTAACGCTGCGTGCCCTCGAGCAGAAGCTCGCGGCGCTGATTGTGCACGGTGCTCGCCAGGCCGAGGACGCCGGTGGTCCGGCCCGGCGTCAGCTCGACGATCTCCAGGGCGGGATAAACCGTGTCGTTGGCGAAGACTGGCTTGAGAAAGCGGCTCGACTGTTCGAGGAAGCCGACGAGCGACTCTTCCAGCATGTAGGGAAGCAACCCGGCACCGGGGCAGGTCTGCGCCAGAGTCTGAAACCCGTGCGCCAGCATGTGCGGCATCCCCCGGGCGCGGCAGTAGTCGGCGTCGTAGTGGACCGGATGATTGTCACCACTGGCGGCCTGAAAGGCGAGAAAGACCGCCTCGGTCATCGTCCGGCTCGGCAACACGAACCGCTCCCCGATGGTGAAATCCTCGAACCAGCGCTGTTCGGGCACCATCCGGTGAGTGGCAGGATCGAACTCCGTCACGCGACCTCCCCAATCAGGACGATGCGGCCGGTGACGCGACCCTCCTCGAGCGCATCGATTGCCGCGTTGACCTGATCCTTGGGCAACGTTCGGATTGGGATCGGCGGCAACTTGCCGTCACGGGCCAGGCCGATGACTGCGCGTAGTTCCGGGATGCTGCCAGTCAAGCTGCCTTGAACCGTTTGGGCCCGGAAGATGGTGCCAGCGACGGAAAGCGTCAGCTGCCCGCCGCCGATGCCGACAAGGACCAGCTTGCCACCTTTCGGCAGCACCGCCATCGCCGTGGCCGCCGTGGCGTCCGAGCCGACGAAGTCGAGCACCACCGCGGGCTGCGCCGTGGCCATGATGCGAGCGGCGACGTCGGTGTCCGCACCATCGACGGCCAGGCTGGCACCCATCTCGAGCGCGGCGGCGCGGCGCTCGGCACTGGGATCGACCACGAGGATCGCTGAATGGCCGAGCGCCCGCAGCACGGCGACGGCGGCCAAGCCGAGGCCGCCGGCGCCGATCAGGGCCACTGTCCCGGTCGGGTCGAGCGGCATGACCTTCTGGATCGCGGCATAGGCGGTAAGCCCCGAACAGGCATAGGTAGCGGCAAGCGCCGGGTCGATGCCGTCGAACGGGATCAGGTAGCGGGAATGAGGCACTTTGACCAAGTTGCCGAAGCCGCCGTTGACGCTGACGCCCAGGCTGCGCTGGCCGGTGCAGTAATTGTCCTCCTCGGCGCGGCAGTGCGCGCACTGCCCGCAGCCGATCCACGGATAGACCAACCGCACATCGCCGACCGCGACGCCTGACGCATCGGGGCCCAGGCGGGCGACACGGCCCACGATCTCGTGCCCTGGCGCGGCCGGCAGCAGGAGGCCGCGATCTTTGACCAACAGCATCCGGCCACCGCCCAGATCGTAGCCGCCTTTCCAGAGGTGCAGATCGGAGTGACAGACGCCGCAATGCGTCACCTCGACCACGATCTCGGTCCCGACCGGTTCCGGGTCCGGCAGTTCGACGCACTGCAACGGCGCGTTATGCGCGACGACGGCCCATGCCTTCACGACGTCACACCTTGTTCAAGGTGCACGCCGGTGACGGCGGAGAGAACGCTTCGTCGCCGGGAATGCGGGCGATCTGCTGGTAGATGTCCCACGGTGAATGCGACTGCTCGGGCGATTTGACCCGGAAGATGAACACCTCGCGCTCGGCCCGGCCGTCGGCGCGGATGCGGCCGTCATGGGTCATGAAATCGTTGATTGGTGCGGCCTTCATGGCCGCAAGGACGCGCGCGGTTTCATCGGTTCCGGCGGCTTGGACAGCGCGCAGATAGTGCGTGACGGCACCATGGACGCTGGCTTGCAGGCTGTTCGGCATCTTCTGCTCGCGCTCGTAGAAGCGCTTGGAAAAGGCGCGCGTCGCGTCGTTCTGGTCCCAATAGAATGGCTCGGTCGCGAGCAGGCCTTGCGCGAGCGGCAGGCCAATGCCCTTGACGTCGTTCGCGAACAGCCCGATCGGCGCGAGCTTCTGCTTGTTGTCGCCGCTGCCGACGCCGAACTCCGACGCTTGCTTGACGATGTTGGCGATCAGCGGCGTCGGCGTCGCCAGGCCGATCAGCTCGGCCCCCGAGGAGGCCGCCTTCAACAGTTCGGAGGAGAAGTCCTTGGTTTCGATCGCATGTCGGGAGGAGCCGACCACCGTGCCGCCATGGGCGAGGATGAACTCGGTGGCTTCGGCCTCGAGACTGCGGCCATAGGCGTAGTCGACCGTGAGAAAGAACCACCGCTTGGCGCCGCTCTCCATGTTGGCGCGGGCGGCGCCCACCGCGACGCTGTGTGAGTCATACGTCCAATGGATGCCGTTGGAGCTACACTGGGCACGTGTGAGATCGACGGTGCCGGTGCTGGTGAACACCGCGATGCGGTTCTTGTCGCGCGCCAGCTGCTGCACGCCCAAGGCCACTGTGGTGATACCCACGTCGAAGATGGCGGCAACATCGCCATCGAACCATTGCCGGGCCAGGGAAACGCCGAGATCGGCCTTGGCCTGGTGATCCGCCTTCAGCAGCACGATGGGGCGGCCGAGTACGGTGGGGCCGAAATCCGCGATGGCCAGTTCGGCGCTGGTGACGGCACCGCGGCCCGAGAGGTCCGACGTCGTTGCCGAGGAGTCGTTCAGGACACCGATCGTCAGCGGCTTGCCACCCTGCGCTCGTGCAACCCTCAAGCTAGCGCTGGCGGCCAGGGCAAGCGCTCCGAAGCTCCGGCGTGACAGGATCGAAGCATCAGTGGCGTGCGGCACGGCGTTTCCTTCGGCAGCGCCCAGTGGCTGGGTCTCATGGGTGATGATTGACACAGAATTCGACCCATGGAAGTGTTTTTCGCAACCGTGAAGAAAATTTCCGTGGAAGGAAAGCCGGTGTACGACGGGCCCATCATCGACGCCTTCCTGCACTCGCCCTGGATCGGCGCCGAAGGCGACCCGCCGCGGGCGGACCTGGTGCCTTGGACGGACGATCGGCGGTTGCGCCGGGTCATGCGCACGTTTCATCACGCCGACCAACCCGGCGGGCAGGCGCCCAGGCTGACCGGGGACGAGCTGCTGTCGAACATGGACGCGGCCGGGGTCACGCGGGGTGTCTTGGCGGCAAAGGTGTACTACCCGACAACGCTGGACCGGCTGCACTCCCTGCATCGCGAGTTGGCGACGCTGTGTGCGGCAGCTGAGGGCCGTTTGCGGTGGGTCGCGACGGTGATGCCGCCGGAGCACGGACCCGGCTCGTATTGGGACCTGATGCAGAACCCGCGATTGATCCAGGATCTGGCCGGCGATCCGAACTTGGTCGGCGTGCACATCACCCCATCACCCTGGGGGATGGCGCCAAACGACCGCTGGTACTACCCGCTTTACGCGAAATGCTCCGAACTGCGCCTGGCGCTCTTTACCTATGTCGGAATGCCCGGCCCGCTCTGGCCCATGGCCCCGAACGACCCGGCGCATCTCGACGACGTCGCCCTCGCCTTTCCCGACCTTGTCGTCATCGCGCACCATATCGGCGATCCCTGGACCGACATGGCCGTCCGCCTCGCCGCTCGCCACGAGCATTTCTACATCTGCACCTCCGCTTGGGCGCCGAAAGCCTACCCAGCCGCGCTCCTGGCGTTCATGGCAGGGCGATGGCACGGCACCCCGGGCAGTGAGCGGGTGATCTTCGCGTCAGACTATCCGCTGCTCGACCTGCAACGCACCGTCAGCGCCGCCCGCGCTTTAGCCCTGCCGGACGCGGCGCTGCGCCAAGTTTTGCACGGCAACGCGGACCGGGTGCTGTTCCGATGAGCGAGCAGCCGCTGGCCGGACTGATCGTGGTGGACATGACCACGCTAGCGATGGGTCCGCTGGCCGCGCAGACCCTGGGCGATTACGGCGCCGACGTCATCAAGGTGGAGTCGCCGGCTGGCGACCCCTTCCGCAATGCGCTGCCGACCCGCTCGCCGGGCATGGGCCATCCGTTCCTGCAGCTCAACCGCAACAAGCGCAGCCTCTGCATGGATCTTAAAGCGCCGGCAGCCCGTGACGCGCTGCTCCGCCTCATCGCGAGGGCCGACGTGCTCATCTCAAACGTGCGGTCCGCCGGGATGGTTGGATTGGGGCTCGACTATGACAGCGTGCGAGCGATCAATCCCGGCATCATCTACTGCGCGGCCTACGGCTTCTCGGAACAGGGTCCCTATGCGGGTCGGCCAGCGGCGGACGACACGATCCAGGCGCTGTCCGGCCTCGTCAGCCTGCAGTCACGCGCGACCGGAGCGCCGCAGCTGACCGCGACCGTGGTGGCCGATAAGGCGGTCGGGCTCATGCTGGTCAACGCCGTGTTGGCCGCGGTGATCCAGCGGATGAAGACCAAGCAGGGGCGATTCATCGAAGTGCCGATGTTCGAGGCGATGGTGGCATTCGTCCTGCCGGAGCATCTCGGTGGTGAGAGCTACGTGCCGGCCGAGGGGCCCACCGGGTATAACCGCATCATCAATCCGATGCGCCGCCCGTTCGAAACTGCCGACGGCTATTTGTGTGTGCTGCCTTACACCACGCCGCAATGGCACCGGTTCTTTCATATGATTGGTCGCGACGACCTGATGGCGGATCCCAACCTTGCCGACCCGGTGCTCCGCAACGCCCGTCTCGAGGAGCTGTACGGCCTAATTGCCGATGCGATGCCGCGACGGACGACGAAGGCCTGGGTGGCCGATCTGCTTGTGGCGGACATCCTGTTCGGCGAGATGAACAGTGTCGAAGACTTGTTGCAGAACGAACATCTCGCAGCAGTCGGAATGTTCACCGAGCACGATCACCCGACCGAGGGCCGTATTCGCCTGATGCGGCATCCGGTGCGGGGTGCCGGCGATAGCATGACCGGTCTCCATCGTTTGCCGCCCCAGCTTGGCCAGCATACCCGGGAAGTGTTGCTCGAGCTCGGGTTTGAGCCGGCCCAAATAGACGTGCTACTCCGAGCTGGCAGTGTAGTCGTCAGACAATAGCAGGCGTGCTCATAATATATTTTGCTAAATAGGTAGCTTAATAGGAACGGTAATCGCCCTATTACCCGCTCGGTGCTACTATTGGATCAGCTGAACTAGCGTGGTTGACTTGCACACTTTGCCCACCAAATCCCGATATCTACCGGGCATAGAGGCTTCCAACCGACACCTTGTTGCTCGTCTTGTAACCAATGGCTATGATCTACTATGTTTGTAATTATTTAAATGAATTAATGATCTAAAATAAACTCGCGTTTTACAGTATTAAATTGTCCCACTCTGGCGCCCAGATCTCCGCCGGATATACCCAGAGTACACGTTGCAGGCACGTTCTACTCATGCCTGTTCCAGTTAGTTACCCAACGCCTTCAAGTCGGAGCTATCACACCATGCCTCTCGATCAAACAGGAAGCTTTCCCATCAGACCCGATCGGCAGCCCAGCCGCAACGTGCTGGGCGGCGTGCTTCAGACCTGCTCAACCGAGCCGCTCACCGGCTATTTTCGAGACGGCTGCTGCAACACCGAAGCGCACGATCGCGGCAGCCACACTGTCTGCGCAGTGGTAACAACGGAGTTCCTGCGGTTCAGTCAGGAGCGTGGTAATGACCTTTCCACACCTAGGCCCGAATACGGCTTCCCTGGACTGAAGCATGGCGACAGTTGGTGCCTATGCGCGCCGCGGTGGCAAGAGGCATTCGAGGCTGGCTGCGCGCCGATGGTGGCGCTCAATGCGACCCACATTGGCGCGTTGGAGCACTGTGCGTTGAAGGATCTCCAGTCTCACGCCGCTCAGCCCTGAAAACTGAACCAGCGTTGTGAGCACGGCTGAAACAGCAAGGCCGGAGTTGCAACTTAAGGCACGGCGACCGAGGCGATACTTTCGCCGTCGCCGGCCGTTTGGCAGGACGCCGATATTAGCCATGAGCGTTGCGGTAACGTTGCCAGCGGGCCTCGTGTCCATCTCCGTTAGACCGACCTCGACCGGAGTGTCGTTGATACGGCCGACTTCAAGGTTGTTGACCAAATTGTCGAGATGCGCGAGTGCCGACTGAGGCGACCCTCTTGGGATTTGACGCGGCTGCACGCAAGATCGACGCGCATGCCAACGGATCGAGGCTGGGCAGCGGTCAACCGTACTGACGGTGTATGGGACAGAAGGCGGCGTGCTAGCGCCTGAGCTTCCTGTGGCTAGCGCCACGCCCATGGCGAGCAGATAGGCAGCCCTCGTATCGGCATCGGCTTGCAGAGTTCTTTTTCGTAACCTGGCATAACGCCAGCAAGGCCCCGCGCCACTCAGCCGTATAGAGCCGCTCGATCTCCGGGTGTTGCATGGCGTTCGGTTGGTTAATGATCGCCACCAACCGCTCTACCGCCAGAATAAAGTTCGAGCATATACAAAAATGTCTGCCGCTAGGATAGAATTCATAAGAGGTTATAATGCACTACAACTTATGTATCTTTGTTTGCTTAATAAGTCTTCCTACTAAGCTGAATTACACATTAATCACTCTATATTTTAGATGTAAATTCGTACTATCCTTGTTGAGATTCATTACAGATTGCTCTCTTCACCATAGATTCCTGGTTGAAACTGTTACCGTCCGGCATTGCCGGCAAAGGTAGGAGTTTATCAGCGCGTTTCTGGCTCGTCGTGAGACCGCTACATGATCGAAAATGCCAAACCGAAGCCGATGTGAGATCGACCCGATCTTATTTTCATGACAATGTTCAAAAATGAACATTCGCCGTCAGTCATCGATGTTTGCTGCCAGCGTAAGGCGGGCTTGGTTCGGCGTTGGTCCGATCGCCACCGGTCGCGCTGTGATCAAACATCTCAGGCGCGCCGATCCAGAAGCCCATCGGCCAGCCTCTGCTCCGCCGCAAGGTCCGCACCCGTTTGACCTCGAGTTCAGGGTGGAAACCGGTGGTTTCGTGGGGTGGCGTGATCTACAAACCGGTGGGACGAACGACCCCTATATTTCCGGCTATTTCGGTGTGGTCCCCTCGATTGCTCGCCGGCTGATTGCAGCTGTCGCAACGCCATCAAACTACATCTTCATTGATATTGGATGCGGTAAGGGACGGGCCGCCATCATCGCCAGCGAATATCCGTTCCGGCGCGTGATCGGCCTGGAGATCGCCCTGATGCTGGCAAGTGCCGCTCAGGCAAATGCACAAATCGTACGTGCCGGCTTTCCGGACCGGCCTGCAATCGAGATCGTTACCGGTGATGCCGCCAAGTTCGAGTTTCCGACCGAGCCGTTAGTGCTGTTCCTTTATCAACCATTCGAGCGGCCGGTAATGCGCGAAGTGCTCACCCGGCTGGAAGCGTCCCTGGCTGCGCATCCCCGCGCCATGATCCTGCTTTACGTCTATCCGGCACTGGCACGGATGTTGGACGAAACGCCTTGGCTCGAACGGCGCGACGAGAGTGTCGATGATCCGCTACCGGAAGAACAGCCCTTCTCCTATGGCGGGCGAGGCGGCACCGAGCACGTGGCGGTGTGGACAACCCGGTCGCCTCGACCGGACTTGGTTCGCCTCAACGGGGAACAATACGGCAGCATCAGTCAAAGTGCCTGTCGGACCCTCTCATAAGAAGGGTTCGAGAATGTCTTTGCTTACCACGCCGAATGCGGCGAGTCCTGCCTTGCTCGATGCCGTAACAGACTGTTCTCCGGACTCAAACACTCGTTTGCTTGAGGCGCGCCTCGGGTATACGGCCGCACAGCGAGGCGCCGGATCGCCCAGGTGTCACCACGTCAATGGTAATTTGCTCAACTCGTTCGGCTACCGGCTGTTGGGATACCCAATCGGTGTGCATGAGGGCGTACTGCTCCGGCACGGCAAAGCCTTTTCAATAGATGAGACAACGGAGTTTGCTGGGTCGATTGGGGCTAATTTGCTGAAACTAACGCGCGGCACTCTTGGTCCAACGATCGCTGGGGAGCTGCACACGGAACGCTCGCGGCTCTGGACTATCGTTCGTCGTTCGGCCCGAGCACGGGAGCTAATGCCGCTCGGCCCGAGCTACGAAGCGACGCTGGCTGGTTTTGGCCGACATACGCGACGTAACATCCGCCAAATACGCAAGGTTACCTCTAACCTCCGCTTCATGGCTAACGCAGCAAACGGGCCACCACCTATATCGAGTGATGAGCGCGCGGCCCTGGCACGGCGCACTCGGCCGAACGGAGTGCAAATTTTGCTTGCCAATCGGCTTGAGGCGCATGCCGACCAGAGCGGTCGTGCATTCCGCAACGTGATCCGCGGGTCTGACGGCGAAATCATCAGCTATGCCTGCGGCTACTTTGGCGACCCTGCCACCGCCTACTTACTCTATCAACTTAACAACCCGGACTTTCATGCTGTCAGCCCGTCGCTGCTTCTTCGGGCGCATCTTATAGAGTGGCTAGTCGATCGAGGCTGTAACGAACTCATCTTTGTGCACGGATGAACTGGCGTCCTACATCACGCATGCATCAGACAACCGCTGGAAGAGGTGTTGATTATGCGTCGGACACCTGCGAGTTACCTTGCGGCTAGCTCGATTGCCTTCACAAAGGCTAATTCCTCACTCGGACGTCTCGTTCGCGCCGCCGTTCTTCCAAACGTTTAAGCTCCGTCAGTGTGTATATCCTGTAGCAATGGTTCAGCGGTCGAATTGAAGCTACTGAATGCAGCGGGAATACTCTGTCGGCAGGCATGTCGTAGATTCGCATCGGAATGCACTGATTTGCAGCTGACTTTCGCAACGCGAAACCCTCAGCAAATAAGCGGGTGGGCGTAGATGGTGAAAATTTTACCAAGTCTGCGAATTGTGCGGAGCCTGTCTCGATGCTTGGTAGAACCCGTCAGTTCGACGTCAGCATTTCGGCCCTTCTCAACAAGCCTTATGAATGAGACAGAAGTTGGTCAGCAATAAGGACATAACTAGCTGATGCTAGTCAATATTACGACCTTGAAGGAGCCTGCCATGCTTTCATGGTCTGCGCGACGATAGCGAGCAGTTGCGCACGGTTCATGCCATCGCGCGCAAGAACAGACATGCCCTGTATAAGCGCCATCACCATGCCGGCCAGCGCGGCAGCATCGGTATCTGGCGGCAGAGTTTTGGTTTCGACATCACGGGCGATCCGGGCATGTAGCCGGGCCGCGATATCGGTGCGGATTTCGGCAATCACCTGCTGCACCTCGACGGAGGCGGACGAACCGCTCGCGGTTGCACTGGCAAGTAAGCAGCCCCTCGGGGTCGTCTCCCCGGTGAAAGCGATCGCGGCCGAGATGAGCATGTCGCGGGCGGCGTCATGGGCGGTCTCGGCGCGATCGAATGCTTGCGCCATCGCCTCGGGATCGCCGGCATAACGACGAGCGGCTTCGAGGAATAGCTGCTTTTTGTCGCCGAACGCCGTGTAGAGGCTAGGCGCTGTCACCCCCATCGCGGTCGTCAGATCGACGATCGAGGTGGTCTCGTAGCCGTAGCGCCAGAACGTCAGCATGGCCTGTTCGAGCGCGGCATCGCGGTCGAACGACAGGGGGCGACCGGTCTTTCGACGTGGCACAGCTTCACGGTTCAATTCCATAGTGTTCGCTCTGAAATAGCTTGACGGGTGATTCATTCCGTAGCACGTCTTCCGTATCGAATGCTACGAAAGTATGAATCGTGTCCCTGACCGACTTCCGCACCCTCGGCCGCTCCGGCCTCATCGTAAGCCCGCTCGCGCTCGGCACGATGACCTTCGGTGCAGGGAACTGGAACGCGGACGACATCACGGCACGAGCAATTTTCGACGCTTATCGCACAGCTGGCGGCAATTTCATCGATACCTCGGACATCTATTCGGGAGGTGAGAGCGAGACGCTGGTCGGCCAGTTTATCGCCGACACCAAGGCGCGCGACGAGGTCGTGCTCGCCACCAAGTTCGCGTTCAACGGATCGGCAAGCCCGCTGACCTCGACGCAGGCCAGCGGCGGCAACCCCAATGCGGGCGGGGCGGGCGCCAAGAACATACACCGTTCGCTCGACGCATCGCTCAGGCGCCTCCGGACGGAGTATGTCGACCTCTACTGGATGCACATCTGGGACGGTGTGACGCCAGTCGAGGAGATCGTGCAGACACTCGGCGATCTCGTCCACACCGGCAAAATCCGCTACTACGGCTTCTCCGACATGCCTGCTTGGCTGGCTATGAAGGCGGCGACCATCGCTAGCGAACGCCGCGTACCGGGGCCGATCGCCATGCAGCTCGAATACTCGCTCGTTGCGCGCGACGTAGAGAACGAGCATTTTCCGGCGGCGCTCGAAGCGGGCATGGCGGTCGTGCCGTGGAGCCCGCTGGCGGGCGGGTTCCTGTCGGGCAAGTACAAGCGCGACGACACCCGTGACACGGGTCGCCTGAGCGGGGCGAACCCATTCGGGAACAGCAAGTTCGTCGATCGTAACTGGGACATTCTCGACGAGCTCAAGGCCGTCGCTGCCGACCTCGGCCGGCCTATCGCGCAGGTCGCGTTGGCGTGGACGCTGGCACGGCCGGGCGTAGGATCGACGCTCATCGGCGCGAGCAAGCTATCGCAGCTCGAAAGCAACCTCGCTGCCGCCGACATCGTTCTGAGTGACAAGCAGATGAAGCGTCTCGACGAGGCGAGCGTGCCTGCTCCGAGCTTCAGCGCCAGCCTGACAGCGCCCAACATCCGCCGCATGATCTTTGGGGGCCACAACGTCACTGGCTGGAGAGAGTGACAGCCAAAGAAATCGGAGCGACATGCGAATGAATAACCGGAGATAAATCTTTTTGTGAAACGATCCTTCGGTCACGCATGGTGGTATCTGCCTCCACACCAGACACCGGTTTAGGTGCCACATATTACTGGTCGCCCACCGACACCTCGTCACCATCCGGAAAGGTGCGAAGATGCCAGCTGCCGCCTGAACGGAAAGAAGCCGCTGTGCCAAAGGTGCCCTCCATGAAGCTCACCTTGCTGTCCTCGACCTCAGCGCGGATCGCGAAAGGAGTGGTGACCGTCTTGGGCATGGTGGTCGACTGATAGGTGAAATGTTCTAAGAGCGCCACGTTTCCTTGGGAGGCGAACACCTGCTTCGGTGTTGCCAGGTTGACGAGCACAGGCCTGTTACGGCTCTTGGTGAAGGTGACCTGCTACACGGCATCAGCGTGGGTTACCTCGCGCTAGACCTGGAACGCGACGTCGCGTGCGGCACGGTGCTGGTGAGCAGACAGGCGATGACGACGGAGTTGGAAGTGATTGTGGATGCGGGCGTGGCTGAACAGGAAGGGTTGCGCATACCGCGCTGACTTGAAGCGCTGCATCTGCCGTTCTCGTCGTCGCGTTGGCTGATGCGATACCTTTGCCCGATTGTTCAGGTAACGGCTTTGCCGGTGTTCGACGCCCGGCAGGACCTTGCGCCGGGCCGCACCGTAGCTGCGCAGCTTATCGGTCACGATCACCCGCGGCACATACTGCAAGTCTTGCAGCAGCTTGCGGAAGAACCGCTCCGCGGCACGGGTGTCGCGCCGGCTCTGGACCAGGATGTCCAGCACTTGACCATGCTGGTCGACCGTACGCCAGAGATAGTGCAGCTTGCCGCGGGCGCGGATGAACACCTCGTCCAGGTGCCACTTGTCGCCGGGTCGTGGACGTCGCCGCTTCAGCCCGTTGGCGAATAGCCGACCGAAGCGCAGGCCCCACTCGCGGATGCTCTCGTAGCTGACCACGACACCACGGGCGGCCAGGATGGTCTCGACGTCGCGCAGGCTGAGGCTGAAGCAGTGATACAGCCACACCGCATGCTCGATCACGTCGGCCGGGTAGCGGAAACCACGATACGGGTTGGAGGTGGCCGTCATGCTCGCCAGCCTGTCACGCCACGGTCAGGTAAGCCAACCTGATAACGCCGTTCAAGGTGCAAATTTCAGAAACGCTGATCGAGATTACCGCAACACGTCTCATGATCAACCGTTTCGCGCCAGTAGAGAGACTTCTCTGACGCCCTCTGAATCAAGTCGTGACGCTCACATCAAGGAGTCCTAAGCCTAAACGTCGACGCAAGGCTGGACTGCTCTTCTAGGCAGCCATATTCAATTAGATCAAACTGCAACGGCCAAGCTGGAAGGACGACGTATATGCATCGATGGTCCGGCACGAGCGGAGTATCTCGCCGCATGCTGAGTGTAGCGCTCGCGACTGCGCCTCTGGGTGCGACGGCTCGTGCATCGGAGGCGACGTGCACGCCCGCGGGAACGCAGATCTGGACTTCTTATGATCGCCTCGAGGATGCGCAGTTCGACCCAGCCGGTATCGCTGCCGTAGAGCAGTCGCTTTACGAAATCCCGACGACGTCTCTCATGATCGTCCGTAACGGAAAGGTCGCCTACACTTACGGCGACGTCACGCAACCATCCTACCTCGCCTCCGCCCGCAAGAGCCTGCTCTCGATGCTCTACGGCAAGTATGTCGAGGTAGGTGTAATCGACCTCGACAGGACAGTCGGAGAGCTCGGCATTGAGGAGAACGCGCCGCTTCTCGACGTGGAGCGCAGCGCCAAGGTGCGGGACATCCTCACTTCCAGTTCGGGCGTTTACTGGCCAGCCGGGAGCCCGGGAGGTGACGAGGACACGCCACCTCGCGGCAGCCAGAAGCCTGGCGCGCTGTTCCACTACAACAATTGGGACTTCAACGTCGCAGGTGAGATCTTCCACCGCCTGACCGGCAAGACTGTCTTCGATGCATTCGACCAGGATTTGGCGATGCCATTGGGCCTGGAGGATTGGGACCGGAACAGGCAGCGCATGTTGGGCTACGCGAACGATCCATCACGCTACAAGGCTTACCATTTCTTCCTGTCCGCGCGCGACATGGCGCGGCTCGGCCAATTGATGTTGAACAAGGGAATCTGGAACGACCGCCAGCTCATTCCGGCCAAGTGGGTCACCGAAAGCACTGCGACGCGCTTCCCCGATGCTGATCCGAAAAATGGGATCGGCTACGCGTATTTGTGGTGGAAGCCCGGCGAAGGCCGCAAAGGCGCTGCTTGGGCCAATTCCTATCTCGCAAACGGCCATTTCGGGCAGTTCATCCTGTGCTTACCGGCGCGCGACACGGTGATCGTGCATCGGCGGGCGATCCCGGACGAGCTGGCCATCGCTCGCAATGTAGGCAAGACCAAGGCGAACATACCAGCAGTCAAGGTCGAGCAATTTCTGAAGGTCGCAGGCGGGGTAATTAGGTCAATGTTGTAAAATCGCTGATCGTCCTGACGCTAATCGACGAGATACTCTCCAATCGCTTCATGCCGGCGCGATCATCGGAACCACCACTCGCGCGATGAGCCTGGGGCGGTTATACGGTTATTGAGCGTCACCGACGCTCCTAGCCGATTGACCAGGGTACACACGATTACAAGGCACAGTCCGCCTTCACAGGTGTTGCCGGTCCGAATGATGCGGTGGAACCGTTCGATTATCTTGACGCTCTCTGCCTCCGGGATGCCTTGACCTTCATCCTCAATCTCGGCCCTCGGGCGTCTCCGTCGCTAATTACATGAACAGTCACGTGGCCATCTTTGCACTTGTACTCGACTGCATTGTCTAGGAGGTTCTCAAAAATTTCCCGGATGAGCAGAGGGTTTGCGAACACCGGAACGTCGTCGGCCCCGCGCTCGAAACGGACCTCCACGTCGTGGGCACTGCATCTGGCGTGAGCCGGGGGCCCACAGGTGAGATACTCTTCGGCGTTAGTGCACAGACCGAAATGGAGAGCGGCAGACCCTCCTGCAGTCGCATTGCATCGATCACGTCGGCATACGATGACGGGCTTTGTGGCACAGATCATGCGGTTGAATACCTGGACGCCCAGGACGACCTCACCCTGCTGGCCTGATCAGGTTCTGGCCCGCAGCCTGGGTCCGATCAGATGTTTGTAGCGGGACATGGTGGTCTCCGTGTGATTGCGCCTGCCGTATTCGGTCGCACGCTGCCAACACATGCGGCCGCGC
>CAZTJC010000030.1:42760-44862 GCA_964613945.1 uncultured Acetobacteraceae bacterium
CGTGTGATTGCGCCTGCCGTATTCGGTCGCACGCTGCCAACACATGCGGCCGCGCTCGGCCAGAAGTTGGATGTGGCGTTCACACCGGCCTGCTGCTTCGAAACGGCCGTGCTCAACACAGCGTTGGCCTGAGGCGGGATGACCACCTCAGACGCTGACCCGAGTTGGTGGGCCGCGGCGGTCTGGTAGATTGAAGCGCGGTTGTAAGCGCCGTCCGCGGTCAGGCTGGCAATGGTGCCCTCGCACTGACGCAACAGTAAAGGCGCTTGGGCCACGTCGTCTTCGTTACTCTC
The DNA here is from genome assembly GCA_964613945.1 of uncultured Acetobacteraceae bacterium. Taxonomy (GTDB): domain Bacteria; phylum Pseudomonadota; class Alphaproteobacteria; order Acetobacterales; family Acetobacteraceae; genus JAVVHH01. The sequence goes on from CAZTJC010000030.1 coordinate 43,054, forward strand.
CGTCAGCCCGTGGGCAACGATCTCGCCCGTGGTGGCGTCAGCGCCGGTGTGCAGCTTGAGCCAGCGACGGCACAGGTAACTATGCTTGGCCGCGCATCACTCACCCTGACCAAACAAGCTCAGACCCGTGCTGTCCATCACGAAGTGGATCGGCCTGCCATCGGCCCGCAGGCGCCGTAGGCGGTCAGCAAAGGCCCAGCCACGCCGGCTCAGCTTCATATGGTCCGGCACAGCAAAATGCAGGCCTAGCAGTGCGGGCATGCCGAGCGCGATTGCCCGTCTGGCTTTCCTGTCTTCTATGCGGATTATTCGCTTGATCTCGCCCCGGCAGATCTTCCGCCGTCCGTAGCACCAACATGAGGCGCGAGATCGGCGCTCGACCGTCAGAGCTTTCGATTTAGTGTTCATCAGCCCGGAGAACGATCATGCCCAACCGTCGCCTGTTGCTCTCGACCACGATCGCAGTCGCAGCCCTGCTTTATGCGCGACCATCGCCGCCCAGACGGACGCGATGCATCTCGCCTACGTGTCGACCGCCAATCAGGTGGGTGTCATGGAATACTGTATGAGCAAAGGGTGGGCCGACGAGGCGGCGGTGGATGCGCAGAAGAAAGCAGTCGCGAACCTACCGCCTACCACCGACCGAACCAGCCTGACCGAAGCTGAGGCGACCGGCCGCCGCGGCGAGCTGACGAACAATGGCACCACGATCTCGCTGGCATCAATGGCACAGCGGGGAAATACAACCGAACAGGATCTGTGCACCCGGATGATCTCTGCCGCGAAGATGCTCGCCGCACAACGGTCCTCAATGCCGGCCATGCCTGCCATGCCAGGTGGAGGGGCGATGCCCAGCCTCCCTCCTGGCATGACGATGCCATCCACGCCCGGGATGTCGAAGACACCGTAGGCGCTCCTGGTCGCCGCATCAGCACGTCGCGTCGGACCTGATCGTCATGGCGAGGTTCGTAGGCTTGACCTGGGCGATGCGCGCATGGCGATGCTGGTCTGCGACCCTTCAATGTTGATGATCAGGGTATAACGAGATCATCCCAAGTCCAGGCGGCATCGCGGGTAGCACGTTCGTTGGAAGCGTGACGCGCCGGTGGACCTATACGGCTCGTCTGGCAGGATGCTGCAGACCTGTGAGAGCAGCAAGGCGCCGACCACGTGATCATTCGCCAAGCGTAGCCATGGCACGGCGCGAGTGTGGCGCACGGACCCTGACGGCGAGGCCGCCGATAGGACGGCGTGAGCTCTTCTCCGTTACTCTCTTTTGGGTTCGTTGTCGTGGCGTTCAAAGCCAACGCCAAGCGTCGCCACCACATTCCAGCGCAGCGTCACCGCGCCACGAACTCGGTCGCTTAAGATGCCGCCCTGCGGCAGCGTGGTAGTTTGATCCTGTGGTTTACTGAGGCGGCGATTGCGACCTGGAAAGCTGAGCCGCGAACGACGCGAGGTGACCAGCGACGTTATTCGGAACTGGCGATCGCGACGGCGCTGACGTTGAGAGCGGCATTCCGCTTGGCGGTATGGCGGACCGAGGGTTGATCGGCTCCATCATCGCCTCGCTTTGTCGCGATCACGCGGTGCCGGACCATACTACCTTGTGCCGCCGGACCGAGACGCTGGCAGCGGTGGGTCCACAGCCAAGCTTGGGTGCCGTGCACCTGCTTGGTGGACAGTACTGGACTAAAGCTCTGTGGCTTCGGCGAGTGGCTGCTCGAGAAGCACGGCAGGAAAATAGGACGTTTATGGCGCAAGCTGCACATCGCCGTCGACGCCAACACCGGACAGATTGCGGCGGCA
>CAZTJC010000031.1:0-44046 GCA_964613945.1 uncultured Acetobacteraceae bacterium
GGATCTGTCTTGCCGTCCTCATTACCGACTGGCTCTAATGAGTCCACGCCCTAGTTTAGCAACATCAAATATCTCGCTTAATTTCGTTAAATATTGAAAACAACTTGCAAACGGGCAGCAGCTGATCATGCTCCCAAATACTTCCGTTGAGTCAGCAGTAGACTGACAATCAAGCGACTATGCCGAACAACTGGAACCGTTAATAAGAGTTCGAAGGATTGTAAGCCGCTCGGCTATGAAGTCCAGCACGACCCGGATGCGCGGCGCGTTTCGAAGATCTTCGTGAGTTAGCAGCCACAGATCCGAGGAAAGCGCCACGATAGGTGGCCCGAGGCGGACCAAGCCGGGTTGCCGCTCGCCAGCGAAGCACGGCAACAGGCCTGCGCCCAAGCCGGCACTCACGCCCGCCAGAATACCGCCGACCGTGTCAAACCGGCAGGCAAAACACTCCGACGGGAGGTCGCGCAGGTGGGCTGCTCCCGCAAGCCCAGCCAATGCGTCGCCGAACCCCACCCAGGGTCCCTCGGCTTGCAGTCGATCACCGCCATCCTGCTCTACCAGGCTGCGGGCAGCGTAGGGTGCCCAGGCGATGCGCGCCACCTTGCGTCCCACTAGCGTGTCCGGCGGCACCTCCGTGGCACGGATCGCCACGTCCGCGTCGCGGCGCGACAGGTTCAGTGGGGTGTTGCCTGTGACGAGGTCCAGCTTGATGGACGGGTATTGCGCGCGAAACGACTCCAGCAGGGGAAGCACCAACTCGAACAGCAGCAGGTCGCTGGTGGCAATCCGAACTTCGCCAGCAGGCACCGGTGCCTGCCCGGACACGCGGCGCAGCGCCGCCGAGAGATCCTCCTCGATGCGGGCAGCCAGCGCCACGATCTCGGCTCCCGCCTGGGTCGGCACGTAGCCAGCAGGACCGCGCTCGAACATGGGAGCGCCTAACGCCGCCTCGATCTGTCGGAGGCGGCGGAAGACGGTAGAATGGTCGATCCCCAGACGAACGGCAGCGCCCGGCAAGCTGCGCGCGCGAGCAACCGCGTCCAGCAAGCGCAAGTCGCCCCATGGCAGTGTCCGCGATCCAGTCCCGCGCTCTTTTAGTCTGTGTGCCACGGTCGTATCCCGTTTCGTTCAAGCAACTCTCGCATTGCATCACTGCAATCGCAATGGCGGTTCGGGCCATCTACGTATTGCGACACGGAACGGCACCCATGCCGCCCCGGCAGGAGGCACCCATGAGCATCCACGCCATCCACCACGTCACCGCCATCGCCGGCGAGGCCCGGCGCAATCTGGACTTCTTCACCCGCACCCTGGGCCTGCGGCTCGTCAAGAAGACCGTGAACTTCGACGACCCCGGCGCCTACCACCTGTATTTCGGCGACGCGGCCGGCACTCCCGGCACCATCATGACGTTCTTCCCGTGGTCCGGCGCGCCCGCCGCACGGAGCGGTGTAGGCGAGCAGGACGAGACCAGTTTCCGTGTGCCGTTGTCCGCCATCGGCTTCTGGACCGCCCGCCTGCTGCCGTTCGGCGTCGTGCGGACCGAGCGCTTCGCCGACACCGTGCTGAACTTCCATGACCCGGACGGCCTCCGCCTGGCCCTAGTCGGGGTGCCCGGCATTGAGGGCGATCCCGCCTGGGCTGGCGGCGATATCTCCGTCGCCCACGCCATCCGGGGCCTCCATGGCGTGCGCCTGCTGCTGGATGATGCGAGTGCCACCGCCGCGGTGCTGACGGACGTGTTCGGCTTCGTAGCCGACGAGAGCGAGGGCAACACCACGCGCTACCGCGCCCCGGGGGTCGCCTTGGGCGGGGTGGTCGACATCCACGCTGTTGGCGGCTTCCTGCCAGCGAGGCAAGGACGGGGCTCCGTGCACCACCTGGCCTTTCGCGCGGCGGACGACGCCGACCAGATGGCCATGGTTGTCAGGCTGGCCCGGAACCACGGCCTGCATGCGACCGAGCAGAGGGACCGCGATTACTTCCGCTCCGTCTACTTTCGCAGTCCCGGCGGCGTGCTTTTCGAGATCGCCACGGACGCACCGGGCTTCGCCGTCGACGAGCCGGAGACGGAGCTGGGGCGCGCGCTGAAGCTACCGCGCTTCCTCCAGCCGCATCGTCCCGCCATTGAGGCGGCATTACCCACGCTCGCCTGACTTAACCCGCCACGGATGCCCTGGGCCAGCCGGCCCGGGCGTATCGGGGACCATGCCATGAACGACGTGAACGGCCTTCCACTTCGATACCGCTTCGTCCCGCCCACCGATACGGGCGCCACCCCCTTGCTGATGCTGCACGGAACAGGTGGCGACGAGCACGACCTGCTGCCGCTCGGCCATGCGCTCTCGCCCGGCGCCGCCCTGCTCTCGCCACGCGGCGCGGTCGACGAAAACGGCGCGGCACGGTTCTTCCGCCGGCTGCGGGAGGGGGTATTCGACGAGGAGGACCTTGGCCGCCGGGCTGCGGAGCTGGTGCGCTTCGTGGAGGGTGCTAGGGCGCTGCACGGGTTGGCGGCGCCGGTGGCGGTCGGCTTCTCCAATGGCGCGAACATCGCCGCCGCCCTGCTGCTGCTGCACCCCGGCGTGCTGCGGGCGGCGGTGCTGATCCGCGCCATGCCGCCGCTGCGGCAGCCACCGGGCCTGCGCATACCCGGAACGCCCGTGCTGGCCCTGTCCGGCCTGGCGGACCCGATCGCTCCACCTGTCACGGCGGCGCGGCTGGTGTCGGAATTGTCCGATGCCGGCGCGGTCGTTACTGCGGTGGCACTGCCGGCCGGCCACGGGCTGACGGACATGGACGTGGCGAAGGCATCCACTTGGCTGACCGAGGAGACCCTGCGATGAGCGTCGAAACCTGCCCGACCAATACCATGCCCCCCTGCATGGAGGATGTGATCCTGCCCCGCGCCCACGACATCGGCGGCTTCGAGGTGCGGCGCGCTTTGCCCGCCACGCAGCGGCAGATGGTCGGGCCGTTCATCTTCTTCGACCAGATGGGACCGGGCGAGTTCCTCACCGGGCGGGGGCTGGACGTCCGGCCGCACCCGCATATCGGGCTGTCCACCGTCACCTACCTGTTTGACGGCGCCATCCAGCACCGCGACAGCCTGGGCACCGATCTTTCCATCGCGCCGGGCGACGTGAATTGGATGACCGCCGGCCGCGGCATCACACATTCCGAGCGGACCGCCACCGCGTCTCGGGCGCACGGCAACCGCCTGTTCGGCATCCAGTCCTGGGTGGCGCTGCCGAAATCCCACGAGGAGACCGCCCCCGACTTCGCTCATCACGCAGCTGCCGAGTTACCTCTCGTGGATGAGGCCGGGCTGCGGCTGCGCCTGGTCGCGGGCCATGGCTGGGGCCTGCGCGCACCCGTGCGGACACCGTCGGAGTTGTTCTATGCCGACGCCGCGTTGCTGCCCGGCGCCGTGGTTCCAATGCCAGCCGAACACGAGGAGCGTGCGGCCTACCTGGTTGCGGGCAGCGTGGAGGTGGCTGGCACCGTGTTCGAGGCCGGGCGCATGCTGCTGTTCCGCGCCAAGGATCACGTGTCGCTGCGCGCGGGGCCGCAGGGCGCGCGCCTGCTGCTGCTCGGCGGCGCGGTGATGGACGGGCCGCGGCACCTGTTCTGGAACTTCGTCTCCTCCTCCCGCGAGCGGATCCAGCAGGCCAAGGCCGACTGGAAGGCCGGACGGTTCGCCACGGTGCCCGGCGACGACAAGGAGTTCATTCCGCTGCCGGAGCTGCCCGTTGCTGCGGCACCTACGGCCCAGGTGCCGGGCGCGGGTGCGCCCACCAGCTGACGTTCCGGTCGGTCAGCGCGGACGGAATACGCGCAGGCGCCGGGCGGCTATCTCGCCTCCCGGCGCCTGCCGTCATGGCCTGGTTTCGCCTGCCGCGCGTAAGCTTTCCGCCATGCGCACCAGCTCCGGCAGCGAACCAGCCTGCATCTTGCGCATCACCGAACCGCGGTGGATCTTCACCGTCACTTCGCTCAGCCCCAACTCGCCCGCCGCCTGCTTGTTGAGCCGGCCGGCCACGACGAGCGCCATCACTTCGCGTTCGCGCGGGGAAAGGCCGCTCCATCGTGCGTGCAGCACCGCCAGACCTCGTGCGACGTGCCGCCGTGCCTCGTCGCGGGCAAGGGCCGCGCACACCGCGTCCAGCATGTCCTGATCCCGGAACGGCTTGGGCAGGAAGTCCACGGCACCCGCCTTCATGGCGCGAACCGACATGGGGATGTCACCATAGCCGGTCATCATCACCACGGGGATGGCGATGCCAAGGCGGGCCAGTTGTTCCTGGAATTCCAATCCGCTCATGCCCGGCAACCGCACGTCCAGCACCAGGCAACCGGTCCGGTCCACCTGAAAGGCCGCCAGGAACTCATCCACCCCGGCAAAGGCGTGGGCGTCGATGTCGACTGACCGCAGAAGGCTCAGCAGCGCGGCGCGGATGGATGCGTCGTCGTCGACCACGTGAACCGCCCTGTCGGCGCTCACGCGTAAGCTGCCGGCAGCGTGAAGCAGAACGTGGTGCCGGACTGGCCCGGCACGTCCTCGACCCACAGCCGGCCGCCATGGACTTCCACGCAGGCTTTGCATACCGCGAGGCCCAGTCCCATGCCGTCCGGCCGCGTGGTCGCGAACGGCTCGAACAGGTGGTCCCGGATGTCGGGCGGGATTCCGATCCCATTGTCCCCGACCCGGACGCAGACGCCCTCTGCATGGGGTGAGGCCTCCAGGGTGACGAGCCGTTCGCCCTCTGCCCGCATCGCCCGCACGGCGTTCTGCAGCAGGTTGATCAGCACCTGCTGCACCTGCACCGGATCAGCCTGCATCCGCGGCAGTCCCGGCCGGACCGTCGTGCTGACGATGACCCGGCCATCGTTCAGCTCGCGGGCCATGACCGCGACAGCGGCTCCGAGCGTTGCCGTCGCGTCCAGCGCCTGCGTGTCCAGTCTCTCGCGGGTGACGAGCCGCCGGGTCCGGTCCACCACGTCCTGCGCGCGCCTGGCCGCCGTAATGCCTCCCTCAATGGCGGCCACAGCCTCGCCGAGGTCGGGCTCGCGGCGCCCGAGCCAGCGCAACGCCGCTTCGGCGCTAGTGATGGCGGCGGCAAGCGGGTTGTTGACCTCGTGTGCGATCGACCCGGTCAGCACGCCCACGGTGAGCAGGCGGGACGCCCGCGCCACCTCCCGCTCCGCCCGGACCAGGCGGGCTTGGTCAGCCTTGTAGTCAGTCACATCGAACACACTGACCAGCAGGCGGGAGAAGCCTTCCGCGTCCGTCGGCAGGGCGGCCATGACCAGGCAGTCACGCGCGGTGCCGTCAGGGCGCTGCACGAGGCTCTCGGCACGGTAGGCCCGGTCTCCCCGAGCCAAGGCGCCAAGCCACGCGTCGAAGGTGTGCACGGAGGCGGGTATCACGTCCTTGAGCCGGCCGATCAGCGCAGCGCGCTCGCCAACGCCCATCAGCTCGACCGTGCTGTCGTTGACGTCCACGATGCGGACGCTTTCGTGCAGCTGCCGCACCAGGATCGGGTTGGCCGCGAAATAGCCGGCCGGGTCGAGGCCAGAGCCGCGGAGCGCCGACAGTGCCCGGCCCACCTCCGTCCAGTCCTCCACCCATATGGAGGTGCAGGCGTATTGGAAAGCGTCGGCGTGCAGGCGCTCGGCCTCCAGCACCTTCGCGTGGCGGCCCCGCTCCGCTCGGATGATGCTGAAGGCGAGCGCGAGGGCGCAGCCGACGCCGGCGATCATGACGGCCCAGGCCGCCTCGTCAGCGCCGTTGCGCAGCAACAGCAGGTCTGCGGGCGCGCAAACCGCCAGCACCAGCAACAGCAATAGGGTGGCCGGCGGCATCCCTGTGCGCATCATCCACGACGTCGCGGTGGCCAGGATGCCACGGTGGGTGCTCGCGCGCAGAACCGATGTGTGGCTCATGGCAGCGTTTCGGGCCGGGCCAGTGCCTGCTGGATGCAGCTTGCCACGGTTTCAGCCGACACCGGCTTGTTCAGGAAATGCCGGGCGCCGGCGGCGAGGGCTTGGTCCCGCATCGCCTCGCTCGGGAACGCCGTGATCACGATGACCGGCAGATCGGGCCTGCGGCGGCGGATTTCCGCCTGGAGCTGCAACCCGTTCATGCCCGGCATCTGCACGTCCGTCAGAACGCAGTCGGGGGGCGGCTGGCTTTCATCGGCCAGGAAAGCGTCGGCAGTCGGGAATAGCCGGGCGGCATACCCCATGGAGCGCAGCAGACTGGAGAGCGCGTTCCGGATGGCAGCGTCGTCGTCGACGATGGCGATGGTGGCGCTCATCTTCCATCTCCCATGGCCGGGATCAGGACGTGCATGGTCGTACCGCCTCCGACAAAGCTGGTGGCCCAGATGCGGCCGCCAAACGCCTCGGCGTAGGTGCGGCAGATGGCGAGCCCCATGCCCATCCCGTCCGGCTTGGTCGAGAAGAACGGGTTGAAGATGCGGACGAGATCCTCGCTCTCGATGCCTGCGCCCTTGTCCGACACCTCCAGTTCGACACCCTCGGCGACCTTGGCCAGCGTCACCATCAGGTCTCTGGGCGCCGGGTAACCCGCCATGGCGTCGGCCGCGTTGTTGACGAGATTGATCATGATCTGCTGCACCTGCACGGAATCGGCCAGCACGGGCGGCAGGGCTTCGTCGGCGTCGAACTGGACGCAGACGCCGTTCGTCCGCATGTCGCGGGACACGATCTGCAGCGCCGTGCGAACTGTGTCGGCGAGATCGATGGTCGTTGTCGGTTTCGGTGTGCTGACCAGGAACGTCCGCAACCGTGCCACCACGTCGCGCGCCCGGGTCGCATCCGCGACGACGTGCGTGATAGCGCTGTCCGCTTCATCCAGGTCGGGCTCGGGTCGCCGCAGCCAACGGATCGACGCCTCGGCATTGGACACGATCGCGGCAAGGGGCGAGTTGATTTCATGCGTAATCGATGCCGTCAGTGCGCCCAGCGTTGCGGCACGCGAAGCCCGCGCCGCCTCGGCCTCCGCCGCCACGAAGCGGGACTGCGCCGCCCTGTATTCCGACACGTCGATGGCGGTCACGATGATATCGGCGAACCCGGCGATGGTCGTCGGCAGTGCGGCCGTGAACAGGCAGTCCACATAGCTGCCGTCCGGCCGCGTGATGTGCGCCTCAGATCGGTAGAAGCGGTCGCCGTTGGCGAACGCGACCAACCATTGCAGAAAGGTGTCGTCCGTGTCGGGCAGGATGCGGTCCAGGCTGCCGACCAGGGCCGATTTATCGGACACGCCCATCAACTCGACCGCGAACGTGTTGACGTCGCGGATCAGCACGGCGCGACGCAGGGTGCGGATCTCGTCCGGACGTGCGGCATAATGCGCCCGCACGTCGCCTACTCCCGCCCGGCGGAGCGCCATCAACGCTTGCGCCACGGCGCTCCAATCTTCGAGCCACATGGAGATCCCGGCCCGCTCGAAATTGACTCTCGACCGCCGCCTCGCCAGGCGGATCGCGCGGCGAAGCCGGAACAGCAGCAGGAACGCGGCCCCCACCCCGGCGGCACCGATCAGGCAGGCGATCCAGTGCGACACCGGTGGCAAGGCAGCCGTGATGGCCAGGACGATTCCGGCCGGCGCTGACAGGAGCAGGGCATTGCCGGCGTCCCGCAGCAGCGCCGGTGTCGGCTCGGGTCCTCCGGCTTCCGCCCAATGAGGCTGTGGGATGTCCACCGGTCCCGACTTGCCGCTGGGCAGGCTGGTCGGCCACGCTGAATAGGCCGCCTTCAATTCCTAGCGTCGCCCGGTTGATCGATCATCGCCGCCTCCATACTCCGAGATGGAGCCTGTATGGCCGCATTAAGCAATGATGCTTTGGTATGGGTCGCCTCAGACGCACTCCGCGTGTTGCCGGCGCCACTGGCTCGGGGTCAACCCGGTATCCTGCTTGAACAGCCGGGAGAGGTGCGCTTGGTCCGACAGGCCGCACGCCAGGGCGATCTCGCTCAGCTTCCGGCGCGGAGAGACCAACAGCGCCCGGGCCCGATCCATGCGCCGTGCCCTGATGTAGCGGTGCGGCGTGAGGCCGAAACTGCGATGGAAGGCGCGGGCGAAGTGACTGACGCTGAGGCGGACCTCGGCGGCTAAGCTGGCCTGCGACAGCTTGGCTTCCAGGTTGGCCTCGACGTGCCGGGCCAGCCTTTCCATTTGCCAGCGCGCCAGCACCCCGGTCTCGATCGGGCAGCGCGGGGCCAGCAGCATCGGCGCCGTGGTCCAGGAGGCCAGCCAGCGATGGTTCGGTAGCGGTGACACGGCCTCTCTTGCCTCACTGTCCACGGCCTGCATTTCCAGCGGCATTCCTGCCCTTGCCTCCTGCCCGGGTTGAGCGGCTGGCAGCATGGCTCCGGCGCGACCAGCGGCTCAATCATGCAATGGGCTGCCGCCGTGCGACCAAAGGTAGGCAGACTTATCCTTTGGTATGGATGCCCCGCCAGCGGCGTCGAGACAGCAGGATTCTCCAAGTTTGAGCAGTTGCAGCCAATCCTGGCCGGCGGCGCGGGCCTAGATGTTTGGCCGGCAGAGTATTGCACTCATGCAATACCTGATCGGGCATTCCGCTCATCTAACCGGCGTAAAATGCAATGGCCGACTGGCCTGGCTGATCCAGAAGGACGCACGCATGACAATGTTCACCACCAAGGATGCCACTGACATCTTCTACAAGGATTGGGGCAGCGGTCGCCCTGTCGTGTTCAGCCACGGCTGGCCGCTGAATGCCGATGCCTGGGAGTCGCAGATGCGCCACCTGGCGCTGCACGGCTTCCGCACGATCGCCCATGATCGGCGCGGGCACGGCCGCTCGACCCAAACGCTCGGCGGCAACGACATGCACACCTACGCCGACGACTTGGTGCAGCTGATCGAGCACCTAGACCTGCACGAGGCGGTGCTGGTGGGCCACTCCACCGGCGGCGGCGAGGCGGCGCTGGCCGCGTCCCGGCTCGGCGCGGCGCGGGTGCGCGGCGTCGTGCTGGTCAGCGCCGTGGCGCCCAAGATGGTGCAAGGGCCGGACAACCCGGATGGCGTACCGATCGCCGTTCTCGACGGGCTGCGGGCCAGCATCCTCAAGGACCGTTCGCAGCTATTCCAGGACTTCGCGCCGACCTTCTTCGGGGCGGACCTGCCCGGGGCCGCCGTCAGCCAGGGCATGAAGGATACCTTCTGGGCGCAGGGGATGATGGCCGGCCTTCCCGCGATCCACGATTGCGTCGAGGCCTTTTCGGAAACCGACTTCGAGCCCGCGCTGCGCTCGCTCACCATGCCCGTGCTGGTCATCCACGGTGACGCCGACCACGTCGTGCCGTTCGCCGCGACCGGCAAGCGCTCGGCCCAGATGGCGCCCAACGCCACCCTGAAAGTCTACCCCGGCGCGCCCCATGCCGTGCCGGACATCTGCCGCGACCGGCTGAACACCGACCTGCTCGAGTTCGTCCGCGGCTGAACCCGGCCGCTCCATCCCATCCCCACCAAAGGAACAACACCATGGCCATCACCGCCACGCCCACGCCCGGCAAGGGCCTGCTCACGCCCGGCGATCACACCCTGCTGATGATTGACTTCCAATCGCAGATGACGTTCGCGACCAAGTCGATCGACGCGATCATGCTGCGCAACAACGCGGCCCTGGTGGCCCAAGCCGCCGCCGGCTTCAAGGTCTCCACCATCCTGACCACGGTCGAAACCAAGTCCTTCTCCGGGCCGATGTACACCGAGATCACCGAGGCGTTCCCGGGACAGGCGATGTTCGAGCGCAGCTCGATGAACAGCTGGGAAGACGCCAAGCTTATCGAGGAGGTGAATCGCATCGGCAAGGACCGCATCGTGCTGTCCGGCCTGTGGACGTCGGTCTGCATCGTCGGCCCGGCGCTGTCGGCGCTGGACCAAGGCTTCGAGGTCTATTTCATCGCCGACGCCTGCGGCGACGTCTCGACCGAGGCGCACGAGCGGGCGGTGGAACGGGTGATCCAGGCCGGCGCGCGGCCGATGACGTCGCTGCAATACATGCTGGAACTGCAGCGCGACTGGGCCCGCACCGAGACCTACGCGATGACCACCGGCATCGCGCAGAAGGTGGGCGGCGCCTACGGCCTCGGCATCACCTACGCCAAGACGATGTACGGCACGCATAACGGCTGAACGGAAACGAGAGCCCGGCATGCAAGCCTATGTCATCTCCCTAGCGGCCGGGCTGCTGATCGGCGCCATCTACTCGCTGCTCCAGGTGCGGTCGCCGGCGCCGCCGATGATCGCCCTGGTCGGCCTGCTAGGCATCCTGGCGGGGGAGCAGGCGATCCCGCTGCTCCGCCAGGCTTTCAGCACCTCGCCGGCCGCGGCGGCCACCACGCTCCGGCAATGCAGCGACCACGTGTTCGGCCGCTTGCCGGGCCACAACTCGACCGAGGAAGACCGGAAATGACCGCACCCGACCTGATCCTGCACGGCGGCCACATCACCACGCTGGACCGCGGCAACCCGGCGCCCGAGGCCGTCGCCATCACCGGCGGCCGCTTCTCCGCCGTGGGCGACCTGGCGGAGATCATGGCCAGCAAGGGGTCCGACACGGCGGTGATCGATCTCGGCGGCAAGCGGCTGATCCCCGGGCTGATCGACAACCACCTGCACGTCATCCGCGGTGGGCTGAATTTCAACATGGAACTGCGCTGGGACGGGGTGCGCTCGCTGGCCGACGCGATGGCCATGCTGAAGCGGCAGGTGGCGATCACCCCACCGCCGCAATGGGTGCGGATCGTGGGCGGCTTCACCGAGCACCAGTTCGCCGAGAAGCGCCTGCCGACCCTGGACGAGATCAACGCGATCAGCCCGGACACGCCGGTGTTCATCCTGCATCTATACGACCGCGCCTTGCTGAACGCCGCCGCCCTGCGCGTGGTGGGCTACGGCAAGGACACCCCGAACCCGCCGGGCGGCGAGATCCAGCGCGCGCCTGACGGCACGCCCACTGGGCTGCTACTGGCCAAGCCCAATGCCGGCATCCTGTACGCCACGCTGGCCAAAGGGCCGAAGCTGCCGCCGGATTACCAGCTCAATTCGACCCGGCATTTCCTGCGCGACCTCAACCGCCTCGGCGTCACCGGCGCGATCGATGCCGGCGGCGGATTCCAGAACTATCCGGACGACTAACAGGTCATCCAGAAGCTCGCGGCCGACGACCAGCTGACAGTGCGCATCGCTTACAACCTATTCACTCGAAAGCCCAAGCAAGAGCGTGACGACTTCCTGAACTGGACGGCGAACAACACCTACCAGCAGGGCGACGACTACTTCCGGCTGAACGGTGCCGGCGAGATGCTGGTGTTTTCCGCCGCTGACTTCGAGGACTTCCGGGTCGAGCGCCCGGAGATGCCGCCTGAGATGGAGCCGGAGTTGGAGGGCGTGGTTCGCGTGCTGGCGCAGAACCGCTGGCCGTGGCGAATGCACGCCACGTACGACGAGACGATCGGGCGCGCGCTCGACGTGTTCGAGAAAGTTGATCGCGAGATCCCGCTCGCCGGGCTGAACTGGTTCTTCGACCACGCCGAGACCGTGACTGAACGCAATTTGGAGCGCATCGCCTACCTCGGCGGCGGCGTGGCCGTGCAGCACCGCATGGCTTACCAGGGCGAGTATTTCGTCGAGCGTTACGGTGCTCGTGCTGCGGAGGCCACGCCACCAATCGCCAAGATGCTGGAGATGGGGGTCACGGTCTCGGCCGGGACCGATGCGACCAGGGTTGCCTCCTACAATCCGTGGGTATCGCTCTACTGGATGGTCACTGGCAAGACGCTGGGCGGGCTGCAGATCACGCCGGAGCGCAACACGCTGGACCGAGACACGGCGCTGCGGATGTGGACGGAGAACGTGACCTGGTTCTCCAACGAGGAAGGCCGCAAGGGACGCATCGCCGTGGGCCAGCTCGCCTACCTGGCCGTGCTGGATCGCGACTATTTCGACGTGCCCGGCGACGACATCCAGGACATCACCTCCGTCCTGACGATGGTCGGCGGCAAGGTGGTACACGGCGCCGCAGACTACGCCAATCTGGCCCCGCCGATGCCGCCCGCGATGCCGGATTGGTCGCCGGTCCGCAGCTTCGGCGGCTACCACGACCGTACGCCGGCCGAGCGCCCGGTGCCGATGGCCCGTTGCTGCAACAGCGCCTGCGGCGTGCACGGACACGAACACGCCAGGGCCTGGGCCGCCGATACGCCGGTTGGTCGCGACCGCGGCTTCTGGGGCGCGCTCGGCTGCTCCTGCTGGTCGTTCTGACGCTCTCTCGGTCGATGGAGACCTCGATGACTCGCCTCGCCATGCTGATCTGCTGCACGATCCTCGCCACGGCGCCCGCTTTGGCCCGAGAGCCCGGTCCGGCAGTGGGGCCGCAATACGACACCACCCATGTCTACGTGGCGCCCGTCGACGTGGACCGCTTCGTGCAGAGCTTCGCCGCGACCTTCGGTGGCCAGAGCACCAGGCAGGTTACAGTGACCGTCACCCCGACCCCGTCCTCCACCAGCTCGCAGCTGGTCCAGACCCCGGTCGGCACCGTGTCCGTATTCGGCTTCACCACGGGCATCCCGTACCCGTTCGGGGCCGAACGCACCGGCTATCTGGTCCGCGACATGGACGCCGCGGTCGCCGCCGCGCGCCAAGCCGGGGCGGACGTGCAGGTTGCCACCTTTCCGGACCCGATCGGCCGCGACGCCGTGGTGCAATGGCCGGGTGGGGTGAACATGCAGCTCTACTGGCACAGGACGGTGCCGAATTACGCCCCGTTCCAGACTGTGCCGGAGAACCGGGTCTATCTGTCGCCCGACCGCATCGACGCCTTCGTCAAATCATTCCTCGCCTTCTCTGGCGGCAAGGTCATCGCCGACGATAAGAAGGTGGCAGGGGATGAGATCGGCCGGCCGGGCGCCGATTTTCGCCGCGTGAGCCTGCTGTCCGATTTCGGCAAGATGGTGGCGATCGTCACGGACGGGCACCTTCCGTACCCGTATGGCCGCGAGATGACCGGCTACGAGGTTGCCGACCTCGAGGCCACGCTGGGCAAGGCCACGGCGTCGGGGGCCAGCGTGCTCGTGCAACACGTTCGCGGCTCGGGCAGAGTGGCGGCAATGGTGATGTTTCCAGGCGGCTACATTGCCGAGATCCACGCCATGGCCGGACGCTAGGTATCGCAGGTGCGGGTTTGGCTACCACTGGCCGCTTCCGTGCTGCTGTTGCCCGGCCTTGCCACGGCGCAACCCACCGGAGCCGTGGATGCGGCGGCCAACCCTCCCACGGTGGATTCAGTCGCGGCCCCTGCCGTACGCCCGGGCATCGCCACCAACCGCTGGACGGAAGACTGGTCCGCTCTGGTCGACCCGGTCCTGCGTACCGAGCCGTTGGATGGGCTCAAATACATCCCGCTCTCCGACGCCGACCCGAAGAGCTATCTGTCGTTCGGCGTTACGATGCGCGAGCGTTGGGAGATCAACGCCGCGCCTGGCTTTGGCGTCGGCAGCAATGCTGCGAACCGGCAGGATTCCTACCTGCTGCAGCGGGCGCAGGTGCATGCCGACCTGCATCTGGACGAGCATTGGCGCGGCTTCATCCAGCTGGAGGATGCGCGCGCCTTCGCCAAGCGGGTGATCGGTTCGGCGGACGAGAACAGAGTGGATTTGCGCCTCGCCTTCGCCGAATACACCGGCACGCTCGGCCCGGCCGTGATCAAGGCGCGCATCGGGCGGCAGGACTTCCAGTTCGACCTGCAGCGGTTCATCTCCTCCCGCGACGGTCCCAACGTGCGGCAATCCTTCGATGCCGTCTGGGGCGACTGGGAGCAGGGGCCCTGGCGCGTGCTGGGCTTCGTCAGCCGGCCGGTGCAGTACGCCAGCCGGGCCGCATTCGACGACCGCGACAGCCGTCATTTCCGGTTCAGCATCCTGCGGGCCGAGCGGCAGCTCTTCGACAAGGGCGGCGTGTCGGCCTACGTCGCCGAGTTCGACCGCGATGGCGCGCGCTTCGGCGACGCCACGGGTGACGAGCGGCGGCACGTGGTGGATGCGCGCGTCGCCGGCCAGGGCTCCGGCTTCGACTGGGACGCGGAAGCAATGAGCCAATGGGGCAGCGTCGGTGGCTCCCGTAAGCGGACAAGCGTTGTGCAACATCCTCGTTTTGTGAAAGCGGTCGCGGTGCTCATATACTGCGGCGTAGCCGTTGGTCGGATCGGGAGCTTATCGCGTGGCAACGAAATGAAAATTTGCGTGTTCGGCGCCGGTGCCGTCGGTGGTCATTTCGCAGCCCGTCTCCATAAGGGAGGTGGTGACGTTTCGGTCGTAGCGCGCGGCGCGCATTTGGCCGCGATCCAAGATCGCGGGCTGCGCGTGTCCACGCCCGACGAGGAGATCGTCGCCGCCGTACGGGCCAGTGCCGAGCCGTCCGAGTTGGGCCCGCAGGACGTGGTGCTCGTTACCGTGAAAGCACCGGCGTTGCCTGCAGTCGCGGCCGCGATTGGGCCGCTCCTCGGACCGACCACACCGGTGGTGTTCGCGATGAACGGCATTCCTTGGTTCTACCACGGTGTTGGTGATCAACGGATCGAGCGTCTTGATCCCGGCGGTGCGTTGAGCCGAGCCATCGGGCTGGAGCGGGCGGTTGCGGGTGTCGTCTACACACCCTGCACCGTGACGGCTCCAGGCGAAATCCTGGTCGAAGCCAAGCACAGTCGCCTCGTCATCGGCGCTCCGGACGGCACTGTCTCGCCGCCCATCCTCGAGTTTGCCGCGCTGCTGACCGCAGGCGGCATGGAAGGTGTGACGTCCGAGCGGATCCGAGACACGATCTGGTCCAAGCTGTTGCTCAATCTCGGGATTGGATTGCTCGGTGTGCTGACGGGGACCACAGGGCCGGTGTTCTTCACCGAAGAGGGCTGCCGCCAGGTCACGCGGGCCATCGTCGCCGAGGGCGCCGCAATCGCAGCTGCCATGGGCTGCACTGTAGAGCCGAATGCAGACGCGCAAATTTGCATCGGCAGCGCGTCACACCACAAGACGAGCATTCTGCAGGATTACGAACTAGGCCGGCCGATGGAAATCGACGCGCTTTATACAGTTCCGCTCGAGATGGCGCGTGCGCACGGTGTGGCTACTCCAACGCTTGATATGTTGGTGGCGATCGTCCGCAGTCGGGCGCGCGGTGCAGGACTATATCACGGCTAGTTTCGAAGTTCAGATCTCATGGCGGCGGAAAGGTTGGCTTCAGCGGGTATGACCATGTCTCGCCTGCACTCGCATCCTTGCGGCTAGATGTCGAAAGTCCTCAGTTTGTCTCGGTCACACCAGACCAAAAAAGACGGCCAGGGCGCGGTTGACTGTCAGCAAGATCGCGTCATCGAGATGCCTGATCACACCGCCTAATTAGCCCCGGGGTGGAGTCTGCGACTTGTCGATCATGATCTGGAATGGCTTGCTCAGGCCGTCTTGCGAACTCGGTTCAACCGTGACCCGCAGCAGGGGGGGGGCGTCAACGAGCGTGCTGGTGATCGGCAGGACGGTCACGACCGAAAGTTCGCTGAATAGGTCGGACTGCACCACCAGCGCTGGCCGAGGCTTACCCTGCTCACTCTGGAGAGCCACCGTTACCAGGTCACCGCTTCTCACCCCGTCCAGCCGGTCGGGTCGGATATCGTGGACCAAGCCTCGTCGTCAGTGGCACAGCCCTGCGCAGCGTCACGAATCGGGCCAGCCTTACGGGCACATTCTTCAGCGAAACCGGCCGCCCTGGTGTCCGGCACCCAACTCAGCACCGGCCGCAGCCCGGCAGCGCGGAGCTTGTCACGCCGTCGTTGAACCTGCTGTGCACCTGTTCTCACCGTTGACATGCGTTACAGAAACCCCGTCAGATATCCTTGAAGGCCACAGCACGCGGGTTTCTGTCAGTGGTGCAAATCTTGCTAATTTTGCGACCCACTCTCCTGCGGCAAGTTTATTCATCATGCGACCGCCAATGGTCCTGCGGTGTTGCGGATAGTGCGCGGAACTGTTCCATGAGCACGTAAAAAGGAGCGCCGCATCCGCTCGCGGTTGGCAAAGCCGGCCTCCCGGGCGACGTCTTCGATCGGCAACCGACTCTGCTCCAACATCAGCTTGGCGGCTTCAAGACGGATTTTTTCGATCGCTTTGGCCGGCGACGTCCCAGTTTCTTCCCGGAACAGTCGGGTGAACTGGCGCGGGCTTAGGCAAGCAACGGCCGCCAGATCGTCTGTCGTCAGTGGCAACCGCAGATTGCGTCTCGCATACATCAGGACCCCTTGAATGCGATCCGTCGAGGGATCGAGATCGAGCATCGCCGAGTGCTGTGCCTGGCCGCCCGCTCGACGGCGTTCCATCACGAGCCCCCGTGCCACGCGGTGAGCAAGCGCTCGACCGTGATCACGCTCAACCATCCCGACCGCGAGGTCGATGACCGCAGCCATGCCTGCCGAGGTCCAGACGTTGTCGTCGGCGATGTAGATGCTGTCCACGTCCAGCTTGCATTTGGGGTGCCGCTCCCGAAATTGCTGGGCGTAGCGCCAATGCGTCGTCGCACGCCGACCGTCGAGGAGGCCTGCTTGAGCTAGGATGAATGCGCCCAAGCATAGCCCGGCGACCCGCCGGGTCGAGCTTTCGGCACTCTGCAGGAAGGCCGTCATAAGCGGCGTCGCCTTCGGAATACTGATCCCGGCGGCGACCAGGATCGTGTCGAACGCCGCGGGATCGTCGAGCGGCTCGGTCGTCACTTCGGTCCCGATGCCGGCGCGGACCTGGCCGCCGCTCTCGGAGAGAAGGCGGACATCGTAGAGCTTCTCGCCCGTCGCGCCGTTCGCCACCACGAAGGGTGACGTCACGGCCAGGCCCATGAAGTCGAAGTCGGGACAGACCACAAGGCCGATCCGGCGGGACATCGTCATGATCGTCGGTTTCGTTGCATGTCGCGCAACATCACGCAGCGACACGGTCCCGGCAAGCGGCCTGGCTCGAAACGAGGCATCTACGTCCTGCCGGCATTCGGCGCTGCCCCTTAAAAGGCGAGGCCTGTCAGGAGCGTTGCATGTTCGAAATTTTCGTGAATGGCCAAGTCCGCCGGGTCGAGGCCGAGCCCGAAACCCCGCTGCTCTGGGTGCTGCGCGACACGCTCGGCATGACCGGCACGAAGTACGGCTGCGGGATTGCCCAGTGCGGTGCGTGCACCGTGTTGGTCGACGGCCAAGCGATGCGGTCCTGCCAGGTCACGCTGGACTCGATCGGCGGGGGCAAGATCGAGACGATCGAAGCGGTGGAGGCGGACGCCGTCGGACGCAGGGTGGTTGAGGCCTGGGTCGGCAAGCAGGTGCCGCAATGCGGCTACTGTCAATCGGGTCAGGTGATGGCGGCGGTGGCGCTGCTCCGCGCGACACCGAAGCCCGGTGATGCCGACATCGCCGACGCGATGAGCAATCTGTGCCGATGCGGCACCTATAACGCCATCGCTGCCGCCGTGCGACAGGCCGCCGCGTGAGGCCGGGCATGACCGACATCGCCAGCATCTCGCGCCGCCGGGTCCTCGGTGCCGCGACGGGCGCATTGATCCTGAGCGTGGCGCTCCCGGGCCGCGGCGTCCGCGCCCAAACACAAGGGCCGGCGGAAGGCGCGGGCGCTATCGCGCCGAAGCCCGGCACCAGGGTTCCGGCTTTCCTCGAGATCCGGGCAGACGGCACCGTTCGGTTCTTGTCACCCTTCGTCGAGGGCGGGCAGGGTATCGCGACCGGCATGGCCCAGATCGTCGGGGAAGAACTCGACGTGAACCCGGCGCGCTTCGCGGTCGAGTGTGCCCCGCCGGGTCCGGACTACGCCGTGGTGAACGGCATTCGCATGACCGGCGGCAGCTTCTCGACCCGGTCGAGCTACGCCGTCATGCGCCAGCTCGGGGCGACGGCTCGCGACATGCTCATCCGCGCGGCGGCCGCACGGCTCAAGGTGCAGGACACCGAGCTCACCACCAGGGACGGCGTGGTCGTGCATCAACGATCTGGCCGCACACTGCCGTATGGCGACCTCGCCTCTGACGCGATGCAATTAAAGCCGAACGAGAGCGCGGCGCTGCGCGATCCGAAGACGTTCCGCTACATCGGTCAGCCCGTCGCGCGGCTAGACGTTAGGGACAAGTCGACCGGCCGCGCCGTCTACGCGATCGATCAGAAGGTCGACAACATGCTCTACGCCGCCGTCGCGCACGCGCCGCATTTCGGCACGGAGCCGGTCGGCATCGACAACGAAGCGGACATCCGTGCGATGCCGGGCGTGCATTCGGTCCACCGTCTGCCCGGCGCCGTCGCGGTCACCGCCGATAGTTGGTGGCGCGCCCGCAAGGCGATCGAGGCAGTGGCGGTTCGTTGGAGCGAGCCGAAGCCCACCGGCATCGACACGGTCGCGGCCGATTTCTCCTCCGCCGGGTTCGCGGCGGCGCTGACGACATCCTCCGAAGAGGGACATGTCGCGGAGGCGGAAGGAGACACGGTCGCCGCCTTCACGCGAGCCGCCAAGGTGATCGAAGCGGAGTATCAGGCGCCTTATCTCGCCCACGCGCAGCTCGAGCCGCCCTCGGCGATCGCCCGGTTCAACGGCGACGGCACGCTGGACGTCTGGCTGCCGAACCAGATGCCCGAGTTGTTCCAGTCCATCTCGGCCAAGGTCGCCGGGCTAGAAGCCGAAAAAGTGCGTATTCATTCGCCCATGCTGGGCGGCTTCTTCGGCCGGCATTTCACCTACGACGCCGGCAATCCCTTCCCGCAGGCGATCCTGCTCGCCAAGGCGACCGGCCGTCCGGTGAAGGTGTTGTGGTCGCGGGAGGAGGAGTTCAGCCGCGACGCGCTGCGGCCACTCAGCTTCAGCCGCTTCCGCGCGGCGCTGGACCCGGCAGGACGGCCCACGGCGATCGAGGTTCGCACGGTCGGCGAGGGACCGATCGGCCGCTATTTCGGCGCGCTCACGCAGACCCCGATCGACCCGTCCGCCGTGGAGGGGATCGTCGAGAAGCCCTATGCCATCGCCAACCGGCGCATGACCTTCACCAAGGTCGTACACCCCGTGTCCATCGCGTTCTGGCGCTCTGTGGGGCACTCGATGAACGATTGCTTCTACGAGAGCTTTCTCGACGAGATCGCGCTGGCGGGCAAGCAAGATCCATTCGCCTTGCGCATGGCGCTGCTGGCCGACAAGCCGCGTCATCGCCGATTGCTCGAGGTGGTCGCCGATCTATCCGGCGGTTGGAAGCGGGGCCCCTACGATGCGCCTGATGGCCCGCGCGCCCGCGGCCTATCGATGGCGTCGCCGTTCGGTTCCGAAACGGCGACGATCGCCGAGGTCTCGATCTCGGGCGGCGAGGCGAAGGTGCACGACCTGTGGATCGCCTTCGATCCCGGCAGCATCGTCAACCCGGCGATCGTCAAGGCCCAGGTCGAGTCGGCCGCCGCGCTCGGGCTGTCGTCGGTCCTGTTCGAGCAGATCGTCTACAAGGACGGTCTTCGTCAGTCGCAGAACTACGACAGCTATCCGATCCTGCGTCGCGAGCACATGCCGGCGGTCCACGTGCAGATCGTCGAGAGCGGCGCGCCGATGGGCGGGGTCGGCGAGCCCGGCCTGCCCGGGGTGCCGCCTGCGGTCGTCAACGCCATCGCGGCCCTGACCGGGCAGCGCATCCGGTTGCTGCCGATCGCGGCGACCAAACTTACCGGAGCGTAACAGAATGATCGTTCGAACAGCCATCATGGTCCTCTCGCTGGCCGCGGGCGGGGCGTTGCAGGCGCGGGCGCAAGATGCGGCGGCGGGCGAAAAGGTCTTCGCGCGCTGCCACTCCTGCCACCAGATTGGTGGAACCGCCCGTAACGGTATCGGCCCGAAGCTCAACGGCGTCGTCGGCGCGCATAGCGCGGCAGTGACTGACTTCCACTACTCCGACGCATTGAAGCGGTCGGATCTGGTGTGGGACGATGCAAACCTGCGCGCTTACCTGGCCAAGCCCATCGCGAAGGTTCCAGGCACCAAGATGGCCTATCCCGGGCTCCCCTCAGAGAAAGACCAGGCCGACGTGATCGCGTATCTCGGCCGCTTCAGCACGGATGGGACGACGCCATGACCGGGCTGGCGACGGCGGTCATCGAGGCGCATGGCGGCTTGAAATGCTGGCGAGCGTTCCGCCAAGTGACGGCGCGGTTGGTCCAAGGCGGGGTGTTGTGGTCGCTCAAGGGCAAGGCGGGCGTGCTCGACGAGGTCGGCGTCACGGTAGCGCTGGATACGCAAGTGGTGTCGCACGCGCCGTTCGGCGCGGCGGGGCTGCGATCGCATTTCACGCCCGATCTGGTGACGCTTGCCAAGCCGGACGGCACCGTCGTCGAGGAACTGCGCGACCCCAGAGCGTCCTTCGCCGGGCATACGCTGGAGACGAAGTGGAGCGATCCGCAACTCGCCTATTTTGCGGGATGCGCGATGTGGACGTACCTCACCATGCCGTTCGTGCTGGCCGACCCGGCGGTCCAAACCGAGGAGATCGAGCCCTGGAGTGACGATCACGGCAGCTGGCGGCGGCTGCGCGTCCAGTTCCCGCCCAACATCGCCACGCATAGCGCAGTACAGACCCTGTATGTCGACGCGGCGAACCTGCTGGTAAGGCACGACTACGACGTCGAGATCACCGGGGGCACGCCGGGCGCTCACCTCATCTCGGATTATGTCGAGGTCTCCGGCATCAAGTTCCCGACCAAGCGGCGGATCTACCCGCGCCAGCCCGACGGGCAGGCTCTGCCGGAGCCGCTCGTCGTATCGATCGACCTTTCCAATATCACGCTGAGCTGAGTGACCGACATGGAACATTTCGACGCCCTGGTGCTCGGCAGCGGCGAGGGTGGCAAATACCTGGCCTGGCATCTCGGTAAGTCCGGCCAGCGGGTCGCCGTGATCGAGGACCGCTATGTCGGCGGCTCATGCCCCAACATCGCGTGTTTGCCGAGCAAGAACATCATCGCCAGCGCCCAGGTCGCCCACACGGTCCGACATGCTGCCGGCTTCGGGACCCATGCGCGTGACGTCGCCGTCTCCATGCGCGAAGTGCAGGCGCGCAAGCGGGCGATGGTCGAGGGGCTGATCGCGATGCACCGGCAGAAGTTCAAGGAAAACCTGACCGAACTCGTGATGGGACGGGGCGCGTTCGTCTCCGAACGTACCATCGAGGTTCGCTCGCCGGATGGCGGTGTGCGCCGGATGACCGCCGACAAGGTGTTCCTTGACCTCGGCGCATTCGCGACCTTGCCCGCCCTGGACGGGATCGAGGCGGCGGCGCCGCTCACCCATGTCGGCCTGCTCGATCTCGACGAACTGCCGCCGCATCTGTTGGTGCTGGGCGGCGGCTATATCGGGCTTGAACTGGCTCAGGCGATGCGCCGGCTCGGCAGCGACGTCACCATCGTCGAGCGTGCCGCCCGTCTGTTGCCGCGCGAGGACGAGGACATCGCCGCCATCCTGACCGACGCACTACGCGAGGAGGGCATCGCGATCGTCACCAACGCCGAGGTCGCGCGCGTGTCCGGCCGCTCCGGGGAGGCCGTCTCGCTGCATGCCGCGGTTGCCGGCGTAGAGCGGACGATCAGCGGCACGCATCTGCTGGTCGCGCTCGGCAAGGCGCCGAACACGGTAGGCATCGGGCTCGACCACGCGGGTGTCGCGCTGACCGAGGCCGGGTATGTCCGCGTCAACGAAAGGCTGGAGACGACGGCGCCGTCGGTTTGGGCGATCGGCGATTGCGCTGGGACCCCGGCCTTCACGCACATGTCCTTCGAGGACTTCCGGATCATCCGTGACAATCTGCAAGGCGGCGACCGCAGCACGGCGTCGCGGCAAGTGCCCTACTGTCTGTTCACCGAGCCTGAACTGGCGCGTATCGGCCTGAGCGAGCAGGAGGCGCGCGCCCAAGGCATCGCCTATCGCCTCGCCTCGTTGCCGGTGGCATCCATCCTGCGGACGCGAACGACCGGCGAGCCACGAGGCCTGCTGAAAGCGCTGATCGACGATGACGACCGGATTTTGGGTTTCGTGGCGGTGGCGCCGCATGCGGGAGAGATGCTGCCGGTATTCCAACTCGCGATGCAGGCCAAGCTGAGCTTCAAGACTCTTGAGAGCTTGGTGATCGCCCACCCGACCTATGCCGAAGGCATTGTCGGCATGTTCGCCGGCTTGCCCGAGCGATTGAAACCCTAGGCTGGAGTATCGCGAATGGAATCCATCGGAGCCGACCTGCGCCAAATGCAGCGCACGCCCTTGGCGGCGACGCCCAAACAGAAGAATTGAGTGATGAGCAGCAATTATATAGCGACCAAGGACGGCGTCGACATCTTCTACAAGGACTGGGGGCCAAAGGATGCCCAGCCGATCATGCTCCATCACGGTTGGCCGCTATCGTCCGATGATTGGGACGCGCAGATGCTGTTCTTTGTCCACAACGGCTTCCGCGTCGTCGCCCACGACCGGCGCGGTCACGGGCGCTCCCAGCAGGTGTCGGACGGCCATACGATGGATAACTATGCCGCCGACGCCTTCGCAGTCGTCGAAGCTCTGGACTTGCGCAATGCGGTGCACATCGGTCACTCCACAGGCGGCGGCGAGGTGGCCCGCTACGTCGCCCATCATGGCCAGCCGAGCGGACGCGTTGCCAAGGCTGTGCTCGTGAGCGCAGTGCCTCCCTTGATGCTCAAGACCGAAGCGAACCCCGAAGGATTGCCGCGCGACGTGTTCGACGGCTTTCGCAAAGGCACGGCCGACAATCGCGCGCAACTCTTCCTCGATATCGCCAGCGGGCCGTTCTACGGCTTCAACCGCGACGGCGCGACCGTCAACCAGGGTATGATCCGCAATTGGTGGCGTCAGGGTATGATGGGCAGCGCCAAGGCCCATTACGACGGGATTGAGGCCTTCTCGGAAACCGATCAGACGAAAGACCTGGAAGCCATCACCGTCCCCACCCTCGTCATGCACGGCGACGACGACCAGATCGTCCCAATCGCTGATTCGGCGCTGAAAGCGATCAAGCTCCTCAAGCAGGGCTCACTCAAAGTCTACAAGGGGTATCCTCATGGCATGCTCACCACTCATGCCGACGTGATCAATCCCGATCTGCTCGCCTTCATCAAATCGGAGTAGTTCGCCAATTCCCATGTTCGGGCAGCAGCCCTTTCGAAGGGCTGCTGTCCAAAGCAGCTAATAATGGTCCCAAACACGAGAGGGTCTTGGGCACGTTGGTCATCGTACGATATCGTTGCTGCCTGTCATGGTGAGCACGATGCGGAACCGCGCTTGCCCCGCCATCATCCGCCCATAGGCTTCAGGCGCTCGCTCGAGCGGCATCGTCTCGACCATCGCCTCCACACCTGCGAGCCGGCTGAACCGAAGCGTCGCGTCTCCGGTGGCCGGGTCGCCAGTCAGTGCACCTTCGATCGAGCGGCCACCGAACAGCAGATCCGAGGTGGAGGCCTCCACGGGCTCCGGCGAAGCCCCGAGTACGATCACCCGGCCACGCGGCCCTAACCCCTTGAGCGCCTGTGACGCCGTTCGGCCACCCGAGGCAGTCACGACGACCAGCGCGGCCCCGCCCAGCGCTTGTAGTGCCGCACCGATATCGACGGTGGCGCCATCCACGTAATGATGTGCACCAAGCTGCAGAGCGAGCGCGCGGCTGTCGGTGCCACGGCCGATCGCTACGACCTCGAAGCCCATATGCCGTGCATACTGGACGGCGAGATGTCCGAGACCGCCAATACCGACGATCGCGACGAGATCGCCGGCGCGTGCGGTCGCGTTACGCAGCGCGCTGAACGTCGTCAGCCCGGCGCACAACAGTGGCGCCGCGGCGACAGACGATAGCTCGTCGGGCACCGACATGAGCCCGCTCGCCCGGACGATCATCATCTCGGCATAACCGCCATCGTGCTGGATACCAGTGAATTCCTGGTTCGAGCAGTTCACCAAGTCGCCGCCGCGGCAAGCCTTGCAGCGCCCGCAGCTGCCGCCAAGAAATCCGATGCCGACCCGTTGGCCCAGAGCCCAACCCTCCACGTCAGCGCCCATTTCATCAATCGTCCCGACTGCCTCGTGACCCGGTACCCGCGGCCAAGCAATCGGGAACTGACCTTCGACGGTAGCGGCATCGGAATGGCACACGCCGCAAGCTTCGACACGAATTCGAACTTGCCGTGGGCCGGGGGCAACAAGCGCCTTGCGGGTTAGCTCCAGCTTTCCGGGGCTGACAGCCTGGACTGCTCGGTAGGTCATCGTATCGTTCGCCGGCATGTCCAACTCTTATTACGATCACTCTATCTACCAGGAGCCGACCGCCAGGCGGACGACGTAGTTGCCGCGTTTTTGGCCATGGTAACGAGCTGAATCTGATATCGGCCGCCGCTTGCCTCTACGCAGCATGACACCGGATATGCCCTCCAATGACAGCCAGAACGGTTTGGCTTCGTTGTGTATCGCAACGTTAGCCCATAACGCAGCCTCTTCGGCGTATGCACCACTGCGGTTTTAATGACGCAAAAGGGTATATTCGCGATACATAAAAACTCACGAAGCATGCGAATACCACTCAGCCTATCCCGAGAAACGCCGCTTTTTACTAATATTGTCGAAGCAACGATATTAGTTTTTATTGAGCCTTAGCAGAGTAATGCGGTTACACTAAGAAGATATATAATTATCGAAGACTTGGTCGGTGCTAATGGTCGCACATTCAGTTCCGCTAGGTGGACAGGCCAGCAAGAAGCGGCGCGTAAGCAGCAAGTCTCTGGGAAATGAAGTCAGTAAAGAGCCGAACGCGCTTGGTCTTGCGGGTTTCGCCTTGGGTGAGAAGCCAGAGCGTTCCGTGCATGTGGAGGCCAGCGCCGGGCGCTCTCACGAGCAGCGGGTCGGAGTCTCCGACAAAGCAGGGCAAAACCGTCATGCCGAGCCCTTGTCGCACCGCCGCGATCTGCGTTCCGCCGTCGATGATCTTGAACAAAGCCCCTGCAGCGCGGATTTCGCCCTCGAGCGCCCAATCTGACACTCCATCGTGGCTCACGACGATCCACCGGATCGGATCCGCCGCACCCTCGCGCCACGCGGCCAGTAGATCGCGTGAAATATAGACGCCGCCGAACAGATCCGGTCCCTTCAGACCATGCAGGTTGAGCGGCAGCGTCTTGCGGTCATAAACAACGCGGATCGCGACGTCGGCCTCGCGGTTGGTCAGATTCGCCAGCTCGCCGGATGACTGTATCTCCATTTCGATGTCGGGATAAAGGCGGGCAAACTCGGCGAAGTCCGGCATCAGCAGTTTAGTCGCCAACAACGGCGCCAGGGTCACGCGCAGTAGCCCACGTACACCCTGATCGCGACCGAAGACGCTTGTCTCCAACTGAAGCGACGTCGCTTCCATCTGGTTCGCGAGCTCTAGGACTTCCTCGCCTGCGGGGGTCAGGCGATAGCCCGAGGGCAACTTCTCGAACATCTGCGCACCGAGACGTTCCTCGAGCTGAGCGATACGTCGCAGCACCGTCGCGTGATTCACCACGAGGCGCTTGGCGGCGGTGCGCACCGACCCTCCACGCGCGACGGCCAGAAAGTAGCGAACGTCGTCCCAGTCGATCATGGTGCGTTCCCGCGCCGCTCAATGCGCTTTCATAGTCCGATTTACGCCTGTGTCGCTGAGCGATGTAGGTTTTGTCAAAGCGGTCCGTCGTTGGCCTGGTTCGCCTACGCACCACCGCTGTGCGGGATTACACACTCACAGGACAACTCCGACCGATCCACTTGGAGATGCGTCGGGGGCATCCCCGGCCATACAGCAAGGGTCAGCAGGCTATGAATAGGTTAGAAGGCAAAGTCGCCGTCATCACCGGCGGCAACAGCGGCATCGGCTTGGCCACGGCCAAGCGCTTCGTCGACGAAGGTGCGCACGTCGTGATCACCGGGCGTCGGGAGAAAGAGCTGAACGACGCCGCAGCCTTGATCGGGAAGAACGTCACGACGGTGACGGGCGACGTGACGCGC
The DNA here is from genome assembly GCA_964613945.1 of uncultured Acetobacteraceae bacterium. Taxonomy (GTDB): domain Bacteria; phylum Pseudomonadota; class Alphaproteobacteria; order Acetobacterales; family Acetobacteraceae; genus JAVVHH01. Next base: position 26,125 of record CAZTJC010000031.1, read on the forward strand.
CTGGCGGATCTGGACCGGCTCTATGCCGTCGTGAAGGAGAAGCACGGCCACATCGACATCCTCTTCGCCAATGCCGGCTGGGGTGAACTCGCGCCGCTCGCTGCGGCGACGGAAGCGCATTTCGACAAGACCTTCGACTTGAATGCAAAGGGAACGTTCTTCACCGTGCAGAAGTCGCTTCCCCTCATGAAGGATGGCGGCTCGATCATCCTGACCGCTTCGGTCGCCAACGTCCGCGGAGACGCCGCCTTCACGGCCTATGCCGGCGCCAAGGCGGCCGTGCGCTGCTTCGCCCGCGGCTGGACGATGGAGCTGAAGGATCGCAACATCCGAGTGAACTCCATCAGCCCCGGCCCGATCGAAACGCCGGCTCTGGAGAAAGTGGGCCTCACCGCCGAACAGGTGGAACAGGCGATCGCTCATTTCGCCTCACAGGTTCCGCTCGGTCGCCGAGGCAAGCCAGAAGAACTCGCAGCTGCTGTCATGTTCCTCGCCTCCGATGAGAGTTCTTACATCACCGGTGTGGATCTCCCAGTCGATGGAGGCATGGCGCAGGTCTAGCGGCCGCCTTTCGTCACGCCCGGCGTGCCACAGCGGCCGGGCGCTCATTCCATTAAGCGAGCAGAATCGATGAGCATCGAAAAGAACATACAGACGGTGAAGGACTTCTTCGCCGCGATCGGCCGCAGCGATCAGGAGGGTCTGCTCGCGCTGGTCGCCGACGACATCGAATGGATCATTCCGGGCAAGCACTGGCCACTGGCCGGCATCCGCCATGGATATGCAGGCATCGCGGATCTGCTCGAGACGGCGTCGAAGTCGGTCGAGACGTCCACGGAACCGCGGGAGTTCGTGGCACAGGAAGACCGGGTTTTCGTCGCCGGGATCGCGCGTGGGACGATCAAGGCCACGAACAAGACCTTCGAGGACGACTGGGTGTTCGCCATCACGGTCCGGGACGGCAGAGTGACCCACATCCGGGAATACATCGACACGCAAGCGCTGGCCCAGGCCTCGCAGACCGACGCGCTCAGGCCGGCCTAGCGCCGGCCGATCGCCCAACCCAAGGAAATCCCCAGATGTACGACGCAACCAAACAATCTGAGTTGATCCATTTCGCACGCGTCGAGGCGGGTTCGACCGTCATCGACGTCTACCCCGGCGGCGGTGACTGGACCCGCATCTTTTCCGAGATCGTGGGATCGAACGGTCGCATTTACAGTTTCGTGCCGGCCGAAGTCGCCCACTTCAAGAACGATCCGGTCGGAATGATGCGGGCGCTCGCGAGGGAGCCGGGTCGGGAGAACGTAGAGGTCGTCTCGGCGGACGTCATCGCTCTGACGGAAGTCTCGCAAGCCGCGGATGTCCTCTGGCTTCACCTCTTCTACCACGATCTCCACACCGCGCTGATGCAGGCCAGGGGTGCCACGGCGGCGGCCTTCAATCGCGCCGTCTTCGAGCGGCTCAAGCCTGGCGGGTACTACGTCATCGTCGATCACGCCGCTGCCGCCGGGTCAGGCACGAGCGACGCCTCGTCGCTGCATCGGATCGACCCGGCGACTGTCCGCGAAGAGGTGGAGGTCGCCGGTTTCGTGTTGGACGCACGAAGCACGCTCCTCGCAAACCCCGACGATCCACACGGGATCAAGGTGTTCGATCCGTCGATCAAGGGTAAGACCGATCGCTTCGCCTACCGGTTCGTGAAGCCATGAGGGGTCTTCTTCCGGTCACGGCCGTGATCCTTCTGAGTTTGGCCCAACCCGGCGACGCCCAACCAGTGCAGCAGCCCTCTCCCGAAACGGCGGCGCTGTCCACGCGCGCCGGGTCGTGGGATGTCTCCGACACGTTCCACATCGCTCCCGACGCCACGCCCGACGCCACGCCCGACGTGACGAACGGCCTGGTCGCGGACCGGCGCATGGTCGGCAGCCATCTCGAGGAGATCCTGCATCGAGCGGGCGACGACACGCCGCTGCGGATCGACTATCTCGGCTATGACGCGACCGCCGGACAATGGGACTATGTCTCGATCGAAGCGCGCATTCCTGTCGCCGTGATGAAAGCGACAAGCTCGGGCAGGGATGATCCGGGACGGGTCACGCTCCGGTTCGAGCCGTTCGCCGCCCCGCCGATCACCCCGGCTTGGGACGGTCGGTTTCTCCGGATGGAGCAGGTCATCACCGAGGATGGCCCGCACCACGAGACCAAGGACCAGTATTTCACCCTCGCCGACGGGAGCGGCATACGTTGGCTGGCGCACCGCTACGACTATCGGCGCCGTCGCTGAAGCTGTGGCGAACAATGTGCAGATTGTTAAAATACTCGCGAGCCGCGGCCTTGGAACAACACCATGAACAGTGCAACACATGGACGCTTACGGGTCGTGATCCTCCACGGCGCGTATGGCCGTCCGGACTCGAACTGGTTTCCCTGGCTGGCCGAGCGCGTCGAAGCGGCTGGCCATGAGGCGCTCTTACCCAGCTTTCCCACACCTCAGGGTCAATCCCCCGCGGCGTGGCTGGACGTGTATGATCGGCAGGTGGACGACACCGTGCCGCGCTCGCGCACCATCCTCGTGGCCCACAGCCTCGGCGTAGCGTTCGCGCTTCATCTGGCCGCCCGCGCCGGAGCGGCCGATCCTTACCGCGGCGCGCTCCTCGCCGCCGGCTTCTGGGGCGCCCTCGGCCTGCCGGACTATGACCCGATCAACGCACCCTTTTTCGCCGCGCTGGACTGGAACAAGGCTCGCGCAGGATGTGGGACGGATGTCACCTGCTATGCCGGGGATAACGACCCATACGTGCCACTACGGTTCAGCCGTGAGATCGCAGAGCGTCTCGGCGCCCCGCTGCAAATTATTCCGGATGGTAAGCACCTTAATGCTGAGAGCGGCATGACAACATTCTCCGCGTTGTCGGCGGATCTCATCGCCCTCATGGCGGTGGTGCCTGCCGCCTAATCCGGGGCCGGCAAACCGCCAGGGGCTGCGGCAACTGAGCCAGAGCTGGCAACAGAACCGCGCAACGTGCGGGCTCGTTGGTCTGCGTCGACCGCGTAAGCATCAAGGATCCAACAGCCTGGCCATTGCCGAGCAGGCAACGCCTGGAAATACTTACGATGCCGCTTGCGCGATGATCACGTCCCATGGGGTGGGTGCCGGAAAGACTTCGTCAAGAAAAGTAAGGAACGCACGGACGTTTGGGCTGCCGCGTCGGCTTTCTGGCCAAAGGGCGGTGATCACCGTCCGCTGCACCGAGAACGCGTGTAGCACCGGCACGAGTTCACCGCGGCTCACGTAACTCGCCGCCACGTAGGTCGGCGATATTCCGATGCCGCCGCCAGCGACCAGCACGGCCGCTACTGCGTCGCTTCCGTCGACGATGATGCCGGGCTCTGGAGTGATCTCGACGACGCGCCCGCCGATCTGGAAGGGCCACCGCAGCTCTTGCCCGGAACTCTGGTAGCGGAAGTTCACGCAGTCATGGTGGATGAGGTCGCCCGGATGTTTCGGCGTGCCTCGCCGCCGCAGATAGTCTGGTGATGCAAAGGTGCAAACCCGGTGCGGTGCCAGTCGGCGGGAAAGCAGCCGGCTATCGGCAAGCTCGCCCGCACGGATCGCGACATCAACACCTTCCTCGATGATATCGACCATGCGGTCATTCAACCGCAGGTCGATCGACAGCCCGGGATGGCGAGCACGAAAGCCCGGCAGCGCGGGGCCGAGCAGATGCGCGCCCATTGGCAGCGATGCAGCAATCTTGAGAACGCCCGCCGGCTCCGAACGCGCCGCGACCGCCGCCTGCTCGATCGCCTCGGCTTCGTGCAGCAAGCGCAAAGCTCGCTCGTAGAGGTCGCGACCCTCCGCCGTCAGGGTCAGCGAACGCGTGGTCCGGGTGAACAGCCGTAAGCCAAGCCGCTCCTCCAAACGCTGCACGCTCTTGCTGACCGCCGACGGCGAGATGCCAAGCACGCGTGCCGCCGCCGTGTAACTGCCGAGCGAAGCCGACCGAGCGAAAGCAACGATCCCGGTGAGCCTATCCAGGCTGATCTTTTCCATAGTGGCATAACTGAAGCGATATGCAGCTCCATTATCAAGGCCTGCTTAGGGATCCACAACTCCGACCAGGCCATCATCACCGTGCCCGAACAGAGGAAGCCCATGAGCCAGACCACTACCATCAGCGCATCGCCATCGTCTTTGGTCGGCAATCTGCAGGGGCGCAGCGTGCTGATCGTCGGCGGCACCTCAGGGATCGGCCTTGCTGCTGCCCGTCAGGCCAAGGCGGCCGGTGCGTCGGTGATCGTGGTCGGCTTCGACGCGGCTGGCGCGGAGCGGGTCGCGGCCGAGCAAGGTTTTGCCGGCTGGCGGGCCGCTGACGTGACCAAACCCGACACGATCACCGCAGCACTCGCGAACACTACCCATGTCGACCATCTCGTGCTGCTGGCCGGGACCTTCGTCGCTGGCAAGGTGCTCGAGGCCGAGGTCGATCACCTCCGCCGGGCCTTCGAGGAACGGATTTGGGCGGCGATCCACACGCTGCGAACGCTAGGCGATCGGTTGACCCCAGAGGCGTCGGTCACGTTCATCTCCGGCGCGCTGGCGGATCGTCCGACCGGGCAGGGGACGGCCGTGCTGGCCGCCGCGTCGGCGGCCATGGAGGCGCTTGCCCGTGGTCTCGCCCTGGAACTCGCCCCGCGGCGGGTCAACACGGTCTCACCCGGCACGACGGACACGCCGTTGCTCGCTCGCACCCTCGGGACCAATCGAGACGGCTACGTGGCGGCTCTGAAGGAGAAGCTACCCTTGCGCCGGCTTGGCACGGCCGAGGAAGTTGGAGCGGCGGTGGTGTTCCTGATGAGCAACGGCTTCATGAATGGCGAAACGCTGCACGTCGACGGCGGCACGCGATTGGTCTGATCATGCCCTGCTTGTTCGATCCGCTTCGCTTCCGGGGCCGTCAATGTGCCGAACCGCGTCCTGATGGCGACGATGACGCGCGCCCGCGACACGCGCGAGCACGTTCCTAAAGTCATGATGGCGCGGTATTATCCCCAGCGCGCCACCGCAATCTTGATCATCTCCGAGGCGATTAGCATCTCGCGCGAAGGGATGGGCTGGACTTGTCACCGGGCTCTGGACGATCGAGCAGATTGCCGGCTGGCGGGTCGTAACGGACGCGGTTCACGCCGCCGGAGGCCGGATCCTGGCGCACCTCTGGCACATGACCGCATCGTGCACCCAGCCTTCCTTGGTGGCGCGCAGCCGGTCTCGGCATCCGGTACGACGGCGCCGGGTCATGCGCATACCTATGCCGGCAAGCATCGAGCCTGTTACCGCCGCCTGCATCGCGCCACCATCCCCGCAGACGTTGGTGAACTGCGAATGAGGCTGTCACGGTGACGCGGCCTTACGCCTTCTGCTATGCTGGAATATGAAACAAGCTCTTCTCGTTATCGACGTCCAGCCGTGCTTTAACCCGCCGCAATGGCAGGTGGATGGCATCAAGCAACTTGCGCCGACGATGCACTCGATCGCGACGGTAGAGCGCCACAACGAAGACGCGACGCCGTTCTGGCGACAACTCGGATGGAAGCCATCATCGGACGATGAGCCGCTTGTGGTCACAGACAGGCTGTTCGTAAGCATGGCTATGCGCCGCCGGTGGAACTGATCCGATATCTCAAGAATGCCGGATTGGAGCGCGTACTGGTCTGCGGCATTCAGGCCGATACCTGCTGTTTGGCGGCTGGCTTCCTGTTGTTCGATGCTGGTCTACATCCAACAATGCTCAAGTGGCTGACGGTCGGCTCTTCCCTGGATCGATCGGCTGAACTCGGCGCACGACTCTGGCGTCATCACTTCGGCCAGAACAGCGTGATTGATCGTGCAGACGATCTGGATCGGTGATTCCTTCTCAAATGTGAGCGTGGGAAGGCAAAGCAGGCGGCCAATACTGGATGACACACGATTACCATCCGCCATTTTCTCAAACCTGTTCCCACATCATGTTGCTCGGAATTCCACGATCCACATGAAGGTTTGAGAGTTGCTTATTCGGCGAGACGAGCGCTCGTCCTGATTGAACCTACGTTTGCTCTCTGCCGCGTGAGCATAAGCCAAGACGGCGCGAAACTGGCTTTTCTGCGCCGTATGAGATCTTACCATATTTGTGAATGACCTCCTTGGTCCGCCACAGCCTGCTCGAGTTCCACGGCAATGGCGACGCAGCGGTGAGCATCGACCATTTGGTGGATGTGTAAGGGCCCGAGGCTCTGCAATCTCGGTTCGGAGGTGAAACCATGATACCTAATGGCAGGCGGCAGATGCTCGGCAGTGCATCTCTTCTTCTCGGCTCTGGTGCGGTGGCGCGAGTAAGCGCCGCCGAGGTCAGGGATGGACATGCCGCGGGGCGGGATGTCGCGCCGGCCTCTGGGTCGTTGCCGATCCTGCCGCGCAAGCCCGGCGAGGCACCCGCCTTTACCGCGTCGCTCGACCGGGCGCCGCTCAAGCAAACCTCCGGCGGTTGGGCGCGTGAAGTGACGAGCCGGACGCTGCCGCTGGCGACCAACATCGCCGGAGCCCACCTGTTCCTCAATCCGGGCGGCTGCCGCGAGATGCACTGGCACAACTCCGACGAGTGGGCGATCGTGCTCGGCGGCCACGGTCAGATCACCGCCGTCGACACCGCCGGCGAGATGGAGGTCGTCAATGTCGCGCCCGGTGACCTCTGGTATTTCCCGCGCGGTCACGCCCACGCCATCCAGACCCTGGGCGAGGAGCCCCTGCACGCGATCCTGGCCTTCAATGACGGCCTTTACGCGGAGCACGGCACCTTCGGGCTCTCGGACTGGATGAGCCGGCTGGAGCCCGGCGAGTTGGCGCAGGCGCTAAACGTGTCGCCGATCTCGGTCACCGGCCTGCCGGAGGGCGAGACCTACATCATGCAAGGCGACACCCTGCCGCTGTACGGGGCGGAGGCCCAGGCGGAGCGGCCTTGGCCGGCAGCGCGCAGCCACCGGTTCCGCCTGGCAAACGCGTCACCCCGGTTCGCAGCGTCCTGCGGCACGATGCGCATCGCGGGACGCAGCGAGTTCCCCCTCACGGCCATGACCAGCGTCACGCTGATGCTTGAGCCTGGTGCAACGCAGTCGCCGCATTGGCATTCCGAGGCCGATGAATGGCACTACGTCGTTCAGGGTCGGGCCCGCATCACCCTGTTTGGGCCGGACAAGCACCTGGCCGTGGCCGAGATCGGCCCCGGCGACTGCGCCTACATCCCGGCCAATAGCGGCCATTTCGTGCGCAACGTGGGCGAGACGCCGCTGGAGGTCGTCGGCGTGCTGAATGCGCCTAGTTACGAAACCGCCAGCATCTCCGACTGGCTTCGACAAGCCCCGGCTCACCTGCTCACGAATAATCTTCGCGTCGAACGCTGGTTGCTCCCGCAGTTTCCGGCAATCGATCCGATCGTGTCGGGCTAAATTCGCCGACCGCCACGATCCGGTTGCGGTCCTGGGCGTCAAAAACCCGCAGCAGCGCCCGCTGTCCCGGCTGTTCGATGTAACGCCGGGTCAGTGTTGCCAGGGCGATTGCGACCGCGACGCAGCACAGCACGGCCAGCAACCAAGCTGCCGGGATGCCGTGCTCGCCGAACAGCGTGGCCAGCAGGTCGCGGAACGGCATCAACGTGATATGCACGAGGTAGATCGAATAGGAAATCCGACCGAGATGCATCAGCGGTGCGGAGCGGAGCACTGTGGACACAGCGGAGGTCTCGTACGACAGCCCAAGCACGAGAATGGCGCATCCTACCACGGACAGGACGTCGAGCCTCGTATCCCCCAAGAAAAGCAGCAACAAGAGCAGAATGCCGAATTGCCACCCGTTTCCGCCGAGAACGCTCATTGCCGGCATGCGCGAGCGCAGACGCCAACAGTAGATGCCGATCACGAACTCACCGATGCATCGCGCCACCGCGCCAAGACCGGTGATGGTGTTGATCGCACCAGGGGAGGGCGCGTCGAACAGCTGACCGAAGCGGATCGCCGCGTAGATCACGGCAGCTAGGCCCAACCCCGCCGCCGCGGCGGCCCAACGCGACGTGCGTCCCAGAATGACCAGCAGCAGGACGGGAAATATCAAGTTGGCGAGCCATTCCGTGCTGATCGACCATCCCGGTCCGTTCAGGCTAGATCCGGGCCAAGCCCAGCTCTGCACCCCGATCAGGTTGGCAACCAAAGCTGCCATGGAGGTATCCGGGTGAAGGAACGTCAGCAAACCAGCGCGGCACAGCGCGAAACAGACCAGCGTCGTCACGGCATAAAGCGGCCACAGCCGCGCGATCCGGCGCGCGAGGAACAAGCTGTAGCCCTGCCCGGCTGGTAGGTGCCCGAGACGCCGCTCGTAGGTCATCGCCAGGATGAAGCCGCTGAGGATCATGAACATGTCCACCGCCAGATACATGTGCGGTAGCATCCTGAGCGGGAATGACGCGCTGAAGTCGACCTCTGCCAGGTGATCGACCATGACCAACGTCGCGGCGACGCCGCGCAGCCCGGTGAGCGACGAGATCTCGCCTTGGTTAGATATCGGCGCTATCACGCGGTCGGATCGGCCAAGGATCCGACGCCGGCCTGGACGAGCCCGACCAGTTCCGCTTGCCGGTTGGTTCCGGTCTTCTGGAAAATCTTGTCCAGGTGGCTGTGGACCGTCGATCGCGAGATCCCAAGCTTGCGCGCCACCGCGGCCAATCCCTTCCCGCTGGTCAACGCCGACAGCACGCGCGTCTCAGCCGGGGTCAATCCATGATCCTCGGCCACCTTGGACACGTCCGGCATGCTGAATAGCACCAAACACCGCGCACGCTCGGCCACGTGGTCGCCCATCGCATCCCATCCGGCCTCGACGGGTGGCAGCGGCGAGAACCGAACCGTCAGCTGGCCGTCGCCGGGCAGATCCGGCAAGAAGAATTGGCTGCCACGGGCACGGTTCCCCGACCCGAGGGCCGCAGCCAACGCTGCCTGGAAGCTCCGATCCGCCGAGGCATCGCGAACGACGATCCTGCCCGAAACGCACCGGAATGGACCTCCCTTCGCCGGATCTAGCAACGCGCTGAGTTGCGCGTTGGCGAAAAGGACCCGCCGGTCCGGATCGACCAGTGCCGCGCCGCACGGCAGCGCCTCCAGCATCCTAAGAAGATCGCCCTGGCCCGCCCCTGCCCCCCGCAGCCGCACATTGACCGCCATGGCGTGCACGAGGTGCGGCGCGAGGCGGGACAGCAAGGCCCGACTTTCGGTCGTGGCCTCGCCCGCACCGTCGGGACGAACGAGCGTGAGCGGGACGTAAGCGGTCTTCGTGCGATGGACCACCACGGTGATCGGGCTGCACAATCCCTGTGGCCGCGCCCATCCGTTGAAGAAGTCGGAACGCCGAAATACATCGGGTGCCACGACGTCGCCGTTCGTGACCACGAACCCGGCCTGCATGCGCGCTTCGATCGGGAATAGCGGGTTCATCGGTAGGTAGTGCTCAAACGTGCTCGCCACGTGGCCGGGGTCAAAGCCAAAATAGGTCAGCGGCGTTCCCTGCCGGGTCGCGGGTCGTTCCACGGTCAACCCGCCCGCCACGCAATCCGTCAGCGTGGCCAACTGCCTCAACACGCCATCCCACCGTGTCCGACACAGCGCGGCGGCGTGGATGGCCTCCAAAATGGTTGAGGGTTCTCCCATGGCCAACATTCACCTCCATCTCCGCCCAGTCCAGCCGGCGTCGTTACGCCTTGCTCTTTAGCCTCAGCCAAATTGCCGAACGGAACCTCCACCGTTTGGTCGATGTGGCCGAAACCTTTCTTTGCTGGAACGATATCGGAAGGTCGGGAGCGAGTCATGGAAAATTCGGTTCGGGATCGTCCGTCGGACTTTCGCACTTGGTAAACACGATGTTCTTTTCCGTGCTGGCCGGCGCGTCGATCGGCCTATCGGTCGCGATGCCATTCGGGCCCATTGGCCTGCTTTGCATCCAACGCAGCATCGCGGCGGGAGCCTTGGTGGGGATCATCACCGGCCTGGGCGCCGCGGTGGTACATGTGGTTTATGCAACGCTGGCGGTGCTCGGCGCCAGCAAGCTCGCCGCGGCGCTGATCGCCTGGAGTCACCCGATCCGCTATCTGTCCTGCTCGCTCCTGATTGCTCTCGGCATCCGCGTGCTGCGGCGTGCACCGCCGACCACGACGGCGCCGCGTATTATCCGGGCTCCAAACGCGTTCGCGTCCAGCTTAGCCGTGGCGATCTGCAACCCGCTGACAATCCTACCCTACCTGCTGTTTGCATCAAGCGCTTCGGCCGCGGGACTGGACTCCACAACGGTGCCGGCCTGGTTCGCGGTCGGCGTGTTTGTTGGCACGACGGGGTGGTATTGTGTGATCAGCGGAGGCGCCGCCGCATTCCGGTCCAGCCTGCCGCCTGCCGCGATTCGTGGTCTCAACCGTGTCGCAGGCAGCATGCTGATCTGGTTCGGTCTTCTTGTGCTGTGTCGATAGGCTGACTGAAGGGCTGCTCGCCTCATCCGGCCCAGCGTGTCCGAAACGGATGCACATGCTTTTATGAACAAGCGTCTGTTGAACACCGGTCCAAGCTCGACAGGTGTGACGTCCTCCAGCTTGTCATGCCGTTGTTCCGGACACCGCTTGGACCCCAGTTGTCAGTGCTCGCACCGGAGTTCTAGGCGTTAATAAGTAGTGCACCCCTTGCACCCCGCGCCATCAAGTCAATCCAACTACTGCCGTTGGGCAATACCCCCGCCGAAACGGATGTTTAACCCCCAGCCCGTTACTGTGACGCCAATACCGACCAGAACGAACGAAACGGCTTTCGTTACGTATAAGTGAACAAAAGAGTAGGGAAACTTTGCATCCTCATGCAGCTTGCCCAACTTTGATCGCGGGCGGGAAATCTCGGACCAGGTGATCGATCAGCGCACGAACTGCTGGAGCTAGACCGCGCTGTGTTGTGAACACGAGGTGGACGATCCCGATCTGAGCGTGCCACGCGGGCAGCACACGAACCAAGCGCCCAGCATCCAACTCTCGACGACAGACACGGTCCGGCAACAGCGCGACGCCCAACCCGGCCAAAGCGGCTGCAATGAGCTGATCCATGTCCGTGCAGCCGAGGCGCGGCTCGACACGGACCGTTTGTTTCCGCCCGTCGCCCGTCTCCAGATCCCAGTCGACGACGTCATGTTCTTCATTCGTCGACAGCGTCGGCAGGGTCGCAAGTTGCTCAACCGACGCAACGCGGCTTGCGAGTTGCGGGCTGGCAACGAGGATCCGGACCGATCGACCCACCGACCGGATCGTGAGCTCCGCATCGGTGGTCAGGGCCACTCGCACGCGCAGCGCCAGATCAATCCGCTCATCGATGAGATCAACGGCCCGGTCCGTGGCGATGAGTTGCAATTGCACCTTGGGGTAGCGCGCGAGAAACGACGTGATCAGGTCGGACACCGGCGCGACCATGCCGGTGGGGCAACTGAACCGGATGCGGCCATGCGGCTCGGCCTGCGCCTGCATCACCAAGGCTTCGGCCTGGTCGGCCTCGGCCAGCATCGCCCGGCACCGCTCGTAGAACGCCTGTCCGGTCTCGGTCACCCGGAAACGCCGGCTGGATCGCTCGATCAGGCGTAGCCCGAGCCGGTCCTCAAGGCCGGCAACACGGCGGCTGAGTTTGGACTTCGGCTCCCGCAGCGCGCGACCCGCAGCGGCGAAGCCACCATGGCTGACCACCTCTGCGTAATAGGCCAGGTCGTTCAGGTCAGTGCGCATCAGCGTTCCTCTCGTAGAACGCTAGGTGCCGAAACTGCCTCCTACACGCAAGCTCGCGGTGTCGACATCTGTAGGCCAGCGGTATTTCGCCGCGAAGTCACAGGAGACATACAATGACGGCTCGGTTCGACAACAAGGTGGTCGTCGTCACCGGTGGCACCAGCGGCATCGGGCTTGCTGCCGCGAAAGCGTTCGTCGCCGAAGGCGCTGCGGTGTTCATCACCGGGCGGCGCCAGGAGGTGCTGGACACCGCGGTGAAGGAGATCGGCGGCCGGGTCACGGGCGTGCGCGCCGACATGTCCAGTCTCGCCGACATCGACCGGGTCTATGACGCCGTCCAGCAGCAGCATGCTCAGGTCGACGTCCTGTTCGCCAATGCCGGTGGCGGCGACATGCTTCCTCTCGGTGCCATCACCGAAGAACACTACCAGCGGACGTTCGACACCAACGTAAAGGGCACCATTTTCACCGTTCAGAAGGCGTTGCCGCTACTGAAGGACGGTGCGTCGATCGTTCTGACGAGTTCCAATGCCGGGTCGTCGGGCACGCCCGCGTTCAGCGTCTATGGCGCGAGCAAGGCCGCAGTGCGCAACCTGGCGCGGAGCTGGATCCTCGACCTCAAGGAGCGTCGGATCCGCGTGAACGTGGTCAGCCCGGGACCGACCGAGACGACCGGGTTGAACGACGTATTCGGCGGCGGCGATCAGGCGCAGGGCATCAAGGACTATCTTGCCACCCAGATTCCGGCTGGCCGGGTCGGCCGGCCGGAGGAGATCGCCAAGGCCGCGCTGTTCCTGGCATCGGACGATGCGAGTTTCATCAACGGCGCCGAACTATTCGTCGACGGTGGACTGACCCAAATCTGACTGGCGGGGCCGACAGCCCAAACCGCTGAACGGTCGGCAGACGTTCGTCCGAAACCAGGGACCACGCTTGCCGATCATCATCGCTAGGAAATCATCATGTCGAAAATGGAAAAACCTCGATGGACCCGCCGCAGCTTCGCCGGCGTGGCCGCAACGGGCGCGCTCGCCACGGTGGCGCGCGCCGCCCAGGCGGCAGCGCGCGATGACACCGGTATCGCCTCGGTCGCAGCGGGCAAATCGGGTCCGTTCTGGCGGAAGGGTGCGCGATTGGCGATCAGCATCTCGCTGATGTTCGAGGGCGGCGGCCAGCCGATCTCGGGTGCGGGCGGCGCGGTGCCCGAACCGATCAAGCCCGGCTACCCGGATCAGGTGACCAACGCCTTCTTCGATTACGGCGTAAACGAGGGCATTCCCCGCGCGCTTGATCTCTTCGACAAGCACGGCATCAAGGCGACGTCGTTCATGATCAGCCAGGCGATCGAGAAGCATCCCGAGCTGGCGCGCGAGATCGTCCGCCGTGGGCACGAGCCCGGTGCCCACGGCACCACCTGGTCCGCCTCCTACGACATGTCGCGTGAACAGGAGAAGGCGTTCATCAAGGAGTCTGCGGACACCATCCGCCGCATTACTGGCGTGCAGCCGGTCGGCTGGAATGCATACTTCATCCGCAACTCGGTCAACATCTCGGAGACGTTGCAGGATCTCGGCTTCATCTACAGCATTGACGATCCGAGCCGTGACGAGCCTTTCCTCATTCTGGTGCGCGGCCGCGACTTCGCGATGGTGCCTTATACGCTGCACATGAACGACATGAATTTCCCGTTCCAGGGCAATGATCCGCACGCGCATGAACAAGCGCTGCGCGACGAGTTTGACCAACTCTACCAGGAGGCGGGAACCCGGCGGCGGATGATGGTCATCGGCATGCACGACCGCTTGAGCGGCCACGCCAATCGCATCCGCGTGCTCGATCGTTTCTTCACCTATGCGAGGAGTCACGACGGCGTCTGGTTCGCACGCAAGGATGAGATCGCCCGCTGGGCGCTGTCGCAGCGGCAGAACACCCCGGTCGTCCACCGTGGGCCGCCCGCCGAAACCGGGCTGCCCTGAGCGGGGATCGGCATCCGTGGTGCGAACAGGTGCCGCGGAGCCAACGTGTGCGGGTGATTTGGTTTAGAGTTGCTTGGCTGAGGAACGAATAATGAAGCTTAATCTCGGCCTGGTAGCGTTGTCAGTCGGCGCGTTCGGCATTGGCGTTACCGAGTTCGCCCCGATGGGCCTGTTGCCGGTCATTGCCGGCGATCTCGGCGTGTCGATCCCCACCGCCGGGCTGCTGATCAGCGCCTATGCGGCGGGCGTCGTGATCGGCGCACCGTTGTTGACGCTCACCACTGGACGGATGCCGCGACGCATGCTGCTGATCGTGCTGGCGGGTATCTTCACCGCCGGCAACCTGCTGGCCGCGGTATCGAGCAGCTACGCCATGCTGATGGCGGCGAGGATGCTGACGTCGTTCAGCCACGGTTCATTTTTCGGTGTCGGCGCGGTGGTAGCGGCGAGCCTGGTGCCCGTCGAGCGGCGCGCGGGCGCCGTCGCGTCAATGTTCATGGGGCTGACGATCGCCAATATCGTCGGCGTACCGCTCGCGACCTGGGCAGGCGAGCATCTAGGTTGGCGCGCCGCGTTCTGGGGCATCTCGGCACTGGGCGTGACCACGATGGCGGCGCTGCGGCTGACGTTGCCCGTCCTGCCGGCGCCCGAAGACAGTAACGCGATGGCGGAACTGCGCGTGCTTGCGCGTGGCCGCGTGCTCGGTGCGCTCGGCCTGACCGCGATCGGCGCGACCTCGATGTTCACTGTCTTCACCTACATTACCCCGATCCTGCGCGAGGAGACGCATGGCTCGCTCGGCTTCATCACGGCAATGCTCGTGCTTTATGGCGTCGGGATGACGGTGGGTAACTGGCTCGGCGGGCGCTTTGCCGATCGTTCGATCGACCGGACGCTGGTGGCTACGCTGTTGTCGCTGATGGTGATCCTTGCGGCGCTTTCGTTGCTGATGCCATTCACGGCTCCGACTGCGCTGCTGGTGTTTCTATGGGGCACCGGCAGCTTCGCGCTGGTGCCGCCATTGCAAATTCGCGTTATGCAGACCGCAGCGGATGCGCCGAATCTTGCTTCGGCGATGAATATCGGCGCGTTTAATTTGGGTAACGCGATTGGCGCAGCGCTGGGTGGCGGGGTGATCGCCGCCGGGCTGGGCTATCCGGCCGTTGCGCTGGCCGGCGCCGTAGCAGCCGCGCTAGGGCTGGTCGCTGTAACTGTCAGCAGCCGGTATCAGGCGCCAGATACCAAAGCCTCCAGCACTTCATAGCGTTTTCCGGCTTCAAACGCGGGCGAGGTTACCCACGCGAGGCGGAATGGGCGCTTATCCCAAATCAAACCTGCGTCTGCTCTCTGCCGCGTGAAGCATGGATAGAATGGCGGAAAACTAAAATAGTTGCAGCGTGTAAAATCCTACCATTTTAACGACGGATCGTTCGGTCGTGTCGGCTCAATCACTCCCGCGGAGCGTCATCGCGATGATATCGGTCCTTACCACGAGCAGATCCGTCATTGAGACGCTGCTCGATGAGGTCGCGGGTCTCGCGCAGTGGCTGCAAGCATCTGCCGACGCCATCGGCGGCGCTGATCGCGCGCGCCATCCAGATGGTGTTGATGCAGCCCAGCAAGCGTTGCCTCACACGCACTGGTAGAGCGATCGAGCCTGTATGGGGCCAGAGTGCCCCGCCCTGACGCAAGCCGTACCCTCTGCGTCGGGTCGTTGCAATCAGGCGTTTGACCTGTTCCGTGTTGCGAGCCAACGCATCGTTTGGGTCGGTCGAGGTGGCGAGTAGCTCGAGCAGGGCGTCGCGCTGCAGTTTCGGCGCAAACGCGATGTAGGCCAGCCCGGAGGAGCTGCCGAGGATCGGCATCTCGCGTCCGACCATATTCCGATCGATCGAGAGCGGTGCGATCCGGTGGGTGGTCTCGTGAATGACCATCTTGAGGCCGTCAAGCGTCGAGGCGTCGCAAGGCCAGGAAATGCGCCCGGTCAGCTCTGCCAGTGCCGGCCCGGCGATTGCCGAAATCCACTGCTCGTCCTCGAAGCCTTCGGACAAGCCCCGAACCCGCAGCCGGAGATGGAAACGGTCGTCGGCCGTGCCGCGGCGGACGTAGCCCTCGTCCATCAACGTCTGCAGCAATCGGTATACCGTGGGCCGCGGGACGCCGCTCTCTCGCGCAAGTTGCAAGGCAGTGGCGCTGCCATACCGGTTGAGCACCGACAACACGGAAAGGCCACGAGCGAACGACTGGATCGGTTTGATTGACATCAAGCGCTGTCCACTGTGCGAACAGAAAGCAAGTCGCGTTTGCGCCCGCCATGCAAGCGGATGAGTTTCTCCCCAACGCGAGGCGGCAATGCGTGGGAGGACGATGTGATGGCTAAGCCTGTTCCGAGGCATGAGATCCGGGCGGATGTTGCCATCATCGGCTGCGGTCCGGTTGGGGCGATGCTAGATCGACACCATAGTATTTTGGCTGATGTAACGCAGGCCATCAAACCAGTGGCGGCCTGCGGTGGCTGGCCGGGATCAACGCCTCGATGACGGTGGCAAAGTCCAACAGCGTTGCTTTATCGTGCCAAGCAGCCACACACTGCACGCCAATGGGCAAATGGTCACTGCTTATGGCGGCCGATATGGCGAGCGCTGGCAGGCCCGTCAAATTGAACGGCATGGTGGCTCGCATCATTTGGGCCGCCTCGACCGTCGTCCCGGCGACCTCGTATTCCGCCAAACCGTGATGCGGGGCGGTGAAGGGGATAACGGGGCACCGCAGAATGTCGTGCGAGACGAAGACACCGGCGAAAGCCGAGCGGAGTTGCTCCGTTGTCTGCACTGCGGCGATGACGGCTTCGAAAGAAGGAGCGGGGCGCCGGGTCGTAACCCGGCCGCGTGCCGGTAGTTCGCTCTCCCGCCCGGCGGCGACGGCGTGCAGTTCGGGCACAGACTCAGCAAAGAAAGCAGCAGCAACGGTGGTACAATCGATGCGCTCCAAAATTTTCAGGCGGATCTCCTCGATCTGGTGGTCCAGCCGCTCCGTCAGCGCTGCCACGTCCCGTACTGCCGCAGCGACCTCGGGATCAATCGGGCCGAAGACGGAATCGGTGATCCAGCCAACGCGCAGAGGTCGCTCGGGAATGCGCGTGTAGCCTAGCCCGGCGCTGGCCGCGGCGGTGGCGTACCCGTCTTTGCCGTCCGGGCCTGTCATCAGGGCGTAGCCTAGCGCCACGTCGGCGACGCTGCATGCCATGGGACCGACATGCCACATGCGATCGGGCGACGACGGATAGTTGCCGGTCAACGGCATGCGGCCGTGAGTAGGGTTGAGGGCCACGATGCCGGTCAGCGAGGCCGGGCCGCGCACGGAGATGCCGACGTCGGTGCCGATGCCGATCGGCGACATGCCGGCGGCGATGGCAGCAGCCTCGCCATCGCTCGAGCCACCCAGGGTGTGGGCGAGATCCCACGGATTATTGGTGTGTCCGGTCAAGGCATTGTCCGTCTCCCACCAGAGCATAAATTTTGGCAGGGGCTCTGTTGCATTAACGCGGGTGGTGCGGTTCGTCGGATGAGTTTTATGAGGTTTACCTCGTGTCTATGTTCAAGCGCCGTCGGTTCTCGACCGAGGTGATCCTTCTGTGTGTGCGCTGGTATTGCAAATACGGCATCAGCTACCGTGATCTGGCCGAGATGATGTAAGAGTGCGGCATCATGGTGGACCACACCACGATCTTCCGCTGGGTGCAGCGCTATGTGCCCGAGATCGAGAAGCGGGTTCGCTGGTATCAGGGCTATCGCTCGCCAACCTGGCGGGTCGATTAAATCTATGTGCGCGTTGGTGGCGCGTGGAAATACCTGTTTCGTGCCGTCGACAAGACAGGACGGCTGATCGACTTCATGCTCTCGGATCGGCAAAACACTCAAGCGGCGCATCGTTTCTTGGTCAAGGCCCTGAAGACGATGCGGGGCTGGCCGCCGGTCTCGATCACGAAGGACAAACTCGGCTCCTACCCGAGGGCGATCCGGCGCTTGCAGCGCGACGGCCGTCCGTCAGACGAGGTGATGCACCGAACGTCGAAATACCTGAACAACATCATCGAGGCTGATCACGGCGCGCTGAAGCAG
>CAZTJC010000032.1:0-3930 GCA_964613945.1 uncultured Acetobacteraceae bacterium
TCCTCGAGCCCGGCGCGGGTGATCTGCTTGCCGTCGAACAGGTATTCCGGGCCGATGAAGCCGACCACGGTGTTGACCAGCAACGGGTCGTAGCGGCGGGCCACCGCATAGGCGCGGGCCTCCAGCGTCTGCTGATCGACGCCGCCATGGGCGTTGGCCGACAGGGCGCTGCCCTGGCCGGTCTCGAAATACATCGCGTTCCGCCCAACGGTGCCGCGCGCCAAGCCGCGTGCCGCATCGGCGGCTTCGTCCAGCAGCGCGAGGGTGACGCCGAAGCTGGCATTGGCCGCCTGCGTGCCGGCGATGGACTGGAACACTAGGTCGACCGGCGACCCGCGGCGCATCAGCTCGAGCGTCGTCGTGACATGGGCCAGCACGCAGCTCTGGACGGGAATGTCGAGCCGCTGGCGGATGTCGTCGAGCAGGCTGAGCAGGTCGTGCGTGCGGCCCGGCGAGTCCGATGCCGGGTTGATGCCGATGCAGGCGTCGCCGGAGCCGAGCAGGAGACCGTCGAGGATGGAGGCGGCGATGCCGGCCGGGTCGTCGCTGGGATGGTTGGGCTGCAGCCGGGTCGACAGTCGGCCGGGGAGCCCGATCGTGGTGCGGAACGCCGTGGTGACCTGGGCCTTGCGGGCGACGAGGACGAGGTCCTGCAGGCGGCAGAGCTTGGCGACGGCGGCGACCATCTCGGGGGTGAGGCCCGGGCACAGCGCGGCGAGCGCGGCGGTGTCGGTGCTGTCGGCAAGGAGGTGATCGCGCAAGCCGCCGACGGTGAGGTGACGGATGGGTGCGAACGCGGTGGCGTCGTGGGTGTCCTGGATCAGCCGGGTGACGTCGTCGGCCTCGTAGGGAATGACGGTCTCGGTCAGGAAGGTGGTCAGCGGCAGGTCGGCGAGGGCGACTTGGGCGGCAACGCGGTGGGCGGCCGAGGTGGCGGCGATGCCGGCGAGTTGGTCACCGGATCGGAGAGGGGTGGCGGCGGCCAGCAGGGCGGCGAGCGTGTCGAAGACGTAGGTCTGGCCGCCGGCGCTGGCGCGGAACATCGGTCAGCTTCCCCGGAAGACGGGCGGACGCTTCTCCATGAAAGCGGTGCGGCCTTCCGTGTAATCGGCGCTGGCGAAGCATGCGGTGACGGCGGCGTCGGCGCGCCCAAGGTCGGCCTCGTGACCGCGCAGGAGTTCGCCGACCGTCAGCTTCAGCGCCGCCAGGGTCAGCGGCGCGTTGGCCGCGATCGTCGCCAGTTCGGCCGCCACCCAGGCATCGAACTCGCCGTCCGGCACCACGCGGTTGACGAATCCCATCCCTTGCGCCTCGGCCGCCGAGAAATGCTTGGCGGTGAAGAAGATTTCCTTGGTGTAGGCGGGGCCGACGATATCCATCAGCGTCTTGACGCCGGGATGCGCGTAGCCCAGCCCCAACCGCCCGGCCGGCACCCCGAACTTCGACCCGGCGGTCGCCCAGCGCAGGTCGCAGGTCGCGGCCACGCCCAGGCCGCCGCCGATGCAGTAGCCGCGGATCACGGCGACGCTCGGCTTGCGAAGGCTCTTGATGGCCTGGGTGGCCGCGGCCGAGACGCGGTCGTATTCGGCCGTCTGCCCCGGGTCGCTGCGCCGTTGGGCGAATTGCGAGATGTCGGCACCCGAGACAAAGGCGCGGTCGCCGGCGCCGGTCAGCGCGACGATGCGGATGGCCGGGTCGGCATCGAAGGCGGCGATGATGTCGGGAATGGCGGCCCACATCTCGTAGCTGACCGCGTTGCGCCGGGCCGGATTGTCGAACACCATCCAGCCGACAGGGCCTTCGGTGCGCGACGTCATGCGCGGCGTTTGGTGCGGCATGGGCGTCATGATTGCTCCTCAGCGTCCGTGGTGGCCGCTCACTTCCTCGCCGGCATCGGCGGGCATCAGCAGCGAGGCCGGTGCGGCCAGCAGCATCAAGAGCGCGACGACGATAAAGGCGAAAGCGAAATCGCCGACCTGCAACGTCGTGTGGCCGCGATAATGGCTCGAGATCGCCAGCGCGCTGGTGCCGATGGTGACGCCGAAGGTCAGCGAGAGCTGTTGGATCGTCGCGTACAGGCTGGTCGCGGCGCTCATGCGTTCGCGCGGGATGTCGGCGTAGGCGATGGTGTTGTAGGCGGTGAACTGCAGCGAGCGGAAGAAGCCGCCGAGGATCAAGGCGGCGTAGATCGCCGGCAGCGGCCACCAGTTGCGGAAGGCGGCGCACAGCGCCACGCCGAAAGCCGAGATGGCGGCGTTCCAGAGCAGGGTGGCACGGAAGCCGAAGGCGCGGAGCGCACGCTGGGCGGCGGGCTTCATGATGATGGCGCCGATCGCGCTGGCGAACGTCACCAGGCCGCTCTGCGCCGCGCTGTCGCCGAAGCCGATCTGGAACATCAGCGGCAGCAGGAACGGGATCGCGCCGACGCCGACGCGGAACAGCGTGCCCGCCAGGACGGAGACGGCGAAGGTGGGGATCTTGAGCAGCGACAGGTCGAGCAGCGGGTCCGGCCGGCGACGCGCGTGCCAGAAATAGGCGACCCCGGCCAGCAACCCGGCCCCGAGGCAGACCACGATGAGCGAAGCCGCCTCCACCCCGCGGCCGAGCATCTCGGAGCCGAAGGTGATGCCCGAAAGCGCGATGCCGCACAGGATCAGCCCGACCACGTCGAGCCGGCCCGGCGTGTCGGATTTGAGCTCGTCGACAAAGAGCGTGACCAGGATCATGCCGAGGATGCCGATCGGCACGTTGATGGTGAAGATCCAGCGCCAGTCGGCGTAGGTCACCAGGAAGCCGCCGAGTGGCGGACCGATGACCGGGCCGATCAGGGCGGGGACGGTGAGCCACGCCATGGCGGCCACCAGCTCCGACTTCGCCACCGAGCGGAGCAGCACGAGCCGGCCGACCGGCACCATCATCGCCCCGCCCAGGCCCTGGACGATGCGGGAGACGACCAGCATGGAAAGCGTGTTGGAGTAGCCGCACAGGATGGAGCCGACCGTGAAGACGGCGATGGCGGCGCGGAACACCGTGCGCGAGCCGAACCGGTCGGCCATCCAGCCGCTGACCGGGATGAACACCGCCAGCGAGAGCAGGTAGCTGGTCAGCGCCAGGTTCATCTGCAGCGGCCGGGCGCCGAAGCTCTCAGCCATGGCGGGAAGCGCGGTGGCGACCACTGTGCCGTCGAGGTTCTGCATTAGAAGCGCGCAGGCGACGATGGAGGCGGTCAGCCGCGTGCGGCCCGGATTGGGCGCGGGCTGAAGGATGGTGGTGCTCAGCTCCGGTCTCTTAGGGGATCAGCACGGTGCTGCCCGTCGTCTTGCGGGCTTCCAGCGCTTCGTGAGCCAGGCGGGCGTCGGCCAGCGGGAAGGTTTGGTTGACGCGGATCTTCACGGCGCCGGAGGTCACCGCGTCGAACAGATCGTGGGCCGAGGCCTGCAGGTCCGCCGTCTTGGCCGTGTAGGTGGCCAGGCTGGGCCGGGTCAGGAACAGGCTGCCCTTGGCGCCGAGCGTGCCGATCTCGACGGGCGGGACCGGACCGGAGGCGTTGCCGTAGCTGACCATCAGGCCCAGCGGGGCCAGGCTGTCGAGGCTGCTGGTCCAGCTATCCTTGCCGACGCTGTCGTAGACGACCGGTACCATCGCGCCGCCGGTGATGCGCTTGACCTCGGCGGGGAGGTTCTCGTGGCCGACGACGACGTGGGCGGCACCGTGCTCGCGAGCCAGCTCTGCCTTCTCGGCGGTGGAGACGACGCCGATCACGGTGGCGCCGAGATGCTTGATCCATTGACACAGGATCAGCCCCACCCCGCCGGCGGCGGCGTGGACGACCACGGTCTCGCCGGGTTCAACGCGATGGGTGCGGCGGATGAGGTATTGCGCGGTCATGCCCTGCAGCATCATGGCGGCGGCCGTCTGGTCGTCGATGGC
>CAZTJC010000032.1:4030-26971 GCA_964613945.1 uncultured Acetobacteraceae bacterium
ATCGCGCCATCCTCGTCGGAGACGGTGAGGTCCCCGAGTGGCGTGTGCAGCGAGAGTTGCGGCAATCGATGAGATCCTCTTGGTCTCGGGGTGGTCCTGGGTAGATGGCATTCCTCTAGGGGGCATCTGTCAAGCGGTGCCCGGGACGGTAGTCGGGACTTCGGACCCATGCTAGGGCCTGCCGGATGCAAACGGCTCCCCCCCACCCCGTTGCGATCAGCGCCGAGGCCGAAGCCCGGCTGCGGACCTTCGCGACCCTGCTGCTGCGGTGGACGCAGAAGATCAACCTCATCTCGCGCAACGATCAGCCGCACGTATGGGAACGACACGTCAAGGACTGCCTGCGGCTGATCGAGTTCCTGCCGCCCGGTACGGCGCGGGCGATCGACCTGGGCTCCGGGGCCGGGCTGCCCGGGCTGGTGCTGGCGATCGCGACCGGGGTGAAGTTCGAGCTGGTCGAGTCCGACCGGCGCAAGGCGGCGTTCCTGACCGAGGCGGCGGCCGTCACCGGCGCGCCGGTGACGGTGCATTGCGCGCGGATCGAGGCATTGAACCTGGCGCCGGCCGCGGTGGTGACGGCGCGGGCGCTGGCGCCGCTGCCGGAGCTGATCGGCTTGGCGCTGCCACTGCTGGCGCCGGGCGGGACCATGCTGTTCCCGAAGGGCGCGCAGGCGTTCGCCGAGATCGAGGCGGCACGCAAACGGTGGCGGTTCGAGCAGCGCGTGGTCGGTACCCTGGCGTCGCCGATCCTGTGCCTGACGGACGTCGCCGGCTTGGATGACGCCCGTGGCTAAGGTGATCGCGATCGCCAACCAGAAGGGCGGCGTCGGCAAGACCACGACGGCGATCAATCTCGCCACCGCCCTGGCGGCCTGTGGCGAGCGGGTGCTGTTGATCGACCTGGACCCGCAGGGCAACGCCTCGACCGGGTTGGGCATCGGCGTCGCGGCGCGCGAGCGGGGGATCTACGCGGCGCTGATGGGTGAGGCCTCGTTGGCCGAGGTCGCGCTGCCGACGATAGTGCCGGGTCTGACGGTGGTGCCGGCCGAGCCGGATCTTGCCGGGGCGGAACTGGATCTGGCGATGTTGGAGAGGCGGGAGTTCCGCCTTCGCACCGCGATCGATCGACATGACGGCGACTACGTGTTGATCGACTGTCCACCGAGCCTGGGACTGTTGACGTTGAACGGATTGGTGGCGGCCGAGTCGGTGCTGATTCCCTTGCAGTGCGAGTTCTTCGCCCTAGAAGGAATCAGTCAGATCACCCGGACGATCGAGCGGATTCGGGCCAACCTCAACCCGCGGCTGCAGCTGCAAGGCATCGTGCTGACCATGTTCGACCGGCGCAATAACCTGTCCGACCTCGTCGCCACCGACGTGCGCAGCGTGTTCGGCGGCGCGGTGTACGAGACGGTGATCCCCCGCAACGTCCGCGTGTCGGAAGCGCCCAGCCATGGCAAGCCGGTGCTGCTGTATGACCTGAAGTCGCCGGGGGCGCAGGCCTATGTGCGGTTGGCGGCGGAGCTGCTGAAGCGCGAGCGGGCGGTGGCGGCATGAGCGCGGCCTCGCCCCGCCTCGGGCGGGGGCTGGCCGCCCTGCTCGGCGAAACCTCCGGCCCGGCGCAGCCGCGCACGTCGCTTTCCGTCACCGTGCTCGAGCCCGGCCCGTTCCAGCCGCGCACGGCGATGGACCCGGACCAGCTGGCCGACCTCACGGAGTCCATCAAGGCCCAAGGCGTGTTGCAGCCGATCCTGGCGCGGCCGCATCCGCAGCGGCCGGGGCAGTATCAGATCATCGCCGGCGAGCGGCGCTGGCGGGCGTCGCAGGCGGCCGGGCTGCACGAAGTGCCGGTGCTGATCCGTCCGCTCTCCGACACGGAGGCGATGGCGGCGAGCCTGGTCGAGAATTTGCAGCGGCAGGACCTCGATGCAATCGAGGAGGCGGAAGGATACAAGCGCCTGATCGGCGAGTTCGGGCTGACGCAGGACGGGCTGGGCGACCTGGTCGGCAAGTCCCGCTCCCATGTCGCCAACACGATGCGGCTGCTGCAATTGCCGGTGCCGGTGCGCGACGGGCTGCGGGCGCGGACGTTGAGCGCCGGCCATGCACGGGCGCTGTTGGCGCACCCCGACCCGGCGGCTGCGGCCAAGGTCGTCATCTCTCGCGGCCTCAACGTAAGGCAGACCGAAGCCTTGGTGCAGCGCGGCGAGCAGAAGCCGGCGGCGGCCAAGGAGGCGGACCCCGAAGTCGCTGCCCTGGAGCGCGAGCTGTCGGCCCGGCTCGGGCTGAAAGTGCAGATCACGCAGGAAGGTCGCGGCGGGACCGTTCGGATCGGCTACCGCAACCTCGATCAATTAGATGCGGTGCTGGAGTTGCTCCGCCGAGACTAGGCGTGGCCCGCTGCGCTGGAGAGCAGCAGCGGGTCGATGTGCAGGACACCGAGAGCCCGACGCCATTTGGTGTCGTAATCGGCGTCGAACAGCAACTCGGTCGGCACGCGGGTCGAGAGCCAGACGTTGTCCGTCATTTCCTGGTCGAGCTGGCCGGGTCCCCAGCTGGCATAGCCGAGGGCAAGCAGGCCCTCCTTGGGGCCGCCGCCGCTGGCGATCTCCTGCAACACGTCGAGGCTGGCGGTGAGCGCCAGCCGGTCGTCGACGCGCAGGCTGCCGTCACCGGTCCAGTCGCTGGTGTGCAGCACGAAGCCGCGGCCGTGATCGACCGGGCCGCCCTGGCAGAGCCGGATCTGCCGCGCCGGCGGGGTGGGCTCCACATCCAATTGCGAGAGCAGCGACTCAAAGGTCGGCTTGGCCAGCGGACGGTTCAGCACGATCCCCATCGCGCCCTCGTCCGTGTGGGCGCAGAGCAGGATGACGCTCTGCAGGAAGCGCTCATCCTCCATGCCAGGCATGGCGATCAGGACTTGGCCCGTGAGGTAGAGATCATCGTTCGACATCATCGCTGCCAATGTTGGCCCGCCGATGCGGGAGGGCAACCCGCGTTTGCCGGGAACAACGGTTGGCGATACTTCTCCCTGTAGCTGGAGCTGAGGACGATCATGATCAAAGTGGGTGACAAGATTCCCGAGGCGACCCTGGTCGCGGCCACTGCCGACGGTCCCAAGGAGATGACCACGGCCGAGTTGTTCGGCGGACGCAAGGTGGTGCTGTTCGCGGTGCCGGGCGCTTTCACCCCGACCTGCAGCGCCAAGCACGTGCCGAGCTTCATGCAGAATGCCGACGCCCTGGCCGCCAAGGGCGTCGAGCAGATCGCCTGCGTGGCGGTGAACGACCCGTTCGTGATGGGCGCCTGGGCAAAGGATCAGGCGGTGGGCGATCGCATCCTCATGCTGTCGGACGGGATGGCGACTTTCACCAAGTCGCTCGGGCTCGAGCTCGACATGAGCAAGCGCGGCCTTGGCATCCGCAGCTCGCGCTACGCCATGGTGGTCGATGACGGGGTGGTCACGGTGCTCAACGTCGAGGAGCCCGGCGGCTACGACGTCAGCAGCGCCGAGAAGGTGCTTGAAGGACTTTAAGCGGCCAGGGCAGTTTCGATCTCGGTGCGGAACGTGTCGGCGATGTAGCTCGCCAGCGTGTCCGTCACCGGCTGCCGGGCGTCGGCGCCCTTGAGCAGCATGATGCCGTAATCCGGCAGCGGCGGCAGGCCTTCGTCCGGCCGCACCACCCGCAGCCCTTCGGGGAGCCAGGCCGTGGTCGCCACCGTGACGGCCAGGCCGGCGATGACCGGCGCCTGTGTCCCGATCTGCGTCGCCGAGCGGTAGGCGATGCGATATTGCCGCCCAGCGCCTTCCAGCGCCCGGATCGCCGCCTCACGCCAGTTGCAGTGCTCGCTCGCCAGCGCCAGCGGGATCGGGTCCTGCCGGTGCTGCCCGTAGCGGATCGAGGTGATCCAGCTCAGCGGCGCCCGCCACAATCCGGCCGCCGGCCAGCCCGGCGGCTCCATGCCTTCCGAGCATAGAGTCAAGTCCAATTCGCCATTCTTCAGGCGCTCGACCAGGTCAGTCGACGGTAGGCACAGCACGTCGACCTGAACCGACGGATGACTTTCGGCAAAGCGCTTGAGGATGGTGGGCAGGTAACGCAGCGCGTAGTCGTCGGGCGTACCAAGACGGACCGTGCCCTCGACCGCCGGGGTGTGGAAGCTGGACCAGATCTGATCGTTGAGCGCCAGCAACGCGCGGGACCGCTCCAGCAGGAACTCGCCATGCGGCGTGAGATGGATGGCGCCGCCGCGGCCACGGGCGATCAGCGTCTTGCCGAGCAGGCCCTCCAGGCGTTGCAGCTGCATCGAGATGGCCGACTGGGTGCGGCCGACGCGCTGGCCGGCCCGGGTGAAGCTGCCTTCCTCGGCGATGAAGACGAACGTGCGCAGGAGATCGGGGTCGAGGGTGTTGGCAAATGCCATGGATCAATTTCCCTGATGTCGGGAATCATTCCAATTCGTTTCTCTTATACGATGGCGAAGCGCACAACACCATCGTCCTCAAGGCAAGGAGTTGGACATGTCTGATTTCACCGTCGGTCGTTTTGGCACCACGGAGCGTCCCTCGTTCGGCACGATCCTCGGTAGCGCCGTCGCCGTATTCAGCGAAATGCTGAAAGCGCGCGCGACCCGGCGTTTGCTTCGCGACCTGGACGACCGGCAACTGTCGGATATCGGCGTAGGCCGCGGCGACGCGCTGCACGAGTCACTGCGCCCGATGTGGGACCTGACGCCGCGCCAGCGCTGAGCGTTCGTTTGTTCAGGGGGCCGCCGAAACCTTCGCTTTGACCGGCACCGGTCGCAGGCGGTCGGCGGCGACGGCGGCCAGCGCGCCTACGACCAGCAGCATTGCCAACGGCCGGGCCGTGCCGTCGGACAACAGCCCGACCAGCACGCCGGAAACCGCTGCAAGGCTGAATTGCATGGTGCCCATGATGGCCGATGCGGTGCCGGCCCGGGCCGAATGGCTCGACAGCGCACCGACGGCGGCGTTGGGCATCATCAGACCCATGCATCCCATCACCAGCATCGCCGGCGGCACGATGCCGTAGACACCTCCGACATCGAGTAGGGCGCAGCCCAACATGAGGAGGGCGCCGAGAAGGTAGACGGTGCTGGCAATGCGCAGGACGCGGGCCGCGCCAATGCGCCGGGTCAGGCTCGGACCGGCCTGGCTGCAGGCGATGAACATGCAGGCGCTGACGCCGAACAGCATGCCGTATTGCGCCGGGCTGAAATGGTAGCGCTCGATCAACACCGGGGACGAGCCGCCGATATAGGCGAACATGCCAAACATGCCGAAGCCGCCAAGCAGGGCGTAGCACAGGAACACCCGGTCGGAGATCACCTCGGCATAGCGGTGCATCAGCCCGCCGAGCCCGAGGCGAACCCGGTGATGCGCCGCAATGGTGTCGGGCAGCTTGAGCGCCACCAGTACCGTGCACACCGCGCCGTAGATGGCCGCGAACCAGAAGATAAGCCGCCAGGACCCGACGCTGAGCACCAGGCCGCCCAGGGTGGGCGCCAGGATCGGGGCGGCGCCCATGACCAGGATCAACCGCGACATCAGGCGGGCGGCGTCATGTCCATCGGTGAGGTCACGAACCACCGCGCGGGGAATGACCATGCTGGCCGAGCCGGAGAACCCGGCGACGAAGCGCATGATCGACAGGGTGAGCAGGTTGGGTGACAGCGCGCAGCCGACACTGGCCAGGGTGTAGATGGCGGTGCCGACGATCAGCGGGGTGCGGCGACCGAAGCGATCGGACAGCGAGCCCTGGGTGAGCTGACCCACGGCGAGGCCGACGAACCAAGTCGCCAGGGTGAGCTGCGCCGATCCCTCGGGCGAGTGGAGCGAGGCTTCCAGGGACGGAAAAGCCGGAAGATACATGTCGGTCGAGATCGGACCGACGGCGGTGAGGAAGCCGAGCAGGATCGGCAACCACGACGGGTAGGGGCGGCTGGACATACGCTAGCTCAATCGTCGTCATCGTCACGGGTGATGCGGGTGAGGACCTCGCGGCGGCCGACATGGTTGGCCGGGCTGACGATGCCTTCCTTTTCCATCTGCTCGATCAGCGTGGCGGCGCGGTTGTAGCCGATGCGAAGGTGCCGCTGGATCAAGCTGGTGCTGGCTTTGCCCTCGCGCGAGACAAAGGCGACCGCCTGGTCGAACAGGCTCTTATCGGCATCGCCGGCGCCGGCGATGCCGGACAGTCCGGGGTTGCTGCCGTCGCCGCCGCCGGACCCGCCACCGCCCTCGTCGGGTCCGTCGGTGATCTCGTCGTCATAGGCCGGGTCGGCCTGGCCGCGGAGGAACTCGACGATCTCCTCGACTTCGCGGTCGTCCACGAACGGCCCGTGGACACGGGAGATGCGACCGCCGCCTGCCATGTGCAGCAGGTCGCCCATGCCCAGCAGCTGCTCGGCGCCCTGCTCGCCGAGAATGGTGCGGCTGTCGAACTTGCTGATGACCTGGAAGGAGATGCGGGTCGGGAAGTTGGCCTTGATGGTGCCGGTGATCACGTCCACGGAAGGCCGCTGGGTGGCCATGATGACGTGGATGCCCGCGGCGCGCGCCATCTGGGCGAGCCGCTGAACGGCCGCCTCGACCTCCTTGCCGGCGACCATCATCAGGTCGGCCATCTCGTCGATCACCACCACGATGTAGGGCAGCAGGTTCAGTGCCAGCGGCTGGCTCTCGTAGATCGCCTTGCCGGTCTCGCTGTCGAAGCCGACCTGCACCTGCCGCGTCGGCACCTTGCCGGTGGCCAGTGCCTCGGAGACCTTTTCGTTGTAGCCGCCGACGTTGCGGACGCCGAGCTGGCTCATGGCCCGGTAGCGGCGCTCCATTTCGCGGGTCGTCCATTTGAGCGCGGCCACGGCCTTCGCTGGCTCGGTCACCACCGGGGCGAGCAGATGCGGAATGCCCTGGTAGACCGACAGCTCGAGCATCTTGGGGTCGATCATGATGAGGCGGCACTGGTCCGGGCTCATCTTGTAGAGGATCGACAGGATCATGGCGTTGATGCCGACCGACTTACCGGAGCCGGTGGTGCCGGCGATCAGCAAATGCGGCATGCGCGACAGGTCGGCGATGACCGGGGCGCCGCTGATGTCCTTGCCCAGCGCTAGCGGCAGCTTGGCAGTGTTGGCGCGCCACTCGGGGCTATCGAGCAACTCGGACAGATACACGGTTTCGCGCTTTTCGTTCGGCACCTCGATGCCAATGACGTTGCGCCCGGACACGGTGGCGATGCGGACGGCGGTGACGGACAGCGAACGAGCGACGTCGTCGGCTAGGCCGATGACGCGCGCGGAGCGGATGCCGGGAGCCGGCTCCAGCTCATAGAGGGTGACGACGGGACCGGGCCGGATCTCGCGAATGGTGCCCTGCACGCCGTAATCGCTCAACACGCTCTCCAGAAGCCGGGCATTGGCTTGCAGCGCGTCTTCCGACGGACCGGTGGCGTGCTTCGGCGGCGCTGGGCGCAGTAGCGACAGCGGCGGGAACTGCCAGCCGGTTTCGGCCCCGCCGCTCGGAAGCGCCAGGCTGGTCTGTGTCGAGGGTTCGGACTTGCGGATACTGACCGTCGGCTTGCTGAAGGTCGGGATCTCGGTCTCGCTGTCATCGATCCTCGACTTGGCCGGCTTAGCCGCGATCGGGGACAGGGCACGCAGGCTCTTGGGGACGGCGAACGGGACCGCTTCCGGCGTGATCGTCGCCTCATCGCCGGGCTGCGGGCTAGGCTGCGAATCGAACCACGCCACCGCGGGTTCGGCCGGAGCGCTAACGGGCTGAACGGCGGACCCAGCTTTCTGAGCGGCGCTTTGTGCACTGCGTTGCGCACTGCGCTGGGCGGTGCGTTGACCGGCGGCGACCACGGCCGCGGCCGCCGTGCCGCCGAACTGCAGCGCGGCGCTGCCGCCGACGCGGATCGCGACCTTGCCGCCGCTGACCGACGCGCCGGCAGCGGTACGCGCGCTGCGCCCGGCGGCGCGCCACTCGGAGCCGGTCAGGCCGAGTGCGAGAAAGATCAGGATCAGCGTCATCAGCCCCAGGATCGCCGCCACGGCGGGGCCGCCGGCAGCACCGAGCAGCCCGGCGCCCATGGCCAGCAGGCGGTCGGCCAAGGTGGTGCCGATCGCGCCGCCCAAACCGGCCTGGGTCGGCCAGCTCACGGAGGCACGGGGCAGCATCGCCAACAGCCCGGCCAGTGCCGGCAGCGCCATGAGGGTGGCGGCGCTGCGCAGCATGAGCTGGGCACGGGGATTGTTGAATAGCCGCCAGGCCCAGGCGATCAGCGCCAGAACCGGCAGCAGGGCGGCGATGCCGATCGCCTGCAGCAGCAGGTCCGCGGTGACGGCGCCGGCCGAGCCGACCCAATTGGTGGCCTTGCCGCCAGTGGCGGTGTTGAAGGACGGGTCGCCCGGGTCGTAGCTGATGAGAGATAGCAACAGCAGCAGCGCTATGACGGCCAGGGCGACGCCGCCGAGTTGGCCCAGTCGCAGGCGCACGGCGGCGCGGATTTCCGGAGATGCGAAGGTCGTGCTCATGTCAGGAAGGAGCTTATCGTCCTATCCCGCTGCGGCGAACCGATTCCTGCTTGGCGGCAACCGATTGCTGCCGAGGTGTGTGGTGGTGGATACGCCGCGCAGGTGCGGCGACCGCCTCAGTCGGCGGCCAGCGTCTCGCCGGAGCGGGCGCGGATGGCGACGGCGAAAGCGGCGAACAGGTCATGGGAAACCGCGTCCGACTCGAAGTCGTATTCCGGATGCCACTGAACGCCGACCGTCAGCGCCGGAGCTGCGGCGAGGCGAACGGCTTCAATCGTGCCATCGGGCGCCGTGCCTTCGGCGACCAGCCCGGGTGCGAGACGATCAATTCCCTGGTTGTGCAGCGAGTTGACCGGGATCGTGGCGGCGCCGGCGACCCGGTGGATCCAGCTACCTGGAATGAGACGAACGGTGTGCGCCTTGCCGGTGCGCAGCTTGGGATTGGGGTGCATCGGGGTGGAGTGGTCCATCCGGCTCGGCAGGTCCTGCAAGCGCTGATGCAGACTGCCGCCGAGAGCGACGTTGAGTTCCTGCAGGCCGCGACAGATGGCGAAGACCGGCAGCCCGGCGGCAATGGCGGCACGGATCAGACGCATGGTCATAGCATCGCGGGGTGCGTCTTCGGGCGTGCCCTCGGGATGTGCCGGGCCATCGTAGAGCGTCGGCTGAACGTTGGAGCGGCTGCCGGTCAGGATGATGCCGTCGAGGCGGGAAACCAGCGTCTCGACATCGGAAGCATCGCCGTTCGCGGGGATCAACACCGGGACACCATCCATGATCTGATCGACGGCGCGGACATAGGTATCGGAAGCGGCATGGTTCGGCGTGCCGTAGACGCCGAACGGCTTGCTGCAACACGAAATGCCGATGAGAGGCTTCATGTCGCGATGATGCTACCCGGCACCGGCAAATGAAACATCAATCAGCCGCCGTTGTTGTCGAAGAAGCGCGGGTCGATGAAGGTGAACAGGCTTTGGTCGAACGTGCCCCCGACCTCGGCATTGTAGAGGGTCACCCGGGTTTCCTGACGCTGGGCGTCCGTGGTGATCCAGGACCGCAGCCTCAGCGGGTTGTCGGCGAAGATCAGAGTGAGCGAACCATCCTGCGGCGACGCGGTGCGGTACAGTGTCACCTGGAGCTGGTTCGGCAGGCGCGTGACGCGCGACACGGTCACGGCGCCGGAAAGGCGGAGGTTGTCCTCCAGCAGGATGCCGAGCGGGGTCTGGCTTAGGGGAATGTTGCTGGTCTGCTTGAGTTGGCTGTCATTGAAGACCAGCAGGCCGTGTCCGCCCACGAGCAGGAAAGGGGAGGGCGGGTCGTACTGGAACCGCATACGGCCGGGTCGCTGGATCCAGGCCTGACCTTCGCTCTTGGTGCCGTTGGGGGCGAGCTGGAGGAAGCGGGAATGCAGGGTCTTGACCGAATTGAGATGCGCCTCGACGCGGGCGATGTCGGCAAGATCCTGCGACGAAAGGCTGGCAGTCTGCGCGCTGGCCGCCGAAGCGATGGAGGCGGCCAGGGGGGCAAGCAGGAATAGGCGGCGTTTCATACGCCCGATGTAGGCAGTCGACGTTGGCGGTAAAAGGCCCCGCTCACTTGGGGGCGGACATGGGCTCCATGCCGCTATTGACGATCGCGGTCGCTGCAGCGGGAGCCCCGAGGAATTGAACCAGGGTGCGCGCGGCTTCCTTTTCCGTGCTGTTGGCGAGGATGCCAGCGGAGAAGATCGTATCGAGTTGCAGTGGCGACGGCACCGGGCCGAGCAGCGCGATGCCGGCGATGGGCTTCAGTTCGCTGATTTGCTGAAAGCCGATCTCGGCATCGCCGCGGGCGACGACCGCACCCACGGGCTCGGCCGGGATCATGCGGGCCTTGCCCTTCATCTGGTCCTCGATGCCGAGCTTCTTGAACATCTCGCGCTCGATGTAGACGCCGCTGGCGCTGTCGGAATAGGCGACGGACTTGGCGGCAAGCAGGGCCTGCTTCAGCGCATCCGGCGTCGAGATGTCGGGGTGCGGCGCGCCTTCGCGCACGACGACGCCGATGCCCGAGCGGGCGAGCGGAACGGCATCGGCAGCGGCGACCTTGCCGTCCTCGACCAGCTTGTCGAGCGCGTAGCCGACCATGATGACGACGTCGATCTTCTCGCCGCGGGCCAGCCGCTGCGGGACGGCGTTCTCGGTCGTGCCCATGGACGGTCCCCAGGCGGCGACCACGGTATTGCCGGTCTCCTTTTCCCACTCGGGAACCAGAGCCTTGTAGGCGGCGGCAAATCCGCCGGAGCTGACGAGGTGTAGCTCGGCTGCCCGCAGGGGAGTGGCGACCGAGGCGACGGCGATGGGGGCGACGAGCAGTGCGGCGAGGGCGTGGGCGAGTTTCATAGGGCGTGCTCCCGTACGGAGGTGGTCTGGCGGGTGCGGTAGATCACGACCGTGGCGATGAGGCCGCAGAGGCCGCCGATGCTGAGCCAGTAGCCCGGCGCAGCCTTGTCGCCGGTGACCTCGATCAACCAGGTCGAGATCGACGGGGTGAAGCCGCCGAACAGCGCTGTGGCCAGCGAGTAGGCCAGCGAGAACCCGGCAGTACGGACGGCGACCGGCACGATCTCGGTCAGTGCCACGACCATGGCGCCGTTGTAGCTGCCATAGAGAAAGGACAGCCAGAGCAGAGCGATGAGCATGTTCGGGAACGAGATGTGCCCCACCAGCCAGGCCATGACCGGGTAGGCGGTCAGCAGCGTCAGTGCCGAGAAGATGATCAGGATCGGCTTGCGGCCGACCCGGTCCGACAGCGCGCCCATGACCGGCAGCCAGAACAGGTTGGAGACCGCGACGCAGAAGGTGACGATCAGGCTGTCGATGGTGGACAGCTTGAGCACCGCCTTGCCGAAGGTCGGGGTGTAGACGGTGATGGTGTAGAAGGAGACGGTCGTCATCGCGACCATCAGCATCCCGAGCAGCACGATCACCCAGTTGCGGGCCAGGGTGCCGAAGATCTCGGCGGGGCCGGGACGATGGGTGCGGGCCTCGAACTCGGCGGTCTCCTGCAAGGAGCTGCGGATGTAGAACAGGAACGGCACGATCAGGCAGCCGATGAAGAACGGAATGCGCCAGCCCCAATCGCCGATATCGGCCTGCGACATGGTCTGGTTGAGGATGTAGCCGATGACCGCCGCGACCATGATGGCGACCTGCTGGCTGCCGGACTGCCAAGCGACGTAGAACCCCTTGCGACCCGGCGGCGCCATCTCGGCGAGGTACACCGACACGCCGCCCAGCTCCACGCCGGCGGAAAAGCCCTGCAGCAAGCGGCCGACGAGGACCAGCGCGGGGGCGAGTAGGCCGATGCTGGCGTAGCTCGGCACGGCGGCGATCAGCAGCGTGCCGAGCGCCATGATGGCGAGGGTGACGATGAGGCCCTTGCGGCGTCCGACCTGGTCGACATAGGCGCCGAGGAAGATCGCGCCGAGCGGGCGCATGAGGAACCCGGCGCCGAAGGTCATGAAGGTGAGCAGCAGCGAGGTGATCTCGTTGCCGGATGGGAAGAACGCCTTGGAAATATAGGTCGCGTAGAACCCGAACAGGAAGAAATCGAACATCTCGAGAAAGTTGCCGC
Organism: uncultured Acetobacteraceae bacterium; assembly: GCA_964613945.1. Lineage (GTDB taxonomy): Bacteria > Pseudomonadota > Alphaproteobacteria > Acetobacterales > Acetobacteraceae > JAVVHH01. Next base: position 16,205 of record CAZTJC010000032.1, read on the forward strand.
TGGTGACGCGGATAACGGTTCCGAGTTTGGACGGTGCTACGGCCGATTGCGTCATGACGCTCCCCTTTTCGAGACTTTTAGCTTGCCGTGATAAAGGGTCAACTCCGAGTGATCGGAGTTCTGCGCCTACTGGTCGTATGCGACGTGCAGCACGACGAACCATGGGTAGCGGCTATCCAGCACCGTCCCGTCCGGTGTGCTCAGCGTGCCCTGTGCCGACACCGGAACGTGTTTCATCGTCACCCCGGCGGTCACGTTGCCGCCTATCACCGTCAGCTCGTTGGCACCGGCACCGACTACAATGTCGCAATGGCCGAAGAAGCTCGACGTCGGCAGGTCCGAGAAGCGGAGCCGTTGCGCACCGCGGCGGCCGTAGCAGATGAGGTCGCCGGGCTGCACGGGGTAGGTTTCCGGGGGTTGGGCGGAAACGGCGGCGTTACCGTTGGCGGCGGCGTTGATGTAGGTCGCGTGCAGCGGCGAGTAGGGAAACCGGGTGCCCGCGCCGGCCGAGCGCATCAGATAAGAGATGAACGCTGCCGACCACGCCGGCGGCGCGGCGCGATATTCCTGCCCGCCATCGCCGTACTTGCCGGACCAGGCGCTGCTGGGCGAGCCTGCATCCTGGCCGATCCACCAGTAATCGCCCACGCGCTGCCACATGCCGGCCTGCCGATCGCCGCGCACCTCGAGCGGCAGATCCGGCCCCGGCGGTGCGTCGTTGACCTGCATGCCCCAGGCGCGCCACTCGCGCAGCGCGATCGCCACCGCGTTTTCCCGCGAGAATGGTTCGTAGGGCGTCTTGGCGTAGTCCGGCACCTGCGCATCGGCACTCTGCAGCCCGAGACGGATGCCGCCGCCGCCCGTGCTGTCGACGACCGGCTTCGGCGCCGCGCACGCCGCCACCAGGACGGGCGTGAGAACGGCGGCGAGCCGCAATGTCGCTGACTTCACGCCCCGCCTCCGACCAGCCGTGTAACCTATCGCCGCCACCAGCCTCGCTTCTTCTCCGACGGCTCCGTCGCCGCCCCGATCACCACCGGCTGGATCACTGGCCCAGCCGTTACCGGCTCCGGGGCTGATGGAGTCGCTACCGGTTCCTGAACCGGTGACGCCGGTTCCGGCTCCGGAACTGCCGCCATCACCGGCTCCGGGGCTGATAGGGCGAGCTCCGGCTCTGCAGCCGCAATCGGCTCCACTGTCGCTGCCGTCGCTGGCTCCAGGTCCAGCTCGGGCTCCGCGATCCCCGCGGCCTCGGTCACCGCCACCGGTTCGGAAGCGACCGGGTCCGGCCGCTGCTTCGGCTGCAGCAGGCGCTGTTCCTCGGCCTGCTCGATGGCATCGAAGATGTCGAACGCGCTCGCGCCCGCGAACGGGTTGGCCGGCGTCGGCCCGGCATAGACCGGCACCGATGGCGCTGGTGCCGCTGGCGCGACATACGACTCGGCGTCCGGGGCGGCCTCGCTCGACGTGGCAGGTGCCTCGCTCTCGCTGCCGTCCCGCCGCCGGCGACGACCGCCGCGACGACCGCGGCGGCGGCGCTCGCCCTCTTCGGCATCGCCCATCGCGCCCACCTCAGTCGAACCAGCCTCGGTCGAACTGGCCTCGCCGACATCGGTCACCGCCGCGTCGGCGGCAACGCTCGCTGGCGCGGTCTCGGAAGCTTTGGCCTCGATCGTTCCGTCCGACCCGGCCTCGGCCGCATCGGTGGCCAAATCCTGATCGCCGCCAGAGCCATCGATGCCCGTCTCGGCCCCGGTGGGAGCATCGATCTCCTCGCCATTCTCGGCACTGGTCTCGTCGCCACCGGCATCACCAGCCTCATCGCCGACCTCGGCGCTCGCGGCCACGCCGTCTTCGCGACGGCTGCCCCGCCGCCGCCGCCGCCGCCGCCCGCGCTTCTCGGCGCTGTCGCCGGCCGACGAGGTGCCAGGCTCGGAGTTACCCTGAGTCGCATCGGCCGCCTCGGTCGCCTCCTCGTCGTCATCCTCGATGTCGGCGTCGTTCGCCGCCTCGATCTCGTCCGGGTCCTCGAACGGCTCCGGCGGTGCCAGCTGCTGGATCGGCACCGGCAGCTCCGACGCCGTCTGTGCCCGCACCTTCTCGATGCGCAGCTCCGGCGGCATCAGCGACTCGTCGGCAACGAAGCTCACCAGCATGGAATGCCGGTTCTCGATATCGGTCAGCCGCTGCCGCTTGTGGTTGAGGATATACAGCGCGATGGATGACGCGGCGTACACCACGATCTCCGCCGCCCGGCGCCGCCCGCCCTCTTCCTCGATCGCCCGTAGCGCGACCAGTGCCGCACTCTCCGTGCTGCGCTGGTGGCCGGTGCCGCCGCAATGCGCGCAGATGACGAAATTGGCTTCCGTCAGCGACGGCCGCAGCCGCTGGCGACTCATTTCCAGAAGGCCGAAATGGCTGATGCCGCCGACCTGGATCCGGGCCCGGTCGAACTTCAGCGAGTCCTTGAGCTTGCGCTCCACGGCTGCGACGTTGCGCCGGCTTTCCATGTCGATGAAGTCGATCACGATCAGCCCGGCCAGGTCGCGCAACCGTAACTGCCGCGCCGTCTCCTCGGCCGCCTCGAGGTTGGTGCGCAGCGCCGTTTCCTCGATCCCGCGCTCGCGCGTGGACCGCCCGGAGTTGACGTCGATCGCCACCAGCGCCTCGGTCTGGTTGATCACCAGGTAACCGCCGGAGCGCAACTGCACCGTCGGCTGCAGCATGCCCTCGAGCTGCTGCTCGACCTGCGCCTTGGCGAAGAGCGGCGTGGGATCCTTCCACAGCTGCACCTTCTTGGCGTGCGTCGGCATCAGCATGCGCATGAAGTCGCGCGCCGCCCGCCAGCCCGCCTCGCCATCGACCAGGATGTCGTCCACGTCGCGCGAATACACGTCGCGGATGGCGCGCTTGATGAGGCTGGCCTCCTCGTAGATCAGCGTCGGCGCGATGCTCTTCATCGTCAGCTCGCGGATCTGGTCCCACTGGTTGAGCAGGTATTCGCAGTCGCGCAGGATCTCCGGCTTCGGCCGGTTCGCCCCTGCCGTGCGCACGATCAGCCCCATGCCACGCGGCAGGTCCAACTCGGCGGTCACTTCCTTCAATCGGCGGCGATCGGACGCCGAGGTGATCTTGCGGCTGATGCCGCCGCCCCGCGGCGAGTTCGGCATCAGCACGGAGAACCGCCCGGCCAGCGAGATATAGGTGGTCAGCGCGGCGCCCTTGCTGCCGCGCTCTTCCTTGACGACCTGGATCAACAGCACCTGGCGGCGCCGAATCACTTCCTGGATCTTGTAGTGCTTGAGGAAGCGAGGCGTGGAGCGGCGATCCTGGTCGTCGGTGTCGTGTTCGCCGCCGATCTGCTCGGGCGCCGGCGCATCGTCGGCGCTCTCGCTCGCCTCGGAGAAGCTCTGCGTCTCGCTCGCCTGGACTTCGTTGCCTTGCGCCTCTTGCGCCGGCTGCGTCCCGTCGGTGAACGACATGACCGCCTCGTCCGGCGCGACGATCAGGTCGGCCACGATCTCGGACGCCGCGGGGATCTCGACACGCTCTTGCGTCGCCACGACCTCGACCTGGACCTCGTCGCCGCTATCGGAATCGATTTCGGTAGGATGGTCGTTCGACGCCGCGGTCAGCTCGGCCGGGGCGCTCTCGACGTTGTCGCTGTCGGTGGAACCGGCACTCGCCTTTTCAGCAGCACCGTCATCGCTGGCGGCGGCATCGCTGACGAGGATATCGGTAGGCGCCTCGCTCTGACGCGGGCGGCGGTTCTGCGCGGCGGCGGCGCGATCCTCGGCCTCCTCGTCCTCGCGCGCTTCTTGTTCCTGCGCCTCGAGCAGCCGCTTCCGGTCGGCAACCGGGATTTGGTAATAGTCGGGGTGGATCTCGCCAAAGGCCAGGAAGCCGTGCCGGTTGCCGCCGTATTCGACGAACGCAGCCTGCAGGCTCGGTTCGACGCGGACGACCTTGGCGAGGTAGATGTTGCCTTTGAGTTGATGCTTGGTGGAGGTTTCGAGGTCGAATTCGTCGAGCCGGTTACCGTCCAGTACCACGACGCGGGTTTCTTCCGCGTTCGTGCTGTCGATCAGCATGCGTTTGGTCATTGAAAGGGAATCTCCGATGGGCCGCGCGCCCCGGCCAGCCGGCAAGGCGGCTCTCGGGCGCAGATGGGGCGCGGCAGCGATGGAATGAGTAGGTGGGCAAGGCGCCCAACAAGACGACGACAAAGGATGCGCGCGACGCAATCGGTTCCAAAACTCTGAGAACAACCGCGTCGGCTGGCATAAGCATCCCTGGCAGGCGGGTTGCGCCCCCCGGAACCCCCGACATGGGACACCGTTGTGCGCCGCCCTTGTGAGGCGACCGGACCCCGGCGCGCGAAGCCGCGCGGCGCGGGCGATGACGGGGAGACGGGACGCGCGCTTGCTCATCGCAGCGTGCCCATCGGACCAACATCATCTGGTCGGACCTAAAGATGACGCAAACCGATCCTGCTCGCAAGAGCACTCCGTTTTCGGCACGGAACTGCGCCTCGAACCGGAAAATGGCCATTATTACCGGGCTAAATTGCCAGATTCAGCAAGCCGAAGGTCCGTTTGTTGTCGAATTATAAAGGAGTCGTCCCACCGTGCTATACTGGCCGCGTGCACGACCCCATTCCCCTCCTTCGGCGCAGCCTGCTGCAGGCCGCTGGCCTCGTGGCCGCCCTGGCGATCCCGCATGATCCGGCCAGCGCAGCTGCGCGGAAATCACCGATCGCGCCTACGCGGAAACTGCCTAACCCGGCCGCGCCGAAACCCGCGCGTGGCGGCTCGGTGCTCCCGCTCGTGGTGCTCGACCCCGGCCATGGCGGTAAGGATCCCGGGGCCATTGGCGTCAGCGGCACCTACGAGAAGCATATTGCCTTCGCCGCTGCCACCGAGCTCCGCCGCCAACTCGTCGCAAGCGGTCGCTGCCGGGTCGCGCTGACCCGCGGGCGCGACGTGTTCCTGCAGTTGCGGGACCGTGTCGAGATCGCCCAGGCTCACGGCGCTGCCCTGTTTGTCTCGATGCACGCGGACGCCGTGGGCGATCCCAGCGTGCGCGGCGCCAGCGTTTACACGCTCGCCGATGCCGCATCGGACGCGCAAACCGCCGCGCTTGCCCGCCGCGAGAACGACGCCGACCGCTTCGGCGGACCGACATTCCGCAATGTCACCCCCGAAGTCGCCAACATCCTTTCCAGCCTGGTCCGCGCCGAGACCCGCGCCGATTCCGCCCGCGTCGCGCGCCAGGTCGTCGGCGCGCTCGAGCCGCAGATCGGCCTTCTCGCCAATCCGGCACGTCATGCCCACTTCATGGTGCTGCGCGCCGCCGAGATCCCCAGTATCCTGGTCGAGATGGGTTTCATGTCCAATCGGGGCGATGAAGCCGCCCTCCGCCGCCCCGCTCATCGGGCGGTCATCGCAGCCTCGCTGCGCCACGCCGTCGAAGCATTCCTCGATTCTCGCGGGCCATTGGCGCATATCGCAGCCGGCTGAGGCCGGTAGCAGCAGTTAAGGTAAAGGTACGACACGAGATGGCGAGCAAGCGTGAGGTGAGCGGTGTGACCGCGAGTGATCGGCTGGCGCCCGAAACCGCGGCCCCCCTGCCAAAGGGCCGCGCGCCGCGGCCGCAACGGTCCGGGGGCGGCTTCTGGCGCTTCGTTCGCCGCGTCATCGGCCTGTTCCTGTTGCTCGGCCTGCTCGGCGGCCTCGCCGCCGGCGCCTTCGCCTGGCACACCTATCAGCGATACGCCGCCGAACTCCCGTCCCTCGACGGTCTCAGCACCTATCAGCCCAAGGTCATGAGCCGCGTCTACGCCGGCGATGACCGCCTGCTCGCCGAGTTCGCCACCGAACGCCGCATCTTTGTGCCGATCGGCGCCATCCCCGACATCGTCAAGCAGGCCTTCATCTCCGCCGAGGACCAGAAGTTCTGGACCCATCGCGGCGTCGACCCGCTGGCCATCGCTCGTGCCGGGCTCAACGACGTGGTGAACTATGGCAGCGGCCGCCGCCCGATCGGCGCCTCGACCATCACGCAGCAGGTCGCCAAGAACATGCTGCTCGGCAACGAGGTTAGCGTTTCGCGCAAGATCAAGGAACTGATCCTCGCGCTCCGCATCGACGAGACGATGAGCAAGGAGCACGTCCTCGAGCTCTACCTCAACGAGATCTATCTCGGTCAGCAGGCCTACGGCGTCGCCGCCGCCGCCGCATCCTACTTCAACAAGACGCTGGACGAGCTGACCCTGCCCGAGGCCGCCTTCCTCGCCGTTTTGCCCAAGGCGCCCAACAACTACAACCCGTTCCGCAATCCCGAGGCCGCCAAGATCCGCCGCGACTGGGTGCTGGACCGCATGACCGACGACAAGGCCATCTCCGTCGCCCAGGCCCAGGCCGCCAAGGCCACGCCGATCCAGCCCGCCGCCTTCCGCCGGCAGGAGCCGGTCGCCGGCGGCGAGTGGTATGCCGAGGAGGTCCGCCGCCAGCTGATCGACCATTTCGGCGCCGACGTCACCACCACCGGTGGCTACGCCATCCGCACCAGCCTCGACCCGGTGCTCCAGGTCGCCGCCGACAAGGCATTGCGCGCCGGGCTCCTGGCCTACGATCGCAGCCATGGCGGCTGGCGCGGCCCGGTCGGCCATCTCGCCGGCGAGGCGTCGATGGCCGAGGGCTGGAGCAACCGCCTGGCCGACACCCCACGCCCCCCGGGCCTGCTGCCCGAATGGCGCCTTGCCGTCGCACTTTCGGTTGATGCGCGCGAGGCCAAGCTCGGCTGGATCGAGCGCAACAGCGGCAGCGTCGGCGGCGGACAGTCGCGGACCGGAACCCTGTCGCTCGCCGATGTCGCCTGGGCCCGCCCCCGTCACGGCACCAGCCGAGGCCCGGCGCCCCGGATCATGCGCGACGTCCTCTCCGTCGGTGACCTTGTGATGGTCGAACCCCAACCCGGCACCGACGGCAAATCCCGCTCCGACCGCGTGCTGCTGCGCCAGGTACCCGAGGTTCAGGGTGCGCTCGTCTCGCTCGAGCCGCAGACCGGCCGCGTCGTCGCCATGGTCGGCGGCTTCAGCTTCGAGGCCAGCCAGTTCAACCGCGCTACCCAGGCCGAGCGGCAGCCCGGCAGCTCCTTCAAGCCGATGGTGTACCTCACCGCGCTCGAAGCCGGCCTGTCCCCCAGCCAACGGGTGCTCGACGCGCCGTTCGAGCTCAAGACCGCGCAAGGCATCTGGCGCCCGAACAACTACGGCATGACGTTCAGCGGCCCGACCCCGATGCGCATCGCCCTGGAGAAGTCGCTCAACCTGGTCACCGTCCGCCTGGCCGACAAGGTAGGCATGGACGCCGTGGCGCAGAACGCCATCGCCTTTCACGTCGTCGACGGCATGCCCAAGGTCCTCTCCGCATCCCTCGGCGCCGTCGAGACCACCGTGCTGCGCCAAGCCTCCGCCTATGCCGGGCTCGCCATGGGCGGCCGCGAGGTGCTCCCCTCGCTAGTCGACAGCGTGCAGGATCGCTCGGGCAAGTTGATCTGGCGGCCCGGCGGCCTCGAGTGCCAGGGCTGTCAGGACCCGTCCAAGCCGCCCACCGTGGTCGATAACCGCCGGGTCATCGCCGACCCGGCCAGCGTCGCCCAACTCGTCACCATGATGCAGGGCGTCGTCACCAAGGGGTCCGGTTACGCTGCCGGCGCCGGGCTCGGCCGCGCCATCGCCGGCAAGACCGGCACCAGCCAGGACTTCAATGACGCCTGGTTCGTCGGCTTCACCCCGGACCTCGTCACGGCTGTCTGGGTCGGTTTCGACAACAACACCAGCCTGGGCGACAAGGAAACCGGCGGCAGCGTCTCCGCCCCGATCTGGCACGATTACATGGCAGTTGCGCTCAAGAACCGACCCAACCTGCAGTTCAAGATGCCTGACACCGTCAAGCTCTCCAGCTGGGAGAGCAGCTTCGGCCAGCGCGTCGACGCCTTCAAGCTCGACCAGCAGCCCGGCGCCAGCCAAGGCACCATCGGCGGCGGCGACGTCCCCGGTGGCGGCAACGGCACCGAAGTCAGCGGCGGGCCGAGCGGCCCAGGATATGGCGTTGATAGCGGCGTGGGCGGGCTATATTAGCAACCATGTCCACGGAATCCGACGACCTCAACGCGCAGCTCCAGCAGACATTCGCTTTGCTCCGGAGGCATCTTTGACTGGGATGTCGCCATTGGCCGTCTCGAGGAGCTGAACGCCCTAGCCGAAGACCCCGCCCTCTGGAATGACGCCACCGCCGCGCAGACGCTGATGCGCGAGCGGAACCGTCTGGCAAGCCTGGTCGACGGCCTTCAGTCCATGGAGCGCGAAGCCGCCGACAGCATCGAGCTGATCGCCATGGCGGAAGCCGAGTCCGACACCGAGATGGCCGCCGATGCCCGCAAGGCGCTCTCGCGTATCCTCGACGAGGCCAAGCGCCGCGAGATCGAGAGCCTGTTGTCCGGCGAGGCCGACGCCTTCGACGCCTATCTCGAGGTCAACTCCGGCGCCGGCGGCACGGAGGCGCAGGATTGGGCCGAGATGCTCGCTCGCATGTATTCCCGCTGGGCCGAGCAGCACGGCTACAAGGTCCAGCTTATGGAGCAGAGCGACGGCGAGCAGGCCGGCATCAAATCCGCCACGCTACAGGTCTCCGGCCCCAACGCTTATGGCTGGCTCAAGACGGAGGCCGGCGTGCATCGCCTGGTCCGCATCAGCCCGTTCGACGCCAACGCCCGCCGCCAAACCAGTTTTGCCAGTGTCTGGGTCTATCCCGTCGTCGACGATACCATCGAGATCGAGATCAACCCGGCCGACCTCAAGGTTGACACCTTCCGCGCCTCCGGTGCCGGCGGCCAGCACGTCAACAAAACGGACTCCGCCATCCGCATCACCCACATTCCCACCGGCATCATCGTCGCCTGTCAGACCGACCGCAGCCAGCACCGCAACCGCGCGACCGCCTTGGTTATGCTGAAGGCCAAGATGTATGAGCGCGAACTGGAGAAGCGTGAAGCCGTCTCTGCCGCCCAGGAGGACGCCAAAACCGACATCGGCTGGGGTCACCAGATCCGCAGCTACGTTCTGGCGCCGTATCAGCTGGTCAAGGATCTCCGCACTGGCGTCGAGACCGGCAACCCGGCCGCCGTCCTCGACGGTCACCTGGACGACTTCATGTCCGCTGCTCTCGCCGCCCGCGTCGGCGCCACCCGCAGTGACGCCAGCGCCCAAGCACAGTAGGAATTTTTAACCGGGCGAGGCTGACGACCTTGCCCGTAATTCTTCATTCATCTCTTGCCTGCACACTGCCTTGTATCAGCCGAGGATGTGTTCATGCCCAATCGTCACCCGCTTCGCACCCGCGCTGCCGTCGCGCTCGTTGACCGCCCGCCTTCCCGCGCCGAGCGTATGTTCGCCGCCATCGCCATCTCGACCATGACGCTGACCAGCGCGATCCTGATCCTGTTCTGATGGTGATGTCGCCACGCCCGCGACACCGCTCCAACACGAATTCTCCACTTTTTTGACCGATATGGTTGCCCAAGAACCAAGGGCGTCATGATCCACCGTCATCTTCTACTCGCCGGCGCGGCGATGCTCCTCCTGTCCGGTTGCGCCCCCACGCCGGTGCCGCCGGGCCTTGATTCCGAGGTGTTGCGCATCAACGGCCTCGCGCAATCCGGCGCCGTGCCCACCGACAGCGTCGCCCTCATGCGCCGGCAGGGTGAGTTGTACGCGCACCATCCGTTTGTGCCCGGCAACCGGGTCGAGCTTCTGGTCGACGGGCCCGCGACCTTTGCCGCCATGCGCGACATCATCGAACACGCGCAAACCCGCATCGACATGGAAAGCTACGAGTTCGACGACCAGGCTGGCGGCCAGTTCGCCGACCTCCTGATCGCGGCTCGCACCCGCGGCGTCGCCGTCAACCTGATCTACGACGCGTGGGGCGCCGTCGGCACCAATCAGGCCATCTTCGACCGTCTCCGCGCCGCCGGCGTCGAGACCCTCGAATACAACCCCCTCCGCCCGAACGGGCGCGTGCCGATCGACCCGAACCGGCGCGATCACCGCAAGCTGCTTTGCGTGGACGGGCGCGTCTGCATCACCGGCGGCGTCAACATCAGCAAGGTCTACGAGAACGCGCCGGCGCCCCGCGGCACCAGCCCGGACGACCAAGCCTGGCGCGATACCGACGTGCGGATCGAAGGCCCGGTCGTGGCCCAGTTCGAGCGCTTCTACGCCGACACCTGGCGCGACCAGCACGGCCGCCCGCTGCCGCCCGCGCCACCGCCGCCGGTGCTGCCCGTCGGCGACCTGCTCGTCCAAGCCATCGACGGCGCGCCGGAGGATGGCCAACCGCTGATCTACCGCACGCTGCTTGCCAGCATCGCGCTCTCGCAACGCTCCGTGCACCTGACCACCGGCTTCTTCGTCCCCACGCCCGACATGCTGCATGCACTCGAAGCCGCCGCCCGCCGCGGCGTCGACGTTCAACTCATCGTGCCCGGCGAGAGCGACAGCACCATGGCGCTCTGGGCCGGCCGATCCAACTACGGCGAGTTGCTGGATGCCGGCGTCCAGATCCACGAGCGCCAGGCCCGCATCCTGCACGCCAAGACCGCGGTGATCGACGGCGCCTGGTCGGCCGTCGGCTCCGCCAATCTGGATTGGCGCAGCGCGATCTGGAACAACGAGATCGACGCCATCATCCTCGGGCCGGCATT
>CAZTJC010000032.1:27071-43923 GCA_964613945.1 uncultured Acetobacteraceae bacterium
GGCGCAGCGCGATCTGGAACAACGAGATCGACGCCATCATCCTCGGGCCGGCATTCGGCCAGAAGATGGAGGCGCTGTTCACCGCAGACCGCCAACGATCGCACACGATCGATCGCACCGCCTGGTACCGCCGCGGCCCGCTTCAGCGCATGCAGGAGTTGCGAGCCCGGCTACTCAGCCGCCTGTTGTGACAGGCGGCTGAGCCGCTACGCTAGACCGAGAAGTATTTCGCCCGCGGGTTGAGCACAACGATCGCGCTCGTCGATTGCTCCGGATGCAACTGCCACTCGTCCGAGATCGACACACCGACCCGCTCGGCCCCCAGCAGCTGCAGCAGCGGCGCCTGATCCTCCAGCCGCGGGCAGGCGGGATAGCCAAACGAGTAGCGCGACCCGCGATATCCCTGGCTCAGCATCTTCTCCATGTCGCGGTCGTCCTCGCCGGCGAACCCAAGTTCCGCCCGGATGCGCTTGTGCGTGTATTCCGCCATCGCCTCGGCCATCTCGACCGACAGCCCGTGCAGGTACAGGTAGTCCTGATACCGGTTATCCTCGAACCACACCCGCGCGGTGTCGCTCGCCTTCTGCCCCACGGTCACGACCTGCAGCCCGATCACGTCCCGCTCGGCATCGTCCACGTCGCGGAAGAAGTCGGCGATGCACTCGCCATCCTCCCGCGGCTGCCGCGGTAACGCGAACCGGCAAACCTCCGTGGTCCCGTCCTGCTCGAACACGATCAGATCGTTACCCTGGCCCGCGGCCTTCCAGTAACCGTACGCCGCCTGCGGCCGCAGGATGTCGTCCTGCTCGCAGATCTGCAGCATCCGCCGCATCACCGGGCGCAACTCCTGCTTGGCCCAGCCGAGGAACTCCTCCAGCGTCCGCCCCTGCTTCCGGAAGCCCCACTGGAATTGATACAGGCTGCGCTCGTTCAGGAACGGCACGATCGCCTTCGCCGGCGCCTCGATCACCTTGGCGCCCCAGAACGGCGGCTCCATCACCGGCACGTCCTGTGTCAATCGCCGCCGCCGCGCCTGCACCGCGGCCACGTCCACAGGCTTGAACGCCTTCTGATCCGCCTGACCCAGCGTCCGGCTGGTGTTCCGTGCCTTACCCGACCGCTTGGACTGCAACGCCGCCAGGTAATCGTCGAACCCGTTGCCCGTCACCTTGTCCATCAGGCTCAGTCCGTCGAACGCATCCCGCGCATACGCGACCCGGCCGCACGCATAGGCCCGCACGCAATCATCCTCGACGTAGTTGCGCGTCAGCGCCGCCCCACCCAGCATTACCGGGATCTCGAGCCCCTGCCGCGCCATCTCCTCGAGGTTCTCGCGCATCACCACCGTGCTCTTGACCAGCAGTCCGGACATGCCGATCGCATGCGCCCGATGCTCCTTGGCCGCCGCGACCATGTCGGCCAGCGTCACCTTGATGCCGAGGTTCACCACCCGGTAGCCGTTATTGGTCAGGATGATGTCGACCAGGTTCTTGCCGATGTCGTGCACGTCGCCCTTGACGGTCGCCAGCACGATGGTGCCTTTCTCCTGCCCCTCGACCCGCTCCATCAGCGGCTCCAGATGCGCCACCGCCGCCTTCATCGTCTCGGCCGATTGCAGCACGAACGGCAGCTGCATCTTGCCCGCCCCGAACAGCTCACCGACCACCTTCATGCCGTCCAGCAGCACCGTGTTGATGATGTCCAGCGGCGGCATCTTCACCAATGCCTCGTCCAGCTCCTCGGCCAGCCCCTTGCGGTCACCATCGACGATCCGGTCCTTCAACCGTCCCTCGACCGTTTCCGCCCGCACCTTCTTGACCGCATCCGCCGCCTTCCGGTCGGCGAACATCTCCAGCAGCTTCTTCAGTGGATCGTAATCGCCCTCGCGCCGATCGAAGATCAGGTCCTCCATGACCTTCACCTCCTCGGCCGCGATCAGGTGCAGTGGCCGGATCTTGCTGACGTGCACGATTGCCGCCGTCATCCCCGCGCGCACGGCGTGATCGAGGAACACGGAGTTCAGCACCGCGCGAGCCGCCGGGTTGAGACCGAAGCTGATGTTCGAGAGCCCCAGCACGATCTGCACATCCGGGAACTCGTCGCGGATTAGCTTGATCCCCTCGAGCGTCCACTGCCCGAGCTTGCGGTCGTCCTCGTTGCCGGTCGCCACCGTGAAGGTCAGCGGGTCGATCATCAGGTCGGACTGCGGTAGCCCGAACTCCTCGGCGATCGCGATCAGCCGCCGCGCGATCCGGAGCTTGTCGTCCGGCGTCTTGGCCATGCCGACTTCGTCGATCGTCAGCGCGATCACCGCCGCGCCGAACTTCTTGGCCAGCGTCAGCCGATCCCGCGCCGCACCTTCACCCTCCTCGAAGTTGATCGAGTTGATGATCGCCTTGCCACCATGCAGCTTCAGCGCCGCCTCGATGATCGGCGTCTCCGTGCTGTCGATCACCAGCGGCGAGTTCACGCTCGAGGTGAACCGCGTGATCACCTCGGTCATCTCCGCCAGCTCGTCGCGCCCGACGAAGGCGGTGCAGATGTCCAGGCTGTTCGACGCTTCGGCGATCTGCTCGCGCCCCATGGCGACGCAGCCGTCCCAGTCGCCGATCTCCTGCAGCCCGCGCCACTTCTTCGACCCGTTGGCGTTGCAGCGCTCGCCGATGGAGAAGTAGCTGTTCTCTTGCCGCAGCGCCGTCTGCCCATACAGGCTCGCCACCGACGGAATCCAAACCGGCTTCCGCGCCACCGGCGCCGGCCGATAGCTCGCGCCACCCCGCTTCCGCAGCATTGCATCCAGCGCCTGGATATGCGGCACCGACGTCCCGCAGCAGCCGCCGATCAGGTTCAGCCCGTCCTCGCTGATGAACCGCTCCACCCAGCTTGCCATCTGCGCCGCATCCAGCGGATACCGCGTCTGCCCATCCACCAGCTCCGGCAACCCGGCGTTCGGCTGCACCGACAGCATCCCGCGCCAGTTCGCCGCCAGCCACCGCACGTGCTCGGCCATTTCCTGCGGCCCCGTCGCGCAGTTCAGCCCGATCAACGGCACATCCAACGCATCGATGACCGTCGCCGCCGCGGCGATGTCCGGCCCCACCAGCAGCGTCCCGGTCGTCTCCACCGTCACCTGCACGAAGATCGGCGTGTCCTTGCCGGCCTCCTTGCGCGCGATCTTGGCGGCATTCACCGCCGCCTTGATCTGCAGCGTGTCCTGGCACGTCTCGATCAGGATGGCGTCGACGCCGCCGGCGATCAGCCCGCGCGCCTGTTCGGCCAGTGCGGCCTCCAGCGGGTCATAGGCGATGTTGCCGAGGCTCGGCAGCTTGGTGCCCGGCCCGACCGAGCCCACTACCCAGCGGTGCCGCCCATCCGAAAACGTCTCGGCCGCCTCGCGCGCCAGCTCGGCCGCGATCTTGTTGATCTCGTGCGTGCGGTCCTGCAGGTCGAACTCCGCCAGCGTCAGCGGCGAGCCGCCGAACGTGTTGGTCTCGACCATGTCGGCGCCGGCTTCGAAATACCCGCGATGGATCTCCCGCACGAGGTCGGGCCGCGACAGGTTCAGCACCTCGGTGCAGTTCTCCTGGCCCCAATAGTCGCGCTCGAGTTCGAGATCGAGCGCCTGCACCCGCGAGCCCATCGCCCCGTCGCAAAGCAGGACCTGATCACGAAGCGCGTCGAGTAGATGCGGGCGGGTCATAGCGCGAATTCCATCTTCTGTGTCTCGGCCGCAGCCTCCATCGGGAGGATCGCAGCCCAGAGCCTTGTCTCTAACGTTCCATTCACCGACAGGGCCTTGTCCGGCCGTAACCCGGCCTCTTCCATCAACCCTGCCATCTCGTCATCCCCGAACCCCGGCCAGCGATGCGCCAGCCGGTCCGTCACCGCCGTCCAGTCGTGCCGCAGCAGATCCACCACGATCAGCCTGCCGCCCGGCGCCAGCACCCGTGTCGCCTCGGCCAGCGCCGCCGCCGGGTCCTCGGCGTAGTGCAACACCATGTGCATCAGCACGAGATCGAACCGCCGCGCCACCGGCAGGCTGTACATGTCCGCCTGCCGTACCGATAAGTGGCCGAGCCCCGGTTTCGACAAGCGGGCGCGCGCCAGCGCCAGCATCGCCCGGCTCGCATCGACGCCGAGCCCGCTGCGCACCCGCGGCGCCAGCAGTTCCAGCATCCGCCCGGTCCCGGTCCCGATGTCCAGCACCTGCCCGACACCCTCGTCCGGTAGCAAGGACAGCACCGCCTCCTCGATCACGCTGGCCGGCAGCGCCAGCGCTCGCATCTCGTCCCAATCCGCGCCTTGCTTGACGAAGCTCGCCGATGCCACCCGCGCCCGTTCCGCCACCACCCGCGCCGCCGCCCGCCGATCCGCCGCCAACACCGGGTCATCCTCCGGCACTCGCGCCAGCAACTCGTGCACCATGCCGGACTCCGGCGGCAGTCCGAACCACACGTTCGAGCCTTCCCGCACCCGCTCAAGCACCCCAGCATCGCACAACAGCTTCAGGTGTCGGGACAGCCGCGGCTGGGATTGTCCAAGAATATCGGTCAGCTCGACGACGCAGAACACCCCCCGCGCCGCCAACGCCACCAAGCGAAACCGCGTCGGCTCAGCACACGCCCGTAACGCGGTGAGGAGAGTTTCCATGCTTGCTAATGACATAAGGTTATCCTTATGTCTACATGATGGCATGGTCTGTTGATGCACGGGTTCCAGTGGTTCTGGCAAACCTTTCCGAAGTTGGGGAAGGTGACGCCGTACTTATAGAGGGCGAGGCCAGGATGGTGGGTGAAGCTCGGGAGAGCTTCCTGCCGGTGCCGGGCGCGCACATGCCGGGGTGTGCGTGCTGCGTGGTGCGGGGACCAGCGGCGGTGGCGCTGGATCGATTGTTCCAGCGGCGCGCGCGCGGGGAGGTTGGCTTCTTTCGCCGGGTCGTAGTGGTTACGGCCACGGCGGAAGGGGACATGGAGGTTTGGTCGGCGTTGCGCAACGACCCGCTCGCCTCCGCACGCTTCCGGCTGGTGGAGGCTTAGTCCGGCATGTCGTGATCGCCGCGGCCGAGCGGGCGCTGCATGTAAACCGCATCGACCCAGCGACCGAACTTCAGGCCGGTCGCGCGAAGCAGCCCGACGCGCTGGAAGCCCAACGAGGCATGCATTCCGATCGAACCGACATTTTCGGAGTCGCCGACCACGGCGATCATCTGCCGGAATCCCTGCTTCTCGGCTTCCTGAAGCAAGCGGGCCACCAGAGCCTTGCCCACACCCTGGCCCCGGACGTCGTCTCGCACATAGACGCTGTCCTCGGCAGTGAAGCGATATGCCGACCGCTCGCGGAGTTGGGAGAAATACCCGTAGCCGAGCACGCCGGTCGCGTCGCGCGCCACGAGATACGACCAGCCGCGGCCGACGATGCCGTCGAAGCGCCGCGCCACCTCCTCGACCGAGGGCGGGATCTCCTCGAACGTGCCCGCCCCATTCAGGACATGATGGGCGTAGATAGACTGGATTTCAGGGACGTCGGCCGTCGTGGCAGCTTGGATTTCCATGCGGGCATCAAAGGTCACGACAGCGGATGGCGCAACGCGCAAGTTCGGGTTAACCGAATTTTATACTGTTGGACGCACTCTTCGTGCTAACGCCGCAGGCCCCGAAGATAAAGGCAGCGGCCCAAGTGAAGGAACGCCTGTTGAACCTGTCCGGCCCGCACGCCATTCCGGTTGATCCGTTGGATCCGAAAATCGATGCCGATACGGTCGGTGCGAGCCCGATGCCCCCGTCGGCGGAAACGCGGCTGCTGGCCGTGGTCGCCGCTGCCCGCCATCATGGCGTCGACCTGAACGCGTCGGATTATCGCGCGCGAGACGGCGAGACGATGCCGTCTCCGGCCTCCTTGGCGGCATGGGCGACGCAGGAAGGCCTGCACGCGCGGGCCAACAAGCTCAGCTGGAAATCGCTGTTCAAGCTCGTCGGGGCGACCCGGCCGCCACCGCCGGTGATCCTTCTCTTCAAGGACGGCACCGCCGGTTTGATGATCGGGGCGGACCCGGCGCGCAACATCGTTTGGATCCGCGACCCGCGCCAGAACTCCAATGAGTTCGCCGTCGCGGTTGATGAATTCCGCCTTCGCCAGTCCTGGAACGGCGAGGCCCTGCTGATCCGCCGTGTACGTGGCGAGTCGGAGGCAGACGTGCCGTTCACCTTCCGTTGGCTGATGGGCTTGGTGCTCGGCGAGCGACGGTCGCTGCGGGACGTGGCGATCGCGTCGATCACTATCAGCACGCTGACCATCGTGCCGCCGCTGCTGGTGATGACGGTGGTCGATCGCGTGGTGGTTCATCACAGCCTGTCGACGCTGGTGCTGCTCAGCGTGATCCTCGGGATCGTGACGGTATATGAGACCTTGCTCGGCTATGCGCGGCGCGAGCTGGTGCAGGTGGTGTCGACCCGGGTCGACGCGCGATTGAACCTGCACGTGTTCAACCGCCTGCTGGCATTGCCGCTGGACTATTTCGAGAAGAACCCGGCCGGCCAGATCAACTACCGTATTGCGCAGGTTTGGAAGGTTCGTGAGTTCCTGACCGGGAAGCTTATGGGCACCTTCCTCGACATGTTCACGCTGGTGATCCTGATCCCGTTCCTGTTCTGGATGGAGCCGACGCTCGCCTGGATCGTGCTGGTCTGCGCGGCGGTGATCACGGGAATCATTCTGCTGTTCCTGCCAGGCTTGCGCCGGGTCGTAGGCAGGCTGACGATGGCGGAAAGTCTCAAGGGCTCGACCATGGTCGAGACCGTACATGGCATCCGCACGGTGAAGTCGCTCGCGCTCGAGCCGCAACGGCGGACCGAGTGGGACGAGCGGACGGCGGAAGCCGGGCGGCTGAAGCTGCAGGCGGGGCGGCTGGCGAACTGGCCGCAGACGCTGATCAACCCGATCGAAAGCTTCATTCAGCGCGGTGTCATCATGCTCGGCGCCTACATCGCGCTGAACGACACCACCGGCATCGCCGTGGGCGGGTTGGTGGCGTTCATGATGCTCGGCGCACGCGTGACGCAGCCGCTGGTCGGCTTGGCCAAGCTGATCGAGGATTTCGAGGACGTTCGGGCCTCCGTGGCGCAGGTCGCGATGGTGTTGAACAACCCGAGCGAGACGGCGGCGATGACCGGTGGGCTGCGGCCACGACTGGCCGGCGGCGTGCAGTTCGAGGATCTGACGTTCACCTATCCAGGCGCCAAGCTACCGGCGCTGGACAAGGTCAGCTTCGAGATCCCGGCCGGGACCATGCTGGGCGTGGTCGGCCGGAGTGGCTCCGGCAAGAGCACGCTGATGCGGCTGTTGCAGGGCATCAACCGGGATTATTCGGGCTTCCTCAAGCTCGACGGCAGCGAGATGCGCGAGATCAATCTGACGCATCTCCGCCGTAGCTTCGGCGTCGTGCTGCAGGACAATTTCCTGTTCCGCGGCACCGTGCGCGACAACATCACGGCAGGGCGACCCGGGTTGACGCTGGACGACGTCGTTCGCGCGGCACGTCTGGCGGGTGCGGAGGAGTTCATTGAGCGCCTCCCGGCCGGTTACGATACCTGGATCGAGGAAGGCTCGGCCAACCTGTCGGGTGGGCAGCGGCAGCGTCTTGCGATCGCCCGTGCCGTGATCGCGGATCCGAAGCTCATGATCCTGGACGAGGCGACGAGTGCCCTCGATCCGGAGAGCGAGGCCCTGGTCAACGCCAACCTGGTGCGTTTGAGCAAAGGGCGCACGATGGTGGTGGTGTCGCACCGTCTGTCGTCGCTGGTCGATTGCGACCAGATCCTGGTGCTCGACAAGGGAACGGTGGTCGACATGGCACCACATCGCACGTTGCTCGAGCGCTGCTCGATCTATCGTCTGCTCTGGGCGCAACAGAACCGGCACGTGGATGGTGGCGGCATGGGTCGGCCGGGTCAGTTCGTGCCTGTTCTGGCACAAGGAGGTCAGTCGTGAGCGTGACGATCAGTGGCGGGTCGCCGGCTCCGAAGACGCGGCGCAACGATGATCAGCTACCGATGCTCCTCGACTTCCATTCCCCGAGTGCGGCACTCGCAGTGGAACCGGTGTTGCATCTCGCGCGGCCAGTCACTTGGATCGTGGCAACCTTGGTCGGCGCGTGTTTCGCTGCGGCGGCTTTGATCCCGATCGACAAGGTAGTGACGGCGCAGGGGCGGATCATCGCGCTCAGCGCCACCAGCGTGGTGCAGCCGCTCGAGACGGCGATCGTGCGGTCGATCGACGTTCATGAAGGCGATCAGGTCTCCAAAGGGCAGGTATTGGCGCGGCTGGACCCCACATTTGCCACGGCCGATCTAGGGGCGTTGCAGTCGCAGGTGGCTAGCTTGCAGGCGGAGGTCGACCGTCTCGGCGCCGAGGCGGCCGGGACGGCGTATCACCCGGTCGACGGTAGCCCGATGGCGGCACTGCAAGGGGCATTGTATCTGCAGCATGTGGCGGAGCGGTCGTTCAAGAACGAGAACTACACTCAGAAGCTCAACAGCCTGCAAAGCCAGGTCCAGCGGGCGGTATCGGACGTTTACGGCTATTCGCAGCGCCTGAAAGTCGCGTCGGAGGTCGAGGACAAGCGTCGCGAGCTCGAGCACTTGCAGGTCGGAAGCCAGTTGAACCGGTTACAGGCCACGGATAGCCGCCTCGAGGTCAAGCGCGGTTTCGACGGTGCGTCGGCTCAGGCCGCGCAAGCGCAGCGCGATCTGCAGGCCCTGCAGGCCGAGCGTGACGCCTATAACGAGAATTGGCGTGGCCAGGTCGGACAGGAACTGACCGAGCAGAGCCGGAAGCTCAGCGACGCCCGTGAAAACCTCAAGAAAGCGGAACTGCGCCGGCAACTGGTCGAGTTGCGGGCTGACCAGGACGGGACGGTGCTGACGGTGGCGAAGGTTTCGCCGGGTTCGGTGATGCAGTCCGGTGAGCAGCTGATCACGCTGGTGCCGACGAGCGCGCCGCTGGAAGCGGAGATCAACGTCGCTGGCGCGGATGCCGGCTACATTCATCCGGGTGATCCGTCGAACCTGAAGCTCGATACCTTGCCCTACACAACCTATGGTACCGTCGAGGGCGTCGTGCGGGTGATCAGTCCGGATAGCTTCTCGACCGCGCCGGAGGATCAGCAGCCCAAGCGCGGATCTCAGCCAGTGCAACCGCGGCCATTGGGCTCCTCGTACTACCGTGCGCGGGTGACGCTGGATGCGACGCATCTGCATGACATTCCGAGTTGGTTCCACCTTACCCCCGGCATGCCGCTGACGGCAGACATCAAGGTCGGCAAGCGTACCCTGGTGGCGTATCTGTTCTCACGCGTGTTGCCGGCCTTCATGGACGGAATGCGGGAGCCTTGAGCGGCGCATGTTTGTGCGGCTGACGCATCGTCGGGTGCAGTAGACGTGGCGCGGATGTTTGGACGGCTAGCGGCATCGTTGTCACCGGCGACACGGCTGCGCGAGGCGATCGAGCGGGCGCAGGCCGGTGATGCCGCACCGGGCTTCGCGGTATTCGCGGCGGCGGCTGATAAGGGCAATGCCGACGCGCAATATTGGGTGGGGCGCGCCTACATGGACGGCAAAGGCGTACCGCCCAGCCGGCATACGGCGTCGATCTGGCTCGAGAAGGCGGCAAATGCCGGGCATGTAGATGCCCAGGCGGTGCTGGCAGCGCTGTTCCTCACCGGGGCGGGGCGGGTGACTGCGCCGGGGTCGCCGCTTTCGAGCGACGTCGATCGGGGCGAGCCCGATTTCGAGCGCGCGATGAGGTTCGGGCTCATGGCGGCCGAAGCCGGTCACGCCGATGCGCAGTCGATGCTCGGTTACCTGTTCATGTCGGGCCCGGCGGCCATCCGCAACATCAAGGAATCGGACCGGTGGTATCGGGCGGCGGCCGAGGCCGGCAGCGCACAAGGGGCGTTGGGGCATGGGTTGGCGCTGATGCGGACGGCGAGAGAGGACGCGCAACAGAAGGAAGCGACCGCGATGCTGGCGCGGGCGGCCGGGGCGATGGTTCCGCTCGGGTTGTATCTTTATGGCGTGGCGCTCGAGAACGGAGTGGGGCTCGAGCGCGACCTGACCGGGGCGGCGAACTATTTCAAGCAGTCGGCGGAGCGCGGCGTTCGCCAGGGCCAGGCGAAGTGGGGATTGGCGTTGCTGGAAGGGCGCGGAGTGCCGCGCGACACCACCAATGGCGAGACCTGGTTGCGGCGGGCGGCATTGGCGGGGGATGCGGAAGCGGCGGCGCTGGTCGGCGACATCTACGCCAAGGGCGGCGATCTGCCGCCGAACTTCGCCGAGGCAGCCGCGTGGTACACGCGGGCGGCCGAGGGTGGACATGCAGCGGCGGCCCGGACGCTGGCGACGCTGTACACGATGGGCGCCGGCGTGCCGCGTGACGAGAACGAGGCGGCGCGGTGGTTCCGCATCTCCGGCGAGCGTGGTGACAAGCTGGCGCGATCGAGCCTGGCCGACCTGGTTTTGCGAGGTGGCGGGCAGGCGGAAGACCGGGTTCGTACGCAGGAATGGTTTGCGGCGGCGGCCAATGAAGGCGACCTGACGGCTGCGTTCAACTACGGGGTTTGCCTAGCGACCGGGGTGGGGATCGAGCGCGATTATGCGGCGGCGGCGGCGTGGTTGCGCCGGGCTGCGGACGGGGTGGTCAACGCGCAACTCTGGTACGGCCGCATGCTGGCGGAGGGGCAGGGGATCGAGATGGATCTGGTGGCCGGCCGGGCCTGGATCCAGCGCGCGGCGGAGGCCGGGTTGGTCGAGGCGCAGGTCGCGCTGGCCGAGATGATGGTCAATGCGCGCGGCGGCGAGCGGGATCATGCGGGGGCCATGGTGTTGTTCGAAGCGGCAGCGTCGAAAGGCCACCCCGGGGCGCAGTTCGCGATGGGCGCGCTGCTTGGCGGTGGGCATGACGTGGCGGTGGACCGGGTCGCGGCGCAGGGTTGGTTCGAGAAGGCGGCGGGGAATAATCACCCGTTCGCGCTACTGATGATGGGGCGGTACCTGTCGCGGGGGTTGGCCGGGGTGGTCGATCACGAGGCGGCGCATGGCCTGCTGCAGCGAGCGTTGGCGGCCGGTGTGGCGGAAGCGGCCGGTGATATTGCGGCGCTGACCGCAGCGATGGAGGCAACGCCATCGAGCCCGAACCTATCGCCGGCGCAGGTGATGGCGCCGGACGCTCCTGCGGTAGCGACTGTCCAGCAGCGCGCTTGAGCCTGGGGCCGACGGGTCGGACCGTCCTGTTCGAGACGACCCGGCACGGCAGGCGTGGATACGGGCCAAGCAGGCGAGCCAGAGTGGCGATGTCGGTGGTGCCCTGCGCTGGTTGGAGCGCGCCCGGCGATTATTACCTGAGGATGATCTCGTTGGGCTGACGCTCGGGTCGGTGCGGCTGGCGGCTGGCGACCCAAACGGGGCGGGGGCGCTGCTGCGGCCCATCGCCGAACGGGGTGGCGGGACAGCGGCCTGGGCGGCGCTCGCGGCCGCGGAACTGGCGGGCGGTGACGTCGATCGAGCGGTCCGAGCGGTCGGGGCCGCGCTGCAATCGGGGGTCGTGACGCCGGGGCTGGCGGGGTTGGCGGATCGGGTATCGACGGTGGCCGGCGTGCCGGGCTGGTGCGGCATTGATCCAGGCTGGCGGCTGCGGGTCGTGAGCAGGTCGGCGTATACGGCGTCGCTCGACGGGGCAGCCTTCGATGCGTCGCAGGCCATCGAACGAGGCGAGACAATCGAGGTGAGCGGGGTGGACGGCGCGCTGCTCGGCAGCGGGCTGCCGATCGGATCGCTGCGGGGGGTGCAGGGTTTCGTCGAGGAGGTTGAGGGCGAGTTACGGGGATGGGCATGGCATCCGGCGGACCCGCAGCGTATGCCGCGACTGACGCTGCAGGGGCCGAACGGCCGGTGCAGCGTGGTGGCGGGACCGATGGTGGACGGGGTCGAGGGTCTGTTGCCGCTTGCGCGCCCGCGGGAGATCAGGGTGGATGCGGCGCTGGTCGCCAGCCTGGGCGAGCCGGTTGCGGTGCTCGATGCGGAAGGGCGACATCTGCTCGGCAGCCCGGTCTGGCGTGCAACGGGGCCGTCGCTGCCGCGGGAGGACGCGGCGCGGGTGGATCTGCGGATGCGAGCGGTCGACGTGGTGATGCCGGTGTTCGGGGCGGCTGTGGAGACGATGGCCGGGTTGCGGGCGGTGCTGGCGAGCATTCCGGCCAACAGCGTCGTGCATGTGGTCGACGACGCGTCGCCGGATGCGGGGTTGCGGGCCGCGCTGGATAAGCTGGCCGGGGAGGGACGGATCCGGCTGCACCGGCTCCCTGCGCGGGTCGGGTTTCCCGGGGCCGCCAACACCGGGCTCCGGGCGGCGGCGGGGCGGGATGTGGTGCTGCTCAATAGCGACACGGTCGTGCCGTCGGGCTGGCTCGAGCGATTGCGGGCGGCGGCTTATTCGGGGGAGGCGGTCGGGACGGCGACGCCGCTTTCGGGGGATGGGACGATCGTGTCCTACGGCGATGGAGCTTCCGGGCTCGATGCCGTGGCGGCCGCGAATGCGGGGACGGTGGCGCCGGTGCCGGTGGGTGTGGGGTTCTGCCTGTTCATCCGGCGGGACTGCCTCGACCAGGTGGGGCTGCTGCGCGAGGATCTGTTCGCGCAGGGGTATGGCGAGGAGAGCGATTTCTGCCTGCGGGCGCGGGCTTGCGGCTGGCAGCATGTGGCGGCGCTAGATCTGTTCGTCGAGCATCTGGGGGGACGGTCGTTCGGGGCGGGCCGGAGCGATTTGCGGCGTCGGAACCAGGCGATCCTGGAGCGGCTGCATCCGGGTTACGCGGCGCTAGTGGCGGCGCATCTGGCGGCCGATCCGTTGTTCCCGGCGCGGCGACGGATGGACGTGGCGCGGTGGGCCGCGGGGCGGCGGGTAGAAGCCACCGTGCTGGTGAGCCATGGGGCGGGCGGCGGCGTGGACGAGTTGGTGGCGATGCGGGCGACCGCGTTGCGGGCGGCCGGGTCGCGGCCGGTGGTGCTGGTGCCGGCACCGGGCGGGTGCACGGTGGAGGGGTTCGAGGATTTGCGGTTCGCGGTGCCGGACGAAATGCCGGCGCTGGCAGCATTGCTGCGCGAGGATAGGGTCAAACATGTCGAGGTGCACCATTTGCTCGGGCATGATCACCGGCTGCTGGGGCTGGCCGGGCTGCTGGGGGTGCCGATCGAGACGTGGCTGCACGATGCGGCCTCGTTCTGCCCGCGGATCGCGCTGATCGGG
Organism: uncultured Acetobacteraceae bacterium; assembly: GCA_964613945.1. Classification (GTDB taxonomy): domain Bacteria; phylum Pseudomonadota; class Alphaproteobacteria; order Acetobacterales; family Acetobacteraceae; genus JAVVHH01. The sequence continues at coordinate 40,368 of CAZTJC010000032.1, forward strand.
CCGACCCGGCGATATTGCGGGGAGCCCACGGTGGCGGGGTGCGTCGCGTGCGTGGCGGCGGCGGGGTCGAATTTGCAGGAGGCTATTGGGGTGGAGGCCCTGGTGGCGCGGTCGGCCGCCGATCTGGCGGCCAGCCGGCGGGTGGTGGCGCCGTCGGTGGACATGGCGCGGCGGATACGGCGACATTTTCCGGCAGTGCAGGCGGAGGTGGTGCCGCCGGAGGACGATGCGGGATGGCCGGCGGCGGAGACCCGGGTGGGAGATGTGGCGCTGGTGTGCGTGGTGGGAGCAATCGGGGTCGAGAAGGGGTATGACGTGCTGCTCGAGTGCGCGGCGGATGCGCGGCGGCGGGGGTTGCGGCTCGAGTTCGTCGTGTGCGGGACGACGGCGGATGACGAGCGGCTGATGGCGGCCGGGCCGGTGTTCGTGACGGGGCGATACGCGCCGGAGGAGGCGATCGGGTTGATCCGGGCGCAGGGAGCGGCGGTGGCGTTCATTCCGTCGATCTGGCCGGAGACGTGGTGCTTTGCGTTGAGCCGGGCGTGGGGGGCCGGGTTGAAGGCGGTGGCGTTCGATCTGGGCGCGCCGGCGGAGCGGATCCGGCGCACGGGGCGGGGATGGCTGTTGCCGTTGGGGTTGCCGGCCGAGCGGGTGAACGACGCGCTGGTGCGGCTTGCGTCGGCGCCGGCCGGGCTGCAACCATGAGCGTATGTCAGATCCATCCATTGCGCGCGGGCTAACCGAGTTGCGGGTATCGGCGAGCCTGATGCTGCTCGAGGCAGGAACCTATTGCGTGTTCGGCGCGCCGGATGCGACGGGGCCGGATGCGGTGACGGGGTTGCCGGCAGTGCGACTGTCAGCGGCACCCGGGGTGATGGCCGGCACAGTGGAGATCGTCGGGTTCGGGGATGCGGGTTGGCTGGCGGGGCGGGGGGATGCGTCGCTGCTGCGGGTGGCTGGCGGGGCGGCGCAGGTGATCGTGACGGTGTATCAGGAGGCGGGCTCGACGCATGAAGCGCCCAAGCTGCAGGTGTTGCGGGTGAGCGAGGCGGCCGTTGCGCCGCCGCCGGTTCGTCCGCCGGCTCCGCCACCGGGACCGATCGAGGCGATGGCGCATGTGTATGGCGTTGGCGATGTCGGCGGGCGGTTCGGCGACTGGATCGGCGCGCGCGGCGAGCGGCGATGGATCGAGGGGTTCGCGTTGCAGTCGTTGCGGCTGACCGTGCCGGGCGAGTTGGAGTACCAGGCGGTGCTGGGGCGCGGATGGCTGTCGCCCTGGGCAGAGGCCGGGCAGTTCTGCGGTAGCCGAGGCATGTCGCTGCCGGTGCTGGGGCTGAACGTGCGGCTGCGCGGGGCGGCAGCGGCGGCGTTCGAGGTGGAGGTGTCGGCGACATTCGTGGATGGGACGGTGGTGGGGCCAGTGCGGGATGGCCCGTGCGAGGCGCCGAGCCTGGCGGCGTTGGAGGCGTTTCAGGTGATGCTGGTGCCGAAGGAGGCGCCGGGACGCTGAACGGAGCGGAGCCGGTGCGGGTCCTGTTCGTACATCAGAACTTTCCGGGCCAGTTCCTCCATATGGTCCGCCATCTCGTCGCCGAGCCGGCCCACGAGGTGCTGTTCCTCACCGAGGCCAATGCCAACCACATCGCGGGCGCGCGCAAGGTGGTCTACCGCGGGCCGCCGGGCGTGGACGGGGCCGTGGCGTCCGATCTGGTGACAGCCATGGCGCGGGCAGCGGCGGTGGCCGAGGCGGCGGGGCGGCTGAAGGCGTTGGGGTATCGACCGGACATTGTCATCGGGCATCACGGGTGGGGCGAGCTGCTCGATATGCGGGACGTCTGGCCGGATGTGCCGGTGCTTGGGTATTTCGAGTTCTTTTACCGGACCGAAGGGCTCGATGTCGGGTTCGATCCGGAGTTTCCGCTGCCGCCGAGCGCGCTGGCGGCGGTGCGGGCGAAGAACGCGGTCAACCTGCTGGCGCTGACCAACCCGGGGGCGGGGCAGACGCCGACATGGTTCCAGCACGGGACCTATCCGGACTGGGCGCAGGCGCGGATCACCGTCGTCCCCGAGGGGGTCGATCTCGACCGGTGTCGGCCGGGCGCGGGGGCGCGGGTGTTGGAGATGGCCGGGTTCCGGGTGGAGGCGGGGGACGAGTTGGTGACGTACGTGTCGCGCGATCTGGAGCCGTATCGCGGGTTTCACGTGCTGATGCGGGCGTTGCCGACCCTGTTACGGGAGCGGCCGCGGCTGAAGGCGATCATCGTGGGGGGCGATGGGGTCAGCTACGGCGCATCGCTGCAGGGCACGAGCTGGCGGGCGCATCTGCTGGCCGAGACCGGGCCGCTCGACCCGGCGCGTGTGCTGTTCGCCGGCAAGGTCGACTACACGGCGTTCATCGCGCTGCTGCAGCGGTCGGATGCGCATGTGTATCTGACCTATCCGTTCGTGGCCTCTTGGAGCTTGCGGGAGGCGATGGCGTGCGGGTGCGCGATCGTGGGGAGCGATACGGCGCCGGTGCGCGAGTTCGTCGAGGATGGGGTGAGCGGGGTGCTGACGCCGTGCCTCGATCCGATGCGGCTGGCAGCACGGGTGATCGAGGTGTTGGAGGATCGGGGGCTGAGCAGGTCGATCCGGGCCGGGGCGCGGGCGTTCGCGGAACGGGAGTTGCGGATGGACGAGCACTTGCGGCGATATGGCGCGTTGATAGAGTCGTTGGTTGAGTCGGGAGTGGGTTGATGGTCGAGAATGTGTCACCGGTGGCGGTGTACGAGGCGCTGAAAAGCGACAAGTCGGCGCGCCTGGTCGATGTGCGGACGGATGCGGAGTGGGCGTTCGTGGGGCTGCCGGACCTGAGCGAGACCGGGCAGGACCCGGTGTTGATCCCCTGGCAGGTGTTTCCGACGATGCAGGTCAATGGCGGGTTCGTGGACCACCTGCGCAAGGCCGGGCTAACGCCGGAGCACAAGGTCTACTTCCTGTGCCGCAGCGGGGTGCGGAGCATGGCGGCAGCGCAGGCGGCGGCGGCGGGCGGCTTCGGGCAGGTGTTCAACATCGCGGACGGGTTCGAGGGGCCGCCGGACCAGGATGGGCACCGCGGCACCGTGGCGGGCTGGAAGGCCGACGCGCTACCCTGGCAGCAGCGGTAAGGGAAACGAGCGCACCGGCCGCGTCGACGTAGGCACCTGGCCGACGTCGCCGACGCGGCCGGGGTCTCGACAACGTGCGGCGCCGATCCAGAGCGATCCGGCAGCAGCGGTCATGCAAGACCGCGGAACGATGTGGGTTATCCACACGCCATTGACATTATCAGAAATTATCTCGTAAATAATTTCCATCCAAACAATTAAATCAGTGGACGAGAGAGCAACATGGAGTCGTCCAGTGGTGCGCGAGTGGTTAGAAATGTCTTTTTCGGTGTGGTTGGACGCATCTCTATTGTAGCTCTCGGTCTTGTTGTCACGTCTTCGCTGTTACTGAACCTGGGCCCGGAGCGTTTTGGGCTATGAGAGTTCTAACTTGAGGTAGTTCGTGGTTTTGGGCAGGTTTGCGGCCTTTG
>CAZTJC010000033.1:0-39447 GCA_964613945.1 uncultured Acetobacteraceae bacterium
TAGGCTTACTTGCAGGCAAATTTAAGGCGGTCAGTGAAGGTCGTGCACGCAGGACCCTGCGACTTTGTATTCACCTGAATAGGAAAATCTACCTTGACTAGGCGCCCGGCTAAATCGATCAAAGGCGCTATCGTTCGAGGCATAGGGCGCGACTGACGCAGCCTTATCTTGCAGGGCCGATCGCTTGCATCCTCGAACGCCAACTTGCTGCGAGGAGGAGATATGGACGGGGCCACTCCCTTACACATCCTACTGACGGTGATGCGGTCCAAATGGGCTGCCAACGACATCGATGGTGCCGTCGCGCTGGCCAAGGTGGCTGCGCCGTACATGCACCCCAAGGTTCCGGCGGCACGACCGGTCAGCGATTTGTCTGGAGTATCGGATGCCGAATTGGACCTTATCGAACGTGAAATCCGAGCGGGGAGCTCGGGACAAGGTGAGGGAGAGCCTCAATGAGTGGGCGATGGTGGCGTTGGAGCCGCAAGGGTTTGCGCCGGCTGCCCACCACCGGCTGCTGATCCGCGAGTTGGAGGGTTTGGCCAACGGACGTTGGGACCGCTTGATGCTGTTGTTGCCACCGGGTTCGGCCAAGTCGACGTATGCGGTCGTCAACGTTTTGCTGGGCAGCCTGACCACCATGGCGACCAGCGTCGTCTCCTATTGGGTCGGCAGCAGTATCGGTAGCGTCCGCAAGGATGCCAGGATCGCCAATCTACAGTCTCAACCACGCTAAAGCACTGCTTCCGAGCTAATTAAACCGGAAGCAGTGCTCTAGGCCTAAGCTTGATCGAGTGCTGCTCTAGTAACGATATGTCGGCAGCGTCAACAACGGAAACGCACTATGCACATGCGGCGCCGTGATGGCCTCCACGCTGCGTAGGTAGCTACGGTCGAGCTTCTCGAAGCTGCTGAGTCCCAGCAGCCCGAGGCATTCCACTACTTCCTCTTCGAGCAGCTCGACCACCCGCGCGATCCCTTCGGCACCGGCAGCCGCGAAGCCGTAAACGTATAAGCGGCCGATCCCGACCAGGTTCGCCCCCAGCGCGATGGCTTTGACCACGTCGCTTCCCCGCGAAATCCCCCCATCCATGATGACCACCGCCCGTCCAGCGACGGCATCGACCACTTCAGGCAAAACCTCAGCTGCCCCTGCGCCATGGTCTAACTGCCGTCCGCCGTGATTGGAAACGTAGATCCCGTCCACACCAAGGTCACACGCTCGCACCGCATCCTCGGCCGTGGCGATCCCCTTGAGAAACAGTTTGATCTTATGCTGTCGCTTGAAGCGCTCGATGTCGGCCCAATTCAGCGCGGCCTGAAACTCCATGCCGGCTGATCGGGCCCGCCAGGGCTTCGCGAACCGGTTCGCAATGTCGCGCTCCCGCCGACTATAGATCGCGCTATCGACCGTGATGCAGAATGCATCGTATCCGGCCGCCGTCGCTCTTACCGCATGATCGTCGACGAACGCCGCATCCCCCCGGACATACAGCTGGAATATCTTGCAGCCCGTTGCTGCCGCGGCTGTTGCCTCGATCCCGGCTTCGCTCACCGAACTGATGATGAACGGCACGTCAGCCAGTCCCGCCCCCGCCGCAACCGTGACCCCGCCGCCGCCGCCGAGTTGATCCAACCCGCCCACTGGCGCCAGGGCGATCGGCAGCCTGATCCGGTGCCCAAGGAAAATCGCCGAGGCATCCACATATGAGACGTCCTCAAGCACTCGCGGCCGGAAACCAATCCGATCCAGCGCCGACCGGTTCTGCCGCACCGTCGTCTCGGTGGCTGTTCCGCCGATAACGTAATCCCAGAGATTCTGATTGAGGTTAAGCCGCGCTGCCGCAATGACCTCATGCAATGTCTGAAACCGTTCTTGTGCGGCATTCTGCATGGCTTGTCCTCCCGTTCGTCTGCAACGCAGTACGTTGGCCACCTTAGGCCGAGCTGGAGAACCTCGTCACCCCGGCGTCGAGCAGCGCGCTACCGCCGCCGTCTCACGGCCCGCGCCGGTGCTGCATGCCCCGGCGCACGCGGTGGCGTCTTGATCTCATGCAGCAGCCCGGCGCACGCATTATCCTCGCCCGTCCCGAACTGTATGGTCGGCAACAGCCCGGCAACCGGCGTCAGCAATACGCCCAGCCCAACTGCAGCCGCTGCTCGCACGCCGCCTTCCGCCAGATCCGGCTGAATGCTCGGGCTCCCCAACGTCCCGCCGATCCCGATCGGCGTCGGCAGTGACCCGACGCTGAAATGCTTGGCCTGCGTCCGTAGCGTCAGGCCCATCCGCTCCGTTTTCAGGTTGACAGCACCTGTGATCCCGACCCGGGAGTCATTGGTGTCCAGCATCGTCAAACGGGATTGCGCGTTCCCATTCGTTAACACGAAATCCGTGATCAGACACTCGATCCGCTCCCGCGACGGCACGCCCAATGCCGACAGCAACGCGTTCCCGAACTGCAGCCCTGACAGATCCACCAGCAACGCGCTGAGATTGCCGCCTGATCCCATATACAGCTTGATCTCGCCATTTCCGCCGCCAAGGATGTCGGCCAACGACTTGCCTGTTCCCTCGATGATCGCCCGCCCACCCAGGATGCCGGCGCCCTGCGCCACCCCGGTCGCGTTCAGCAACTTGCTGACGTCGACACTTTTGAAGTCGACATCCGCTTTCATCGACAACGCTTGCGACTTCTCTGAGAGCGTGATCGTCGACGCGATCTGCCCCTTACCGACCCCGAAGCTCAACGGATGCAACGAGATCTCGCCGTTGACGATGTCCATTTTGACCCGCATGTCGTCCAGTGGCTGACGCTGCCCCTCGATCCGGTGCGCCGCATAGGTCAAATGGACGTCCGCTACGTTCAGGCGCGGTAAGTTAATGGGATCGTCAGGCAATACTCTGCCGTTTGAACGTTCGGCTTTCTTCGTACCCTTGCTGGAATCACCCGGCTCCCCACCGATGAACCCGGCCAGGTCAGCAAGATCGACCATCTTAGATTGCAGATTTGCCGTCAGCACCGGCCGCTCCGGCTTGGTGTCGACCAGCAGCGATCCTTGGAGATCACTGCTCCCGACCTTTCCATCCAGATCGTCGAACTTCACCACTCCGGCTTCGTAATCGAGCTTTCCGGCCACGCGATAGGCTGGCGTCTTAGGAATCGCGATGCCGGTGAGCGGCAGCAGCAGCGACATATCCGGCCCGGCAAACACCAGCCTCACATTCGCCCCGGCAAACGCCAGTGGATTGTCGATGGTCCCTTTCGCCGAAGCCGACGTCGGCCCGTTCTGCAGCTTCAGGTCGACAGGGTAGGGGTCTCCGCTGTCGCGCAGCGACAACAACGCGCCACCCACGAACTCCGCCATGATCGGCTGCTTGGCATAGCTGCCTTTTGCCTTGGCGATGATCTGGTCCTTCCCAGCCGTCTCGCCCGCTTTTGTCTCGACGACGACCTGAAAATCCGCCCCGAGCGGAGCCGAGCGTACGTGAACGGCGCCATCATTGATGACCAGCCGTCCCAGCGTCGGGCTGCTTCCCCCGCCTGATCCGCCGCCGCCAAAGCCCCAATTGGATTTTCCGCCTGCCACTTGCTGAGCATCGACGACCGGCTTGTCCAACTGTATCAGCGGCAAGACGATCTTGCGCTCCTTGATGAACGTCAGCGCTTCGACATCGGCCGTAAGATGTTCCGTTGTCGCAAACGGCCCGTCGCTCTCGAACCCCGCTGGATTGCCGATCGACACGTCATCCGCCACCACCCGCACCACACGACCGAGTTTTACGTGCAGATGTCCGATGGTCACCGGTCGCCCCAGCGCAGCGCTCGCCCGAGGTTCAATCAGCGGAATGAGCCAATCCCATTGAAACACCACGGCAAAGACGACAATGGCAGCGACGAACGCGCCAATCACATAAGGCCAACGGCGACGGCGGATGGTGTCGGTCATTTCTAATGAACGGAATACGACCTGCCGAGGTTCCGCTTGCCGCCTCCGCATCCGCCCCGCACTCTCCGGTGGCAGACCAGGAACCTCCCATGATTCATGAACTCCGTATCTACCAATGCCTCCCTGGCCGTCTCCCGGCTTTGTTGAACCGCTTCGAAACGATCACTTTGGGCCTATGGCAGCGCCACGGCATCCGCCAAGCCGGCTTCTGGACGACCCTCATCGGCCATTCCAATCAGGAGCTCACCTACTTGCTGGAGTGGGAGAACCTCGCTGAGCGGGATACTAAGTGGACGGCATTCCAAACTGATCCGGAATGGATCGCCAAGCGTGCCGAGACGGAGAAAGACGGTCAGATCGTCGCCAACATCACCAGCCAATTGCTCACCCCAACCAGTTTTTCCGCGGTCCCCGGCCGAGCAGCACAGCGATGAACGCCTTGCGGGGTGCGATCATCCCCGTCACCCCGCTTCAACAGAACTGCACTCTGTTGTGGGACGATGAAACCAAGCGGGCCTGGGTCATCGATCCTGGAGGCGACGTTCAGCGTATCCGCGACGCGGTCGAGGAACTGGGTCTTATCGTCGAACGCATCCTTCTGACCCATGGCCACATCGATCACGCCGGTGGCGCCGCCCTGTTGCGTGCCGCCTTACCCGGCGTCCCGCTGGAAGGTCCCGACCAGCGTGACGCCTTCCTCCTTGATGGTCTCGAGGATCAGGGGCGCCGCTTCGGCGTCGCCGACGCCCGCAACGTCCGCCCCGACCGTTTCCTCGCCGAGGGCGACATCCTCGAACTGGGCGGCCACCACTTCGACGTGCTGCATTGCCCTGGTCACACGCCGGGTCACGTCGTCTTTGTCGATCGTCCTGGCGGCCTTGCCATCGTCGGCGATGTGCTCTTTCAAGGCTCCGTCGGCCGCACCGACTTCCCCTACGGCGACACCGGCGCTCTTTTGCAATCGATCCGTGACAAGCTCATGCCGCTATCCGACGAAACTGCCTTCCTCTGCGGCCACGGACCCGGCTCCACCATAGGCATCGAGCGCAAGAACAACCCATACGTCCACGAGGCGATGCGGGCTGCCGATGCCTAAACGGTGGCTCCTCCTCGCCATCGCCCTGATCCAGCACCAACCCGCCCGAGCCTGGGGCGACGAGGGGCACAAGATCATCGCCCTCGTTGCCGACGCCATGCTCACGCCGTCCGCCCGCAGCCAGGTCGACGCCCTGCTTGCTCTCGACGAGGATCCTCTCAGCGATCACGATATCGCGTCCGCAGCCATCTGGGCCGATCATCTCCGCGATGCCAATGCCGACGGTGCCCGCGTCAGGACCCGGCAGTGGCACTTCGCCAACATCGAGCGTCAGGACCCCTCGCTACCGGAAGCCTGCTTCGGCCAGCCAAAACTTCCACCCGCTGCCTTCGCGTCTCGCGGCCCGGCACAAGCCTGCATCGTCGACAAGATCGATCAGTTCGCCGCCGAACTCGCCGCGCCTGACACCACCGCCGACGAGCGCCTCCTGGCCTTGAAGTTCCTGCTGCATTTCGTTGGCGACCTGCACCAGCCCCTCCATGCCTCCGACGACTTCGATCGTGGCGGCAACGATAAGCGCGCTTCCGCCCAGAACATTCGCGCCGGAAACCTCCATCACTACTGGGATACCGAATTTGTCCAGATGTTGGGTCGCGACCCGGTCCAGGTCGCCCAGGCGCTCGTGCCCACCATCAGCGCCACCGATCGCCGCCGCTGGTCTGCCGGCACGCCAGCCAGTTGGGCTCTGGAAAGCTTTCGATCGGCCGACCGCGACGCCTACGGCCAGCTTCCGGAACCGACCCCGTCCGGCTCCTACCGTCTCACCTCACGCTACGTCGAACTCGCGGTGAGCGATACCAGGCTCCAGCTCGCCAAGGCCGGCACCCGACTGGCCGCACTCCTCAACCGCAGCCTACGCCCGCACTAGCTTTCCATCGAGCCGGGTGACCGGTTGCCGATCATCGCCAGCAACTCTCTCCGGGTCGCCGGGTCATCACGAAAGCATCCCGTCATCCGGCTCGTCACCATGCTGACTCCGACCTTGTGCACGCCTCGCGTGCTCATGCACTGGTGTCCCGCCTCGATCACCACTGCGACACCGCGGGGTTGCAGAACCTGCTCGATCGTATTGGCGATCTGCACCGTCAGCCGTTCCTGGATCTGTAACCGCCGGGCAAACGCATCCGCCACCCGCGCTAGCTTACTGATTCCGACCACCCGCTTGAGCGGCATGTATCCGATGTGACATTTGCCGATGATCGGCACCATGTGGTGCTCGCAATGGCTTTCGATCCGGATATCGCGCAACAGCACGATCTCGTCATACCCATCCACGTCCTCGAACGTCCGCTCGAGCAATGCCACCGGGTCGATCGCATAGCCGGAGAACATCTCCTTATACGACCTGGCCACTCTCGCTGGAGTATCTCGTAGACCTTCCCGCAACGGATCGTCGTTTGCCCACCGTATCAGCGTCCGCACGGCCGCTTCCGCCTCCGCCTGGGTTGGCCGTGCTTCGCTGCGCAAGCCCGTTTCGGGGAGGGGAGGGGAGATCTCGTTCAATTAGGCGTCCTCGTACATCACCCCATTTAGCCAATTGCCGCCGCTCATCAAGTCAATGCAGCTGCGCTCGCTGCCCAGGGCTGTCCAGGCTGAACGCCGGAACCGTCACATCGAACGCCTGACCAGATAACGTCGCCACCATGTGATACGTCCCGATCATAATGCCGGAACTCGTATCAAGCGGTGTGCCGGACGTGTATTCGAACGACTCTCCCGGCGCGAGCACCGGCTGCTCACCCACTACGCCGACGCCCTGCACCAGCTGCACCCGCCCGTTCGCGTCCGTGATCTGCCAGGTGCGCCGCAGCAACTGCACCGTCTCCCGGCCCTGATTGCTGATTCGCACCTGATACGCCCACACCCAGGGCCCGTGGTCGAGATCCGATTGATCCTCCAGGAAATAGGTTCGGACGGTGACCTCGATGCCCTCGGTGACCGACCGATAATCCACGCTCATCCGCTACTCTGCAGCCTGCCGGGTCTCGACCGTCAACCCGGCCAAAGCACGCTCGATATCCTCGATGAGGTCATCGGCATCCTCCAATCCGACCGACAACCGGATCGCACCATCCGAAATTCCCAGCCGGCTACGCTCCTCTGCCCCGACCTTCATGTGCGTCGTCGTCGCCGGATGCGTTGCCAGCGACTTGGAGTCGCCAAGATTGTTCGACACTGCAATCAGCTTGAACCCGTTCAGCGCTGTGAACGCCGCTTCCTTGCTGTGCATCTCGAACGCGACCATCGTCCCGCCCGAGGCCATCTGCCGCATCGCCAGCGCATGCTGCGGATGGTCCGCCCGCTCCGGATATAGCACCCGCTTGACGGCGGGGTTGGCAGCCAGCGCATCCGCGACCCGGCGCGCACTGCTGCTTGCCGCAGTCACCCGCAACGACAACGTCTCCAAACCCTTTAACAACACCCAGGCCGTGAACGGCGACATGCTCGGACCGGTATTGCGAATGAACGGCTGCAGCGTCTCCTCCACCCAGGCTTTCCGCCCCAGCACCGCTCCGCCCAGCACCCGACCCTGCCCATCGATATGCTTGGTGCAGGAATACACCACGATATCGGCACCCAGCTCGAAAGGCTTCTGCAGCAGCGGCGTCGCGAACACGTTGTCGACGACCACCAACGCCCCTGCTTTGTGCGCCAGATCGCTAATCGCCTGCAGATCCAAAACTTCCAGCATCGGGTTCGACGGGCTCTCCACCAGCACCATCGTCGCCGGCGTAGAGAGCGCCGCCGCCCAGGCATCCAGATCGGTCCCATCCACGAACTCGCTGGTGATCCCGTAGCGCGGCAGCAATGTCGACACGATCCAGTAGCAGGACCCGAACAGCGCCCGCGATGCCACGACCCGGTCGCCCGTCTTCAGATGCGACAGCATCGCCGCATGTACCGCCGCCATGCCCGTCGCCGTCGCCCGACAAGCCTCGGCACCTTCCAGCTGCGCCAGGCGCGCTTCGAACATGTTGACCGTCGGGTTGCCGAACCTCGAATACTGATAATGCGACACCGCGCCGGTGAACGTCGCCTCGGCTTGTTCTGCACTTTCGTAAACGAAGCCGCTGGTCAGATAGAGCGCCTCCGCCGTCTCACCGTAAGGCGAGCGCTCGACACCTCCATGAACCAGGAGCGTAGCAGGACGGTAGGACGATGTTGACATTGGCTAGCCTCGCAAAACCAGCCGTCGACCCTGGGAACACCATCGGTGCCCAGGCCTCTTTAGCGCGTTTCTTTAACCTCGCCGCAATCCGGCCGTACAAATCACGAGGGGACGATCGTCGATCCGACTTAAATCTATGCGCGGGCATTTGCGTGGTCAACCGCATTTCCCTATACAGGCCCTCGTGCCCGGCGCGGGTGTAGTTCAATGGTAGAACGGCAGCTTCCCAAGCTGCATACGAGGGTTCGATTCCCTCCACCCGCTCCAAATCGTGATCCCACCAGTCCGGCCCGTGGTGATCCTTGCCCAATTCCTTCGTCAGCTAAGTCGAACGCCCGCCGGCATTCTCCTGCGCTTTGAACGGCATCAGCCCGACAAAGTGTCCGATCCCGAACTTGCCGGTATCGAGATCGAGGTCCACGCTACCCGCGCACCCCACGACGCCGCTTGGACGAGAACCTCGAATGACGATTTCCCCCGCTATCATTTCCGAACTCGCGCCCACGGGCGTCCTGCGTGCCGGCCTGAACCTCAGTAATTTCCTCCTGATCTCGGCGCGCGACGCCGATGGCGGCCCGGTCGGCGTCGCGCCCGATATGGCCACCGCAATTGCTGAGCGTCTCGGCGTTCCCGTCCGCTACGTACCCTATCCAGCGCCCGGCCAACTCGCCGACGCTGCCGGCACGGACAGTTGGGATATCGGCCTGATCGGCGCCGAGCCCGCGCGCGCCGAAAAGATCGAGTTCACCCCAGCCTATGTCGAGATCCAGTCCACATACCTAGTCCCGGCAAACTCACCCCTCCGCACCATCGCCGACGTCGACCGCCCGGGTATCCGCATCGCCTCGACGGCGCGAACCGCTTACGGCCTCTGGCTCGATCGCAACATCAAGCATGCCGAGATCGTCCACTCGGAAAACATGGACGCCACGCTTGAATTGTTTCAGCGCGAGGGCCTCGACGCCCTATCCGGCTTGCGGCCCCGCCTCATGTCGGATTTAGCCCGTCTTCCCGGCGCCCGCATCCTCGACGGTCAATTCGCTGCCGTCCAACAAGCCATCGGCACACTGCGCGAGAACACGGCCGGTGCCCGCTTCCTCCGCGAGTTCGCCGCCGAGGCAATCGCCTCCGGCTTGGTCGCACGTCTCATCGCCAAACACGATGTCAAAGGCCTGTCCGTCGCCCCCAGCTTTTCGCCATAATCGCCATCACAGCCCGGCGACTAGTGGGACGGCCAAAACGGTTCGTTCTTTCCCCCTGTCGGACAACCACGTCGCTTTCTCGCGTAATCGAGGCCAAGAAATTCGCTATCGACACGAGTTTTCCTTCGGCAGCATGACGGTCCAGGTATAATGCTCCTAGACCGTCGCTTCTGATCCATGATGGCGTAGTAGCTGTCGTTCCAATTGAGTTACCCTCCTACCGACAAGAAGCTTCGATACTCATGTCGGCAGCATCGTGGAGAACCTCGCACTGAGGTGTGCAGCGAACATTGCTGCTCCTGCACACTAACGATCTCAACCCTGGTGTGAGCCGGTTGAGCCACTGAACCCATGACTAACCCTGAATGGTTAGACTACCGACCGACGCCCTGAATCCGGTCCGACCGCTACGTCCTATCCCGTAGCGAGCCGAACACGGCCAGCGAAGTCTACCCTTCCGCCTTCTTGTTTTGCTCACGAAACGCCTGAAGCCCGCGACCAACGCCGCGATAGTCGAACCCTGCCTCCAAGAAAACCGCCGGATCGAACACGTTTCGCAAGTCCATCAGCAACCGGCCTCGCATGATGTCGGCCAGTCGCTCCGGCGACAAAGCGCGAAACTCGTTCCATTCGGTCACCAGGATCAACGCGTCGGCACCGGTCGCCGCGTCGTAGGCATCGGCACAAAACTGCACCGATGGCGGCAGCAGATCCTTTGCATGCGACATTCCGACGGGATCGAACGTTCTCAAGATCGCTCCTTCTTCGGCCAGCCGCGACACGATCGGAATGCTCGGTGCATCCCTCATGTCGTCCGTCTCCGGCTTGAACGTCAGGCCGAGCACGGCGATGACCTTGCCATGCACCGAGCCGCCGAACGCTTGGACGATTCGTGCCGACATCGCTGATTTCCGCGCATCGTTCACGGCCACGGTCGCTTCGACCAACCGCGACGGGGCACCCCAATCCTGTGCGATCCGCATCAGCGCCAGCGTGTCCTTCGGAAAGCAGCTGCCGCCGAAGCCCGGCCCCGCATTGAGGAATTTGCGCCCAATTCGGCCATCCAGTCCGATTCCCCGCGCAACGTCCTGAACGTCGGCCCCGACCCGTTCACACAGGTCGGCCATCTCGTTGATGAACGTCACCTTCATCGCCAGAAACGAATTGGCCGCATACTTGGTGAGTTCGGCCGTCTCCAGGCTGGTGAACAGGATCGGCGCTTCGATTAGATACAACGGGCGATACAGGCGACGCAGGACCTCCCGTGCCCGCTCGCTTTCGGCCCCGATCACCACCCGGTCCGGACGCATGAAATCGCCGATGGCGCTTCCTTCGCGCAGGAACTCCGGATTGCTCGCGACATCGAACTCGAGCTCCGGTCGTGCATGGCGCATGATCTGAGCAATGCGTCGGCCGGTCCCGACGGGCACGGTCGATTTGGTCACCACGACGGCATAACCGGTCAATGCGCGTGCGACCTGTTCCGCGGCAGCGTTGACATAGCTGACGTCGGCATGACCATCGCCTCGCCGCGTCGGCGTGCCGACCGCGATGAAGACCGCCTCGACCCCGGCCACGGCGGTGGCGAGATCGTCGGAGAATGTCAGCCGACCCGCGGCGACGTTTTCCGCAACCAACCGATCAAGCCCCGGCTCGTAGATCGGAATACGCCCATTCTGTAGGGCATCGAGCTTCGCCGCATCGGTCTCGACGACCGCTACTTCGACGCCGAGGTCTGCAAAGCAGGCGCCGGACACCAGTCCGACATACCCGCCACCAATCATCGCAATACGCACAGCGCAAACCCCTTTCGTGCACCCGTCTTCGACACATTACCCCGCAAAGGATGAATTCTGTCTTAGTCGGAAGCGTTGTTTATTGAATCATCCCGTTTGAACGGGCGGTCTTCCAAGTCGCGGGCGTAGACCATGTCGATCACCCGTCGAGCCTCGTCCTGACGTTGCTTCTGCAGGGTTTCGACGGTCTCGAGCGCGGTCTTGCACGCCGTCAGTTCCGCCCTGCGTCGCATCGTCTCCGCCTGGCGGTCGAGCAGCACCTGACGTGCCGATGCGACTTGCCGCCGGGCTTCCGGCAACCAGGCTGCAAATGCTTCAACCATCGCATCCGTGCCGTGAATATCCGTTGCCGCTTCGGTCTCCTGTGCGATCAATAATTCGAGTCGATGGCTTTCCTGCTCCGCCTTATCCTCGATAACCAAGGCTTCCACCAATCTTCGTTGACTCTCGTCGCACGCGACTTGCCGCACTTTGATCAGGGTTGCCAGCGGATCACGCGCCATTGCCGTCTCCAACGATCACTTTCAGCTTCTCGAATGCATCGTCGAGCGTGCTGCTTTCACCCCGGCCTTGCGTCAACAGGGCCTCTACCTGCGGTGCAAGCTCGAGTGCCTCGTCGGCGGCGGCATCGTTGCCCGGCTGATACGCACCCAGCCTAACCAGGTCGGCCAGTTCCGCCTGGGTCGCGAGCATCTCCCGGGCACGACGTACCGCAACCCGCTCATCTGCCTGCAAGCAACCCGGCACCGTCCTCGACAGCGATCGCAATACGTCAACCGCCGGATAGCGGCCTCGCTCGCCGATCCGGCGATCCAGCACCACGTGACCATCAAGAATTCCACGTACGGCGTCGGCGACCGGCTCGTTATGGTCGTCGCCTTCCACCAGAACGGTGAAGATCGCGGTGATATTGTCTGCCTTGCCATTGTCTGGGCCAGGTCCGGCCCGTTCGAGCAGCCGCGGCAACTCGGCGAACACGCTCGGCGGATACCCACGCGTCGCCGGCGGTTCCCCGGCCGCAAGCCCGATCTCGCGCAGCGCAAGACAGAATCGGGTGACGCTGTCCATCAACAGCAGAACCGATTTTCCCTGGTCCCGGAAATACTCCGCCACGGTCATGGCCGCATACGCAGCTTCCCGTCGCATCAATGGCGGCTGGTCCGATGTCGCAACGATGACCGCGGATCTCGCGAGGCCGGCCGGCCCAAGATCATCCTCGATGAACTCTCGCAACTCCCGCCCACGCTCGCCAACGAGTGCGAATACGATAACATCGCAATCGGCCTGCTGCGCCATCATCGCCATCATCGTTGACTTGCCCACACCGGACCCGGCGAACAATCCAAGCCGCTGCCCGCTGCGGCACGTAGCGAACAGATCAAGCGCGCGAACGCCTAAGCTTACCCGCTCCCCCAGCCGAGAGCGTTGTGCTGCCTGCGGTGGATCGGCTCGCACCGAGCAGGCAACTCCCTCTCCAAGGGATCCCAATCCGTCGAGCGGTGTGCCAAGCGGGTCCACGACTCGTCCGAGCCAGCCATCACCGACCCGCAGCTGCGATGTCGTTGGCTCCGTACCGGACCCCAATGGGATCAGCGCGGGAGCACCGACGCCGAGACCGTTGAGATCGCCAAACGCCTGCGCGCGAGCGCGCCCACCCCGAAAACCGACGATTTCAGCGGAAATCTGACCGCCATCCCTGGCGATCAATTTCAACCGGTCGCCGATCGCCAATTGTCCACTCAAGCCGTCCACCTCGGCCGACAGTGCGGAAACTGATGTGACGCGTCCCGCGCAGCTCACCTTGCAAGCCTGCGCAATGAGTTCGGGAGCCGATCGAAGGCGTTCTACAACTTTAGGTTGTGATAGCATCTATAGTCAGTTTTCCCATCCCAACTGCCAACCTACAGCCAAAAGGAAAACGGACCGTTAAATTTCATTCTTGAGACGCATCCGCACACTTTTTCGTTGGACAGCTACACGCTCAGGTTGCATGATGCATCAACACTTCGCCACGGAGTTCCACGAATGCGTGTTCTCATGATCGAGGATGATGTGCTCTCAAATAGAGCGCTAGTCCAAGCACTTCGCGATACGGGCGCCGTAGTTGAGCAGGTTGAGAGCGGTGAGGATGCTCTGGATCTGGTCAAGCACTACGATTTCGATATCGTGATGCTCGAGTTGTCCCTCATGGATATGGAGGGGTACGAGGTAGTTCGCCGGATGCGTGCCGCCAGGATGAACACGCCCGTGCTGGTCCTGTCGGCTTTTGTCCGGCCACAGGCTCGGGTGAAGGCTTTCGCAATCGGGGCCGACGATTTCATCACCAAGCCATACGACGTCTCCGAGTGCGTCGCCCGCATGCAGGCCGTTGTTCGTCGCAGCAAGGGGTTCAGCCAGTCTGTCTTGCAGGTCGGCGATATGGAACTCAGCCTTGAAAGCCGCACCGTGACGATTGCCAACCGTCCCGTGCACCTGACGGGCAAGGAATACGCGATTCTCGAGTTGCTGGTTATGCGCAAGGGCATGGTCCTGACCAAGGAAGTCTTCCTCAACCACCTCTACGGAGGGTTGGACGAGCCCGAAGTGAAGATCATCGATGTCTTCATCTGCAAACTTCGCAAGAAGCTCGCCGAAGCCGGCGCCCGGAATGTGATCGGCACTGTATGGGGTCGCGGCTACACCGTGCGTGATCCAGTAGCCATCCCGGCAACCATTCCGATGCGCACCGAAGTGCTTCGTTCCAGCTCCGAACTCAGCCGGGTCGCTGCCTAATCCGACAACGCCAAATCTCTCGGAGAAATCGCAGAACCCACCCCTAGACGGTGAATTGTTCTGCGATGATCCGCTCCGAGAGACCCTGGCCGGGGTCAAATAACACGATCGTTGCGATACTTCGGTCTTCGCGAACCGACACTGCCACGACGTCACGGACCTCGGTAAAGTCAGCCACGGCCGCAACTGGCCGTTTCTCCCGTTCCAACACCTCGAACGTCACAGCCGCCGTGCTCGGCAACAACGCGCCCCTCCATCGCCGCGGACGAAAAGCACTGATCGGCGTGAGCGGCAACAGATTTGCTGACAGCGGCACGATCGGACCGTGGGCTGAAAGATTATATGCCGTCGAACCCGCCGGCGTTGAAACAAGAACGCCGTCACAAATCAGTTCCGCCAGCCTGACTCGGCCATCGATCTCGATCTTGATCTTCGCGGCCTGTCGAAGTTGCCGAAGCAGTGACACCTCGTTGAGCGCCAGTGCTTCTTCGATTCGGCCATCGCAGGTTTCGGCGCGCATCCGAAGCGGATGCAGGATCGCTCCCTGCGCATTCGCCAACCGCTCCTCCAACGCGTCCTCCGCATAGGCATTCATCAAGAAGCCGACCGAGCCACAATTCATGCCGTAAACAGGAGTTTCCGACCCCTGATCAAGCAACCGATGCAACATCTCCAGCAGAAAGCCGTCGCCACCAAGGCAGACGATCACGTCCGCCCCCTCCACTTCATGATTTCCATAACGCTGGACGAGACGAGCAAGACTCTCGGTCGCCAGTGGCGTCGACGCGGCGGCGAACGCGATACGTTTCGGCTGACCCGTTAAAAACGGCTGTGTAGCAGAAACTGGCCCGACTCCGATCGCCTGGTCATCCAACGCCGAAATTTCCGGTCCTGCTGCAGTATCGCTCGTCCGATGCCATGATTTCACCGCGCATTTTTCCCTCTCCGACGCTCAATGATCGACATGTCAGTAAAGCTTCGGCTCCGTGCGAGTCGGTCGCGACGGATCACGTCGCGGCGCCTGTGATGGCGGCGGCGGGATCGGCGGCAACCAGCTTCGACTACGGGTTTTCGGTCCGTCGGCTTCGTCTGCAGCAATCTCCGGAAGCCGTAGCGCGAGGCTGCGGATTTCCGCCTGGATCTCGTCCAATCTGACCTCGATTGCCTCGAGCCTGGACTTCGTCCCGAACACGCTGAACGGCATCAACGCGAACATGATCGCCAGGAAAAGCGCCGCGAGTAGGATAGCCAGGTGAACCCACCAGGGTACCCAATCCGGCAGCGGAAGTGGTGAGATCATGAAGTCGATAACCCTATCAAGGCGCTCGTAACGCGAAACCAGGGTTCAGACCTTGCGAGGTCGGTGCCTGACGACCCAGAATGATCGTATGCTACTATTGATCCCCGGCCCTGTAACTACGCATGACGCCGTTCGTGCTGCAGCCGCAATCGACTACGCGCCATGGGACAATGATTTCCGACAACTGGTGTCGCGC
Source organism: uncultured Acetobacteraceae bacterium (assembly GCA_964613945.1). Lineage (GTDB taxonomy): Bacteria > Pseudomonadota > Alphaproteobacteria > Acetobacterales > Acetobacteraceae > JAVVHH01. The sequence goes on from CAZTJC010000033.1 coordinate 15,480, forward strand.
ATTCGGGACCGTGTCCTCATCCTTGCTGGAGGAACGCCCGAGACGCACACCGCGCTGATCCTGCAGGGCTGTGGACATTTTGCCTTGGAAGCTGCCTGCCGGACATTTCTTCCTCCTGGTGGACGTATCCTCATTCCCAAGACCGGCCAGTATGCCGACCGTCTGCAGCGGCTCGCGACCGAAAGCGGCCGAGTGGCGGTCCCGCTTCCTGTCCCCGACGATCAACCGGTCGACCCGGTCAGCCTGGGTGCCGCACTCGCCGCCGACCCGGCCATCTCACATGTCGCACTCGTCTACAGCGAGACCGCGACCGGGATCATTCATGACATTCCCGCCCTTGCCGCGGTCGCCGGCGCTCATGGTCGCCGCGTGATCGTCGATGCGGTGTCGGCATTCGGCGCGTTGCCGTTCGATCTCTCGCTGCTTCCCATGGTCGACAGCGTCGCCTTCACCACCAACAAATGCATTGAAGGTCTACCCGGGGCGTCCTTCACCGTCGCCCGCAAGGACCGCCTCGCTGCCTCTAGCGGCAATGCGGGAAGCTGGTCCTTCGACCTGTCCGAACTGGACACTCATTACGCCAAGGCGCCTGGATCGCATCGCTTCACGCCGGCGGCCGGCACGGTCGCCTCCTTCGACGTCGCCCTGGATCTGTTCGACGCGGAAGGCGGACAATCAGCTCGTCTGGTGCGATACACGGAGAACATGCAGACGTTACGCTCGGGCGTCGAACGCCTCGGCCTGTCCCCGTCGATTCCGCTCGCCGTCCAGGGTCCGATTGTCCTGAACGTGGACGCACCGGCCGACCCGCGATGGGACCTTCAAACCTTCGTCGACGGCATGAAGGGGAGGGGCTTCGTCATCAGCAACTTCTACAACACCGTGCAACCCGGCTTCAGGCTCGGGTGCATCGGTGCCATCACGCCGGACGACATGCGACATGCCATCGACGCTCTCGAGGTCACATTGAACGATATGCAAATCGTCCAAAGGATGCCCCGCATCCTGTCCTAGCGAGCCATCCGGATAATAGAGTCGTTGGCAGATGCGCCGATCTTGCGATTCGGCCGCGGGGCATCCTCGAAATTTGCGGTGGAGGTGGTCGAGCTATCGACCCTAACCGCGCTTTTTCGGGGAACCGGTGCTGTCTCGGGAGCGACGCACCCAGTCATGAAACTAAGGATGCAGAGGCAAACAAGACGTCTCATCACTGGCGCTCACCAAATAGGGATGCCGAGACGTATCTGTCGAAGCTTTCGGCCAAGCAAGTCCGCAGTGTAATTCCGCGCCACGAGGGCGCGGAATCGACCGCCGGGTTATCGAAGGGCTTACTGTGCGCCCTGCGCGCGCGACAAGGACTGCGCGTTCAACGAATCGGCGGAGCGGTCGGCACTGCCCATGTCGGACGAGTTACGCATCATACCGCCACGGTGAGCCATGCTGTGCTTCATGTGCATCGCATGGTGGGCAGCGTGGCGCGGGGCAGCCTGGACGGAAACAGCTGAAAGGGTGAGTGCGGCGAGGCCGAAAGCGACGGTCTTGGAGATCGACATAGGTTGGATTCCGGATATGAGGCTCGGCCATTCCGAGCGATCAAATTATCGCCATCCAGAGATGGTTCTGCAATGTTCCTCGCATCGTTTGATTGAACTTAACTGATGCATTTCTATGACAGTGTGACCAAACCGTCGCGCCGATCGTCGGCAACACGCTTCGCGTCCCGTTCCGACACGTTCCCCAGTCCACCGCCACCTGGCAATTCCAGGATCAACCGATCCCCGGCGGGAATGATCTGGTAACCCTTGGTGCGCAAAGTGCCACCGTGGCGTAGCCGAACCACTCCCGGTGCGCCGTCCTGGCCGCCCTCGCGTCCGCGCGGCGCATGAGCGACTCGATCAAAGATCGCATTGCACGCGAATTCCGCGTCGCCTTTCGCCCCGATCTCCATGATCTGCCCGAACCCGCCCCGGGTCCGACCTGCACCCGCGCTATCCGGTCGCAACTCCTTGCGCCAGAACACCACGGGCGCAACGTTCTCCGTCGCCTCCACTGGCATCGTCCGCACGCCCGATGGAAACGCCGTTCCATCCAATCCATCCTGACCGGGTCGTGCGCCCGTGCCGCCCGAGTTGAACGTGATCACCTCGAAGCTCGGCAACGGCGAATTCTGCCCGGACACGATCGCTCCACCCCGCAATGGCGGATTCCACAAACACGACGATCCCTCCGCCGTCACCCGGTCCGGCACGGCCTGATGCAGGCACCCCATCATTAAATCCGGCAGCAACTGCCCGACCACGTGGCGCACCGCCACCGCGCTGGGTCGCGGCGCATTGAGGATCGTCCCCTCCGGGATCAGCATCCGGAACGGCGCCAAGCTCGCCGTATTGTTCGGGATTTCCGGCGCCACCACGCATTTGATGCCGAAGCACGCATACGCCCGCGCATAAGCCGCCGGCACGTTGATGCCTCGCCCCGACAGCCCCGACGTCCCCTCGAAATCAACCGTGATCCCGTCTGCCGCGATCGTCATCGCCGCAGACAGCCGGATCGGCGCCTCATACCCGTCCGACCAGATCTCCGCCGCGAACCGACCCGGCGGCAGCAACGCGATCTGCTCCAACGTCGCGCGACGGCTGCTTTCGAAGATATGCGTCGCCAACGCATCAATCCCGTCCAGCCGAAACTCCTCCAACATTCCGACCAGCCGCCGCGCGCCCGCCTCGTTGCAGGCGCACAGCGAATACACGTCGCCCTCCAGCTCGACCGGCTGCCGCGTCCCCGCGCGCAGGAAGTCGAAGAACGTCGCGTTCGGCTTCCCCGCCTCGAAACACTTCACGATCGGGATATACAGCCCTTCCTCGAACACCGACCGCCCTTCCGGTCCCATCCCGAGCCCGCCGACGTCGATGACGTGCGCCGTGTTGGCAAACAACGCGACCAGCCGACCCTGATGAAATGCCGGCGTCACCACCGTCAGGTCGTGCAGATGTCCGGTGCCGAGCCAGGGATCGTTGGTGATCAGGTGGTCACCCGGCTGCATCGTCTCGGCGGGAAACTTGCGCAGGAAATGCCCCACGCTCTCCATCATCGAATTCACGTGTCCCGGCGTTCCCGTCACCGCCTGCGCCAGCATCCGTCCCTGCAGGTCGAAGATCCCCGCCGACAGGTCGCCCGCCTCGCGCACCGTCGTGCTGAACGCCGTCCGGATCATCGTCTGCGCCTGCTCTTCGACCACCGCGATGAGCCGGTTCCACATTACTTGCCGCTGAATGTCTTCCAACGCGCTCATGCGAAGACCCTCCGAAGATCCAGATACCCTCGCTCGTCCACCGTCCCGGTCCAGCCCGGTCCGATCAACGTGCTCGTCTCACGTTCAGCCACGATTGCCGGGCCGCCGATCTGCTGCCCGACCGCCAGGTCGCCGCGCTGGAATACAGCCCAATCCGCTTCCGTTCCCGTCGCCGTATCGCGCACCCATTGTCGCCCCGGCTCCGCAGCGTCTCCCGTCGGCCATGGCGCGGCAACCCGGTTCTCCGGCACCGTCGTCACCGTCACGGCATAGCTCATCACCTCGACATCCGAGCCCGGCACCGGTCGATCGTAGAACCGTCCATAAGCCGCATCGAACTCCGTTCGCAGCGCCGCGACGTCGCTCTCCTCCAGCCGCCGCGCCGGCAACGTCACCGGAATCTCGTGTCCCTGGCCGACGTAGCGCATGAACGCCATCCGACCCTGCCGTGTCGGTGCTCCGAAACTTCCCCCCGCCACCACGTCGTCCGCCTCACGAACCATGTCGTCGAGCAACGCATTGACGCTCTCGACATCGAACGCGCCAAGCCGCCCGTACCGGCTCCGCACCACCTCATAGCCCACAGGCGCGCACAGGAACCCGATCGCGCTCCCGACCCCCGCTCCGATCGGCACCAGCACCCGATCGATCCCGACCTTCTCCGCCACCCGGTAGCCATGCACCGGCCCGCCGCCGCCAAACGCGATCAGCGTCCGTCCGCCGTACGACTTGCCGCTCTCGATCGCATGCACACGCGCGGCATTGGCCATGTTCTCGTCGACCATCTCCACGATCCCGAGCGCCGCCATGCCCGGCTCAAGCCCGGTCCGCTCCCCCACCGATGCCACCATCGCCGTCGCCGACGGCGCGGGATGCAGTTGCAACGCCCCGCCGGCAAAACGCGCCGGGTCATAGCGGCCAAGCAGTAAATTGGCGTCCGTCACCGTCGCTGCCGTTCCACCCCGCCCGTAACACGCCGGCCCCGGGTCCGCCCCGGCGCTCTCCGGCCCGACGCTGATCCGCCCCATCGCGTCCACGCCCGCGACGCTGCCGCCCCCCGCGCCGATCTCCACCATCTCGATCACCGGGATCCGCAGCGGCAGGCCCGACCCCTTTTTGAACCGCCCGACTCGTGCCACCTCGAATGTTCGCGACGCCTGCGGCTGAAAATCGTCGATCAGGCAAACCTTCGCCGTCGTACCCCCCATGTCGAAGCTCAACACCTGCGCCAGCCCGCATTGCCGCGCGATGTCGGCCGCGAACAGCGCCCCGCCTGCCGGCCCGCTCTCCACCAGCCGGATCGGAAACCGGCACGCCGTCTCCACCGTCGTCAGTCCGCCGCCCGACAGCATCAGGAACAGCGGCGCCCCCAGACCCATCGACACCAGCCCCGCCTCCAGCCGCCGCAGATACCCCGCAATCAACGGCTGCACGTAGGCGTTGGCCGCCGTGGTGCTGAACCGCTCCCACTCCCGCATCTCCGGCGACACGTCGGACGACAACGAGATCGGCATCCCCGGCATCGCCCCCGCCAGCAACGCCCCGACCCGGCGCTCATGTGCCGGATTGACGTAGCTGTGCAAAAACCCGACCGCGATGCTCTCGACGCCCTCGCGCTCCAGCACCGGCACCAGCGCCAGCACCGCCGCCTCGTCCAGCGCCAGCAGCACGTTGCCCTCGTTGTCCAACCGCTCCGGCACCGGCAGCCGCAGGTACCGCGGCACCAGCGGCTGCGGCAGCGTGATGTTCAGGTCGTACTGGTCGTACCGGCTCTCATTGCCAAGGGCGAGCACGTCCCGGAACCCCTCCGTCGTGATCAGCGCCGTCACCGCACCCTTCCGCTCGATGATCGCGTTCGTGGCCAGCGTCGTGCCATGCACCACGATGTCGATGTCGCCCGGCTTCATCCCCGCCTGCGCCAGGATCGCCGCGACTCCATCCAGCACGCCCCGCTCCGGCTGCGATGGCGTGGTCAGCACTTTGGCGGTAACCCGCCCGCCCGCATGCTCGAGTGCCAGGTCGGTGAAGGTGCCGCCGATATCGACGGCCAATCTCGCGTGCTGCATCGCATCAACCTGCCGAGCCTTCCGCCGACCCGCAACCCCGGTCATCATCGCAACCAACCGCCGTCGAGGAGACGCCCCCTGTCCAAACCCATCCTGCTCGTGACCCGGCGCTTGCCGCCCGCCATCGAAGCCCGTGCCGCCGCCGAGTTCGACGCCCGGCTCAGCCCTGACGACGCCCGCGTCATCGGCGCCGACATCCTGGCCCGCGCCGACGGCGCCGCCGCCATCCTCTGCTGCCCCGCCGAGAAGCTCGATGCCGACACCATCGGCAAGCTGCCCGACACGGTAAAGGTGATCGGCACCTTCAGCGTCGGCTACGACCATATCGACATGAAGGCCGCCCGCGCCCGCAACCTGCCGCTCGTCAACACGCCGGACGTGCTCAGCGTCGCCACCGCCGAATGCGCCATGCTGCTGATCCTCGCCGCCGCCCGCCGGGCCGGGGAGGGCGAGCGCTATGTCCGCAGCGGCCAATGGACTGGCTGGGCGCCGACGCAGCTGATGGGCACATTGGTGTCCGGTCGTCGCCTCGGCATCTTCGGCATGGGCCGCATCGGCCGGGAGCTGGCGCGCATGGCCGCCGCCTTCGGCATGCAGGTCCACTACCGCAACAACAACCGCCTACCGCCCGAGCTGGAAGCCGGCGCCGTCTTTCACCCGGACGATGACGGCTTCCTCGCCGCCTGCGACGTGCTCTCGCTCAATGCGCCAGGCGGGGAGGGGACCCGGCACTGGCTGAACGCCGACCGCCTCGCCAAGCTGCCTCGCGGTGCGGTCGTCGCCAACGCGTCCCGCGGCACGCTGATCGACGACGATGCGCTGATCGCCGCCCTGAAATCCGGACAGGTCGCCGCCGCCGGGCTCGACGTCTACACCGCCGAACCCCAGGTCGCCCCCGGCTATCTCGCGCTGGAGAACATCGTGCTCCTGCCACATCTCGGCAGCGCGACGACCGAGACGCGCGACGCCATGGGCCATCTCGTGCTCGACGGCATCGCGACGGTCCTGGCCGGTGGCCGCCCCGACAACCTCGTCACGTAAAAAGCCCTTTACCGGGTCACGCAGTCTCCACGAACTCCAACTCGCCGGTCGCATCCTCCGTCCGGCGAGCCGCCTCCAGCCGCCGCAGATCCACCCGCCGGATCTTGCCGGAGATGGTCTTCGGCAACTCGTAGAACTCGATCCGCCGGATCCGCTTGTATGGCGCCAGCCGCGCCCGCAGATGCGCGAAGATCAACCCCGCCGTCGCCGCATCCGGCGCATACCCCTCCGCCAAGGCCACGAACGCTTTCGGCAGCGCCGTCCGCACCGGATCGGGTGATGGCACCACCGCTGCCTCCGCCACCGCCGCATGCTCGACCAACACGCTCTCCAGCTCGAACGGGCTGATCCGGTAGCCGCTCGATTTGAACACGTCATCGGCCCGCCCGACATAGGTCAGGCTGCCATCCTCGTTCCGCAGCGCCACGTCGCCGGTCCGGTACACGCTGCCCTCCGGCGGCCGCAGCGCGCCGCTATCGTCGATGTACCCCTGCATCAGCGGCGTCGGCTTCGGGTCGATCGCGATCGCGATCTCGCCTTCCTGTGCCTCCACCCCATCCGGATCGAGCAACCGGATCGCGTAGCCCGGCAGCGGCCATCCCATCGAGCCCGGCGTCATCACCTGCCCGGGCATGTTGCCGATCTGCAGCGTCGTCTCCGTCTGCCCATAGCCGTCGCGGATCGTCACGCCCCACGCCGCCTTCACCTGCTCGATCACCTCCGGGTTCAGCGGCTCCCCGGCCGACACCGCCTCGCGCACATGCACCGTCGCGGCCGCGAGATCGGCCTGCACCATCATCCGCCACACCGTCGGCGGCGCACAGAACGTCGTCACCGCGCACTCGTCCAGCACCCGCAGCAGCGTCCCCGCATCGAAGCGCTTCTGGTTCAGGATCAGGATCGTCGCCCCCGCGTTCCATGGCGCGAAGAAGCACGACCAGGCATGCTTGGCCCAACCCGGCGACGAGATGTTGAGGTGGACATCGCCGGGTCGCAGCCCGATCCAATACATCGTGCTGAGGTGCCCGACCGGATAGCTTTCGTGGCTGTGCATCACCAGCTTCGGCTTCGACGTCGTGCCGGAGGTGAAATACAGCAGCAGCGGGTCGGTCGCCCGCGTCTCGCCATCGACCTCGAACTCGGTCGACTCCGCGTCGCTCTCGTCGAAACCTTGCCAACCCGCCGCGGCCCCGACGGCGAGCCGCGCGTAATCGCCCGGAAGCGTCTCGAACTGCGGCGCCAGTTCGGCCGCCGCGACCACCAGCCGAACCCGCCCCCGCGCCACGCGATCGGCCAGGTCCGCCTCGGTCAGCATCGTCGTCGCCGGAATCACCACCGCCCTCAGCTTCATCGCCGCCAGCATCGTCTCCCACAGCGGAATCACGTTGCCGAGCAACAACAGGATGCGGTCGCCCCGTCCGACTCCCATGCGGCGAAGGAGGTTGGCGACCTGGTTGGAACGGAGGCGGAGATGCTCGAAGCTGACGCTGTCATCCGAGTCCGGCCCAATCAGCCGCAACGCCGTCCGGTCGTTGCCGGCGGCCATCGGATCGAAGTAATCGAGCGCCCAGTTGAACCGGTCCAGCCGTGGCCAGCGAAACGCGGCCGTAGCCGCCGCCAGATCGGTCCGATGCTGCAGCAGCAAATCGCGCGCAGCGATGAAAGCGGTGGCGTCCACCATGTCGTTCCCCCTCGTTTGGCCGGACGCTACGGCAAACGAGGGGGAAAGTTGAGCGGCTTCGGCCTAGAAGTGGCGGCGGGATCCGCCTTTGTGCGGCTTGCTGACGTTAAGGACGCTGGCTCGCGTGCTGACCCGGTAGGTCGTCGCGGACGGGAACGGGCTATAGCCATGACGGTGACCCGCTCCGGCAGCGGCCTGCAGACTCATCCGGGCGCCGGCGCGTGAGTGCGACCCGGCAGCAACGTGCCAACCGCCCGAGCGGCTCGCCCGCACGCTGCGGCGGTGGCCCGAGTAGCGCGGGGTGCTGCTGTCATCGTCGTCGATCGCTTCGGCGACCTCTTCCGGCCCGTTGCTGGCGCTGGCCAGCTGGATGCGGTCGCTGGCCAAGGCCACCGTAGAAGGCGTCACGTTCGAGCGCGGCGTCGGCACAACCCCATTATTGGCCACCATCGTGCCGCGGTCCGGCCGATCGTAGATGAAGCCGAACGTCGGGTAGACGCTGCCGTAATCCTCGGCCTGGCTCAGCGCCACGCGAACCTGTGTCCAATCGTTGCTCGGCGACACGTCGACTACGTCGATGTTGCGGCTGATGCGGCCCGGTGCGCCCCAATTGGCGTGGTCGATCTCGATGTGACGCGACGAAATCACGTTCGTCACAACGGCGACATGGCCCATACGCATGTGACCGGTGGCGCGGAAATTCAGCACGCTACCAACTTCGGGGCGTGCACCGCGCTCATACAGTCCATCGGCACTGCCCCACCAAGTTCCGGCATTGCCGGACAACTCGATTCCGGAATTCTCGCGGGCGAAGGGAACGCACTGAAGCGCGCTACGCTGAAAGGTTGGATGCCAGCTGCGCTGGGTATGGGAGCTGTAGGCCCGGCCGAAACTGCCATGAGCAGACCCGTGATGTGAAACCTGCGCCGTGTGTCTGCCACGTGCCGCGACTGCGGAACCCTGGGTCGTAGCCAGCACCAACAACGTGCCGGCGACTATGCTGAGGCTTTGACCCGCCCAACCTGCTCTCATCTAGCTACCCTTCTGGTCACCGCTCTGTGATCACGGGTTAGGTTCCGAGCCGCGTGAATGGCAAGCCAAGTGGCTGTTTTTTTAACGCTCACGAAGTGTTTCGTAAAATTACCTACACTGATGGCGCGGTATTTAGGACCACCGTCTTATTTGGCCTGTTTTGTTGCATCGAACGAATCAAGATTTTTCCTGTGTGGCGGGAAAGCCACAGTATGACCAACCCGCCACAATCAGTTCGGGGCCGGCGCTACTTGCAGGTGGTGACCATGATCTCCACCAGATGCCGCGGATCGGCCATGTGGGCCTGGACGCACGCCCGGGCCGGCGCGCCATCCGTCGGAAGCCAGGCGCTCCACAGCTTGTTCATCGCTTCGCGATCACGAATGTCTTTCAGCCAAATCTGCGCTTGCAGGAGCCGTGTCTTGTCCGTCCCATGGACTTCCAGGATAGCGTCGATTTCCTTGAGTACCTCTTCGGTCTGGCCCGAAATGTCCTTGCTCAGGTCGGACGCCGTCACGCCCTGGACGAAGACAAAGCCATGATATTCCACGGCTTTGGACAGTACGGCATTGGCTTCGGTACGAATGATGCGGCTCATCGTGGCTCCTGTGTGTGAGTGGTTTATGGACGCAGGGATGAAGTACCCGCGCCGGAATTGGCGGGGCTGAACGCCGGGCCTACCCCGGGCGTCGCCGTCGCGCCGGTATCGCCGGCTTGGCGGAGGCAGGCGGACTCCATCTCCTCGCGATGATACTGCGCCCCGAGACCGCGGCTAGAGATGCCACCATTATAGGTGCTGGCAAATGGCTGGTCGCGCTCGTCGCGCCGCGTCAGGTCGACGCGGTTCTGCGCGTTGTACTGTCGCTCGACCTGCTGGCGGCACTCCTGCCTGGCGTCGTTGTCGACACGAGTCGGTGCCGGGGCCCGATGACAACCGGCAAGCCCGGCGGCAAGCATGATGGCCGTCAAGATATGACGTTTTTGGTGGATCACTTATTCGCTCCTGAATGGACGGTGTTACTGGCCAGGGTTTGCGGCGCGGCGTGGGCGAGATGCGCGCGAACGCGCTCCTCGTCCAGATGCCCGCGCGTCGAAAGCGGCACGGTGGCGGCAGCGCGAACCAACGCCGGGTCGAGCGTCGCGCCGCCTCGCGACAACGGGCATAGCGTCCGCAACCAGGGAGAGCCTGCAAGCAACGACACCAGCCCCAGCAGGCGAAGAAAAATCGACAGGCCGTACAAGGTCTGCAAGCCCCAAACGCAATCCACCGCCTCCGCCCAGCACGCCGCGTCGTCGTCGGTCAGCGCCAGGTCGACGGCCGTGTCCTCGCCCGGCAAGAAGCGGAACAGGCGGCGCTCCCCCCACATTGCGGCCGCAGCCGCCTGGCGGGCCGCCTCCCATCCTTCGCTGAGATCGCTCGAGCGGACCGCTGGCAACGCATCGGCCGACACGCCGACGCAGTAGATCAGGGCACCGCTTCGATCAGTCGCCACGTCGATCGGCGGTCGGCTACGCTCGCGCATGGGAGGAAGATGGACCCGCCCTCGCGCTTCCGCCAGCCTGGGTGAGGCGTTGAAACCACGTCACACCGAGGAGCAGCCATGACCATCGATCCAGCCGACCTGACCGCGACCCAAGCCCTCCGCGAGATCGACGCCGGCCGCCTGTCGCCCGGTGACCTCCTGGAGGCCTGCATCGCCCGTGTCGCCATCCGCGAGCCGGTGTTGCAGGCAATGGCTGCGTTCGACGCCGCCGCGGTCCGAACCACGGCACCCCGGCCCGGCGTGCTGGCCGGGCTGCCACTCGGCGTCAAGGACGTCCTCGACACCGCCGATCTACCCACCGGCTACAACTCGCCGATCTGGCGCGGTCACCAACCGGTGGCCGACGCCGCCTGCGTCGCCTGGGCACGCGCGGCGGGCGCGATCGTCTTCGGCAAGACCGTGACCACCGAGTTCGCAACCCGCACGCCGGGTCCGACCTCCAACCCGCACGATCCGGCCAGAACGCCCGGCGGCTCGAGCAGCGGATCGGCGGCGGGCGTCGCCGCTGGCTACTTCCCGTTCGCTTTCGGCACCCAAACGGCGGGAAGCATCATCCGCCCAGCTGCCTATTGCGGCATCGTCGGCTACAAACCCACCTTTGGCACCATCGACCGCTTCGGCATGAAGCTGATGTCCACCAGCCTCGACACCGTTGGCATCCTGGCCCGCAGCGTCGCCGATTGCGCCCTGCTGACCACGGCGCTCACCGGCCTCGAAGTCGGCGACCTTGAGGCGCCGCTGAACCGGACGCTACGGATCGGCATATGCCGCTCGCCGATGTGGGACCGTCGAGCCCCAGAAACCGATGACGTCATGGACCGCGCCCGATCCGCCGCGGCCAGGGCAGGGGCCCACATCCAGGACGTCGAGCTTCCCGCTGATTTCGATGCGCTGGAAGCAGCCCATGCCACCATCATGCACGGTGAGAGTGCCCGCGCACTGGGATGGGAGATGACGACGCACCGTGACCAGATCAGCCCGGTGTTACGGGAACGACTGGAATGGGGCCTGGATCGGTCGTTCGCCGACCTGAACTCGGCACGAACGGTCGTCGCCAACCTCATGCAGGCGTTCAGCGCATTGATGGCCGACGTCGATGTGCTCTTGACGCCATCCGCCCCCGGCGTCGCGCCCATCGGTTTGGACCGAACTGGAGAACCGGCCTTTAATCTGATCTGGACCGCGCTCGGCGTGCCATGCGTGACGATCCCATGCGGAACCGGTCCCGCCGGAATGCCTCTCGGCATCCAGATCGTCGGCACTCACGGCTACGACGACCGATGTCTGCAAGCATCAGCTTGGTTAGCGCGCGCGCTGAGCCGTTAAACGGAAAGGTTCAGCAGCGACCCACGCGGCGGCGCAATCGACGGCATCGAGTTCGGCATCGCGTTCTTCGTTCCGGCCGTCGCTGATGGGGCGGTAGTAACCCCCCGCACCAAACGAACCGGACTACGACTATTTACGGCGCTCGTCGTCGCCGCGGAGAATGCCGACAGGGAGTTCGTGGACAACATGCGGAGGACTGTAACGTGCATTCCCTAAAAATAGGTTAACACACGCTTAAGCGCAACTACCGGTTGCGTCGCCACACTTCTTCTTGAAGGATCGTCGCAAAAATCAGCCAGCCAATCAGTGGAACCGCCGCCATCGACGCTTTGCGATCGACTTGCGACGACGTCGCCGCGAGTCCAGTCGCCGCGGCCAGCATCGTCGCACTCACGCCTAGCGCCTCATCCGCCTGACGCGCGCCAAAGAACCGCCACTGAAACGCCGGCAGCCCGAACAGCGTCAAAACCCAGGCCCCCAGCGCCAGTCGTCGCTTGTCGCTCGGCTGCCGGCTCAGCAGTCGATACCCCGTATAGGCCAGCAAACCATCCAGCACCGTCCAAGCAATCCCGAATACCGGACCCGGTGGCGTGAAATCCGGCTTGTCCAGACGCGCATACCAGGCCGCGGTCGCCGGATGCTGCGGCCCCGGATTGAACCTACTTCCACCCAGAAGCGCCCCGACCGCCGTAACTCCGGCCACCATTGCCGCCGTACTTTTTTGCATAACATTCCCCGCGTTCCGCCATTGAACGCGGAACGCGGGGAAAAGCTGCCTCAGCCTTCCAGCGCAGCCACGCCGGGCAGCGTCTTCCCCTCGAGCCACTCGAGGAACGCCCCGCCAGCGCTGCTGACATACGTCATCCGCGCAATCTCACCCGCACCCTTCAACGCCGAAACCGTGTCACCACCTCCGGCCACGCTGCGAAGCGTCCCCGCTGCCGTGGCATCGCCCACCGCATGGGCAAGCTCGTTGGTCGCCCGATCGAATGGCTGCGTCTCAAACGCCCCGAGCGGACCGTTCCACACCACCGTCTTCAGCGTCGGCAAGCTGGCGCACAACGCGCGCACCGTCTCCGGCCCGACATCCAGCATCATCGCATCGGCCGGGATCGCCCGCGCCGAAACGATCTCCGTCGCCGCATGCGCCTTGAACTCGCGCGCCACTACCGCGTCCGTCGGCAACACGATCTCGCACCCAGCCGTGCTCGCCCGCTGCATGATCTCGCGTGCCGTCTCGTGCATGTCCGCTTCCTGAAGCGACCGCCCGACCTCGGCGCCCTGTGCCGCCAGGAACGTGTTGGCCATCGCCCCGCCGATCACCAGCATGTCGACCTTGCCGACCAGATTGCCCAGCAACTCCAGCTTGGTCGAAACTTTGCTGCCGCCCACCACCGCGCAAACCGGCCGCACCGGATTGCCCAATGCCGCATCCAGCGCTTCCAGCTCCTGCTGCATCAACCGCCCGGCGTAGGACGGCAACAGCCGCGCCACCCCCTCCGTGCTCGCATGCGCCCGGTGCGCGGCCGAGAACGCGTCGTTGACGTAGATGTCCGCCAACCCGGCGAGCTGCTGCGCCATCGCCGGGTCGTTGGCTTCTTCTCCCGCATGGAACCGGGTGTTTTCCAGCACCAGCACGTCCCCGGCCGACAGGGCGGCCACCGCCGCCTCCGCCTCCGCGCCCACGCAGTCGCCGGCAAACGCCACCGGCCGCGCCAGCACCACCCCCAGTGCATCCGCCACCGGTCGCAGCGACATCGATGGCACGCGTTTGCCCTTCGGACGCTCGAAATGACTGCACACGATCACCTTGGCGCCGCCATCCATCAACTCGTGGAGGGTCGGCACCAGGCGCTCCAGCCGTGTTGTGTCCGAGATCTCGCCATCGTGCATCGGCACGTTGAGGTCCGCGCGCACCAGCACGCGCTTACCAGCGAGGTCGACCCCGTCGAGCGTCCGAAACGGCATTACAGGCTGCCGAACAAGGCGGCGGTGTCGATCATGCGGTTCGAGAAACCCCACTCATTGTCATACCAGCCCATGACGCGCGTCAGCTGACCGTCGACCACCGCGGTCTGCGTCGCATCGAACGAGCAGGAGGCCGGGCTGTGGTTGAAGTCGATGCTGACCAGCTTCTCCGTGCTGTAAACCAGCACACCCTTCAGCTCGCCCTCGCTCGCCTCCTTCATGGCGGCGTTGATCTGCTCAACCGTCGCCGCGTCGCGCAGGTTCACGTCCAGGCTCACCAGCGACACGTTCGGCGTCGGGATGCGGATCGCCGTGCCATCCAGCTTCCCCTTCAGCTCCGGCATCACCAGGCCGACGGCCTTGGCGGCACCCGTGCTGGTCGGGATCGCGCTGACCGCGGCCGCGCGGGCGCGATGCAGGTCCTTGTGCAGCGTGTCCACCGTATTCTGATCGCCGGTATAGGAGTGGATGGTCAGCATGTAGCCGCGCAGGATGCCGAACTTCTCGTGCAGCACCTTGGCCATCGGCGCCAGGCAGTTGGTGGTGCACGACGCGTTGGAAATCACCGTCATGTCCTTGGTGATCGTGTTCTGGTTGACGCCCCAGACGATCGTCGCATCCACGCCGTCAGCCGGCGCCGAGATCAGCACCTTGCGCGCGCCGGCGCCCTGGATGAGCGCGTTGGCGCTTTCCTTGGTCGTGAACCGACCGGTGCATTCGAGCGCCACGTCCACGCCCTGATACGGCACCTTGGACGGGTCCTTCTCCGCCGTGACCTTGATCGGTCCGATCGTCTTGCCGTTATAGGTGATGGTGATGCTGTCACCCTCGACCTTGACCTCGCCCGGGAAACGCCCGTGGACGCTGTCGTAGCGGAACAGGTGGGCGTTCGCCTCGACGCTGCCGAGGTCGTTGATGGCGACCGGCACGACGTCCTCGTTGCCGCGCTCGATGATGGCGCGCAGCACCAGGCGGCCGATGCGTCCGAATCCGTTGATGGCGACCTTGACGGCCATGGGTTTGGTTCCCTTCAGTGTGGAAGCACGCGGCGTCGAACCGCGGCGGTGATGGCTTCCGGCGTGATGCCGAAATGCCGGTAGAGATCGGCGTGCGGCGCCGAAGCGCCGAAGCCGGTCATGCCGATGAACAAGCCGGTTTCGCCGATCCAGCGTTCCCAGCCGAAGCCGCAGGCGGCCTCGATCCCGATGCGCGGTGCCGAGCCCAGCACGTCTAGGCGGTAGCGATCGTCCTGTTGCGCGAACAGCTCCCAGCAGGGCAGCGACACCACGGCCGCCGCGATGCCCAGGTCGGCCAACCGTTGCCGGGCCTCCAGCGCGATCGCGACCTCCGACCCGGTCGCGATCAACGTCGCCTGCCGCAGGCCGTCCGCTTCCTGCAGCACGTAGCCGCCCCGGGCGCTGCGGTTTTCCGATGCGTCCTGCCGCAGCGGATGGAGCGCCTGGCGTGACAACACGATCAGGCTCGGCCCCCCGTTGCGGCGGATTGCCAATTCCCAGCATTCCGCCGTCTCCAGCGCATCGGCCGGGCGGAACACGCAGGTGTTGGGCAGCGCGCGAAAGCTCGCCAGTTGCTCGATGGGCTGATGCGTCGGGCCATCCTCGCCGACGCCGATGCTGTCATGCGTCATCACGTGCACGACCCGGAGCCGCATCATCGCGGCCAGGCGCAGGGCAGGGCGCATGTAGTCGCTGAACGCACAAAAGCTGCCGCCATACGGGATGAACCCGCCATGCAGGGCGATCCCGTTCAGTGCCGCCGCCATGCCGTGTTCGCGGACGCCGAAATGGATGTAGCGGCCGGCATAATTGCCAGGCCAGACCGTCGCGGCATCCGGCGGCCGCGTGCCGGTGGAAGCGCCGGCATCGGCCGAACCGCCGACCAACTCGGGCATGATCGCCGACAGCGTCGTCAGCGCCCGATGCCCGGCGATACGGCCGGAGATGGGCTGGCGCTCCTCCGCAATTTCGGCGCGCAATGCGGCAGTCCGTTCGTGCCAGCTATCGGGCAGCTTGCCCGCCATCACGCGCTCGAATTCCCCGCGCAGAGGGTGTTTGGCCATCCGTTTGAGCCAGGCCCGCCGCGCCGACGCCCCCCGTGCGCCCACCGCCTGCCACCGATCCATCACATCCGCCGGCACCGTCAGGTGCGGTTCGTCCCACCCCAACGCCGCCCGGGCGGCATCGGCCTCGCATGGACCCAACGGCCCGCCATGCGCCGCTGACGTCCCGGCCTTCGTGGGCGCGGCCAGGCCGATGATGGTGCGGCAGGCGATCAGCGTCGGCTTCTTTGATCGCATCGCCAGCGCCAACGCTCCGGCCAGCTGCGCCGGATCATGCCCGTCGACGCGCTTGGTGGCCCACCCCTGGGCCGCGAACCGTTTCAGCGTATCGCTCGAGTGCGACAGCGCCGTGTCGCCATCGAGCGATACGCTGTTGTCGTCCCACAGCACGGTCAGCTTCTCCAGCCGCAGGTGCCCGGCCAGGTCGGCCGCCTCGTGGCTAACGCCCTGCATCAGGTCGCCGTCGGACGCGATCACCCAGGTCCGATGATCGACCAGGCTACGGCCGAACCGCGACGCCAGCATCCGCTCTGCCAGCGCGATCCCGACGGCATTGGAGAACCCCTGTCCTAGCGGCCCGGTGGTGGCTTCGATGGCGGGATGCGCGCCGTATTCGGGATGTCCGCCCGCCGGGCTGTCCAACCGTCGGAACCGGGCCAGGTCGGCGATCCCCATGCCGACATGGCCGGTCAGATGCAGCAGCGCGTAGAGCAGCATCGACCCATGGCCCGCTGAAAGCACGAACCGGTCGCGGTCCGGCCAGCGAGGGTCTGCCGCGTCGAAGCGCAGAAAGCGTGTCCACAGTGCGGTTGCAGCATCCGCCATCCCCAGCGGCATCCCGGGATGCCCGGATCCGGCAGTTTCGATCGCGTCGATGGCCAGCACGCGGATGGCATCGGCCATGCGGCGCTCGGGGGTCAGGGGGCGAGCGAGAATGGCGTCCTGTAGCGACGTGATCGGCGCTTCCGGCGACCAGGCCCCCTCGGTTTCGCGTGATCCTGACATTAATCCCCTCGAACCGGGGCTATACGAGTCATGGGAAGCCGCCACAAGCCCTCGGCATCCCTCACTCGGCGGTTCGCGGGGCGGTTCCTTCCGCTGTCGACGTAACGCCGCGTCGCCGGCTGATCCGCTTGATGACACCGTTGAGCGCGGTCCGCCCGGGTCGTTCGATGACATGATAGGCCAGCACGGCCAGCGGCAGCACCGAGAGCGACCCGATAAAGGCGACGCTCAGCGCCATCCATGGCGGAA
This sequence comes from uncultured Acetobacteraceae bacterium, assembly GCA_964613945.1. Lineage (GTDB taxonomy): Bacteria > Pseudomonadota > Alphaproteobacteria > Acetobacterales > Acetobacteraceae > JAVVHH01. The sequence continues at coordinate 32,764 of CAZTJC010000033.1, forward strand.
GCGGCGCCGGATGCAGCAGCCGCACCGCCCAGAACTCGGTTTCGCGCAGCATCTGATGAACCAGATAGATCGAGAACGAGATCGCGCCGAGGTAGTGCACCCACGGATGCGACAGCACCCGGCTCGGCCGCCCGGTGTTCAAAGCGAATGCCAGCACCAGGAACGGGAACACGGCAACCGCCATCAAATCGCTCCGGCCGACCAGGCTCGCCACGCCGAGGCCGGCGATCACCCATGTCCAGCGATCACGGCCGAGGGCACACAACCAGCCGCCCCGCCGATACGCCTGGAACACCAGCACCCCGAAGCCGAACTCGATCACGCATCGGGCCAGGTCGAAAGGCGGCGAACGGAACCCCATTCCCCCGGTTGGGTCATTCGCGGACAAGCGCAGCAGGATCCAGATCCCGAACGCCGTATACGCAGCCGTCACCCACGGCCGGGCGGAGATGTTGAGGTAGATGAGGACCGGAAACAAAAGATAGGCGCCGAGTTCGACGCTGACCGACCAGGATGGATCGTTGAGGCTGTAGACGGGCATCAACCCCTGCAGATGCAGCAGGTTGATGGCGATGAGCGTGCCGAGCCCGGTCCCTGGTGGCAGGTGGTAGAACAATCCGGTCAGCCCGAATGGTGCCGCCGCTAGGCCGAGCAGGGCGATGATCAACGTGATCGCGATCCCGAGCGGAAAGATCCGCGCCACCCGCTTCCACAAGAACGGCCCATATGCCCGCAACCCGGCCGTCTCGAAGTCCGCCAGGTAGGTGTAGGACATGATAAAGCCGCTGAGCACGAAGAAGAAGTCCACGGCCATGTAGCCGTGCGGAATGATGGACGGGATCCAACCCGACGCGTTGTGCTGTGCCGTCGCGGAGAAATGCTGCAACACGACCGCCATCGCCGCGAGTCCCCGCAGCGACGTCAGGGCCTTGATCTCCCCCCGCGGCCGCGCCGCTCCGCTCATCGCCATTCAAACATCGACGTTAAACGATCGATCGGTTCGCACGTGCCACCACCGCCCTGAACAATACCTGCGCACCGGCTTCCGCCTCGGACGGCTCGATGCTCTCCGCCTCATTATGACTCAACCCGTCTTTACAAGGCGTAAAGATCATCGCCGTCGGGATGTGCCGCGCCACCGCGATCGCGTCATGGCCCGCGCCGGAGACGATGTCGCGCATCGAATAGCCCAGATCGGTCGCCGCCGACCGAACCAGGTCGATGCACGCGGGATCGAACGGCTGCGCGCCGATCCGGTAAACCTCCTTGACCGAAAGCTCGATCTCGCAATCCCGCGCGATGAACCCGGCCTCACGCGGAAACTGCGCCGCCAGCCGCTCGATCTCCGCCGGGTCGGGATGCCGGAACTCGACGGAGAAACGCACCTCGCCGGGTACGACGTTGCGGCTGTTCGGCAACACGATCAGCTGCCCCACCGTGCCGCGGCCATCCTCGCCCCGCGCCCGCATCATCCGGTCCACCAGGTCGATCACCCGGGCCGCACACACCAGCGCGTCCCGCCGCAGGCTCGGTGGCGTGGTGCCCGCGTGGCTGTCCCGCCCCGTCGCCACCACGTCGTACCAGAGCTGCGCCTGCCCGCCGGTGACGATGCCGATCTGCTTGGCCTCGCCCTCGAGCAGCGGCCCCTGCTCGATGTGCAGCTCGAAATAAGCATCGGCGGCGAACGGCCGCGCCGGCTCGCTACCCCGATAGCCGATCTCGTCAAGCGCCTGCCCGACCGTGACGCCTTCCAGATCGGCCGCCGCCTCCGTTTCCGCCTGGTCGTAGAGCCCGCCCCAAACCCCCGATCCCATCAGGCTCCGTCCGAAGCGGCTGCCTTCCTCGTCCGTCCAGTTGACCAGTTCCAGCGGCGCCTCCGTGACGATTTCGAAATCGTTCAACGTTTGCATCAGCTCGAGCCCGGCGATCACCCCGAGCGCGCCGTCGAACTTGCCGCCGCTCGGCTGGCTGTCGAGATGGCTGCCGAACAGCACCGGCGCGCGCGCCGGATCGCGCCCGGCCCGGCGCGCGAACATGTTGCCCATCGCGTCGACCCGCACGCTCAACCCGGCATCCTCGCACAACGTGCGGAACCGGTCCCGGCCCTCACGGTCCACCTGGCTGAGCGCCAGCCGCCGCACGCCGCCCTTCGGGGTCGCGCCGATCTCCGCCATTGCCATCAGGCTGTCCCACAGCCGACGCCCGTCGATGCGCTGGTTGCTGCCCGAAGCCGCCCCCGAACTCGTCCCTAAAATCGTTCCCGAACTCGGCATTGTCGCTCCAATCCGTCGCGTCTAGATAGCGCCAAACTGGAGTTCTAGCCCATGGCGCACCCTGTCGAAACCCGCCGGGCCATCCTGTTGGCATTGGCCGGATTATCCGGATGCACGCTTGTCGACCAACGCACCTTCAACCCGGACGCCGGCCGCCCCCCGGTTCGCCCCGAGCCACCGGCGCCGCCCGCACCCCTTGCCCCGCCCGAACCCGGTCCGCCGCCATTGCTCAGCATCCGCCTGCCGGCCCCGGCCGACCTGCGGGCCACGATCGCGCGCTCGGTCGCCGCCGCCCGCGCCCGCAAGCGGGACGTGGCGTTCGACGTCGTGGAGTTCACACCGGGAACCTCGGCCGGCAGGGAAGCCGCCGAGATCGCCGACCTCATCGTCGCTCAAGGCATCCCGGCCACGCGCGTGCGCCTATCCGCCCGGCCGATCCCCGACATTGCCAGGGAGGTCCGCGTCTTCGTGCACTGATCCTCGATCAGCTGCCCGATTAGTGACGCTGCCGGGCCGTCGAGATCGCCTGCCGCAACTCGCCCACATCGGCGGCGCCGGCGAGCAACGTGGTCCCGATCACCATCGCCGGCGTGCCCTGGATGCCGATCTGCTGCGCCAGCGCCACGTTGGTCTCGAGCCGCGTCTTGATCGTCGGATCGTCCATGTCACGGATCATCCGGGCACCGTCGAGACCGAGCCGGTTGGCCAGGTCGCGCAGGCTGTCGACCGTCGACGCCGTGCTGCTCGCCATCACGGCGTCGCGCAGCTTGAAATACCCGCCCTGGCGTTGTGCCGCCAGCAGCGCCCGGCTTTCCAACACGCTGGCCGGCCCCAGGATCGGCATGTCCTTCATCACGACCTTCACGTTCGGCTCCGCGCGCACGAGGTCGGCAATCACCGGCAGCATGCGCCGGCAATACGGGCACCGCGTGTCGTAGAACTCCACGATCGTCACGTCGCCGAGCGGATTGCCCTCGACCGCATCCGCCGGATCATGGATCTGCTTGTCGAGCCGCACGATGGCGGCGCTCGCGGCACGATCCTGTCCCTGAGCCTCGTCCTTCTGCAGTTCCACGAAAGCGTCGCGCAAGATGCTCGGGTCGTTCTTGAGCGCCTCCCGCACGATCGCGACGATGTCGGCCCGCTGCGCCGGCGTGAAGCCCTGTGCCGCCGCCGGCCTCAGACCGGTCAGGGGAGGGGTCAGGAGAAGGGTCAGGCAGAGCAGGACGATGCGCACGGTCTTCTCCTCGATACGCCGGATTGGGTAACACGGCATGGAGGCGCGGTCGAAGGAATTGCCCGCCAAGGTATAGGTCGCTATGGCATCGACCATGACATCGACGACAGTGACCCAGATGCATGCGACGATGCACGCCACCACCCGCGCCCATATCTGCGCCCCGACCCGCGTAGCCCTGGCACGAAGGGCCGGACGGCTCGCGGCGTCGGCGCTGCTGTTGACCAGCAGCGGGTGCTCGACGCTCGGATCGGTCCACGACATGTTCCTCGGTGGCCCGCCCGGGGGCGCCGAAGCGCAACGATTGTCCGGCTTCATTGGCGCCGCCGTCGCTGACGAGCCGCGTGCCGCCCTGGCCGGTCGCGAGGTTCTCGCCGCTGGCGGTAACGCCGCCGATGCCGCCGTCGCGATGGGCTTCATGCTCGGCGTGACCCTGCCGTCGCGCGCCGGCCTCGGTGGTGGCGGTGCCTGTCTCGCCTTCAACCCCAGCCGCACCGGGCCCGGTGCCGGTAGCCCCGAGGCGATCCTTTTCACCCCCGTCGTCGCCCCGACCCCCGGCGCGGCTGCTGACCGGCCCGCCTCCGTCCCGATGATGCCCCGCGGCCTGTATGCCCTGCACATCCGCTACGGCAAGCTGCCGTTCGACACGCTGCTGCAGCCCGCCGAACAAGCGGCCCGCTTCGGCGTCCCGACCCCGCGCGCCTTGGTGCAGGATCTGGCGGTCGTCGCCGGCCCACTCATGCAGGACCCCAATGCCCGCGCCATCTTCGGCCCCGGCGGCAGGCCGCTGCAGGAAGGCAGCACGCTGCAACAACCCGAACTCGCCGCCACCATCGCCTCCATGCGCACCGAAGGCGTGGGCGCGCTTTACGTCGGCACCCTGGCGCGCCGTCTCCTCGACGGCGCCGCGCTCGCCGGCGGCGGCCTGACCGCGCAGTCCATTCGCGACGCGTTACCCCGCTCGGTGCCGCCCGTCGTCGTTCCCTCCGGTCGCGACCAGGTCGCCTTTCTGCCGCCGCCCGCCGATGGCGGCCTGGCCGCTGCCGCCGCATTCCAAACCCTCCAGACCGGCGGCAGCGTTCCCGCCGCCGGCGCGCGTGCCATGGCCATCGCATCCCGCTGGCGCAGCGGTGGCGGCGACCCGGCAACGGTCCTAGCCTCCGGTGGCAGCGGCGGCAGCCTGCCCACCCTGCCGGCCTCCGCCGGTTGGCTGGCGCTGGACCGCGACGGCAACGCCGTGGCCTGCACCGTGACGATGGACAACCTGTTCGGCACCGGCCGCATCGCCCCCGGCACCGGCCTCCTGCTCGCCGCCGCACCCAACCCGGCGCCGCTGCTTTCCGCTGCGATCGCCTGGAACGGCAACCTGCACGGCTTCCGCGCCGCCACCGTCGGCACCGGCCAGGAGGGCGCCTCGCTCGCCACCGCCGTCGCCATGACCAACGCACTCGCCTCGGCCAGCGCCATGCCGGTCCCGGTGCCGTCGCCGGGTCGCGCCGACGCCATCGCCTGCAGCCGCTACCTGCCGGACGCCAACGAAGGCTGCACCTGGGCCGTCGATCCCCGCACCCCGGGGTTGGCCGCCGGCGGCAACTGACTTCCGATGCTCAAAATCGGTCGCGGTGCCGAAGCGCCGCCCTTCATGGTGATGGACGTCATCGCCGCCGCCAATGCCAACCAGGCCGCGCTGCCCGTCGGGCACCCGCACGTCATCCGCATGGAGGTCGGCCAACCCAGCACCGGTGCCCCCGCTGGTGCCCGCGATGCCGCCGCCGCCGCGCTCCGCGGCGGTGACGCCCTCGGCTACACCGAAGCCTTCGGCCGTTCCTCGTTGCGGGCCCGCCTCGCGCGCCACTACGCCGACTGGTACGGCCTCGACCTCGCCCCGGCCCGCATCGCCGTCACCATGGGCGCCAGCGGCGCCTTTCCGCTCGCCTTCCTCGCCGCCTTCGACCGCGGCGACCGCGTCGCCCTGGCCGCCCCGTTCTACCCGCCCTACGTCAACATCCTCACCGCCCTCGGCCTCGAGCCCGTCATCCTGGAGACCGGCCCGGCCGACCGCTTCCAGCCGACCCCCGCCATGCTCGCCGCCCTCGACCCGCCGCCCGCCGGCCTCATCGTCGCCAGCCCCTGCAATCCGGCCGGCACCATGCTCGCCCCCGCCGAGCTGCGAGCCCTCGCCGAATGGTGCGACGCCAACGGCGTCCGCCTCATCTCCGACGAGATCTACCACGGCCTGCACTACGCCCGTCCCATCGCCACCGCCGCCGCCTACAGCGACAGCGCGATTGTCATCAACAGCTTCTCCAAATACTTCAGCATGACCGGCTGGCGCGTCGGCTGGATGGTCCTCCCCGCCGACCTTTGCCGCCCCGTCGAGTGCCTGGCGCAGAACATGTTCATCTCCGCCCCCCACATCGCCCAGATCGCCGCCGAAGCCGCCTTCGACTGCACCCCCGAGCTGCAGGCCAACGTCGCCCGCTACCGCCGCTCCCGCGAACACCTGCTGGCAACCTTGCCCGCCGCCGGCTTCCCCGACATCGCCGCCGCCGACGGCGCCTTTTACCTTTATGCCGACGTCACCGCCCGCACCAACGACGCCCAGGTCTTCTGCGCCCGCATGCTCGCCGAGACCGGCGTCGCCGCCAGCCCGGGCCTCGACTTCGACCGCACCCGCGGCAACCGCTTCGTCCGCTTCAGCTACTGCGGACCCGAAGCCGACATGCAAGACGCCGCCGCTCGCCTGACCCGCTGGACCTGACGACCGCGCTTGACTTGCGCAAGGTAGAAGTTCCTATTTTGTTCCATGCCCAGCCAGCGCTCCCTCCCGTACATCACCTATGAACACGCGCTGGACGGCATCTGCGATGCCGCCATGCTCATCCTCAGGCGCCTCAGTGACGAGATGAAGCGCCTCAAGCTGAAGCCCGCCGATCCCGAGCCCAGCCTTATCGCTCCCGACGACATGCTGCGGCAATTCGCCATCCTCTCCGCCCATGTGCGCCGCGCCGTCATGGTCTCGCGCTATCTCGAAAGCCGTGGTCGGCTCAGCCGCGCCCCGGGTCGATCTCGACACCTACAATCAGGACATGGACATGCTCATCGAGGCCGAGGAGGATGATTTCAGCGACATCCCCGGCTGCCGCCCCGTCACCCTCATCGCCGAGCTTCTGC
>CAZTJC010000033.1:39547-43400 GCA_964613945.1 uncultured Acetobacteraceae bacterium
GATTTCAGCGACATCCCCGGCTGCCGCCCCGTCACCCTCATCGCCGAGCTTCTGCGCGACGTCGGCATGGTGGCCCACGCCGTCCCGCCGGACTGGCTCATCGAGGTCCCCGCCGAGTTCCGCCTGCTCGCCGCCCGCACCGCCGCCGCCGCCATCCGCCCGCCCCGCCCGGCCCTGCGGATCGAACAAACGCTGCGGTTCTAGCCCGTCGATCAGGCCAGGCTGGCGATCAGCCGCTCGTTATGCTGCCGGACCTTCCCGGGGATCAGGAACAGGTCCAGCACCATGATCAGCCCGCTCACCAACCCGGTCAGCCCGAACGTCACGAACGCCAGCCCCGTGCACGCCAGGATCAGCACCCCGATCCCCCAACTGCCCAGATAGAACCGGTGCACTCCGAACGCCCCCAGGAAGAACCACAGCATATACGCCACCCCGACCGACTTCTTGACCGCATCGTACCGCATCAGCCGCACCGTCTCTTCGGTCCCGGCAGCAGGCCCCGGGTAGTTCGATTGGTTCATGGAATTCTCTCGAGCGCGGTGATCGCCCCCGGATGATATCGGCAACCGCCGCTACAGGTCGAGCCTGCCTTGCCCCGACCCATCCACCCGCGCGTTCACCGTCCCGTCCGCGAACCGCACCAGCAGCGCCGCCCCCGGCGTCACCTCCGCCGCCCGCGTCAACGGATGTCCTTTGCGATCCGACACCAGCGCGAACCCCCGCTCCAGCACCTTCTGATACGACAGGGAATCCAGCAGCGCCCCGCTGCCCAGCAACTGCCGCCGCGCCTCCCGCAACCCGGTCGTCAGCATCGCCGGCGACAACCGCGCCAGCGCCGTGCTCGCCCGCTGCCGATGCCGCCCCACCGCGTGCCGCAGCGCCGAGTCCAGTTGCACCCGCACCAGCGCGTTCTGCAACGGCGCCAGCAGGGCAGGGCCCCCCGGCATCGCCCGCCGCGCCCGCTCCAGCGCCCCCCGCCGCTCCCGCACCAGCCCCGGCAGCGCCAGCACCAGCCGGTGTCCCCGGTCCGCCACCGCGACCCTCGCCGCCCGCACCAGCGCCGGCGCGTCCGGGATCGCCCGTCCCGCCCGCTCCAACCCGGCCCGCCGCGCCCCCAGCAGGTTCGGCAGCGCCAGCGTCATCCGCTCCCCCCGATCGTCCAGCCGCTGCCGCGCCCCGCCCAGCAGCGCCGGCAGGTCCGGCAATCCCCGCTCCGCTCGCCCCAGCCTGACCCGTTGCTCGCCCACCAGCCGCAGCAACCCCTGGCTCAACCGTGCCCCGTCCCGCTGCAGCACCGACGCCAGCTCCACCCGCGACGGCACCGCCATCTCCGCCGCCGCCGTCGGCGTCGGCGCCCGCCGGTCCGATACCAGGTCGATCAACGTATGGTCCGTCTCGTGCCCCACCGCCGAGATCAGCGGGATCCGGCACGCCGCCGCCGCCCGCACCACCGCCTCGTCGTTGAACGCCATCAAATCCTCGAGGCTTCCACCCCCTCGCGCCACGATGATCACGTCCGGGCGCGGCACCGCCCCACCCGGCACGATCGCATCGAACCCGGTGATCGCCGCCGCGATCCGCACCGCCGCCCCATCCCCCTGCACCGGCACCGGCCACACCAGCACCGACCGCGGGAACCGCCGCGCGATCGTCGTCCGAATGTCGTGCAGCACCGCCCCCGCCGGCGACGTCACCACCCCCACCACCGTCGGCAGCAGCGGCAACCCGCGCTTCCGCTCCGCCCCGAACAACCCTTCATCCCCGAGCCGCTTCTTCAGCATCTCGATCCGCGCCAGCAACGCCCCCGCGCCGGCATACTCCATCCGCTCCACGATCAGCTGATACGAGGACCGCTCCCCATACGCCGTCACCTTCCCGGTCGCGATCACCTCCACGCCGTTTTCCGGCACCAGCCCCAGCCGCGACACCCCGCCCTTCCACACGATGCCGGAAATCTTCCCGCCTTCGTCCTTCAGCGAGAAATACAGGTGCCCCGACGGATACCGCTTGAACTCGGTGATCTCGCCCCGCACCCGCACCCGCCCGAACGCCCCCTCGAGCGTCCGCTTCACCGCCCCCGAGATCTCGCTGACGCTATATTCGGGAAGGTTGCTCACGGCTTCGGACATCGCTCCAACCTATGCTAGAGCCCGCCGCGGCGACAGTGGGCCAAAGTTAGCGGTTAGGGGCGACAGCATGCGGGTTCTGGTAATTGGCAGCGGCGGACGCGAACACGCCCTGGTCTGGGCGATCGCCGCCTCACCCCTGGCGACCAAGGTCTACGCCGCTCCCGGTAATCCCGGCACCGGCACCCTGGCCGAGAACGTCCCGATCGGCGCCACTGACATTCCCGCCCTGGTCCGCTTCGCCCGCGACCACGCCATCGACCTCGTCGTCCCCGGCCCCGAGGCCCCCTTGGTCGCCGGCATCGCCGACGCCCTCGCCGAGGCCGGCATCGCCTGCTGCGGCCCCACCGCCGCCGCCGCCCGCCTCGAAGGCAGCAAATCCTTCACCAAGGAACTCTGCGACGAAGCCGGCATCCCCACCGCCCTCTGGGAACGCTTCACCGACCCGGCCGCCGCCCTCGACTTCGTCAGCCGCCGCGGCGCCCCCATCGTCGTCAAGGCCGACGGCCTCGCCTCCGGCAAGGGCGTCGTCGTCGCCCAGACCGAAGCCGAAGCCGAAGCCGCCATCCGCGCCATGATGCAAGACTCCCGCTTCGGCCAGGCCGGCGCGGTCGTCGTCATCGAGGAATGCATGACCGGCCCCGAATGCAGCCTCTTCGCCCTCTGCGACGGCCCCGACGCCGTCTTCCTCGGCCTCGCCCGCGACCACAAGCGCGTCGGCGACGGCGACACCGGCCCCAACACCGGCGGCATGGGCGCCTTCTCCCCCGTTCCTGGTCCCGACGGCACCCCCATCGACCCGGCGCCCCTCATGGACGCCTTCATCCGCCCCGCTCTGGCCACCATGGTCGCCCGCGGCACCCCCTTCCGCGGCATCCTCTTCGCCGGCCTCATGCTCACCCCTGCCGGCCCCCGCCTGATCGAATACAACGTCCGCTTCGGCGACCCCGAATGCCAGGCCATCCTCCCCCGCCTCCGCAGCGACCTCCTCCCCGGCCTCGTCGCCGCCTGCGAGGGCGAACTCTCCCGCTTCGACCTCCGCTTCCGCACCGACTCCTGCGTCGCAATCGTCATGGCCGCCAACGGCTACCCCGACGCCCCCGAGACCGGCACCCTCATCGACGGCCTCGAAGCCGCCGCCGCCACCCCCGGCGCCTTCATCTTCGAAGCCGCCACCCGCCTCGACGCCGGCCACCTCCTCGCCGACGGCGGCCGCGTCCTAACGGTCGCCGCCCTTCAACCCACCCTCGCCGAAGCTCGCACCACCGCTTACGCCGCCCTCGACAAAGTCATCTGGCCCGGCGGCTTCGCCCGCCGCGACATCGGCCAATCCGCCTGACCCACGTCACCCATACTCGACAGCGCCCGCTAACCCGGCCCTAGAGCCGCCCGACTAGTCCATCTCCGCTATTATCCAAAGCCGCCGCGTCGCCGTGTGCCCTCTCCCGTTGGCGGGAGAGGGCAGGGTGGAGGTGGAGCCGCATACATCCGCAAGATGACTATTTCCCGCTTCGTTTCTTGAGGGACGTTTCCCGTAGATGGCGGCTTTCGACCTCATGTAAGACGTTCATTGCCAGATTAAGAATGCCCGAAAACGGACATAGAACCATATGGCTCACTGCCACCTAACCGAGCCGCTGATCGACAAATTAGGCGGGCAACCCCGTTTCTTGAGAGTTCTAACTTGAGGTAGTTCGTGGTTTTGGGCAGGTTTGCGGCCTTTG
>CAZTJC010000034.1:0-3165 GCA_964613945.1 uncultured Acetobacteraceae bacterium
TGTTTGCCGCGTTTGTCACCGCCGACCTGTTCCCCAGCTTCCAGTGCTGCCATCAGACGTTCCGGGAACGGTTTGTCGGCTGCTTCAGCATACCCCCTCAGCATTGCTGGCAGCACTTGCGGGCCGGCCAGCATATTGCCGGCAACCGAGACGCCGTCTGCCGCATCATGGCCTGCCCAGGCGACGCATTCCGCGCCGGTGTGTCTGGCGCCGATACCATTGCGATCCAACAGGTGAACCTGTCGCATTTCCCGTCCGATATCCGGTGCGATCAGCCCTGATAGGATAAGATCTGGGGATTGCTGGCCGCGGAAACCATCCATGCCAGGTCGAACATACATCGGGTTCGGGAACGCCTGCACCGACATGGCCCCTACCCGGCCTTCGACGTGCAGACAGATTGCGCCCACCGCGAAGAAGCGGGATGCGACGGCAGCTCCAAGCGCACCGGTCGTCGGGTCGCGGGCCAATATCGAGAAGGTCAGGGTGTTGGCTCCTTCCTGAGCATCGCTGCACGCTTTTGGGTGACCTTCATGTCTCATCACACGTCGGCTTGAATGATCCGTTCTATTCGTTCCCGAGCATTCTTCAAAGCACCTAAATGCCCGCAAGTTATCCACAGCCAGATCTGGTTAGAAGGTTAGTATTTCTTAGGTTAGAGAGTTAGGGTTTCTAATCGACGTTTCTATACAGGCAGTTGATCCCCGTTTGCGTTCCTGTTCCCCCGTGTTTTCGTTTACGATACCCCGAGTCCGGGCGTTCGCGTTTCCCCGACATGGCGTTCCCAATCCCCCGAGTTCATCTGCTTGATGCCGCAATTGCGACTCGGATCTTGCCGTGACCGACTAGGTCGTTCGTGATTCCCCGTGTGTCGGCGTTCCCGATTCCCCGATAGTGCCTCGGAAGGCCCTCCCCTCCCTGACACCTTCAAGTTCGATAACTAACTGAAAATCCTAATAAATCTTAAAATCGTTCCTGAAACCCCGAGTCAAAGGCCGCCGCTCGGCTTCGCATGTCGGCTTCAGGCGGGCGGCTAAGCCGTTGTCCTAATCACCCGGCGGCGGCCGAAGCAGCCTAGGCACGGGGTAACGGGAACGCTTGGTCATACTCGGGGTAACGGGAACGCCTTGGTGGGCCTGACTCGGGGGATCGGGAACGCGATGGTGCTTTCTAAGAGTCGGCCCGAACGGCATGTTGCAGTTCGAAGGAGTTTCGATGTCGGGTTTCGACGCAGAGTTTGCCGGGTCCGACACGATACCGCCGGGTCAACATATCGACCTCTTCGTGGAGAGCTTGGAATCCGCTCCGCTGCGCGACGACCGTGCGACGATGGAATTTCCGTTCTTTGCGTTGCAGAAGCGTCCGCTGCTGACCCCGATCGTCTACATCGACGGCAACGTATCGATCCGCATCTCGCCCGGTGAGCGCGGGATCGCGACGATCTGGGACAAGGATGTCCTGATCTACCTGTCGAGCCTGATCAACTCCAAGATCGAGCGCGGCGAGGAAGTGTCCCGGACAGTCCGCATCGCTGCCTACGACATGCTGCGCGTGACCAAGCGGCATACTGGCAAGAACGGCTACCAGGAGATCTACGACGCGCTGTTCAGATTGCGCTCGACGACGATCACGACCGATATCCAGTCTGGTGGGGAACGGGAGACGCGCGGGTTTGGTTGGATCGACAGCTTCCGCATCCTGACCAAGCAGAACAAAGCCGGCAGCCGGGTCATGCAAGGGCTGGAGATCACGCTCAACGACTGGACGTTCCGCGCGCTGGTAAAGGATCGCCGCGTGCTGGCGATCAACCCGGCGTATTTCGACCTGACCGGTGGGCTCGAGCGGCGGCTGTACGAAATCGCGCGAAAGCATGTCGGGCGGCAGGCGGAGTGGAAAGTATCGTTGCTGCTGCTGGCCAAGAAATGCGGCACGATGCAGCGCAACCTGCGACGGTTCAAGTTCGACTTAAAGGAACTGGCTGAACTTGATCGCCTACCCGACTACCAGTTGAGCCTGATCAACGATCACGCCTCCCCTGTCGCCAAGGCCATGGAGGCTGGCGGCATGAAAGGCGTGCGCGGTGCCAAGCGGACGCCGAACGAAGCAGTGATCGTCGTGTTCAAGCCCCGTGCCCGAGGGCCGGCGGCCGACACCGAAGCGCCGCAACCGCCGGATTAGTTCCGTGTTAAAGGCCGCGTCGGTCGAACCACTCGTCGAGCGCCTCGATCAACATATCCTGCAAGCTGCGGCGCTTCAGGCGCCCCGGGCCAGGCTTCCCGGCTTCGGCTAGCCGCAGATAGCGGGACTCATCGAGCTTCAGGGTCGTTGCTACGATCTGCCCGGAGGAGACCGGCGGCTCCGGCTGTCGTTTCGGCACGGGGCGTGGAGCTTCGGTAATCTTGGGTTCCGACGGGGGCTTTGGTGAGCGTGGTGGCTCGTCGACGGCCAGCGGTTTGGCGTTGCCCTTTCGGGGGATCGGGAACGCGCTGAGATCGGGACCCTTGCTCATGCGGCAATCCGTACGGACTTACGTAAACGCTTAACTACGTAAGTCCATAGTTCCGTAATTTCTTTTGCCGAGTTGCTGCCGGGATCGAGTTCGCCAACGGTGCGGCCGTCGATGCCCGAGGTGGGAAAGGCGACCGAATGATGCAGCGTCGCCGGTGCCACAGTGCCGCTCTGCGACAGCGCGATCGCGGCCTGGCCGGTGATGCGTGCGTTCCTGGTGGCGCCGTTGACGACGAAGATCATGGGCTTCTTGGCCTCTTCGGCGATGTCGATGGTGCGCCCGACCGCATCGAGGTCGTCGGGAGATGGGCGAGTGGGGATCAGCACCAGGTCGGCGAGTTCGACCACGGCACGGATGAGCCCGGTCGCCTGTGGCGGCGTATCGATGATGACCAGCTTGAACCCCCCTGCCCTGGCTTGGGTGATGTGCTTGGGTAGATCGTCGAGGCGGCTGGCGAAGAACACCGGCGTTTCCGCCTGGCGTCGGTTCCACCATCCGGCTAGTCCGCCCTGCGGGTCCGCGTCGATGAGGATGACGGGGCCCTGTCCGGCGCGTTCAGCTTCGACGGCGAGATGCCGCGCCAGGGTAGTCTTGCCGGCGCCGCCTTTTTGCGACGCTAGGACCAGCACGTACATCGGTGTTCCTCCGCTAATGTG
>CAZTJC010000034.1:3265-15052 GCA_964613945.1 uncultured Acetobacteraceae bacterium
CGCCTTTTTGCGACGCTAGGACCAGCACGTACATCGGTGTTCCTCCGCTAATGTGGCTTCAATTATAGCGAGCTTACATCCGACAGCAAGCACCCACGTATCTACGTAAAACCGCAAGTGCGTCCGTACTTATGTCAGTAACCATCGATCTGTATGCAGACGTAAATGCATGGACACCATTTTAACTGTATCAATGCCTGCTTACGTAGGCATATAAGCACTTACGCAGATACGCATGTACCTACCAGAGCAATGCTGGAGCTTTTTGCTTACGTAGGTAGCTGCTCAACTGCGGCAGGCTGAGGACGTGGCGCTAGGCGACGTCCTCGTGAGGAGTTCAGCGATCGAACGGCGATCTCAAATTCCCTAATGTTCGCCGGTGTAAGCAACACGCCAGATTGTGTTGTTCCCATCCTCGGACACCAGCAACGCCCCGTCGGCAGCGACCGTCACACCCACCGGGCGACCCGAGACGGTGTCGTCGTCGATCACGAAGCCGGTCAGGAAATCCTCATAGCGGCCGCTGGGCACGCCGTTCTCCAGACGGATGCGGACAACTTTGTAGCCGGTTCGCTTGCCGCGGTTCCATGAACCGTGAAGTGCCGCAAAGGCATCACCCCGGTAGGCGGGCGGAAACTGTCGGCCGGTGTAGAAGCTCATCTGCAGCGACGCCGAGTGCGGCTGCAGCAGAACGTCGGGGTCGGTCATTCGGCCGGCCAGATCAGGCCGCTCGCCGCGATGACGCGGATCCTCGTGGTTGCCGATGTAAAACCAGGGCCACCCATAGAACGCCCCGGCCCGTACCCGCGTCACGTAATCAGGTGGCACATCGTCGCCAAGGCCGTCCCGCTCATTGGTCGAGCACCAGAGCTCGCCCGTGTCCGGGTGCATCGCTAACCCTACGCAGTTGCGGATGCCGGTCGCGAACACATGCACATCGCTGCCGTCTGGCGCGAAGGTGAGCACGTCGGCACGGCCGGTCTCGTTGCCCCAGGCAGCACCCAGCGCCGCACGGGCCTGCCAAGCGACCAGACCGTCAGGCGGCGTACGACCGATGCTTTCGGCGACGTTGGAGGCCGAGCCGATGGACACGAACATGCGACTGCCATCTGCCGAGAAAGCGACGTCCCGTGTGCTGTGCCCGCCGGCTGTGGAAGACAGGGTGGTGACGATGGTCTCGGGTGCGCCTCGCGCCACGGTGTCGCCGGGCTGGTAGGGGAAGCGGACGACCTGGTTGTTGGTGGCGACATAGACGAAGTGCGGATTCGGCCCGGGTGGGTAGAACGCGATGCCGAACGGACCCGACAGGCCGGCAGCAAACACCGTCGTCTCCGCCGCCCGCCGCCCGTCACCGGACGCGCGCAGCACGCGGATGCGGCCAGCGGCTGTCTCGGCCACGAACACGTCGCCGTTCGGCGCGGTGCGCAACAGGCGCGGTTCCCTTAGATCCTGCGCGAACAGCGACACGGAGAAGCCGGGGGGCACTCGCAGCGTCGTGCCGTCCGGCCGGCGCGCGATGTCGGGAGAATTGCTCGATGAGCGAGAAGCGTAGGGTGGCGGCAGGTCACCGGGCCGGATGAAGCGTTGCACGCCTGGCGCGTCGTTCCGCCAGTCGCCGAAAGCGGAGGCGCCGGTCAGTGTCGGGCTAGCCGTTGCTGCCGGGTCGGCGTTGGCGACACCGGGCATCGCTGCGATCGCGGCGGCCAGGACGGCGCCGATGAAGTTCGAGGGGAGGGGAGGGGGCATGCTGCGATCCAATTCCGGTTTTCGAGCATCGTCGGCCGTAGACGCCGAGGGAACGAGGAAAAGCGGGCGGCTCTCCATCGTTTGATGTCCGCCGGCAGGCTGGAACGCGTCGGTCAGGTCTGATGCAATGCCTGCGCGACGGCGGTCTGCCAGCCCGCCCATTTGCGTGCGCGGTCCGGCTCGGGCAGGGCAGGGGCGAAATGTCGCTCGAGCGCCCATCGTTCCTGGAACCGTTCCGGCTCAGGATACAGCCCGGCGTCCAACCCGGCGAGATAACCAGCGCCGAGCGCGGTGGTCTCAAGGCAATGCGGCCGGTCGACGCCGCTGCCGATCATGTCGGCGAGGAACTGCATCGTCCAGTCGCTGGCGGTCATGCCGCCATCGACCCGGAGCACCATCCGCTTGGAGCTGCCGGCATCCTCCCGCATGGCGTCGAGTAGCTCGCGCGTCTGGTAGGCGACGGATTCCAGCACGGCCCGGGCCAGCTCGCGCTTGGTGGTGCCGCGGCTCATGCCGCTCAGGGTGGCGCGGGCATGGCTGTTCCAGTGCGGGGCGCCAAGGCCGGTAAAGGCGGGAACGAGATAAACCTGCTGCGCCGGGTCGGCCTGGGCGGCGAGACCGTCCATCTCGGTCGCGTGACGGATGAGGCCGAGGCCATCGCGCAACCACTGCACGCCCGTGCCGGCAGAGAAGATCGAGCCTTCGATCGCATAGGTGCGTCGGCCGCCACGTTGCAGCGCAACCGTGGTGAGCATGCCGTGGCTGGATAGGACGGGTTCGTCGCCGGTGTGTAGCAGCACAAAGGCGCCGGTGCCGAAGGTCGCCTTGACCATGCCTGGCGAGAAGCAGGCCTGGCCGACAAGCGCCGCCTGCTGGTCGCCAGCGATGCCGCGGATGGGGATGTCGCCGCCGAGCAGGGAGGTGGTGCCGAAGATGCCGGTGCTGTCGCGGATCTCGGGCATCATGCTGGCAGGAATCCCGAACAGGTCGAGCAGCGCCGGATCCCATTGTCCGGCATGCGGGCCGATCCGCAGGTCGCAGAGCAGGGTCCGCGAGGCATTGGTGGCGTCGGTGGCGTGGACCCGGCCTTCGGTCAGGCGCCAGAGCAGAAAGCTATCAACGGTGCCGAAGGCGAGTTCGCCGGCCTCGGCCTGGGCGCGGGCGCCCTCGGTGTTGTCGAGCAACCAGGCAATCTTGGTGGCGGAAAAATACGGATCGAGCCGCAGCCCGGTGCGCTGATTGACCATGGGACCATGCCCGGCAGCCGCGAGCGCCTCGCAAGCGCCGGCGGTGCGGCGATCCTGCCAGACGATGGCGTTGGCGATGGGACGTCCGGTGCGACGGTTCCAGATCACGGTGGTTTCGCGCTGGTTGGTGATGCCGATGGCGGTGATGTCGCGTCCGCTCAGCCCGGCGGCTGCCAAGGCCTCACCGGCGGTCGACAGCGTGGTGCGCCAGAGATCCTCTGGGTCCTGCTCGACCCAGCCAGGCTGCTTGTAGAGTTGCGGGAACTCGGTTTGCGCCCGCGAGACGACGTCCATCCCGGCCCCGAACACCATGCACCGGGTCGAGGTGGTTCCCAGGTCGATGGCCAGGATGTTTCCAGTCATGCGCGCCACCAGCCCCGTTCGTTGGTTTGAGGAGCATAGGGATGCCACGTCTCGTCAAGTCTCGAACGGTACTCGGTGCTTGCTCCGGCCCGGCGACCCACCCCCTTCGTTGCATTGAGGCCGGCATCTGAACCATCTCGCAGACGCGGAAGTCGAAGCGATCAATGCGCTCGGCGCATGGCTCCCGTCTGCAACCTATGGTTGTAAACACTTAAGCCATAAAGTAATCCCATCTCATGAGCATCGCATTCGATACCCTATCGGTGGTCTTAAATTCTGGCGGAAGCATCCGGCTTTCTCAGCAGATGACGCTTTCGGGGCAGTCCAACCCAGCCTATCTCGTGCTGAACGGATTTGATCGAAACGAATACGTGGTCGGTGCCAGCGGAACGACGGGCAGCTTCACCGGCGGCGGTCACACGCTGGGCTTCAGTGCCCTTGGCGGCGATGCGCGCGGTGCAGGCATCGTGTTCAGCTTCATCGCCAGTAGCGGGCGTTTCAGCAATGCCACATACGGCTTCCTCGACCAGCTGACCTACACCGCGTCGACCAGCGTGGGCGACGTCACTCACCTGTCGCTGTTCGGCACCGGCGACCTCAACATGGCGACCAAATACGCCAGCGATGCGATCTCTCTCGCCCAGCATGATGCGTCCGGCTATCTCGGCTCCCTGACCGTCGCCACGATCCCCGGCTTCGGTGGCCCGGTTCCGGCCCAGGCCACGCCGTTCTCCATCGCCGCCGTCGCACAGACCTTTGTTGGTGCAACGTGCAACCGGAACGGCTGCTGGGTGCTGGCCAGCACGATTTCGGCCGAGGCCGGAGCGTCGCTGCCGGTGCAGAGCGCCGTCAACATGGCGGGCGCCGCCAACGGCGAATGGTCGATCGCTTATGACGGCACGTCGGGGTCGAAAGTCGATTGGGTGGCGAGCGTGCGTACCGGCGACATGATCGGCTTTATCACCGCGGCCGGCACCGGACACATCACCACCTGCGTCTCCGGCGCCGGCAGCACCGCCAAACTGGTCGACAACATCACCCGCGTCGACGCGCAAGGTAACGTCCGCAACGGCGCCAATGACGGATCGGCGAACGACATCATCGTCCAAGCCGCTCATACGGCATCACAGGAATGGGCCGGGGTGTCGGCCAGTTCGGTGGTGATCTTCCGGCTCGATACCCCGGTGGTCACGACGATGACGACGGCGCTGAACGTCGCTGCCGGTGCCACCACGAACCTGGCCGAAACCTTCGCCGCGTCCGACCCGGTGGGCAAGGCCGTGACGATGTTTCAGGCCTACACGGCCGCATCGACCGACTCCTTCACCATCGGTGGCACCTCGACGGTCGCGACATCGGCCGCGACGGCCGTCTCGGCAGGATCGCTCTCGCAGATCACCTTTAATCGCGGCGCCTCGACCATCTCCGACGACGTGACCGTCCGCGCCTATAACGGCACGTATTGGGGCGATTGGACCACGATCTCGCTGAGCTCGCTTCCGGCGAGCGTCACACCACCGGCGGCGGTGTCGCCGAGCATCGATCCGGCGAGCCTCAACATGGGCTCCGGCATGAGCACCATGTCGTCCACCGCGCCGGATCACGTCGCGATCCATCGCTTCTTCGACAAGAACGACGGCACGCATTTCTTCACCGCCAGCGCCACCGAGGCAGCGAGCCTGGAGGCCGGGCGGTCCGACCTGTCCTACGAAGGCGTCGGTCTGCGCGGCTACGATGCGCCGGATGCGACGCCATCGAGCCAGGCGGTGTTCCGGTTCTTCAATCTGGCCGACGGCACGCATTTCTATACCGCCAACACCAACGAGCGTGACTCGCTGCTGACCTCGCCATCCTCCGGCATGAAATACGAAGGCGTGGCCTTTTACGAAGATTCGGCACCGCAAGCCGGCGACAGCGCCGTGTTCCGCTTCTTCGACACCGTTCACGGAACCCATCTCTTCACCCAGAGCGCAGGCGAACGAGCCTCCATCCTGTCGACCCGTGCCGACCTCGTGGCCGAAGGCATCGCGTTCTACGCCCCGACCTGAGCTGCTATAGTCCGGGCGGATGAGCCCACGCTGTCGCCGGCATCTGACGATGCCAACCCCGTCCTTTCCTCTCGTCGATTTCGGCGGATGTCGATGGATCGCCATGCCGGGTCGCCATGCCGTCGGCTAAGACGCTCAACGCGGCCAATCTCGAAACGCTCGGCGCCCCGCAGCTTGCCGCCCTGCTGATGGTGATCAGCAAGGGGAACGCGCCGGCGCAACGGCGCCTCCGGCTTGCGCTGGCCGGCAATGCCGGTGCGGCCGACGCGGCGCGGGCAGTGTTGAAGCGGCTCACGAGCATCGCCGGTGGCAAGACGCGGCTTGGCTGGCAGAAGATCAAGCCGTTCGTGGCCGACCTGACGGCGCAACGAGAGGCGATTCTCGAGCTGATCGCCCCGGCCGATCCGCGTGAGGCGTTCGACCTGCTGTGGCGGCTGGTGGGCTGCGGCCAGGGCGTGCTCGGGCGGAGCGACGACGGCAGCGGTCACTTGATCGAGGCGTTTCACGCCGCCGTCCGCGATCTCGGCCCGTTGGCGGAGCGGGCAGGGGTGGGTCCTGAGGAACTTGCCACTCTTGCGGTGCGCGTGCTGTCCAGCGATACCCACGGTATCTGGGACGATCTGATCCCGACGCTGGCACCATGCCTCGGGCGATCCGGCTTGTCCGCGATCAAGGCACAGATGCTGGAGTGGCAGTCCGAACCAGGTGCTGCGTCGGCAAGCGCGGGAGAAACGCGGTCGCGGTATCGGCGCCGGGTCGTCACACGGGTGTTGCTGCAGATCGCCGACGCGCTCGGCGACGTGGACGACTACATTGCGCAGATCGACGTCGCGACCCGGCGCACGGCACCGGTGGCTGCCGCCATCGCGCGGCGATTGCTCGATGCCGGACGGGCAGAGGATGCCTGGCTGGCGGTGGAAGCGGTCGAGGTGAAGCAACGGACTCAGGCGCCGGCCGAGTGGGGCGACATCCGTCTCGAGCTGCTGGAAGCGTTGAACCGCCAGGACGAAGCGCAGGCGTTCCGCTGGCAGCTATTCCGATCGACGCTCGCTGCCTCGCAGTTGCGGGCTTATCTGCGCAAGTTGCCGGATTTCGACGATTTCGATGCCGAGCAACAGGCGCTGACCCACGCGTCGAAATTCGCCGACACGCATCAGGCATTGGCGTTTCTGATTGCCTGGCCCGACCTGCGGCGCGCCAGCGAGCTGGTGCTCGGCCGTTTCCAGACATTGAACGGCGAGGAACACGAAGCGCTAACAGCCGCGGCGGACGCGCTCGATGATCGCTACCCGCTCGCCGCGACCGTGCTGCGGCGATGCACGATCGTCTTCACGCTGCGGATGACGCGAACTGTTCGCTTCAAGCATGCAGCACGGCAACTTGAGGCCTGTCGGCATGCGGCGGCACGCGTTACGGAGTTCGGGAAATTCGCGAACCACGCCGAGTTCGAGCGCATGCTTCGGGCGTCCTATGGCCGCAAAGCCGGGTTCTGGCAGGAAATCGCTAAGCTCGGATCGGCTGGCTAAGGCGCCGTCAGGCCAACGACGCCAATAGATCCTCGGCGCGGGTCCGCCGTGGTGCGAACGGCTTGGCGGAACCGGCCGCGACCGCATCCTCTAGCCGGGAGCAGAATCCGTCGGGATCCCTGAAGTTCAGCGCCCATAGCGTGGTCGGCACGTAGTCCCACCAGCGGCAAGCCAAGAGCCGAGCGGCGAGACCGTCGTCAAACCGCGGACGGATGGGCTTTGCCGGCACGCCACCGACGATGCTGTACGGTGCCACATCCTTCGTCACTACCGACCCGGCGGCCACAATCGCACCATGTCCGATCGTGACGCCCCGCGCGATCTGCACGTGACGCCCGATCCAGACGTCGTGACCGATCTCGACCGGGCCGCCGAAGCGGTCGGGAAATTGCGCCGGCGCTGGCAGGCCGCCGCCGAAATCCTCGTGCGCCATGCGAATTCCGGCATAGCCGAAATCATAGGTGATCATCGACTGCGTCACCCATTCCGACGGGTGCCGCTCGCCGAAGATCTCGACGTCGCTGGCGATCGAGGTATAGCGGCCGACGCTGACGCCACCGAGATAGGCGCGCGTCTCGGCATAGGAGAACGCGCCCAGGGTGAAGAACTCTGCCTGCGTCGGGAATGTGGCGTAGGCTTCGACGCTGACGTTCTTCGGGAAGATGACGTGATCTGCCGCAGTGCAGAACCCGATGCGCCGCTCCCGTAAGCATTGGACGAGACGCTCGGACAACCTGAGGCCGACCGAGCGGGCATTGTCGAACAGCACTTCGTCCATGACGTACGGAGGCTAGAGCGCTTCCGGCACGGTACCGTGCGCATGGATAAACTTGTGGAGTTTGATGGCCGGAAACGCCCGGCGCACCCGCTTCTGTCCGGTATTGAAATGATCCACCAGTTCGCGCCACTCCGCCTGGGCGAAGTGGCCATTCCTCTCCGCATCGCTTAACACCAAGGCGGATCGGGCGCGGAACAGCAACTCGGCCGCCGCTTCGGCAATGATGCCCTCGCGCTTGGAAATCTTATGCGTGGTGGCGAGCCACGGGTTCAGGCGGGTAAGGAAGTCGTGGGAGTACAACCCCAAAAGGCAGCGGGCCAGAGGAGTGGCGGGCAGGTGATCCCAGGCGTGGTAACGATTGAAGCTTTCGACACTGCGCCGAAAACCTGGGAAGATGACGTTGGTGTCGTGCATCAGGAAGGCGTAGCCGAACTTCCAGCGCAGCGGCGCCTCGTAGAGTGCGCTCCACTCCCAGCCGTCATGCGTGCTGAAGGCATGGTCGACGCCGTCGATGCAGCGATCCTCGTTGCGCTCACAGCCGTTGACGACGACCTTGATGCGCGCGGCCGGGATGCCTTCGTCATGGAGCTGCTGCAACAGCGCCGGCATGGTCTTCTCGTAGAAACGCTGGCACGACGCGACCAGGAACACCACGTCGTCGGATCGCGACGGGGTGTGTGGCAGCAGGCAAAGCCGCTGGCTTGCCTGGATCGATTCCGGTTCGTCGCAGAAATGGCCAACCGGTATGTCGCCGATCGACTGGGTCCAGACGGAACTGGGGATATAGCCATTGCCACCGGAGATGAATGCGAAGGTTTCGGCCGCCGGAACGTCGGCATGCTCGTAGGGTTTCCAATGCCCTTCATTGGGGTGTCCGTGACCACTGATGCGCCCGCCGGGCTGCAGGACGATGTTGGCCACCGGCTCGATCATCAGGCCGTGGCGCAACATCTTGATCCGGCCCAGCAGATGCGGCTGCCCCACCACCTTGGCCATGTCGATCCCGTCGCGGATCGGGGGAAGCTCTCCAGCGCGAAGGATCGGCACGCTGGAGTAGTCGGAGGTGAGGGCGTCCGGCAGAGGCAAATCCACGGTTTACTTGATCCTAATCGGCGTGTGGGTCGGGGCGACGGTGACGGGAGTGTTGAACTAGGTCACACGGCCGAGAGTTGGTGCTCCAGGCGTGGAACCAGCCGCCGGTAAGTCGCCAAGGCCTGTCCGACCACCTGATCCATGTTGTAGTAGCGATAGGTGCCGAGGCGGCCGATGAAGCTGACGTTGGGCAGGGTGTCAGCCAGGGCGGCGTAGCGGTTGTAGAGTGCCTGGTTCTCCGCCCGCGGGATCGGATAGTAGGGATCGCCATCCGCGCGCGGAAACTCGTAACTCAGGCTGGTGCACGGTGAATACTGGCCGGTCAAATGTTTATACTCGGTGATCCGAGTATAAGGCACGTCGGCATCAGGATAGTTCACGACGGCGACAGGCTGCACCCATTCGGTGTCGCGGGTCTCATGGCGGAACTCGAGGCTGCGATACGGCAACTTGCCGAAGCGGTGGTCGAAGTAACCATCCACCGGCCCGGTGTAGATGACGTGCGGTGCGCGGACGTCGCAATCGGCGAAATCGACGCCGGTTTCCACCGTGATGTTGGGATGGTCGAGCATGGCCTCGAACATCGCCGTGTAGCCGTTGGCCGGCATCGCCTGGTGCTTGTCCAGGAAGTAGCGATCGTCGGTGCTGGTGCGCGTCGGGATCCGCGCGGTGACCATCTTGTCGAGCTCGGCCGGGTCCAGGCCCCACTGCTTGCGGGTATAGCCGCGGAAGAATAGTTCGTAGAGTTCGCGCCCGACTGCGGCGATGACGACGTCTTCGGAGGTATGGATCTCGCGCGGTTCGGCCCGGCCAGCCAGGAACTCGGCGGCCTGTGCATCGTCTTCGAGCTTCAGGTCGAAGAGGGAATTGAGCGTGGTCCGGTTGATCGGGATCGGCAACAGCTTGTCGCGCACCGTTGCCAGCACCCGATGCTCGTAAGGCCGCCACTTGGTGAAGCGAGAAAGGTAGTTGAACACCTCGTCGCTGTTGGTGTGGAAAATGTGCGGCCCGTAGCGATGGATCAGGATGCCGGCCGCGTCCTTTTCATCAAAGGCATTGCCGGCGACGTGCTTGCGCTTGTCGATGACCAGGACGCGTTTGTCGGCGCCGGCCGCCAGCCGCTCCGCCATGACCGACCCGGCGAACCCGGCACCAACAATGACCACATCGTAGTGCGAACGCCGTCCGGACGGATGAATGGCAGGTGGATTGGAAATCCCCGAGGCAGGCGTCAACAGCACACGATCCATACTATTCTCCAGCTCCAATCATGCGGTAACCGCACGTCGATCGTCTATTTATGGACGAATGTAAAAGTTGACAGTGTTCGTAGCCGAACAGCTATTCGATCTGCCGTGCCGTCGAAAGGTGCGCCTCGGCGGGATCGAGCGCCCGCCACCGCGCTCCATCGTTTTCCTCGACGAACTCTACGCCATGTTCGTTCAGCGTCGCTTCGACTGACTCAAGAGCGTTAAAGGCAAGTTGTCGGAGATTGATGCGTGCGATCCGACCTTTCTCTTCGTAGATCTTGATGAAATTCTCAGTTGTGTTGCTGGCGCCGGCGAGCCTTTGCCGCGACCACCCGAGCATGACACGAGCCGCTCGCAACTGATGAGACGTGATCAATCCGATATCCCTCGTGGTTGCCGATGTTCATTTGCGCGAGTATTTCCGCGGAACCGGGCACGTACGCGATGCCGCTTCTCACCACCGAGGCAGTTTTATTGCTCGAGTGCTGGCGCGCGTAGTTAAATTAAAAGTAATAGAACAGCAGAATGAGTAAAGATTTAGCCGGCCCGCGTCAAAAGGCGGTGGCCAGCACATGAACCGATATAGTCTTGTTTTGTAGAATTCGTCAAAGTCCATAACCCGTTTGGATCACGAATCGAACCGGATAGTCCAAATAGACTGCTTCACTGGCATCATTTAGCCAGTCCAGCGACCGAGCGCAGGCTTGCTCGTTGTTATCGCTGCCTTATGTCAGCTAGTATAAAAGGACTGGTGCCGCTCGCGGTTCCGACGCCGGGACGCGGCCATCAAATCGCCGAATATGTTCACGAAAACGTGATATGTAAGATGAGTAGATCCCGTAACGCAAAGGGCCGTCCGATCTCGCGATCGGACGGCCCTTCTGGAGCTCTGTGGTGGTGTCAGGCCGTCCGACGACGACGGCGCGACCAGACAAGGCCACCCAACGTGGTCGCGAGCATCGCCAGCGATGCAGGCTCCGGCACGTTGTTGATCCGCAGCGACAGCGAGGTCGAGGACAGTAACTCGGCGACCGTGATCGCGCTGCCGCAACGATAGATGTCGGTGCCCGTCGCCGTGCACGCCAGATTGCCCAACGACAACCCGGTGAAGTCGCCGAACAGCCCGCTCGCGCTTAGCAGGTTGAAGGTCGACATCCCATAACCGAGCGCGAAGCCGTCGGCGATCTGCAGGTCGAGCATGCCGCCGATCGTCGCCAGGCCGTTGACCAGCAAGCGGTCATACTGACCCGCACCAGTGCCGCCGAGGCGGAACTGCAGCGTACTGCCGACCGCTTCGGTCAGCGCGCCGTTGATCGTCATCGTGGAACCTGTGGTCGCGCCCAGTGCGCCGGGTGACAGCAGGCCGCCCGATTGCACGGTCACGCTGTTCGGCATGCCGCTGGTGCCGACCGAAGCGCCGGGTCCGCGTAGGGCGCCGCCGGCGGCGATGGTCACGTCCGTGAGCACCTGGTCGCCGCTGGCCAGCGTCAGCGCGCCATTGACGTTGCCGAAGTATCCGGCGGCGTCATACAGGTTGACGCGAGTGTAATAGCTGAGCGGCGTGCCGGCGAAAGCGGCCAGCGCGTTGCCTTCGGTGTTGAGGATGATCTGGTTGATCGTGCTAGTGGCCAGGTTGCCGCTGATGCCGCCGTTCGGCGCGATCGTCTTGGCTGCGGCGGTGCTGCCGCCATAGATCGGCGCCAGCAGGATCGAGGCATCAGGGCTGCCCGCCGGAGC
>CAZTJC010000034.1:15152-43061 GCA_964613945.1 uncultured Acetobacteraceae bacterium
TGCCGCCATAGATCGGCGCCAGCAGGATCGAGGCATCAGGGCTGCCCGCCGGAGCGGCTTCGGCTGGCGCCTGCGCCAACGAGAGCGTGGGCAGGCCGTAGGTCATGCGGGCCTTGTAGATGTCGCTGTTGGACGCCGGTGCTGTGCTCGCCGTCGGTGTGTTGGCTCCATAGGTCGCCAGCGAGTAAGCGTTATATGGGTTGGTCGCCGCGCAGAACGCCACCGTGCCGCCACAGCTGCCGGCCTGGCTGTTCAGGTAGCTGGCCAGCGCCGGCTGGGCGGTGGTGAAGGCGCTCTGCAGGTTGGTGTAGTTGGCCGCACCGTTCAGTTCCTGCGCCAGGTCGTATTGCACAAAGGCACGGCTGGCGATGATGTCGAGCGGATAGTGAACGCCGAGCGCGATGCGGCTATTGCCGTATTCCGACGCGCGCAACAGCATCGACTGGTAATCCTGCGGCACCAGCATGCCGGTCAGGATGCCGTCGGTATAAGCGTAGGTTGTGTGTCCGCTCGGGAAGGACGGGTTGGTGGCCAGGCCGGTCAGCGCGTTGGGGTCGTAGCCGTTGAGTCGGTTGGGCGCGACCTGGACCGGGCGGGAGCTACCGTAGATGTCCTGCCCGGGGCTGATGTTGCTGACGCCGTAGGCGGTGTCATAGACGCTGTTGGTCAGGTTCGGCAGGCCGTTATAGGTCGGCAGATTATAGCCGGCCGGGGCAACGGCGGTGGTGGTGCCGTTGGTGGTGCCGTTGGCGAAGTAGTTCTTGGCCGTGCCGAGATCGTTGCTGTTGGCGTTGTAGGCTGTTGTCAGCAAGGATGCGACGCTGGGCACCGCAGCACCCGAGGGGGACACGGCGGCCTGAAAGGCGCTGCCGAGTTGGCCGAGACCGCCATATTGCTGGACCGGCGCGATCGTGCCGGGGGTCGTGCCGTTCTGGATCGCCTGTGTTGGCAGGCCGCCACCGAGGTTCGCACCGGGCCCGTAGGCCATCGTCGTGCCTCTCGGCAGCGTGATGTTGGTGCTGGTGCCGCCGAATAGCCCCTTGTCGCTGATCGACGTCGACGAGATGACTGGGCTCTTGGCCGCGTTGTTGTTGACCGCCACGGTGCCGTTCAGGTTCTGCGTCAACGTCGCCTGACCGACCGGGGTGGCGTTCAGAGCCAGGTACGGGGCCAGCAGGTTGAGCACGTTGACGTTGCTGACGCTGGTGTTGGCGGTTTGCGCCTGAGCAGGGGCGGCCATCGATGCGGCGGTGATTGCCGCGACGGCGACCAGGCATGTCGTCGTGACGTAACGGTCTTTAAGGCGAAGCATCGACAATCTTTCTCAAAATTAGAACTTGCCTGCTTCTAGGACGAACATTCTCGGTGCATGTGACGGTTGCATTAATCCTACTCCGGATTGGCGCTGTCGGACGGATCGCGCCACCCGCCGCTACGCTGACGAGGGCTCGTCGCTGGACAGCGCCCGAGCGGACCGGCTACCGACGCCGCATGCGCTTCTTATCCTTGTTCCTCGCGGGGTGGTTGTCTGCTTGCGCCGTGGCGGATTTCGGTCCGCTGGGCGAGAGCCAGGCCAGCTACGCAGCGCAGCACCACTACTTCGCCGAGTTCTGCGCGTTGTCGCAGATCAAGAAGAAGCAGGGCTTCGGCGCCGATATCCGCGGCGAGATCGGCGGACATTCCGTGTTCTATCTCAACGGTGCCTGCCGCGAGACTGGGACGGCGTATCCGGTGTTGCGGCTCTGCAGCCGTCCGGATGACGAGGACGGCGTCGGCCTCAGCATGAACGAGCATTTCCGCAACGCGAAATGGTCCGCCACGCCGGGACACGCCTTCTTCTTCGACGGCAATCTTGCACCGGATGCACCGGTGACGCGCGCCACCTACCGGTCGGTGCAGGCGGAAGCCAAGCGGCTGGGGATCTACGACGGCATCGAGTTCCATGACGTGGTGTTCGACGCCATGCCGGCCGGCTGGACCCGGCGCGACTGGAAATACGAGATGTCGATCGCCACCGACTACGCCATCGGCCTCGGACGCGGCCGCTACTGCGCTAAGGTGCCGGTGGACCGGGCGGCGATGCAGCGGATGATCGACTTCCTCAACCGCGAGAACGCACCGTATCGGGCCGGCGCGGTGTTCAAGTGGAGCGTGTTCCAAGACAATTGCATCCACTTGGCGCACAACGCGCTGACGGCGGCCGGGCTGTGGCCGGAGTGGCGGATCAACCAGTTCCTGCCCTGGGCGATCCTGAACTTCCCGGTGCCGAAGAACGAGTTCGTCAACCTGATGCGGCGAACCAATGAAATCCCGCCCGATCCGGGGGTGGTCTATCGTGACGACGCTGCGCGCACGAGCCTGCTCACCCAGGGTATCTTGCCTGCACGCCCCGGCGGCCTGGCCGACGCTCGGCCGCCCCACCAGCCGAACGACGTTTACGATACCGAACTGAAGATGATCTTCTACGACGAGCCGATGTTCGGGTCGTACCAGGGCTGGTTCGACAGAATCTTCTCCGATCCGAGCTACACCGACGCCGCGGCCAACCGCGCGCGTTTCACCGCGGTCGCACGACGGGTGCTGGCCGAGCGCAAGCCGCTCGACTGGTGGCTGGAGCGTCGGCCGTTCCACACCGACCCCGTTGGGTTCACGCCGGTGTATGACCGGTACTACGCGCTGATGTCCGAGCTCGCGACGGCGGAGTGAACGCCGCCGATACGCGTATCGTCATCATCCCCAGCTTCGATACCGGGCCGGTCCTGCAACGGACGGTCGCGGAGGCGAGGCGGGCCTGGCACTCGGTTCTGGTCGTGGTGGATGGCAGCACCGACGGGTCGGACCGCGAACTCGACGAGTGCGTGCTGCGCCGTGCCGCGAACGGCGGCAAGGGCGTCGCAGTGCACGATGGGTTGCGCCATGCCGCAACCCGCGGCTTCAGCCACGCGCTGATCATGGATGCCGACGGACAGCACCCGGCCGACAGCATCGCGGCCATGATGGCGGCGAGCCTTGCCGCTCCGGACGCCATGATCCTCGGTCAGCCGGTGTTCGGGGCCGAAGCGCCTTGGACCCGAGTGCAGGGCCGCCGCGTCGGCAACGCGCTGACCCGGCGGCTGACTGCCGGGGCCGAGCTGGGCGACTCGCTGTTCGGCTTCCGGGTCTATCCCATCGCGCCGCTGCTCGACATCATGACCCGGTCGAGCGGCATGCGTCGGTACGATTTCGATACCGAGGCAGTGGTGCGGCTCTCATGGCGCGGGATTCGCGCCGTCACCTTGCCGGTCCCGGTGCGCTACCTGAGCCCGGAGCAGGGTGGCGTGTCGCATTTCCGCTATGGCCGGGACAATCTGCTGCTGGCACGGATGTATCTGCGGCTGCTGCCGGGCTGGCTCGCCAGGCGCCGCGGCGCATCCCGATGACCGTGTCGCGCAACCCGGTCTGCTCGCCGCGAAAGCGCCAGGCGCGGGCGGCAAACTCCGCCAGCCCCAGCCCGATCGCCATTGGCACGTGCAGCGTGCCGACCAGCAGCAGCCACCACGACACCGGCGCCATGGTCAGCAACACCGCGGATCCGATCAACTGCGCCATACAGAAGCCGCACCACGTCGCGGTCACCGCCCGCGTGTAGGGGATCATGTCCGGGCGGAAGCGGGGGTTGAGCCGCATCGCCAACCCGGTCACCAGGCTGATCCGTCCTGGCCGCAAGCTGCCGCCGAACCACGTCAGCAATCCACCATACAGCATGGCATGACCCAGCCCGGCGACGGCCAGGGCACCGTCCCGCTCCGATTGCACGGAGCCGGCCACCAACCCGGCCAACAGCACGAGCGGCACCGCGATCGCCAACGGGCGCCACCGCGGCGGCAGCGCCGGCCAGAGCAGCGGACCGGCCGCCACCGCCTGCACCGCTGCCAGCACGGTCGCCAATCCGGTCCAACCATGGCTCAGCGCCACATGACCGCCAAACGTCGCGACCACGATGGCGGCGCCGGCGAGTCCGCGCCGGTGAGACAAGAACCATTTCATGCAGCTTTGCAGCCTAGAGCGGCCCGGTTATCATGGCCCAGGAGAAATCGTGACGAATCAAAGCAACGTAGACCTTTCCACCGTGCAGACCCCGGCCGAGACCGTCCTCGCCGGGTTGATCGTCTCCTCGCTCCAGCTCGAGGTCACGCCGGCCGGAATCGAGCCGGATGCGCGGTTGTTCGGCGAGGGCTTGGGGCTCGACTCCATCGACGCATTGGAATTGGCGCTGGCGATATCGCGCACCTACGGCTTCGAGCTGCGGTCGGACGACGAGCGCAACCGCCGCATTTTCGCCTCGCTCCGCAGCCTATCGAGCCATGTCGAGGCACATCGGACCAAATAGGATGCAGGTTCTACCGCTGGTCGATCGCCCCGACGACGCCGTGCTGTTTCGGAGGTCGTCCGGCCCGGTGGTCGTGGGCGCCTTCCTGGCCGATGCGCACGCGCTCGCCGCCCGTCTGCCCGAGGCCGGCGCGATGCTCAACCTGTGTCGGGACCGTTACGCCTTCAGCGTCGCTTTTGCCGCCGCGTTGATCCGCGGCCGCACCAGCCTGCTCTGCGGCGAGCCCGCCCTGCTGCCTCGGCTGGTGCAGGACGAGCCCGGCCTGTTCGCCGTCACCGACGACCCCGCCGTCACCGTGCCGATGCCCGTGATCCCGATCCAACCGACCGGGAGCGGAACTGGCGGCACCAACCTCGCCATTCCTACCGACCACCTCGCCGCCATCGTGTTCACCTCCGGCAGCACCGGCACCCCTGCGGCACATCGCAAGCCATGGGGTGCCCTCGTGCAGCGCAGCCGCGCCGCCGGGGTGCGGTTCGGGCTGGAGG
This sequence comes from uncultured Acetobacteraceae bacterium, assembly GCA_964613945.1. Lineage (GTDB taxonomy): Bacteria > Pseudomonadota > Alphaproteobacteria > Acetobacterales > Acetobacteraceae > JAVVHH01. Next base: position 20,010 of record CAZTJC010000034.1, read on the forward strand.
AGGCCGCCCCGAGCAGCATCGTCGGCACCGTGCCGTCCGGGCACATGTACGGCTTCGAGGTCACCGCCCTGCTGCCGCTGCATGCCGCCTGTTCCAGCTGGTGCGGCGACGCCTTCTTCCCCGGCGACGTCCAGGCCGCGCTCCTGGGCAGCCCGGCGCCACGGCTGCTGGTCACCACGCCGCTGCACCTGCGCGCCTTGCTGCAGGACATGCGACCGCCGCCGCTGCAGGCCTGCATCTCGGCCACCGCGCCGCTCGATCCCGCGCTGGCGGCCAAGGCGGAGGAATGTTGGGGGGCGCCGGTGCTGGAGATCTTCGGCGCCACCGAATGCGGCTCCATCGCCAGCCGCCGGACCAGCGAGGGCGAGACCTGGTCCGTCTATCCCGGCGTCGAGCTGCGGCAATCGGCGGACGGTTTCGTCGCCTACGCCGAGGGCCTGCCGCCGGTGCCGCTGGCCGACGAGCTGGAGCTGGGCGGCGACGGGAGCTTCCGCCTGCTCGGCCGCCGGGCCGACATGGTCAAGCTGGCCGGGCGCCGTGCCTCCTTGCTCGGCTTGAACCGCGTGCTCACCGGGTTGGACGGGGTGCGGGACGGTACCTTCGTGGTGCCCGACGATCTGGACGCCCGCAGCAATGCGCGGCTGATGGCGGTGGTGGTGGCGCCGGACCGCTCGGCGAGCAGTATTCTGGCCGATCTGCGCGAGCGGCTCGACCCGGTGTTCCTGCCGCGCCGGGTCGTGCGCGTCGACGCCTTGCCGCGCAACGCCACCGGCAAGCTGCCGCGCCAGGCGGTGCTGGACCTCTTAGCGCAGGCCGATGCGGCATGAGTCCGGTCGGCAGTTTCACGGTCGGGAAAGATCATCCGTCGTTGCCGGGGCACTTTCCCGGCCGCCCGATCGTGCCCGGCGTCGTGCTGCTCGATCGGGCGCTTCGCCTGATCCTCGGGGAGCGGTGTGCGACCGGCCTCCCGGCGGTGAAATTCACCACGCCGGTGCGTCCGGGCCAGACCGTCGCGGTATCCGCGGCCCCGGTAGGGGAGGGGCGGATCGCCTTCGAGTGCAGTGTTGCCGGCGCGGTGGTCGCGCGCGGCAGCGTCGCCCTCGGGTGAGTTGGTCCGCACAACCGGAGCGCGGCAACGCCTGGCTGGCGCGCGCCGCCCTGTTCCTGGCCCAGCGGGGCGGATGGCATGTCGGCCGGGTCTGCGCGGTGCCGGCAACCGCATGGTTCGTGCTGACCTCGCGCCAGGCCCGGGTCGCGTCACGCGACTATCTCGGCCGCGCTCTGGGCCGCCCCGCCGGATGGCTCGACGTGGTGCGACATTTCGACAGTTTCGCCACCGTGGTGCTCGACCGCGTCATGCTGCTGTGTGGCCGACAGGAAGATTACCGCATCACGGTGGACGGGCTCGACGAGCTGCTCGCGGTGGTGGCGGAAGGGCGCGGCTGTATCCTGATGGGTGCGCATCTCGGCAGCTTCGAGGTGTTGCGCACCTTGGCGAAGCGGGCGCCGGTGCCGGTCTGGGCGCTCATGTATCGCCGCAACGACCGGACGCTGACGACGCTGCTGGACCGTTTGGCCCCAGCGCTGCGGGCCCAGGTTCTCGAGATCGGCGACACCGCCAGCATGATCCAGGCGCGCGAGTGCGTGGAGCGGGGCGAGATCGTCGGCTTGCTAGCCGATCGGGCGCCGTCCGGCCATGCGATGGTGCCGGCAGATTTCCTGGGCGGCACGGCGCATTTCCCTTCCGGGCCGTTCGTGCTGGCCTCGCTGCTGGGCGCGCCGGTGTTCACCTTCCGCGGCGTGCGCACCGGCACGCGGCGCTATCACGTGAGCCTTGCGCTGTTCGATGACCGGGTCGTGCTGCGCCGGGCCTCGCGGGCGGCCGATCTGGGCTGCTATGTTCAGCGGTACGCTGCGGCGCTGGAACGCGCCTGTCGGGCGCATCCGCTGCAATGGTTCAACTTCTTCCCGTTCTGGGAGCACGACGATGCCAAACCGGCGCAGCCTGCTGCTGCTCCCGCTGCTGACCCTGTCATCCCGGGTCAGAGCCGATGACACCCTGCTCGCCACTCTCATGGCCCGGTTGGCTGCGGTACCGGAGCGCCGGGCCACGTTCCGGGAAACGCGGGTATTCGCCGCCCTGAGCATGCCGCTGGAAAGTCGGGGCCGGCTGCTCTACCGGCGACCCGGCTATCTGGAAAAGCAGACCGACTGGCCGCAGCTGGAGCGCCTGGTGGTGGACGGACCGTGGCTGACGCTGACGGAGGCAACCGACGCGCCGCGCGTGGTGGATCTGCGCGGCCAGCCGGAGTTGCGCGCCATGATCGACGGGCTGCGGGCGCCGCTCGCCGGCGACCTGGCGGTGTTGCAGGAGCGGTTCAAAATAAACGCGGCCGGTAGCCTGGCCGCCTGGACCCTCGATCTGACACCGCGGGACGAGCGGGCGGCGCGCTTCCTGCGCTCGCTGCACCTGGCCGGGCGGGATGACTGGATCGCCGAGATCCGCCTGGTTCAGGCCAATGGCGACGAGCAGGTCATGCAGATCGGCCCTTCTTCCTGAACGACCTCACCCCTGGCGTCCGCCGCATCCTGCCGGTGCTGGTCGCCTTCGTGTTCGCGGTTGTGGTGCTGCTGGCCGTGTTGTCGCGGGTCACGGTCCGCACCGACATGACCGAATTCCTGCCGGCTGGACAGACCGCGGCGGCCAAGCTGGTGATGGACGAGGCGCGCGAGGGTTCGGCGACCGGGCTGATCCTGGTGGCGATCGAAGGCGCCGATATCGGCGACCTGGCGCGGATCAGCCGCTCGATGGCTGCCGCGTTGCCGGCGACCGGCTTGTTCCGGCTGGTGGCCGGCGGCGAGGCGGCTCTGCCACCGGCGGCGCTGGAAGGTCTGTTCGCCCGGCGCTACCTGTTGGCCGACGCCGATTTCAGCGTCGCCGGGTTGCGGTCTGGGATGGGGGGCCTGCTGCGGCAACTGCAATCCTCCGCGGCGCCGCTGGTGGCGCAGTTCGGGCTGGCGGACCCGCCGGGTGCGTTCCTGAATATGCTGCGCGGCTGGTCCGGGGAGAGCCGGGTGCGCAGCATCGACGGCGCCTGGTTCGCCGCCGACCGTGACCGGGCGCTGCTGCTGGCCCGTACCAATGCCGGCGGCATGGACGTCCCGGCGCAGGAGGCCGCCACCGCCGCCATCGCCGCCGCGTTCGAGGCTGCGAACCCCGGCTCCGCTCGCTTGCTGATCGCCGGCCCCGCCGTGTTCGCCCGCGATGCCGCCCGCGCCATCCGCGGCGACGTCGAACGGCTATCGGTGCTGTCCACCGTCCTGATCGCCGGCCTGCTGTGGTGGCGCTTCCGCTCGCTGCTGGTCATCGCCGCCATCGCCGCGCCGGTGGTGCTGAGCGTCGCGGTCGCAGCCGCCGCCGTGCAACTCGGCTTCGGCTCCGTGCATGGCGTGGCGCTCGGCTTCGGCGCCACCATGCTGGGCGTGTCGGTCGATTACCCGGTGCTGATGATTGGGCATCGCAAGCGCGGCGAGGCCGCTGCCGCGACACGGGCGCGGATCGGGCGTGCCTTCGTACTGGCCGTCATCACCGCCACGCTTGGCCTGGCGGCGATGGTGTTCTCCGGTTTTCCCGGCCTGGCACAGCTCGGAGTGTTCTCCGCCGTCGGCCTGGCGACCTGCGCGCTGCTCACCTGGGTCGGGCTGCCCCGGCTGATCGTGGCCGCCAACCTCGCCCCGGTCTCGGCCGGCGACCCAGTCTGGCTGCCTCGGCTCGAGGCTTGGCGGCGCTGGCGCCGGATGGCGGCAGTGCCGGTGCTCCTGGCGACCGGTTATCTAATGACCATTGGCGGGCCGCACTGGGAAGGCGACCTGGCCAATCTCAGCCCGGTGCCGGCAGAGTCGCGCGCGTTGGACCAGGCCCTGCGCGCGGAGATCGGCGCGCCCGACGCCGGTCAGATCCTGTTGGTGCAGGGGCCCGATGCCGAAACGGTGCTGCAGCGCCAGGAGCGACTGGCGCCGCTGCTCGACCGACTTCGCACCGACGGGGTGATCGCCGGCACCGACGATGCCGCTCGCCTGCTGCCCAGCGCCGCCAAGCAGCGGGCCCGCGCCACCGCCCTGCCTGACGCCGCCACCCTGGCCGACCGCGTCGAGCAGGCACGAGTGGGCCTGCCATTCCGCGACGCCGCCTTTCAACCTTTCCTGGCCGCAGTCGATGCCAGCCATCGCCTCGCGCCGTTGACCCTGGCCGACCTGGCCGGCACGCCACTCGGCGCACGGCTCGAACCGCTGTTGAGCGGGCGCGCCGGCACCTGGCGTGGCCCCGTCATCCTGCATGGCGTCACCGACCCGGCGGTGCTGGCCCGGAGTTTCGCCGGAACCGACGCCACCTATGTCGACGTGCGCGGAGAGCTGGGCGGCATCCTCGCCGGCTACACGGCGCGGGCCTGGCGTTGGCTCGCGGCGAGCCTGGTGCTGGTGTCGATCGTGCTCGGCGCCGGGTTGCGGCGGGCATCGATGGTGCTGCGCGTGCTCGGCTCGGTGTTGGCGGCCATGCTGGTGACGGTTGCGGTGCTCACGGCATTTGGGGTGCGGCTGTCGTTGATTCACCTGATCGCGTTGCAGCTTGTCGCCGGCGTCGGGCTCGACTACGCGCTGTTCTTTGCCCGTCGGCAGCTTGACGCGGAAGAACGCGCCCGCACCTTGACGACTCTGGTGACCTGTAACGCGATGACCCTGTTGACCTTTGGCCTGCTGGCCCTCTGCCAAACCCCGCTCCTGCGCGACATCGGCGTCACCGTCGCCTGTGGGGCGATCTCGGCGTTGGCGTTCGCCTTCTTGATCGCCGGAGAGGCACCGGCCGCCGCATGAACCCGTTATTCCTGACGGCCACTACCGCCGTCTCGGCACTCGGACACGGCGGGGCCGCACATGGCGACGCGCTGCGGGCCCGGCAGGGCGGTTTGCGGCCCAACGATTTCGACCGCAGCGTGGGCGGCTGGATCGGCCGGATCGATGGCGTCGAGGCGCATGCCCTGCCGGACGACCTCATGGGGTGGGACTGCCGCAACAACCGCTTGGCGGATCTTGCGCTGCGGACGGACGGCTTTGCCGAAGCCGTCGTGGCGGCGCGCGAGCGATATGGCGCGCATCGCATCGCCGTGGTGCTGGGCACCAGCACCAGCGGCATTCTGGCCGCCGAGGAGGCGTATCGCCACCGCACCGCCGACGGCGCGCTGCCGCCGGGCTTCGACTACATGCGCACGCAGGACCTTTATTCGTTGAGCGGTTACGTCCGCGCCGCCCTCGCGCTGACCGGCCCCGCCTTCGTGATCTCGACCGCCTGCGCCAGCAGCGCACGGGCGTTCATGGATGCCGGCAACCTGATCCGCGCCGGGCTCTGCGACGCCGCCGTGGTCGGCGGGGCCGACAGCCTGTGCAGCATGACGCTGCAGGGTTTCCAGGCGCTCGAGCTGATTTCGCCGACGCCCTGCCGTCCCTGCGATACCGAGCGGAGCGGCATCTCGGTCGGCGAGGCCGCCGGCTTCGCCCTGATGGAGCGCGACGGCGACGGCCTCGCCTTGTTGGGCGCCGGCGCCAGCAGCGACGGGCACCATATGTCGACCCCGCATCCAGAGGGACATGGCGCGGCCGCCGCGATGCGCGACGCCCTGGACGCGGCCGGCCTGGCACCCGGCGACATCGACTGGATCAACCTGCACGGCACCGGCACCCGCGCCAACGATGCGATGGAGGACATGGCCGTGTCTGCCGTGTTCGGCGACGCGGTGCCGTGCAGTTCCACCAAGGGCTGGACTGGGCACACGCTGGGCGCTTGCGGCATCCTCGAGACCGTGATCGCAGCACAGTGCATGGCGGGAGGCTTCGTCGCCGGTTGCTTGGGCGTCGAGCGGACGGATCCGGCCTTTCGCGCGCAGGTCGCCACCACCACGCTGCAGCGGCCGGTGCGCCGCGTGCTCAGCAACTCGTTCGGCTTCGGCGGCATTAATTGCAGCATCGTGCTCGGCTACCTCGGATGACGTTGTCTGCGCGTGTGTTGGGTGTCTCGGTCTGGGGACCGGGCCTGGAGGGCTGGGCGGCGGCGCGCCCCGTTCTCGCCGGCGAACAGTCTTACGCGCCCACCGATGCGCCGCCGCCGCCGCCAACGCTGCTGCCTGCCACCGAGCGGCGGCGCACCGGTCCGGTGGTCCGCCTTGCCCTCGCACCGGCCCAGGAGGCAGCACAAGCATCCGGTTTGCCGGCCGGGTCGCTCCGCGCCGTGTTCGGCAGCAGCAACGGCGACGGGCCGGTGATCGGCACCATCCTCGATGCCTTGGCGACGGCCGCGCCGGGCGAACGCGTCGTCTCCCCTACGCTGTTCCACAATTCCGTGCACAATGCGCCGGCTGGCTATTGGTCGATTGCCACCGGCAGCCATCGCCCCGCCACTTGCATCGGCTGCAACGACGATACCTGGCCGGCCAGCCTGCTGGTGGCGATGGCCGATCCCGGCAGCCCCGTCCTGCTGTGTTGCTACGATTACCCGCTGCCGGCGCCCATGGCAGCCACCCGCCCGACCGGTAAGCTGTTCGCCTCCGCCCTGGTGCTAGGCGACGGTCCCGGCCCGTTGCTCAGGGTAACGCTTCACCACGATGCCGCATCCCCGCCCATCCTACCGCTCGACCCGGTGCTTCAGGCGCTTGCCCAGGACAACCCGGCCGCACGGGCGCTGCATCTGCTGGCCGCCCTGGCCCGCGGGCAGCCATTCCGGTTCGATCTGCCCTACCTGCAGGGCCGGCTGAGCATCGAGCTACAGCCATGAGCGACATCGCCGCGCTGATCCCGCATGGCGGGGCGATGGTGCTGCTCGATCGCGTGGTCCGTTGGGATGCCGAGAGCATCGTCTGCGCCGCGCGCTCGCACCTGAACCCGGCCAACCCCTTGCGCGAGTCCGGTCGCCTGGCCGGCCTCTGCGGCGTCGAATACGCCTTGCAGGCGGCGGCACTGCACGGCGCGCTGCTCGCCGGCGGACAAGCGCAGCGCGCCGGATACGCGGCGTCACTCCGCAACATCGTCTTGCACGCCGACCGGCTAGATGATCCGGCACTCGGCGAACTGTCGGTCCAGTCGATCCTCGCCAGCCAGGAGGCTTTCGGCATGGTCTATGACTTCATCATCGGCAGCGCCGCCGCCGCGTCGCTGATCACCGGCCGTTTCAGCATCGCCCTGCCGCGATGAGACGGGCCTTGGTCACGGGTGGATCAAGCCCGCTCGGCGCTGCGATCTGCCGACGCTTGGTCGCTGACGGCGCCCACGTGTTGATCCACGCTCATGCCGGACTGGCGCGGGCAGAAGCGCTGGCTGCGGCGATCGTGGCCGAAGGTGGTTCGGCCGAGGCGCTGAGCTGCGACCTGCGCGACGTGCCCGCGACCGAAGCCGCGATGACCCGGGTGATGGCCGACGGCGTGCCGCAGATCGTCGTGCACAATGCCGGCACCCATGACGACGTGCCGATGGCCGGGATGAGCGAGGCACAGTGGCGCGACGTGATCGACGTGTCGCTGACCGGGTTCTACGCCGTGCTGCATCCGTTGCTGCTGCCGGTGATGGCGACGCGATGGGGCAGGGTGGTCGCGCTGTCCTCCGTTTCGGCGCTGATGGGCAATCGCGGGCAGGTGAACTACGCCGCCGCGAAGGCCGGGCTGATCGGCGCGGTCAAGTCGCTGGCCCGCGAGGTGGCCAGCCGCGGCATCACCGTCAATGCCGTGGCCCCCGGCGTGATCGCCTCGCCCGCGGTGGAGGTGGCCATGGACGCCAAGCGCATCGCCGAGATCGTGCCGATGCGCCGCGCCGGCACCCCGGAGGAGGTGGCCGACCTTGTTGGCTTTCTTTGTTCGGATCGGTCGAGTTACATTACCGGGCAAGTTGTTTCGATCAACGGAGGGATGGCCTGATGCCGACCGAGTGCGACATCCTGGTGATCGGCGGTGGCCCCGCCGGCTCCACGGCGGCCGCGCTGCTGGCCGAACGCGGCCGCGACGTGGTGCTGCTGGAGAAGGAGCATCACCCGCGCTTCCACATCGGTGAGTCCTTGCTGCCGTTGAACACCGCGATCTTTGACCGCCTCGGCGTGCGCGACCAGGTCGCCGCCATCGGCACCTACAAGCCGGGAGCCGAGTTCGTTTCCGACGATACCGGCAAGGCGGTGCAGTTCTCCTTCGCGCATGGGCTCGACAAGCGCTTCACCTCGAGTTGGCAGGTCCCCCGCGCGCAACTCGACCAGATCCTGTTCCGGACCGCGGCGCAGCGCGGCGCGCGGACGCAGGAGGGCATCAAGGTCACGAAGTTCACGCCCGGTGCCGCCCATGGCCGCGCCGCGGTCGAGGCGGTCGGGCCGGACGGCACGGTGCAGCATTTCGCTCCCCGCTACGTGCTCGACGCATCGGGGCGCGACACATTCATGGCCAATCGCTCCGGAAGCAAACAGTCCAACAAGCAGAACAACACCGCCGCGGTATACGCCCACTTCCGCGGCGTCGAGCGCCGGTCCGGCGAGCACGAAGGCTACATCAGCGTGCACTTGGCCGAGGATGGCTGGTTCTGGCTGATCCCGCTGCCCAACGACATCATGAGCGTCGGCTTCGTCGGCAACGCATCGGCGTTCAAGGGCCGCACCGGCACGTCGCGCGACCTGCTCACCCAGCGCATCGGGGGCGCGCCCACCGTGCGCGACCGCATGCGGCACGCCGAGATGGTTTCCGACGTGGTCGGCACCGGCAACTACTCCTATTATGCCGACCGCGCCCAAGGCGACGGACACCTGCTGATCGGCGACGCCTTCGCCTTTCTCGACCCGATGTTCAGCAGCGGCGTGCTGCTGGCCATGACCGCCGGCGAGATGGGCGCCGACGTCGCCGATGCCTGGCTCGAGAGCCCGGCGCGCGGCCAGGCCAAGGCGACGCGGATGGAACGCGACATCCGCCGCGCCATGCAGCGGCTAGCCTGGCTGGTCTATCGCATCAACACCCCCGCGCTGCGCTTCCTGTTCATGCAGCCGAGCAATCGTTTCCGCATGCGCGACGGCCTGGTCAGCCTTCTTGCCGGCAACCTGCGCGGCAGCTGGAAGCAGGTCGGTCCCGTATTGGCGTTCAAATCGGCCTACTACGTCGCGTCGGCCTTCGCGCGTGTCGGATTGCTGCCGCCGGTGGCTGCGCACCACGCCTCGCCGCTGCTCGCGTCGCAATTGGATGGCGCCGGCGACTGACTCGGTCACCGAACCGGGTCTATGGTGCGAGGCAGATAAACCGGCGGCGACAGATCGCCGGTAGCGGAGGAGCACGACCATGGCGAGGCTGGACGGCAAGGTAGCGATCATCACCGGAGCGACGGGCGGCATCGGCCGTGGCGCTGCCCAACGTTTCATCGCCGAGGGCGCACGGCTCCTCCTGGTCGATCTCGATGCGGACGCCTTGGCGCACATGGCGGCCGAGTTAGGGCCGGACGTTGCGACGCTGGCCACCGACGTTGCGCTGGACGACAGCGCCGCGCGCTACACGGCCGAGGCGATCTCCCGCTTCGGCAAGGTCGACATCGCGTTGCTGAACGCCGGCACGGAAGGCGAGATCGGGCCGATCGGCACCTCGTCGCTGGCGAGCTTCGACCGCGTCATGGCCATCAACGTCCGCGGCGTCTGGCTCGGGCTGTCGGCGCTGATGCCGGTGATGAAGCAGGGAGGCGGCAGCATCGTCATCACCTCCTCGATCGCCGGGCTGAAAGGCTCGCCATTCATCGCGCCCTACAGCGCCAGCAAGCACGCGGTGGTCGGCATGATGAAGTCCGCCGCAATCGAGGGGGCGGCAGACAAGATCCGCGTCAACACCGTCAATCCCGGCCCCATCGACACCCGCATGATCGCCGCCATCGAGAAGGGCCGTAACCCGGCCGATGTTGACGCCGCGCGCCGGGCCGGCATCGCCCGCATCCCGGCCGGCCGTTATGGTCGGGTCGAGGAGGTGACGGCGTTGATGCTGTTCTTGGCCAGCGACGAGGCCAGCTTCTGCACCGGCAACGCTTACGCCGTGGATGGCGGCTCGATGGCTGGTTGACGCTGCGCAGGGTTGGAGCGGAAGGTCGATCCAGCAATAGGGGGCAGTCAGGCACTTGGCTCAGGGTTTCAAAAGCACCGATCGATACATCGCGTCCCGCGACCTCGAAGTCGCGGTCAACGCGGCGGTGGCCATCCAGCGCCCCTTGCTCGTCAAGGGCGAGCCCGGCACCGGCAAGACCGTGCTGGCCCGCGAGGTAGCGACCGCGCTCGGCATGCCGCTGGTCGAGTGGCACGTCAAATCCACCACCAAGGCGCAGCAGGGCCTCTATGAATACGACGCCGTCTCCCGCCTGCGCGACAGCCAGCTCGGCGACCCCAAGGTGGCCGACATCGCGCACTACATCGTGCCCGGCAAATTATGGGAAGCCTTTGACGCCGATCGCCCCCAGGTCGTCCTGATCGACGAGATCGACAAGGCCGACATCGAGTTTCCCAACGACCTGCTGCTCGAACTCGATCGCATGCAGTTCTACGTCTACGAGACGCGGCAGACGATCGCCGCCCGTCATCGCCCGGTCATCATCATCACCTCGAACAACGAGAAAGAGCTGCCCGACGCGTTCCTGCGCCGCTGCTTCTTTCATTACATCCGCTTCCCCGACCGCCCGACCATGGAGCGCATCGTGGCCACGCATTATCCTGGCCTGCGCGACGACCTAGTCCGTGAGGCGCTGACCGTATTCTTCGAGGTGCGCGACATGCCCGGCATCAAAAAGAAGCCGGCGACGTCGGAACTGCTCGACTGGCTCAAGCTGCTGATGATCGAGGATATCCCGCCCGATGCATTGCGCGAGCGGGAAGCTGGGCTGCCGAAGCTGCATGGCGCGCTGCTCAAGAACGAACAGGACGTGCATCTGTTTGAGCGGTTGATGTTCCTGAACCGCCGCGGTCAGTAGTCGTGTTCACGACCTTCCTGTTCGCCCTGCGCGACGCGGGGGTTCCGGCGACGATCACCGAATACCTCGCCCTGCTCGGTGCGGTGCGGGCCGGGGTCGCCGAGTACGACGTGGAGGATTTCTACTTCCTGAGCCGCGCCGCGCTGGTCAAGGACGAGCGTCACCTCGACCGCTTCGACCGCGTGTTCGCGCAGGTGTTCAAAGGCCTCGAAGCCGGGGCGGACGAGGTGGAGGCCAGGGAACTGCCGGAGGAATGGCTGCGCCGAATGGCGGAAAAGCACCTCACGCCGGAGGAGATGGCCCAGGTGGCGGCGCTCGGCGGCTTCGACGCGCTGATGGAGACGCTGCGCCAACGGCTGGCCGAGCAGCAGGGGCGGCATCAGGGCGGCAGCAAGTGGATCGGCACCGCCGGCACCTCGCCGTTCGGCGCCTACGGCTACAATCCCGAAGGCGTCCGCATCGGCCAAGCCGAGAGCCGCCATCGCCGGGCCGCCAAGGTGTGGGACGAGCGCGAGTTCCGCGACCTCGACGACGGCGTGGAACTGGGCACGCGCAATCTGAAGCTGGCGCTGCGCCGCCTGCGCCGGTTCGCGCGCGAAGGCGTGGCGACAGAGCTGGACATGGCCGGCACCATCCGCGCCACGGCGCAGAATGCCGGCTCGCTCGACCTCAAGCTGGTGCCGGAGCGGCATAACACGGTCAAGCTGCTGCTGTTCTTCGACGTTGGCGGCTCCATGGACGATTACATCCGGGTGTCGGAGGAGTTGTTCTCCGCCGCGCGAAGCGAGTTCAAGAACCTGAATTTCTTCTACTTCCACAACTGCCCGTATGAGCGCCTGTGGCAGCAGAACACCCGCCGCCGCGATCTCACCGTCTCGACGACCGAGATCATCCGCACCTACGGCCCGGAGTACCGCGCCATCTTCGTCGGCGATGCCACAATGAGCCCGTACGAGATCATCCAGCCCGGCGGCAGCGTCGAGCATCGCAACGAGGAGAGCGGCGCCACCTGGTTGTCGCGCCTCGTCGGGCACTGGCCGCGCAGCGCCTGGCTCAACCCGGTGGCATCCGAGTACTGGAACAACACCCACTCCATCCGACTGGTCCGCACGCTGGTCGGCGACCGCATGTTCCCGCTCACGCCGGCCGGGCTGGACAGCATGCTCAAGGTCCTGAGTGGTTGATGTGCCGATGAGCGTGCTGGCGATCGATCTGGGCAAGACCGGGTGCCGGGCGCGCTTGTGGGTCGGAGAGGTCGTCACGGACGCCGATGGGGTAGGGGCCCCCGGCCTCGCATCTCCCCGGGGCGAGAGCCCGGCGCTGGCGGTCATTCTCCAGGTCGCATTGCCGCTCCTTCGCGCGGCCGGGCTGTCGCGGGTCGATGCCGTCGGGGTAGGGGCCGCCGGCGCACTCGCCGACCCGGCGGCGGCGCAGGCGCTGGCTCACCGGCTTTGTGCGGCTCTGCCCGCGAACCGGGTCGCGGTGGCGAGCGATGCGGTGACGTCCCACCTCGGCGCGCTGGACGGTGCGCCGGGCGTCGTGTTGGCGATCGGCACCGGCGCCGTGGCCGTCCATGTCGATGCGGCTGGCGGAATGCGGCGCTCCGATGGCTGGGGGCCATGGCTCGGTGACGAGGGCGGCGGTGCATGGCTCGGGCTGCACGGATTACAGGCGGTGCTGCGCGCGCGGGACGGCCGCGGGCCGCCGACGAGGCTCAGCGCATTGGCCGAGAGGCGCTTCGGGCCGGTGGCGTCGCTGGCGGCGCAGTTGGAGCGCAGCGACAACCCGGCGCGCCTGGCGGCTAGCTTTGCCGCCGACGTGGTGGCGGCCGGCACGGACGATGCCGTCGCTGCCGGGCTGCTGACCGAGGCGGGCATGGCGCTGACGCGAACGGTTCGGTCGGTCCTGCCGCCCGAGGCCATTGGTGTTCGCCTAGCGGTGTGCGGTGGCTTGTCGGGGATGCGAGCCGGGTTGGTCCAGCCACTCCTCGACACGCTGGGCGGTGCTGTGACGCCGATACCGCCAGCCGGAACCTCGCTCGAGGGCGCCCGCCGCCTCGCGCTGGATTATGCGACGCCCCATGAACCCGGCGTGTGCCGGGCGGTCGGTGTCGATGCCGCGTCGCACCGCTTGGACCTGCTGGCGACGGAAGGGAGGCGTCCGGGTCTGGACGACCTCGACCTGTGGCCGGCGGGCGACGTCGCGCGCCTGGTGCTGGCGGCCGAGCGCGACGCGCAGGACGCCTTGGCCCGCGCCGCCGATCAACTCGCCACGGCGGCCAACGCGATCGCCGCGCGCATGCAGGCCGGCGGTCGCCTGTTCACGCTCGGTGCCGGCACCCCCGGCCGGCTCGCAGTCCTGGACGCCGCCGAGCTCGGCCCAACCTACAGCGCGCCCCCTGGTCTGGTGATCGCGCTGCTGGCCGGCGGTCCCGGCGCCATGCTCGTGGCAGCCGAGGGCGCAGAGGACGATCGCCGGGCTGCCGCGACGGCGCTGGACGCGCACGGGCTCGGCCCGGGCGACGCCGTGATCGGCATCGCCGCATCCGGCCGCACACCCTACGTGGTCGGCGGCCTCGCCCATGCGCGGGCGTGCGGCGCGCTGACGGTCGCCATCGTCAACAACGCCGGGAGCCCGGCTGCTGCTGCCGCCGACCTCGCCGTCGAGATCCTGACCGGAGCCGAAATCGTGGCCGGCAGCACCCGGATGACGGCGGGGACCACGCAGAAGATTGCGCTGAACGCACTCAGCACGGCCGCGATGGTGGCGCTCGGCAAGACTTATGGCGCCTGGATGATCGACGTGCGTGCGACCAACGACAAGCTCCGGCGCCGGGCGCTGCGGATTGTCCAGGAGATTACCGGCGCCGATCCACAAGCTGCATCGGCGGCGCTGGCCGCCGGTGACGGCAGCGTTAAGCAGGCGGTCGTCGCTCTGCTCGCGCAGGTGGACGCTGCCGAGGCAGCGAAACGCCTGGCACGCTGCGGCGGCCGGGTCCGTGACGCCGTCGCTGGTCGCGCCTGACGAGGAGACGGCAGTTCTCCCGAGATCATGCCAAGGTAGATACAATTTCTATTTGAGCGTAGATCTGAGAGCCGAAAATTGCTTTCGATAGTGTAGGCATAGACCCGGAAGGCAAATCGTTGTCCTTGCCCGTCCCGCATCAGTCGACGACCGGCTGCCCCTTCCACACTCTATATGTCTGGAGCGCCATGACCCGTCGTGGACTTCTACCCCTTGCCGCCGGCGCCATCGCCATCGGTCTCATGCTGCCGATGGCCCATGCCCAGGCACCAGCTCCCACCGGCCTGCCGTTCAAGACGGAAATAACGGTCGCGCCATTGCCAGCCCTGGCCCAGCAGGTGCCGGAGCCGCTCCGCGCCGGCGGCGTGCTCACCATCGCGACCAACCCGAACACACCGCCCACCGTGTTCGTCATGGACGACAACCGCACTCTGGCCGGCCGCGAGATCGACATCATGAGCGCGGTCGCCCACCGCCTCGGGCTCGAGCCGCACTGGGTGAACGCCGGTGGCTTCGGCAACATCGTGCCGGGCCTGTCCAGCGGACGCTATCAAGCGGCGCTGGCGAACCTGAGCGTTACTACCGAGCGGCTGACGCAGGTTGATTTCGTGTCGTATTTCAACAGCAACCGCCTCGGCCTCGTGCGAGCCAAGCAGGGGGCGCCGGAAACCCCGGCCACCGACCTGATGGGATTGTGCGGCGAGACGATCGGCGCCGGGTCGGGCACCACCAACGCGGATGTGTTGCTGCGCCAGAACGAGGCCTGCGTCGCGGCCGGGCGCAAGCCGATCACGGTGCCGCTGTTTCCTGGGCGGCCCGCCGGCGTGCAGGCGGTGCTCAGCGGTCGGGTGCCCGGGTTCTTCGGGCCGTTCGAGGGGCTGCGCTACATGGTTTCCGTCTCGCATGACGCGCTGGCCATGACCGGCGTGTATCAGGTGCCGAGCGACTTCGTCGGCATCGGGTTGCAGAAAGGCTCGCCGCTCACGCCCTTGGTGGCCCAAGCGCTGAACAGCCTCATCGCCGACGGCACCTATGCCGCGATCCTGCACAAGTGGGATCTGGATTTCGGCGCCGTGGCGGAGGCCCGGCAGAACGGCGCGATCCTGGACGCCGCGCCGACCCGGCCGTGACTGCGGCCTTGCCCCAGGCCGCCATGCCGCCGCTGGTGCCCCGGCGGCATTTCGGCCGCTGGATCGTCGCCGCGGCTGCGCTGGGCTTGCTGGCAGCCGCCTGCCTATCACTCGGCCAAAATCCCCGCATCCACTGGGATGTGGTCGCCTCGAACCTGACCGGCGCCACGATCCTGTCGGGCGTAAAGCTGACGATCGAGCTGACGGTGATCGCCGTGATCGCCGGGTTCGCCGGCGGCCTGGTGCTCGCGATCATGCGCCTGTCCGGCAACCCGGTGCTGGCGGCGATCTCCTGGGGCTACACCTGGTTGTTTCGCTCGGTGCCGATGCTGGTGCAGCTGTTCTTCTGGTTCAACATCGCCGCCCTTTACCCAAATCTGGCTCTGGCGCTGCCCGGCCTTGGCACGGCCTGGTCCGCGCCCACCAACAGCGTGATCGGCACCTTCGGCGCCGCGGTGATCGCACTGGTGCTGCACGAAGCCGCTTACGCCGCCGAGATCGTCCGCAGCGGCATGATGAGCGTCGGCCACGGACAGACCGAGGCGGCGCGCGCGCTCGGCTACACGCCGTTGCGCACGGTCTGGCGCATCGTGCTGCCGCAGGCGATGCGCACGATGCTGCCGCCTGCCGGCAGCCAGGTGATCAGCATGCTCAAGACCACCTCCGTGGTGTCGGTCGTGGCATTGCAGGACCTGCTGTATTCCGCGCAGGTGATCTACGAGCGCACCTATGAAGTGATCCCGCTGCTGATCGTTGCCGCGCTCTGGTACGTGCTGATGACGTCGTTGCTCTCGGTCGTGCAGCGCTGGCTCGAGGGTTATTTCGGGCGGGGGGCCGCCCGATGAGGAGCAGCGACGTCGCTATCGACCGGATCAGCAAGCGCTTCGACGCCAAGCTGGTGCTGGACACGGTGTCGCTGGACGTGCCGGCGGGCCAGGTCTGCGCGATCATCGGCCCGTCCGGCTCCGGCAAGTCCACCCTGCTGCGCTGCATCAACCAGCTCGAACGGATCGACAGCGGCACGGTCCGCGTCGGCGGCGAACTCATGGGCTACCAGTTGCGCGGGGGCCGGCTGCACGAGATGAGCGAGCGCCAGGTCGCCCGGCAGCGCGCTCGCGTCGGCATGGTGTTCCAGGGCTTCAACCTGTTCCCGCACCTGTCCGTGCTCGACAACCTCACCGAAGCGCCACGGCAGATCCTCGGCCGCTCCCGCCGGGACGCCGAGACGCAGGCGCGGGATCTGCTGGCTCAGGTCGGCTTGGCCGACCGCGCCGCCGATTGGCCGCGCGCCCTGTCCGGCGGGCAGCAGCAGCGGGTCGCCATCGCCCGCGCCCTGGCCATGGAGCCGGAGGTGATGCTGTT
The DNA here is from genome assembly GCA_964613945.1 of uncultured Acetobacteraceae bacterium. Lineage (GTDB taxonomy): Bacteria > Pseudomonadota > Alphaproteobacteria > Acetobacterales > Acetobacteraceae > JAVVHH01. The sequence continues at coordinate 36,530 of CAZTJC010000034.1, forward strand.
CGACGAACCGACCTCCGCGCTGGACCCGGAATTGGTGGGCGAGGTGCTGGGCGTCATCAAGCTCCTGGCGCAGCGCGGCATGACCATGATCGTCGTCACCCACGAGATCGGCTTCGCCCGCGAGGTCGCGGACCACCTGGTGTTCATGGAAGCCGGCCGCATCATCGAGAGCGGCCCCGCGCGCGCCATGATCGCCGCCCCGCGCGAGGCCCGCACGGCGGAATTCCTGGCCAGCGTGATTTAAAACCACTTCGACAGGAGCCTCGACCATCATGACACGACAGATGCATCTCGGCGTTTTCGTCCAAGCCACCGGGCACCACGTCTCCAGCTGGCGCCTGCCGGACGCCGAGGCCGGCGGCGAGAACCTCGACCTGCTGCAACGCATCGCCCACACGGCCGAGCGCGGCCTGTTCGACCTGTTTTTCCTCGCCGACGGGCTGACCACCGGGCCCGACGCGCACCCCTCCACCGTCGTACGCCTGGAACCCATCACGCTGCTGGCCGCCCTGGCCATGTCCACCAAGCACATCGGCCTGGCCTCGACCGCGTCCACGACCTATGGCGAACCGTTCCACACCGCCCGGGTATTCGCCTCACTGGACCACCTCAGCCGCGGCCGCGCCGCCTGGAACGTGGTCACCACCAGCTACGCCCGCTCCGCCGCCAACTTCACCCGCGGCACCCATCCGGATCACGACCTGCGCTACGAGATCGCCGAAGAGTTCGTCGACGTGTGCAAGGGGCTGTGGGACAGCTGGGAGGACGGCGCGATCACGATGGACAAGGCTACCGGCCAGTTCGTCGATGCATCGCGGATGCACGTGCTCGATCACAAGGGCAAGCACTTCACCGTGCGTGGCCCGCTGAACGCCTCCAGGCCGCCGCAGGGCCATCCGATCATCATCCAGGCCGGCTCCTCCGGCCCGGGTCAGGACCTGGCGGCGCGGACGGCGGACATCGTGTTCACCGCCCAGGGCGATCTCGCCGAGGCCCAGGCCTTCTACCGCAGCCTGAAAGGCAAGATGGTGCAGAACGGCCGCGACCCGGCCGCCATCGCTGTCATGCCCGGCGTATTCCCCATCATCGGGCGCGACCGGGCCGAAGCGGATGCCAACTACGACCGGCTGCGCGACCTCACCGACCTCGGCGGCGCCCTAGCGCTACTGTCCGATCGGCTCGGTCACGACGCGCGCGCCTTTGACCTCGATGCACCGTTGCCCGACCTGCCGATCTCGGACGAGCTGCGTAGCCGGGCCGAGCTGCTGACCGCATTGGCGCGGCGGGAGAACCTTACCGTGCGGGAATTGGCCATCCATGCCGGCATGGCGCGCGGCCACGGCATCGTCCGCGGCACGCCGAGCGAGATCGCCGACTACCTGCAAACCTGGTTTGAGAGCGAGGCCGCCGACGGCTTCAACATTATGCCGCCCTGGTTCCCGACGCAGTTTGACCTGTTCGTCGACCACGTGGTGCCGGAACTGCAGCGCCGTGGACTGTTCCGCCGTGAGTACGAAGGCCAAACGCTGCGCGAGAATCTCGGCCTGGCCCGCCCCGCCAACCGCTTCGTCTAGGAGGCTTCTCATGTCCGATCTGACTCGCCGTTACGCCGAAGCGATCGCCGCCAGCACGCCCGATGACGCCGCGATCGCCGCCGCGCGCGATGGCGTGCTCGATTTCCTGGCCTGTGCCGTCGGCGGACTGGACGACAGCGCTTACCTGAAAGTTAAAACCACCTTGCTGACGGGAGCAGGCAGCGCGCGGGCCAGCCTGATCGGCTATGCCGACCGTATCGATGCTCAAACGGCGGCGCTGCTCAACGCCACGCTGGGGCACGTGTTGGATTACGACGACGTCCAGGTCGGCGTTCGCGGGCATCCCAGCACGGTGATCCTGCCGGCGCTGTTGGCGGTGGCGGAAGACACCGGCGCAACCGCCGATGCGATGCTGGCCGCTTACGTCGTCGGTGTCGAAGCGATGGCCCGGCTCGGGCGTGCGATGGGCACGCGCCATTACGAGACGTGCTTTCACAACACTGCGACGCTCGGCCCGATCGGCGCGGCGGCGGCGCTGGGCCATCTGCTTGGGCTCGCGCCGGCGCTGCTGGCGAATGCGCTGGGGATCGCGGCGACGCAATCGGCCGGGCTGCGGCTGCAATTCGCGACCGAGGTCAAGCCGTTGCACGCCGGGTTGGCGGCACGGTCGGCGGTGCTGGCGGTGCAACTCGCGCAGGCCGGGCTGCACGGCAACCCGGCCTTCCTGGACGGCAAGCTCGGCTTCTTCGCAGCGTTCGGCTTCGGCGCGGCAACGCCGGAGCGCTGCGTCGAGGGGTGGGGCGCGCCTTGGGAGATCTCGTCGCCTGGGCTGGCGTTCAAGGCATACCCGTGCTGCGGCGCCAGTCACCTTCCGGCAGATGCCATCTTCGACCTGATCGCGGAACACGGTCTGGGTGCCGATGACCTGGACGAGGCGGTAGTGACGTTTCCGCCGGGCGGCGAGGCGGCGCTGGTGGTGACGGAGCCGCGCAACGGCCTGGATGGCCGCTTCAGCGTCGAATACGTGATCGCGGCCGCGCTGGTCGACGGGCGACTTAGCGTCGACGCGTTTGCCGATCGGCCGCTGCGCGACGACATCGCGCACCTGCTGCCCCGCATCCGGCGCCAGGTCGACGAGACCGTGCCGTCGATCGGGGAGGCGCCGGAGAAGCGTTTCGCTCGGGTGGATGTCCGGACCCGCGACGGTCGGCAGCTCAGCCGGACGACGATGAAGATCCGGGGCGTCAGGGATCTGCGGGCGAAATTCGACGATGCTGCTAGTGGGCGTCCCGGATTTGCCGGGGTTCCCGAGGCGATCGCTCGGATGCGGAGCGCCGCCGACCTGGCCAATTTGCTCGCGACGCTCCGGCAAACTTAACGCCGACCTTACGCAGATACCCCTGACTTCCGATGGAGGCGGCCGCTAGCTCGGTGCCAGGGTGCGCTCGAGTTGGCACGGCTGTTCCGGTGCCGCCGCGATCGGAAGGCGAACAGTGTGAGCGATGCGAACGCAACGGTTGACGCGGGATTGTCGTCCAGCCGAGGCGAGGTCGGAGGCGCATTCAGCGTAGTCGACAGCCTGCTGGCGGTGCGGTGGGCGGAGATGGTCCGGTCGCGTGGCTTTCGGTTGAGCTTTTCGCACAACTTCGTCGAGGCGGATGAAGCCCTGGAGATCTGCCAGGTGCCGAGACGAAAGCCGATCGCGACGGTCTTCCTCGGGGTGCATTGGGTGTGGGTGATCGATGGCCTGGGTAAGATCACGCCCCACGACAGCCTGCACGCGGCACTGTGTTCGCTGGTGACGCTCACTGCGGAAGAAAAGCGGAGTCTGGTGACCGCCACACCCCCGGCCTGGCTATGGAATCCTCGCCCAGCCAAGCCGAGCCTGATACGGCGCTTGAGCCTCAGCCTGGAGCGGCTTCCGGCGGTATGGCGACGAGCAGCTTCAGGCCGCGCAGGATACCGGCATCCTGCGCCGGGGCGTCCGCCGCAAGAAGCATGATGGGTGAGCTTTCGCCCATCTGCGACAGAAGCTCGGGCAAGCTCGCTGCGGTGAGCAGGCCTCTCAGGTAAAGCGTCGGCGCGTCCTCCGGAGGTCCGGCGGCGCCGAACGGCACCAGTAGCGCCCCGGTCGGTTCCGGCATCGCTTGTGCTCCGTCATCGATGCCGAAGCCGCGCACGGCGAGACCCCCGGGCTTGGCCTCGACAACCCATCCGTCGATGCCGCCGGCACTACCCGTCCGCCGCGCTTCCAGCCAGAACAACGGCGGCACGACGGCCAGCACGGCAGCCGAATGCGCCGGCTCGGTGTCGGCCAGTCCCGGCGCCATGCCAACAATCTCATCGTCGATCGCCAGAGCCGGCGCGGACTCCGCACGCAGCCGTCGCACCGCACGCCTTGCTTCGAGCGGAGCGGCCTCGCCGAGCATGGCGGCCAGCAGGCTACCGCTGGGAAAACTTATCCTCGGCATGGTCGACCGTCGGTCGTCTCCAGGCCGACGAGCTCCGCGCCTCCGTCAATTCCTGCCGGAAGACCGCATCGTCGATTGATGTTCATGCTGCATGATAAGTCGGGGATCGGTAAAATCGTAATGTTTCATGATCAACGCGAAATCGGCGGCATCGACCGCGATGTCATGATCGGCCTTAGGATCCGCCATGATGGCTCGGCACAGGCCGATGAGTCCCTCGAACGGTAGCTTTATATCGATGCCGTCCCCGGTCGGAGCAGCATCCGACAGCGCTTTTTCAGCGGCGTTCTTGACGCGAAGAGCTGGAAGTATCGCATACGACATCGTGCATTCCTTTCCCAACCAGGTCGGCCGGCCTTTACCGCAGGAGATCACGTCGCCGTTTCGGAAAGGTTAATGGCGTCGTATCGGCGCGACCGACCGACCGGTTAGACGAACAAATCCGGGTGATCCTTGACCGCCTCGAGATGATTCATCTCACGGCGGATCTTGGCCAGGCTCGGTTTGAGCTCTGCCGCCAGATCGTCGAATCCGGCCTCCTTGAGCTGCGCCGCCCCGTCGGACACGCTTTTCAGTGCGGATTTCAAGCTTTCGATCTTCCGGTTCAAGGCAGTCGTCCGTGGTGAATGCCATGGCGCATTATCGGATCCGGCTTGCCCTGTCGAACCACCCGATGTTCTCGACAACGGCGCCCGGCATCACCAAATCCTGTTTCCAGGAGGACCTCGATGGCCAATTACCAGAAGACCGCCGACGCCGTCGCGTCGCTGACGCCGGAGCAGTACCGTGTCACCCAACAGAGCGGCACCGAGCGACCCGGCACCGGGCCGTTGTTGAACAACAAGCAACCCGGCATCTACGTCGACATCGTGTCCGGTGAGCCCTTGTTCGCCAGCGCCGAGAAATACGAGTCCGGCTGTGGCTGGCCGAGCTTCACCAAGCCGCTCGAGCCCGACAACGTCGCCGAGTTACGCGACGCCTCGCTCGGCATGGTCCGCATCGAAGTGCGCTCCAAGCATGGTGACAGCCATCTCGGTCACGTGTTCAACGATGGCCCGCGCGACCGCGGCGGCCTTCGCTATTGCATCAACTCGGCCTCGCTCCGCTTCGTCCACCGCGACGACATGGAAGCTCAGGGTTACGGGGCTTATCTACCAAAGCTGGAGAACGTCGCATGAGTCAGGAACGGGCAACTCTCGCCGGTGGGTGCTTCTGGGGCATGCAGGATCTAATCCGCAAGATGCCGGGCGTGCTGGCAACCGAGGTCGGCTATGCCGGCGGTGACGTGCCGAACGCCACCTACCGCAACCACGGCACCCATGCCGAAGCGATCCAGATCGATTTCGACCCGCAGAAGATCAGCTATCGCGATCTGCTGGAGTTCTTCTTCCAGATTCACGATCCGTCCACGCCGAACCGCCAGGGCAACGACCGTGGCACTGGCTACCGGTCGATGATCCTGTACGCGAACCCGCAGCAAAAGGCGATCGCGGAAGACACCATCGCCGACGTCAACGCTTCCGGCCTGTGGCCCGGCCGCGTGGTGACCGAACTTGCCCCGGCGGGTCCGTTCTGGCGCGCGGAGCCGGAGCACCAGGATTACCTGGAGCGTTATCCCGGCGGATATACCTGCCACTTCGTTCGCCCGAACTGGAAGCTGCCACACCGCGCAGCGGCCTGAACCAAAGGCGGAGCCGGAATGAGCCGGCTCCGCCTTACTTAATGCCTGAAGTGTTGATGCTTCCATCCTGAACGGGCGTTCACCCGTCGTTGTTTCCGACATGCACAGCATACGGAACCAATTTAGGATGCACTTCGATCACGGTTCTACGGAGTTCGTCGGCCTCCACGCCCGTCGCTCGATAGGCGACATCTAATGCTACGGTTCGACGGCAAGGTCGTGATCGTGACGGGCGCCGCGTCGGGCATCGGCGAAAGTGCCGCCCGACGTTTCGCGGCCGAAGGTGCTGCGGTCATGCTGGCCGACAAGAATGGGGCAGGGCTGGAAAAGCTGGCCCAGTCGCTGGGCGACCGGGTCACGACCTGCGAGACCGACGTGTCCGATCTCGGTTCCTGCATGGCGCTTGTGGACGCCACGCTGGGGTAATTCGGTCAGCTCGACATTCTCGTCAACAATGCCGGGGTCGACCATCTCGGCAGGCTCGATGAAGGTGAGCCGACGGCGTTCACCCGCGTCATCGAAACCGATCTCTACGGCGTCTATTACATGAGCCGGGCAGCCATTGCCGCGTTGCGGGCGTCCCGTGGCTGCATCATCAACATGTCGTCCGTCTCCGGCCTCGGCGGCGACTGGAACCACAGTTTCTAGAGCTTTTCCAACTTAATCGAACTCATATCCTGAGTTGGCGAGGTAATTCCGGCACTCAGCTGGGCTGAAGCTGCCCAGGAGGTGTCCGATGGTGGTCCAAAGGGCTTCTCTGGTGCGGGTAGCTGCCTTGCGAAGTAGCGCTTTCAGCTTGGCGAACACCTGCTCGATGGGGTTCAGATCCGGCGAGTAGGGCGGCA
>CAZTJC010000035.1:0-42483 GCA_964613945.1 uncultured Acetobacteraceae bacterium
TCCTACTCAGGGAGCCAGCGGGCTCCATAAATTTGGTAATCCTGCAGCGCTGCTCGCGGCGCCAGACCCATGACCAGAAACGCGGTCTACGGCGATGCGAGGCCTTGCACGGTCGCATCCAAGCTTCCCGACAGCACCGGCGATAAAAATGCGATCGTCAGCCCAATTTTTTGCCAGGGCGGGAAGTCGTGCTCCTGTCCGTCGCGGACCAACCAGGCGATGGCGAGACCTGTTACCATCAGGTCGTAGATCATCACGATTGGCGCGGCGACCGGAATGCCTGCCAGCAACACCGCCGCACGCAACGCCGGCCGGTGCTGGCCTACCCAGACCTAGGCAACCGCGCTCATGACACAAAGCGTCATCACGATCTGCATTTGGATCGCCACCGCCGGGTTGCCCCAGAGTGTGAGAGCGGCAGCGTAAGCGTTTGTCAGACCTGCAAGATCGACCTTTGTGTCAGCCACACCGTAGACCAAACCGGTCTTCCGACTCGGTGGCGCGTCCAAAGATCGCCCTGTCGAAACGCCTGTGCCTAACTCGTCAAATGAAGCGGCCTTGCTGACCGATCCACATTTGCGCCTCTCGGGTTAAGGCCGGTGAAGAACTCAGATTAGTTGGCGCATCTTCTCCGCAATCCGCGCCGGCGCCGTCTCGTGGGTGAAATTCGCCACGAAGTCCCCATCCGGATTCATGACGTAGATGACGCTGCTATGATCCATCTCGTAGCCGCCATCGGCGGTCGGATGCTTGGCGTAATAGACGCGGTAGGCCTTGGCGGCGGCGGCGATCTGCTCGGCCGAGCCGGACAGCGCCACGATCGGCGCGGCGAAATTGCTCACATACTCCTGCATGACTGCCGGCGTGTCGCGCTCCCCGTCGACCGTGACGAAGACGATGACGATGGACTTACGTTGCGCCGGGTCGAGCATGTCGAGGGCGTTGGCCATGTCCTGCAGCGCCGTGGGGCACGCGTCCGGACAATGCGTATAGCCGAAATAGATCAGCATCCACTTGCCGCGGAAGCTCGCGTCCGTGACGGTTTTGCCGTTGCCGTCAATTAGCGTGAACGGGCCGCCAATCCCTGATGCCCGAGCGGGCCGGCGTAACAGCAACCAACCGCTCGCGCCGACACCGGCGCCGACAACGGCCAGGGGTGCCGCCCAAAGCGCCTGGCGACGGGTCAGCATGGGCGTTCATCCAGCAAATCCATGTGTATTGTATGGGGTTCGCGACGGCCAAGTAAAAGTGAACCGCTTCTAGCGATTGGTGTGACAACCGTGTTATGGGCGTTCATACCTAAGGCCAAGTGCACACAAGCACGTTATCGAGGAAACCGCCCACCATGCGTCAGACCAGACGTCACCTACTGGCCGCCGTCGCCATCTCCGCGACCTTTGCAGCCTGGTCCGCACAGGCGGCCGACCCGATCAAGATCGGCGTCAGCGGTCCGTTCACCGGCGGCTCCTCCAGCATGGGCGTCTCGATGCGCGACGGCGTGAAGCTGGCGATCGACGAGATCAACAAGAACGGCGGCGTGCTCGGCCGGCCGCTCGAAGGCGTTTACCGTGACGAAGAGGCGCGCAACGAGGTCGGCGTCCAGGTCGCCCAGGAGTTGATCAACAAGGAGAAAGTCGTCGCCGACGTCGGCTTCATCAACACCGGCGTGGCGCTCGCCTCGCAGCGCTTCTACCAGGAAGCCGAGATCCCGGTGATCAACAACGTCGCCACCGGCACCGTGATCTCCACGCAATTCGCCAAGGAGCGGTCCAACTACATCTTCCGCACCGCGGCTTCCGACGCGATCCAGGCCCCGATGATCGTCGACGAGGCCGTGACCCGGCGCGGCTTCAAGAAGCCCGCCATTCTCGCCGACAGCACCAATTACGGCCAACTCGGCCGCGCCGACCTCGAGACCGCGCTGACCGCCAAGGGCATCAAGCCGGTCGCCACCGAGAAGTTCAATATCGGCGACACCGACATGACGTCGCAGCTTCTGCGCGCCAAGGAAGCCGGTGCCGACGTGATCCTGACCTACGGCATCGGCCCGGAGTTGGCGCAGATTGCCAATGGCATGGCCAAGCTCGGCTGGAAGGTGCCGATCGTCGGCTCCTGGACCCTGTCGATGTCGTCGTTCATCGACACCGCCGGGCCGAACGGCGACGGCGCCGTCATGCCGCAGACGTTCATCCAGATGGGCAACACGCCGAAGCGGGCCGCCTTCATCAAGGCCTACCAGGACGCTTACAAGATCGACCGCATGCCATCGCCGGTCTCGGCTGCTCAAGGATATGACAGTATTTACCTGCTGGCTGCCGCCATCAAGCAGGCGGGCTCGACCGATGGCCGCAAGATGCGCGCGGCACTGGAAGACCTGAACGAGAAGGTCGACGGCGTCGTGACCGTTTACGATCACCCGTTCAGCAAGACGGACCATGAAGCCATCTCCGCCAACATCCCGGTGTTCGGCGAAGTCCGCGGCGGCAAGGTGCAGCCGGCCCATGCCGACGACGTCGCAGGCGACAAGGCCGTTCGCGTCAAGTCCAAGAGCTGACAACCCGCTCCTCCCCCGGCACTGCCGGGGGAGGGCCGTTCCCGGAATAATCGATGCAAATTCTCGCCCAGCTCATCGTGAGCGGCATTTCCGTTGGCATGATCTACGGCGTGATCGCGTTCGGCTACCAGTTGACCTTTGCGACCTCGAAGACGCTGAATTTCGGCCAGGGTGAGGCGTTGATGCTCGGCGCGCTGGTCGGCCTGACCGTGCAGCACTTCATCGGCTACTGGGCGATGCTGCCGGTGGTGCTCCTGTTCGGCATGTTCCAGGGCGCCGTGGTCGAGCGGCTCGGCGTCCGCCGGGCGGTGGCGATCAAGTCCGAAGCCGGGTGGATCATGGCCACCATCGCGCTCGGCATCATCTTCAAGAACGTCGCCGAGAACATCTGGGGCCGCGACGCGCTGAAGTTCCCGTCGCCGCTGCCGGAGACGCCGATCGACATCGGTGGCGTGCGCGTGCTGCCGATGGAGGTGGTGATCGTCATCGGTGCCATCGTGCTGATGCTGGCGGTCGAGCTGTTCAATCGGCGCAGCATCTTCGGCAAGGCGGTAGTGGCGACGGCGGCGGACCGTGACGCGGCTGGGCTGATGGGGATCAACACCGGCCTGGTGATCACGTTCAGCTACGCGCTGTCCTCCATGACCGCGTCGTTCGCCGGCGTGCTGGTCGCTCCGGTGACGCTGACCGGCGCCACGATGGGGGCGGTGCTGGGGCTCAAGGCCTTTGCGGTCGCCATCATCGGCGGCTTGTCGAGTGGGCTCGGTGTGGTCGTCGGTGGGCTGATCCTCGGGATCACCGAGACGATGACCGGCTACTATATTTCCAGTGGATACAAGGACGTGCCGGGTCTGGTTCTGTTATTGCTGGTGCTGTCGATCAAGCCGTCCGGCCTGTTCGGCCGCGCGACGATCAAGAAGGTCTGAGCATGGCGAGCGCACTCAAGGCGATCCTGGTGATCGCCGCCCTGCTGGCGTTCCCGTTCATCGTCACCAATCCGTATTACCTGCACCTGGCCGTCACGATCGCTATCTACTCGATCCTGGTGCTCGGGCTGGACATCGTGTTCGGCTACACCGGGGAGGTTTCTCTCGGTCACGCCGCCCTGCTCGGCATCGGCGCGTACACGGCGGGTGTGTTGTTCTTCCAGTTCGAGATCGGCCTCTGGCTGTCGATCCCCGCGGCAGTGATCGTCACCTGTTGTTTCGGCGCCATTCTGGCTTTGCCGGCGCTGCAGGTGACCGGGCCCTATCTCGCCATGGTGACGCTCGCCTTTGGCACCATCATCCAGATTCTCATCAACGAGATGACGTTCCTGACCAACGGCCCGATGGGCATCACGCTGCAGAAGCCGTTGCTGGTCGATTTCGGCAACTACCCGTCGCTCGAAGGCGGCTTCTTCGACATGAAGCTGTCGACGATGCGGGAGTTTGAGTTCTACTTCATCGTCGTCGCCTTCCTGTTGCTGTCGCTGGTGTTCGTGAACCGCGTCATCGCCAGCCGATATGGCCGGGCGTTCGAGGCTTTGCGCGACAGCCCGATCGCGTCCGACTGCATGGGTGTCTCGGTGTACAAGCATAAGGTGCTGGCGTTCGTCATCTCGGCGGGGATGGCCGGGTTGGCCGGTGCGCTGTTCGCGTATTCCGAGCAGTACGTCGCACCGAACAATTTCGGTGTCGAGCTGGCGATCATGTTCCTGCTGGCGGTGACGCTGGGCGGACGGAAGTCTCGGGTCGGGCCGATCCTGGGCGCCATCGTCATTGTGCTGCTGCCCAACCTGCTGGCCGACATCGACCTGTTTCGCATCATCGCCGGCATCATCGCTGCTGTGGCCCTGCTCGCCGGCGGTAACGCGCTGCGCACGGCGGAGAACAAGGTGGCCGTGCTGATCCCGGTCGCGCTCTGCCTGGCGTTCTTCGCCTTCGCCATGCTGCTCACCAACGTCACCGATTGGCGGCTATCGGTATTCGGCGCCATGATCCTGTTCGTCGTCTACTACCTACCCGACGGCATCTACGGCTATGTCCGCCGCTTGCTCCGTTTCCGAGAGCACGCCGTGATCGAGGCTGCAGGCGAGGGCGATAAGGTCTGGGCTGCTGCGGCACCGAAGATCGAGCCTGGGCAGAACCTGCTCGAGGTCAAGCAAATCCTCATGCAGTTCGGCGGCCTCAAGGCGCTCAACCAAGTCGACATCGCCGTCCGGCCCGGCACCATCCACGGCCTGATCGGCCCCAACGGCTCCGGCAAGAGCACCATGATGAACGTGCTGACCGGCATCTATGTGCCGACCGCTGGCGACGTCGTGCTGGAAGGCCAATCGATCGTTGGCAAGAAGTCGCCGCAGATCGCCGCGGCCGGTATCGCGCGGACGTTCCAGAACGTGCAGCTGTTCGGCGAACTGACGCTGATCGAGAACGTCATGGTCGGCCTGCACCATAGCTTCGGCAGTTCGGTGATCGAGATCGCGTTGCGCACCGGCCGGGCCAAGCGTGAGGAGCGGGCGGCCGAGGTGCGTGCCGCCAGCATCCTGGGCTTCGTCGGCCTGGCGCATCTCGCCAACGAGGAAGCGCGCAACCTGCCTTACGGCAAGCAGCGCTTGCTCGAGATCGGCCGTGCCCTTGCGCTGGACCCCAAGCTGCTGTTGCTGGATGAGCCTGCAGCCGGGCTCACGGCGCCGGACATCAAGGATCTGGTCGAGATCATCCGCAAGATCAGGGATCACGGCATCAGCTTGGTGCTGATCGAGCATCACATGGACGTCGTCATGAGCCTTTGCGATACGGTCACGGTGCTCGACTTCGGCCAAAAGATCGCCGAGGGCGCTCCGGCCGTCGTGCAGGCCGATGAACGCGTGCTCGCCGCCTATCTCGGCGGAACCGTGGTGGAGGCGGCCTGATGCTGAAAGTCGAGGGTCTCGTCGCCGGTTACGGCAAGGTGCAGGTGCTGCACGGTCTCGACCTGCAGGTCGAGGAAGGGCGGCTGGTCACGCTCATCGGCAGCAACGGCGCCGGCAAGACGACCACGCTGCGGGCGCTGTCCGGCATGATCAAGCCGGTATCCGGGCGCATCATGCTCGACGGCAAGGACGTCGCCGGGTTGCCGTCTTACACTATTACCCGGCGCGGCCTGGCGCACTCGCCGGAGAACCGCCGCGTTTTCGCGACGCTCTCGGTGGCAGACAACCTCGTCATGGGAGCGTTCCCGCGTCTCACCGGCGCCCGACCCAAGGGTGACGTGGCGGGTGACCTGGAGCGCATGTTCGCGCTGTTCCCCCGCCTGAAGGAGCGCCGCGAGCAATATGCCGGCACGCTCTCCGGCGGCGAGCAACAGATGCTGGCCATGGCCCGCGCGCTGATGCTCAACCCAAGTGTGTTGCTGCTCGACGAGCCCAGCATGGGCCTGGCGCCGCGCCTCGTCGCCGAGGTGTTCGCCACTATCGCGCGGTTGAAAGAAGAGCGCATCACCATGTTGCTGGTAGAGCAATTCGCGGCTGCAGCCCTAGAGGTCGCCGATTTTGGCTACGTGCTCGAGAATGGCCGTTTAGCCGCATCCGGCCCTGCCGCCCAACTCCGCGTCGACCCGGCGGTTCGTGCCGCCTATCTCGGCGCCGCCCACTGAAACGTGCGTCTTGAACCAGCAAACGACACGCTACAGATTACACCCATGACCCACACACCTCCGACGCTCGACATGCGCCTCGACGGTAGTTTCCGCACCCCGCCGCGGACCGGGCTACCGCTTTCGTTCAAGCTGATGATCGGCGGTGCTGTCATCGCACTCGCGGCCGGCGCAGTGGCATTCGCCGCATTGGCGTTGTGGATCCTGTCCATGGCGCTGCCGGTCATCATCGTGGCTGGCGCCTTTGCCTGGTGCATGATGCGCTTCCGTCGCTGGCAAGCGCACCGCTCAGCCTCTGGGTCGCGCTCGGTCTACTGAGGCGCGCGACCCGGCCTCCAACTAGGCCTTCTTGAGTTCTTCCGGTTTGTGCACGGCTTCCTTGCCGGATTTGTCAGATTTCACCACGAACTGCGGCTCGTCTTTGGTGGCCTTGGCCACGTGACCCTTGATCTTGGTCTCGGATGTAACCTTCTTCTCGACGGTACCGTGGGTTTCGCCGCCAGCCGTGTCCCACTTGACCTTGTCGCCTTCTTTGACCATCGCTCGTCTCCCTGGTTGACCAGCGACAAACGATTTGCCGGCTCCGCTGGTTGCGTCGCAGCCGCGGAACACTGGACAGACCATGGCCGCCCAATTATCCGGCGGCATGACCGACCTATACGCGGTGATCGGCAACCCGATCAGCCAATCCAAATCGCCCGTCATCCATGCCGCCTTTGCCGCGTCCCTCGGTCACGACGTCGAGTATCGCGCCATCGAAGCGCCGCTTGACGGTTTCCGCAGCGCGATCGAGGCCTTTCGCGCTGCGGGCGGCTTGGGGCTGAACGTCACCGCCCCGTTCAAGCTCGACGCTTTTGAGCTGTCGACCGTGCGGTCACAGCCGGTGCAGCGGGCCGAAGCCTCGAATTGCCTGCGCTTCGTCAACGGCCGGGTGGAGGCGGAGAACTTCGATGGAACCGGTCTCCGGATCGACATCGAGGACAATCTAGCGACGCCGTTGGCCGGCCGCCGGATCCTGATTCTTGGCGCCGGTGGTGCCGCCCGCGGCGTGCTGGCGCCGTTGCTGGCCGGCAACCCGGCGGCTTTGGTGTTGGCAAACCGCAGCATCACCAAAGCGGTCGCGATCGCGGAGATATTTCCCGGGGTCGAACCCTGCGCGTTGGACAATCTGGGTCGCTACACCGGGTTCGATGTCGTGATCAACGCGACCTCAGCCGGGTTGCATGGCGAGGTGATGGCGCTGAGTGCATTGATCTTTGCCGACGGCGCTCTCGCCTACGACTTAAGCTACGGCAAGGGCCTGACATCGTTCCTGCATACCGCCAAGTCGGCGGGCGTGGATCGGCTGCATGACGGTGTTGGCATGGTGGTGGAGCAGGCCGCTGAATCGTTCGCCTGGTGGCGAGGCGTCCGCCCCGCCACGCGCGACATCATCGCCCAGCTCACCAAGCCACTGACTTAGCCGACGCTCTCGAACATCAGCATCGGCTCTCCCGAGCGCTCGAACTCCTCGCACGGCCGCATGCCGATCGCGCCCAGCACCATGCGCGAGCCGAAATTATTCTCGCGGCACACCGCCACGACCCGGTGAACATGGGCGCGATCATGCGCGAACCGCAGCGCCGCCCCGGCCGCCTCCCGTGCCAGCCCCTTGCCCTGAGCCTCGATCCGGAACGCGAAGCGAAGCGCGATGCCGCGCCCATCGACGCGCTCGTGCAGCCCGGTCAGCCCGGCGACGTTGCCCTCGAAATCGCGCACCATCCACATGCCGACGCCATGGCGCACCCAGAACTGCGCATCCTCGGCCAACTCGGCCGCGACCTGGACGGGGCTGCGCACCCCACCCAGCATCGCCGCGTAGACGCGCGGATCCGCCTTGAGCGCGCACAATTCGCTGATATCCTGCCACCCGACCGGCGTCAGGGACAGCCGGCCGGTGCGGATCGACCATGATGGGGCCATCGGCCCGGAAGATCTCCGAGCCGTACTACCGGGCGAGCGGCCGGTATTTGATGCGATGCGGCTCGGTGCTGTCTGCCCCGAGTCGACGTCGCTTGTCCTCTTCGTAGGCCTGGAAGTTACCCTCGAACCACTCGACGTGGCTGTCGCCCTCGAAGGCCAGGATGTGCGTCGCCAACCGGTCGAGGAACCAGCGGTCGTGGCTGATCACCACCACGCAGCCGGCGAACTCGGCCAGCGCCTCCTCCAGCGCCCGCAACGTATCAACGTCGAGGTCGTTGGTCGGCTCGTCGAGCAGGATGACGTTGCTCTCGGTGCGCAGCATCTTGGCCAGGTGCACCCGGTTGCGCTCGCCGCCCGACAGGATGCCAACCTTCTTCTGCTGGTCGGAGCCCTTGAAGTTGAACGCGCCCACGTAGGCCCGCGACTGCACCGCGCGCTTGCCGAGATAGATCACGTCGGTACCGCCGCTGATCTCCTGCCAGACGTTCTTCTCCGGATCCAGGCTCTGCCGGCTCTGGTCGACGTAGCCCAGCTTGACCGTGTCGCCCACGCGCAGGCTGCCGGCGTCCGGCGTCTCCTGCCCGGTGATCATGCGGAACATGGTCGTCTTGCCGGCGCCGTTCGGCCCGATCACGCCCACGATGCCGCCCGGCGGCAGCTTGAAGCTGAGGTCGTTGATCAGCAGACGGTTGCCGTACGCCTTGCGCACATCCTCGGCCTCGATCACCAGACCGCCCAGGCGCGGACCCGGCGGGATGACGATCTCGGCCGTGCCGCCGGCGCGCTCGGCGCTCTGCTGCTGCATCTCCTCATATTTCGCGATGCGCGCGCGGCTCTTGGTTTGCCGGGCCCGCGGGCTTGACTGAATCCACTCCTCCTCGGCCGCCAGCGCCCGCTGACGCGAGCTTTCCTCTTTCTCCTCCTGCTGCAGCCGCTTGCGCTTCTGCGCCAGCCAGGACGAGTAGTTGCCCTCGAACGGGTAGCCGCGGCCGCGCTCGATCTCGAGGATCCAATTGGTCACGTTGTCGAGGAAGTAACGGTCATGGGTGATGACCAGGACCGAGCCGGCGAAGTCGCGCAACGTCCGCTCCAGCCACGACACGCTCTCGGCGTCCAAATGGTTGGTCGGCTCGTCGAGCAACAGCAGGTCCGGCTTTTCCAGCAATAACCGGCACAGCGCGACCCGGCGACGCTCGCCGCCCGACAGGCTCGTGACCTTGGCATCCGGCGGCGGGCAGCGCAGCGCGTCCAGCGCGATCTCGACCCGGCGGTCCAGCTCCCAGCCGTCCTCGGCGTCGATCTTCTCCTGCAGCTCCGCCTGTTCGGCGAGCAGGGTGTTCATCTTGTCGTCATCCATCGGCTCGCCGAATTCTTCGCTGATCGCGTTGAACCGGTTCATCGCCTTTTTCAGGTCGGCGAACGCGAGCTCGACGTTCTCGCCGACGGTGAGGTCCTCCTCGAGCTTCGGCTCCTGCTCGAGATACCCGACGCGCACGCCCTCGGCCGCCCAGGCCTCGCCGCCGTATTCGGTCTCGATGCCGGCCATGATCTTCAGCAGCGTGGACTTACCCGCGCCGTTGACTCCGAGCACGCCGATCTTCACGCCGGGGAGGAAGGAAAGGGTGATGCCCTTGAACACCTCGCGGCCGCCCGGATAGGCTTTAGTGACGTCTTTCATGACGTAAACGTATTGATAGGCGGCCATGCTCAATCCTCTCTAATTCCCTCTCCCGCGGACGGGAGAGGGGTTCGCGCAGTCTACTTCTTGGTGTTCTTGGCGCGCTCGATCGCGTCGGTGATCATGGTGCGGGCTTCGGCGGCGTCGCCGAACCCGGTCACCTTGACCCACTTGCCGGGCTCGAGATCCTTATAATGCTCGAAGAAGTGCTTGATCTGCTCGAGCAGGATGTCCGGCAGGTCGCTCAACTCGAGCACCTTGAGATAGTTCTTGGTCAGCTTGGACGACGGCACGGCGATGATCTTCTCGTCCTCGCCGCCTTCGTCGGACATCTTCAGCACGCCGATCGGGCGGCAGTTGATCACCGCGCCGGGCAGGATCGGCCGCGTGCTGGCGATCAGCACGTCGATCGGGTCGCCATCGTCGGACAGGGTATGCGGCACGAAGCCGTAATTGCCCGGGTAGCGCATGGGCGTGTGCAGGAAGCGGTCGACGAACAGCGCGCCGGACTCCTTGTCCATCTCGTACTTGATGGGCTCGCCGCCGACCGGCACTTCGATGATGACGTTCACGTCGTCGGGCGGGTTCTTGCCGACGGGGATGGCTGCGATCTGCACGGACGATCCTACTGCTTGGGTTGGCTGGCTCTACCACGCCCGGCCACACCGTCAACGAGGCGTGGGCATCGGGTGCGGCGTGGGGCTGGTTGGTGCGCCCGGCAGGACTTGAACCCGCGACCAAGCCGTTATGAGCGGCCCGCTCTAACCAACTGAGCTACAGGCGCAACCGAGGGTTTCTTTACCCTCGCCGCACGTTGAGCGGAAGCGGTATGCCGCGGCGGATGTCGACCAAATTCTTCTGATAGGCGGAGTCGACGAAATACTGGCCGAGCGGGACGTATGGAACGTCCTCGAAAGCCTGCAGCTGGATCTGCCGGCCGATGCGCTTCTGCGCCTCCAGATCCGGCGCATCGAACCAGTCGTCGCGCAACGCTTCCAGCTTCGGCGCGTCCGGCCAGCCGAACCAGGCATCCTTGCCGTTGCCGCGGAGCAGTAGATGTCCGGCCGGGGTCATCAGCTCGGTGCCGCTCAGCAGCACGACCAGCGTGTCCCAGCCGCCTTTGTCGGAGGCTCCGCGGTTGGAGCGCCGTTGCAGCACCGTGCCCCAGTCGCTGGTGGCATCCTCGACGTCCAGCCCGGCCTTGCGAAGAACGTCCACCCCGACCGACATCAGCGCGCGCTGATTGCTGACGTCGGTCGCGTGCAAGGCTACGATCTTGGCCCCGCCGGCGCCTGCGGCGCTCAGGGCGGCCGCAGCTTTGGCCGGGTCGCGCGGGGAGGTGAGGGCGGCCATGCCGGCATCGGAGGCCAGCGGGCTGGCGACGGGGAAATAGCCGATATTGGCTTCCCACATCTTGTCATTGTCGCCGGCGATCGACTGCATAAAGTCGCTCTGGCTGACGATGTCGAACAACGCCCGCCGGGCTGCCACGTCGGCGAATGGTTTATGCGCCTGGTTGAAGCGCAGGCTGGCATAGGTGCCACCGGCATCGATGCGGTCCAGCGTCACGTTGCGCGACTTGCGCAGCATGGTGTTCAGGTCGGGGTCGACCACCTCCCACCAATCCATCTCGCCGGACTGCATCGCCGCCGCCGCCGTCGCGGTGTCGGGAATGACGCTCCATTCCATGCGCTCGAACTGCGCGAGCTTCGGCCCGGCGACCATGTCCGGGGTGCCCACCGGAGTAGGCACGTAGCCGTCGAACCGGCGATACACCACCCGGGCGCCGGACACTCGCTCGTCGGCGACGAAGCGGTATGGCCCGGAGCCGACCACCTCGGTGAACGGCTTGGCCGGGTCGATCTCGGCAAAACGCTGCGGGTACATAAAGCACGGGTAGGACGACACCTTGCCGAGCGCGTCCAGCATCAACCCGAATGGGCGCTTGAGGCGGATCTCGAATTTCCGATCGTCCAGCACCCGGATCTCGTCGACGCGGGCAAGCAACGTCTGCCCGTGCGTATCCTTCGGCATCCAGCGCTTGATGCTGGCGACCGCGTCGGCGGCCCGGATCGGCTCGTTGTCGTGGAACCTGATCTTGTCGCGGAGCGTGAAGACCCAGCGCTTCCCATCGTCCTCGACGGTATGGCCCTGGGCCAATTGCAGTTGCGGCCGGAACTGGCTGTCGATGCCGTAGAGCGTGTCCCAGCACATGTAGCCATGATTGCGGGTCGGATATGCCGTGGTGCCGAGCGGGTCGAGCACGGTGACATCGGCCTGCGGTATGTAGCGCAGCACGGTGCTGCCTTTCGGCTGGGCGAGAGCCGGTCGTGCCAGTGCGGCGCCGGTGGCGGCGATAAGGGTGCGGCGCGTGATGTCCATACCCCGAGACTGATCTGGTGTCGCGCTGGCGGTCAATGTGTACCCGATATGACAAAACTTCAAAAATCGATTTTTTTTAACATTAAGCTCATCCGTTTCTGCCGTTCATCCGTAACTCATCATGCTGGGTTGATCCCGGTGCCGAGCGTTGAGCCCGGGTCTCCCTTAAAGAGAGTGTAAAAGAATGACCGACCAGCAGCCCAACCTCGCGAGACGCCGTCTGATCCAGAGCACCGGCGCCAGTGCCGTTGCCGTTACCGCGCTGGCCGCCGCGGGCGTCGCCGCCGTGTCGAGCCCGGCCGAAGCCCAGGGCGTCAACGACGCCGCCGTGCTCAACTTCGCCCTCAACCTCGAATATCTCGAGGCCGAGTTCTACATCCGCGCCGCAACCGGCGTCGGCCTGACCTCGGCCGACACCTCGGGCACGGGCTACGCCAACAACGTCATGGGTGGCTCCAAGGTCAACTTCACGACCCCTGCGATCCAGCAATACGCGAACGAGATCGCCAACGACGAACTGAACCACGTCCGCTTCCTGCGCTCCGGCCTCGGTAGCGCGGCCGTGGGCGAGCCCGCGATCGACCTCGTCAACAGCTTCATCGCGCTCGGTAACCTCATCGGCGTGCCCAACTTCAACCCGTTCGCCAACGAAACCAACTTCCTCATCGGCTCCTACGTTTTCGAGGATGTCGGCGTGACCGCCTATTCAGGCGCCGCAGCGTTGATCTCGAACAAGCAGCTCCTCAGCGCCGCAGCCAGCATCCTGGCGGTCGAGGCCTATCACGCCTCCGAAATCCGCACCCTGCTGTTCCAGGCCGGCGCTGGCCCCACCACCGTCAAAATCTCCAACGTGCGTGCCAGCCTTTCCGGCGCGAACGACGACCAGGGCGTCATCAACCCGGACGGTTCGGCCAACATCGTCCCGACCGACAGCAACAGCCTGACCTTCCGGCGCACGCCGCGTCAGGTGCTGAACATCGTCTATGGCGGCGTGAACGCCACCGGGGGCCTGTTCTTCCCGAACGGCATGAACGGGGCGGTCAAATAATGGGCGTTGCAAGAACCACGGCAGCGGTCGTCGGTGGCCTCGCCATCGGCGCGCTGTCGCTGGCGTCGGCCCAGGCCGCCGTCATCAGCAGGGTTTTCAATGCGCCGTTGACGACCGTTCCGGTCACCTTCGCACTCGGCGGCGGTGTCGGCACGATCTCCTTCACGGCTGCCACCACCGACGTTGGGCCCGGCGCGGCCGTCGCCACCAGCGGCACCGTGCAGGCCACCACCATCTTCGGTCAGGTCGCCGATTATGGCTCGGGCACGGTGTTCGACGGAACGGCGTCCTTTGCGTCATTCTCGTCGCCAGCCACCATCCAGTATTCGGCAGCTGACGACTTCATCGGCCTGTCCTACACGGCAGCCGATGGCGTTCACCTCGGCTATGCCGAAGTCTTCGGGTCGAACCTGATCGGCATCGCTTACGAAAGCGCAGCCAACACCAGCATCACTGGCGCCAGCCTGCTGTCGACCTCGGTGCCGGAGCCAGCCTCGCTCGCGGTGCTGGTGTCGGGCCTGGCCGTCATCGGTCTGGCGCGTCGCGCCAAGCGGTCAGCCACTCAGCACGAACTCGCCGCCTAACGTCGATCGGCTCCGGGCGTCTTTCGCCCGGAGCCGATCGATCCTACCGCAGCGTGCCGCCGGTCCGCTTGACGACAGCCTGCACGATCTTGGCCGATACGGCCTCGATCTCACCATCCGTGAGGGTTTGCTCGCGCGGCTGCAGCACGACTTCCACCCCAACCGACTTCTGACCCGGTGGCACTTTGTCGCCCTGGTACACGTCGAACAACGACGCGCCGGTGATCAGGCTCCGTTCAGCACCACGCGCCGCCCGCACCACATCCTCGGCTGGCATCGCTTCAGGTACCAGGAAAGCGAAATCGCGGCGCAGCGGCTGGAATGGCGACAGTTCCGGCCCGGCCTTCTTGCGACGCTTGGGCTCCGGCACACGGTCAAGGAACACCTCGAACGCCGCCGCGGGGCCCACCAGATCCAGCCCCGACAATACTGACGGATGCAATGCGCCGAATGTCGCCAGCACGAGCCTGGGCCCCTGCCGCACCACGCCGGAGCGTCCTGGGTGATACCAACCCGGCGCATCGGTCGTGACGGACAGGCTCTCGGCGGCGACTCCGAGCGCGTCGATCACCGCGAGCGCGGCGGCTTTGGCGTCGATGACGCCAAAGGCTCTCGCGGGAGTTGACGGGTGCCGCTCGGTAGCGCCGAAGAACAATCCAGCGGCCACGTTCTCCTGTGCGCCCACCGTAAAGGACGGCCCGATCTCGTAGAGCAGCGAATTCGGCAGCCCCCGGGCGGCATTCCGGCCGGCTGCCAGCGCGAGACTGGCGACCGGGGTAGGACGAAGCTGATCGAGATCGGCCGAGATCGGGTTCAGCAGGCGTAACGCCGGGTCGCCACCGCCGAACAGGGTGGCCTCGCGGCCTTGCATGAAGCTGAACGACACGGCTTCCAGCAATCCCGCGGCGGCGAGCACGCGGCGGGCGAGCGCGGCGCGGGTCTGGCGCGGGGTCAGCGTCGCGGCGGGTACCGGGGCCGTGCGCGGCAGCGACACCGGCGGGATGGTGTCCAGGCCCTGAATGCGGAGCACCTCCTCCACGAGATCGGCTTCCGGCTCCGTCATGGCGCAACCGGCGGCGGCGGCGGCGGCGCGCGCCGGGTCCAAGCTCGCGGCCTGATCCAGCACGATCGGCGCGGCGATGTCGTTACGCCAGGACGGCACGGCGACGGTCACGGATTCGGCCGATCGGGTCTCGACGGTGAAGCCGAGACACTCGAGCGTTTCAGTCGCTTCGTCACCGGGGATTGCGAGCCCACCGAGGCTGGCCAGGCGCTCGAAGCGGAGCGTGGCAGTGCGTTGCCAGGCTGGCTCGACGCCGGCGTTCTCGACCGTGCTGGCTTCGCCGCCGCACAGGGTCTGGATCATGTGGGTCGCGGCCTCGAGCGCGTCGGGCAGCAGCGCCGGGTCGATGCCGCGCTCGAAGCGCTGCCGCGCATCCGACACGATGGCGTGCCGGCGTCCGGTGAGCGCGATACGGACCGGGTCGAACAGCGCGCATTCGATGAACACGGCGGTGGTCGCCTCCGTGCAGCCAGTCGCTTCGCCGCCCATGACGCCCGCAAGCGACTGCACGCCGGCGCTGTCGGCGATGACGCAATCGGCCGGGTCGGCGGTGTAGTCGCGGCCGTTGAGGGCGCGGAAGCTCTCGCCGGCACCGTGGCGCAGGGTGAGCACGCCGCCTTGAACGCGGTCGGCGTCGAACACGTGCAGCGGGCGGCCGAGGTCGATCGTGAAGAAATTGGTGACGTCGACCAGGGAGTTGATCGGGCGCAGGCCGATGCTGAGCAGCCGCGCCTGCAGCCAGGCCGGGCTTGGGCCGTTGACCAGGCCGCGCACGGTACGGCCCACAATCCACGGACATGCCTCGGCGTCTTCGATGGCCCAGCGCACCGGGCTATCGAAGCGTCCGGTGACGGGGAGGGGAGCCCATGGCTTGAGCCGGCCCAGCCCGGCGGCGGCCAGATCGCGCGCGACACCACGGACGGAGAGGGCGTCGCCACGGTTGGGGGTGATGGAGATGTCGATGACGGGATCGTCGAGCCCGGCGTAATCGGGGTAGGAGACGCCGATCGGAGCGTCCTCGGGCAACTCGACGATGCCGTCATGGTCCTCGCCGAGGCCCATTTCGCGACGGGACAGCAGCATGCCGGCGCTGATGACGCCGCGGATCTCGCCGACCTTAAGTGTGACGCCGGAGCCCGGGATGACGCTGCCGGGCGGGGCGAATACGACCTTGAGGCCGGTGCGGGCATTAGGCGCGCCGCAGACGACGGAGACCGGGCCGTCGCCGGCATCGACCGTGCAGGCGCGTAGTCGGTCGGCGTTTGGGTGCTGCACCGCCTCGATGATGTGGGCGACGCGGAACGGACGTAGTGCCTGTCCGGGGTCGGTGACACCCTCGAGTTCCAGGCCGATGCCGGTCAGCCGGTCGGTGATCTGCTCGAGCGTGGCATCGGTGTCGAGATGGGTGCGCAGCCAGGAGAGCGTGAACTTCATGCGCCGACACCCTCGTGCAGCAGTGCCGGTGACAGCGCGTTAAAGCCGTAATGTCGCAGCCAGCGCAGGTCGCTCTCGTAGAACAGGCGAAGGTCGGGGATGCCGTATTTCAGCATGGTGACGCGCTCGATGCCCATCCCGAATGCGAAGCCCTGCCACTCCCGCGGATCGAGCCCGCAATTGGCCAGCACACGCGGATGGACCATGCCGCTGCCGAGGATCTCCAGCCAGTCCCCGCCGCCGCCCAATTCGCCGGTCTTCCTGTTCCAACCGATATCGACCTCCATTGAGGGCTCGGTGAACGGGAAATACGAGGACCGGAAGCGGACCGGCAGCGTCGATATACCGAAGAAGGTGCGGAGGAAGTCGATCAGGCAGCCCTTGAGGTGCGCCAGGGTGATGTCGCGGTCGATGACGATGCCTTCGCACTGGTGGAACATCGGCGAGTGCGTGGCGTCGTAATCGGCGCGGTAGGTGCGACCCGGCGCGATCACACGGATCGGTGGCGGCTGCTCGAGCATGGAGATGATCTGGACGTCGCTGGTCTGGGTCCGCAGCAGCAACGGACGGCCGTCGCGCTCACCAGGCATGTAGAACGTGTCGTGATCGGCGCGGGCAGGGTGGTGCGCGGGAATATTGAGCGCGCCGAAGTTGAACCAATCGGTCTCGACGTCGAAGCCCTCGCCGACGCTGAACCCCATGGCACCGAAGATGGCGACCATCTCCTCGATCGTGCGGCTGATCGGGTGGATAAGCCCCTGCGGCTTGGGCGGTGGCGGCAGGCTGACGTCGATGCGCTCGGCGGCGAGCTTGGCGTCGATCTCGGCGCGCTCGAGGATGCCGCGCCGGGTCTCGATCAGGGTGGTGAGCTCGCCCTTGAGGCGGTTCAGCTCCGCCCCGCGCTCGCGCCGCTCTTCTGGCGTCGCGCTGCCGAGCGATTTCAGCATCAGGGTCAGCTTACCCTGCTTGCCCAGCGTTCCGACGCGGATGGCGTCCCACGCACGCAGGTCTTCGGCGCCGGCGAGGGCCGTTTCGGTTTCCGCGCGGAGGGCGGCGAGGTCGTCGGTCATGGGGAACAGCCTTCTGCTCCCTCTCCCCTCGGGAGAGGGCCGGGGTGCGTCGGCATCGTCAACGGAAGCGTGCCCGACCCTCTCCCCGGTGAGGGAGAGGGTCGGGCGATCGGCTAGGCTGCCGCGGGGGCTTCCGGATGGTCAGTCAGCGCCGCGAGCTTCGCCACGGTGGCGTCTTCGGCGGCCGCATGCATCACGGTCTTAACCTGCTCGACGATGGTGGCGAAGGACGCCGGGTCGTCAAACGCGATGGCGGCGAGGATCTTACGGTCCAGGTCGATCTGCGCCGCCTTCAGCCCGGCGATGAACCGGCTATAAGTGATGCCATGCTCGCGCACGGCGGCGTTGATGCGCTGGATCCAGAGCCCGCGGAAATCGCGCTTCTTCTGGCGGCGGTCGCGATACGCATACTGGAGCGACTTCTCGAGCCGTTCGAGCGCGATCCGGTAGTTCGTCGACGAGCGGCCGACGAAGCCCTTTGACTGCTTGAGAACCTTCTTGTGACGAGCGTGGGTCGTTACACCCCGTTTGACGCGTGCCATGTGCTATCCTCCCTTACGCAATACCGTAGGGGGCCCACTGCTTGACGGTCAGCGCGTCAGCATGGGTCAACACCTGGGAACCGCGGTTCTGCCGCTTACGGTCCTGCGAACGGGCCATCAAATTGTGGCGCTTCTTGCCGGGGCCGGCCATTACCTTGCCGGTCGCGGTGATCTTGAACCGCTTCTTGACCGACGATTTCGTCTTCAGCTTGGGCATTTGCATCTCCTGGTCTGACCGTGGCCCGCCGGATCGCGAACGCACGGACGCTGCGGCCGGGCATGCCCATACAGGCCCGGCGCGCTAGCGAGTGGCGGGGTCTAGCCGACCTGCTCCCGGACGGCAAGCACCACTACCGGTCGCGGAACAGTTTGCCGGAATACACCACTGGCCCCGTCGGTGCGCCGGTGGTCGATCCGCCAACGGGCTCGACGCTAACGGCGAAGGTGGCCCCGGCGAGCTGGTCGGTGCGGGAGGCCGGCAATGCCGCCCGGGTCTCCGGCCGGTCGAGCAAGCCCACCGAACGCGGCGCCTGCCCGCCAGCGATGTACCAGAGCTGCAGCACCTTGTCGGCCGGCGTTTCCGCTGCCACTGACCGGATTGACACGGTGTTGCTCGCCATGTCGACCTCGACGATCAAGGCCGGCAAGTCACCGCCTCGATTGACGACCGCGAGGTAGGACGGCGCCTGCGGACGCAGGTGTTCGGAAGCGATGAACAGCGCCAGACCCGCCGCCAGGCTGCCCAGCGCCAGCGACGCCACGCGCCACCGCGCCCGCGAGCGCCGATACGACGACAACTCGGTGATGCCCGCCGGCCGGTCGCTGGGCGCGGCAGCGGGCCGGACCCGGCGCACGATGTTTGCCCAGCTTTGCGACGGCGGCGTCACCGCCGGGATGACGTCGTTCAGCCCGGCCAGCCAGTCCTCCCATTGCCGGACCTCGTCACCGAGTCTTGGCTCGCGCTCCATCGCTCGCTCGAACTCGGCGCGCTCGGTCGCTCCGAGTGTGCCCAGCACATATTCGGCGCTGTCCAACGACCGGTCGGCGTCGCTCATGTGGCCTCCAGACATGCTCGGAGTGCACTCAATGCCCGATGGAGCCACGTTTTGATGGTTGGGACCTGAGCACTGAAATGCCGCGCCAGTTCTTCACGCGAGTAACCGTTGCAGTACGCCAATACTACGCATTCGAGTTGCGGCGCGGCCAGGCGGCCGAGACAGCGCCCCAGCATGTCCTGCACCACAATCTGACGCTCGGGATCCGCGGCTGGCTCCGGTGGGTCAACCGGCGTGTAGCCCGCGTCGTGGGCGCGTTTGCGAACCACGTCGATCGCTGCATATCGGGCGATGGCGATCATCCAGGTCATCGGCCGCCCGGAGTCGGGTGCGTAGCGCGAGGCGTTCTGCCAGATCCTCAGGTAGCTGTCCTGCAACACCTCATCGGCCAACTCTCGGCCTTTGACGATCCGCAACACCACCCCGAACAGCTTGGCCGAGGTGCGCTCGTAGATCTGCTGAAACGCTGCCTCGTCGCCGGCACTGACGCGTAGGATCAGTGCCGCCAGATCGCTTGCATCTCCGGCCGCATTTTCTAGCGAAGTCGTTGACACTCTGGTTTCCCCACGGCCCTACCTCACACCTGTCGCCGTGCGAGGTGGTCAGGCCGAGCAGGTCGACCATCACCAGGCACGAGGCGCAAGAACGGAGTCCATCACATGTATGACACCGTTCGACTGCAATAAGTCGGATACCGTGACAATTGCCTGGCCACCATGCTGATCGGCGATGTGCAGCTGATCGTCGCAATCCTTGACCTCGATCGTGTCGCCGTCGACGGTCCGTAGGGTGAGCTGGCCGTTGGCGGCGCGCGCACGGTCGCGGAGTTCGGACGTCGTGAGCTGTCCGGCGAGGATGTGGTGCGCCATCAGCGACGTCAGCCGTCGCTTGTTCTCCGGTTTGAATAGATGGTCCATCTCGGTCTGCGACAGCTTGGCGAACGCGGCGTCGCTCGGGGCGAAGACGGTGAACGGCCCCGGACTAGCGAGGGTATCGGCCAGTTCGGCCGCATGCACGGCGGATGCCAGCACCGATAGATCGCGGCCGAGATTGGCGCTCTCGACGATGTTGTTCGGCAAAGCGTCGTCAGCTCGTTGATCGGTAAACATTTTGTTTTCCTCAGCTTAACAAGTTGCCGTCAAGCTACGGAGGAGTGGGCGATAAAGTTTCAGCCGCGAAAACACTGGTGACGGCTGTGGTGCATGGCGCACCCGATCGCTTATATGACGCCCATCATGCCGATCCAATTTACCAAGATGCACGGGGCCGGCAACGATTTCGTCATCATCGACGAGCGCGCCGTCCCGGTGGATTTCTCGCCCGAACAGGTCCGCCACCTGGCCGATCGCCGGCGCGGGATCGGCTGCGACCAGTTCATCACGCTGCACCCACCGCCGCCGCGGACCGATGCCGACCTGCTGATGCGAATCCGCAACCCGGATGGCTCGGAGGCCGGCGCCTGCGGCAACGCCACGCGCTGCGTCGCCGAGTTGTTGTTCGAGCAGAACGGCCGACCTTACCAGGTGATCCGGACCGTGGCCGGCGACCTCCCGGCCGAGCGGTTGGCTGACGGTCGCGTCCGCGTCGACATGGGGGTTCCTCGGACCGGCTGGGCGGAAGTGCCGCTGGCCCACGATGCCGACACCTTGCACCTTCCGATCGCAGGCGACCCGGCCGCGTGCTCGGTCGGCAACCCGCACGCCACCTTTTTCGTGACCGACCCCGATCGCGTCGAGCAGGACGGCGAGGCGCTGGAGCGGCACCCGTTGTTTCCCGACCGGGTCAACGTCGGCTACGCGCATGTTCGCGATCGTGGGCACATGCGGCTTCGCGTGTGGGAGCGTGGGGCCGGCATGACGCTCGCCTGCGGTTCCGGGGCCTGCGCGGCGGCCGTCAACGCCCATCGCCGTGGCCTGGTCGACCGCCACGTCGCCATCGAGATGGATGGCGGCACGCTGGAGATCGACTTCACCGAGGCCGGTCGGGTGCTGATGACCGGCCCGGTCGCGACCAGCTTCAATGGCGAGATCTGGGGCGAAATACCGGGCGAGATCGGGTTTTGACGCTCGAGATCCTCACCTTCGGGTGTCGGCTGAACGCGTTCGAGAGCGAGGTCATCCGTGGGCACGCGGCGGCGCTGAGCGACACGGTGGTCGTCAACACCTGTGCGGTCACCGCCGAGGCGGAGCGGCAGTGTCGCAAGGCGATTGCGCGCGTACACCGCGAGCGGCCCGGAGCGGCAATTGTCGTCACCGGATGCGCCGCACAGATCGAGCCGGGACGCTGGGCAGGGCTGCCGGGTGTCCATCGGGTATTGGGCAATGCGGAAAAGCTGGAGCCGGCAAGCTGGGTGCCCGGCGCGCCCAGCATCGTCGGCGACATCCAGGCGCGGCGGACCCATGCCGTGCAGGCGATCGGCGGCATTGCCGGGCGCGCGCGAGCCTACCTTGACGTGCAGCAGGGCTGTGATCACGCGTGTACGTTCTGCATCATCCCGCAAGGCCGTGGGGCCAGCCGCTCGGTGCCGTTGCTCGACGCCGCCGCGCAGGTGCAGACATTGGTCGAGGCCGGCATCAACGAGGTGGTGCTGACCGGAGTGGACCTGGCGAGCTACCGTAGCGGTGACGCCGGGCTGGGCGACCTGGTCCGGACGATCTTGCGCGAGGTGCCGACACTGCCGCGGCTGCGGCTTTCCTCGCTCGACCCGGCCGCCATCGACCCGGTGCTGTGGCGCGCCTTGGCCGAAGAACCGCGGTTGATGCCGCATCTCCATCTGTCGTTGCAGGCCGGCGCGGATCTCATCCTCAAGCGCATGCGGCGGCGACACTCGCGCGCGGATGCGTTGAGCGTCATCGAGCGCGCGCGCCGGCTCAGGCCCGGGATCGCGATCGGCGCGGACCTGATTGCCGGGTTCCCGACCGAGACGGAGGCGCATCAGCAGGAGACGCTGGACGCGATCTGCGAGGCGGCGATTCCGTATCTGCATGTCTTTCCCTATAGCGACCGGCCCGGAACGCCGGCGGCGCGGATGCCGATGGTGCCGGTGCCGGTGCGGCGGGCACGGGCGGAGGCGTTGCGGCAGCAGGGCAGGGCGGCGGCGGCGGCGTTCCATGCCCAACAGGTCGGTCGCCCCATCCGCGTCGTGGTCGAGCGGGGCGGCGTCGGGCATAGCGAGCATTTCACCAAGGCGAAGATCCGCGGCGACTACGACGTCGGCGCGTTGGTCGCCTTGACGGTATCGGCAG
Source organism: uncultured Acetobacteraceae bacterium (assembly GCA_964613945.1). Lineage (GTDB taxonomy): Bacteria > Pseudomonadota > Alphaproteobacteria > Acetobacterales > Acetobacteraceae > JAVVHH01. The sequence continues at coordinate 22,236 of CAZTJC010000035.1, forward strand.
CGTCGGCGGACGGGGTAGAGGCGGGCTGATGGCATTAGGACTTTTCTCGCGACTCAAGGAAGGCCTGAGCCGCAGCACGCAGAAGCTGACCGGCGGCATCACCGCGGCGCTCACCAAGAAGCGGCTCGATGACGAGGCGCTCGCCGCGCTGGAGGAGACGCTCATCACCGCCGATCTCGGTCCGGCGGCGGCCGGGCAGATCATCGCCGAATTCCGTCGGACCCGGTTCGGCCAGAGCGTCACCGACGAGGAAATCAAGCTGGCGTTGAGCCAGGAGATCGCCACCATGCTGGGGCCCATCGCGGTGCCGCTCGAGATCGACCGCAACCTGAAGCCGCATGTGGTGCTCGTGGTCGGCGTCAATGGTACTGGCAAGACCACGACGATCGGCAAGTTGGCGCAGGCCTACCGCAACGCCGGGATCCGTCCGATGCTGGTCGCCGGCGACACCTTCCGCGCTGCCGCGGTTGAACAGCTTCAGATATGGGGTGAGCGAACCGGGGCGCCGGTGATTGCCGGTACTCCCGGTGCGGACGCGGCCGGGTTGGCGTTCGATGGCCTGAAGCGGGCCAAGGCCGAGGGGATCGACGTGTTGCTGGTCGACACCGCAGGACGGTTGCACAACAAGGGTGCGCTGATGGAGGAGTTGGCCAAGATCATTCGCGTGATCCAGAAGCAGGATCCATCCGCGCCGCACTCGACACTGCTCGTGCTGGACGCGACCACCGGTCAGAACGCGATGGAGCAGGTCCGCGTATTCAAGGAGATCGTCGACGTCACCGGCCTGGTGGTGACGAAGCTGGACGGCAGCGCACGAGGCGGCATCGTCGTGGCCTTGTCGCAGGCATTCGCCCTACCGATTCATGCCGTCGGCGTCGGAGAGCGGGCAGATGATCTACGCCCGTTCGACGCAATGGATTTCGCCCGCGGATTGGTGGGTGCAGACTCGCCCTAGTGAAGGAGGGCGGCGAGCCCGGCGATCAAACCCATGAGGCCAAGACCGGCCGTGATGGCGATCGACGCCGTATCTATGGCCTTGGCCTGTGCCGCTACTTGCTGCCGTCTAACTCGTTGATGCCCGCGCATGCCGAACCCCTCGTGTTACCACTGAAGGTGGCGTGCGCCGGGTCCCTTGCCAAGAGGCCGTTATTGCGGAGCAAACGGCATGTGAAGGCTGATCCCGGCACCGGGCTTGAGCTTGTGCTCCTGCTCGCTCTGCGCCGTCGAACCCTGTGAGAAGCCATCGCCGCGGAACTGGGTCCGGGTGGTGAACAGGGTGGGCGAAACCGTTGGCTCGTTGCTGGCGCGCGCGCCTTGCGGCGTGGACAGATCGCGGTTCGCCATCGGCGCCGGTTGGAACGACGGCACCCCTTTCGGCAACGCCGGAGCACCGAGCGAGAAGCCGCCATTGGCTGGCACGGACAGGGTCAGCGGCGGCTGCATCGGTGCAGCGGCGATGAGCGGAAACGCCAATACGCTCAACCAAATGGACTTCATACGGTCACCTCGGTCATCATGCGGCTGGTGCCGCGTTCATCGCTGGCGGGATTGCCCGCCGGCGGTCCGAGCGGGCCATCGCCCGCATGTCGCCAGGCATCCAGTGCCCAGCGAACGGAAGGAAACGCCAACTCGTCCCACGGGATCTCGTCCCAGGAGAACAGGCGCACGTCCAGGCTCTCGATGCCCGGCTCAAACTTCACCGGTCCGTCGAACCCGGCGCGAAACATCATCTGCACCTGACCGATCCGGCTGATGCTGTAGAGGGCCAGGATGCCGTCCACCCGGATCGTCGCGCCGGCTTCCTCAAATGCCTCGCGCGCGGCCCCTTCGGCCACGGTCTCACCATGCTCCAGATAGCCGGCCGGGACCGTCCAGAACCCAAGGCGTGGCTCGATGGCGCGGCGGCACAGCAGAACGCTGTCCCCAACGGCGATAACGGCACCGACGACGATCTTGGGATTGTCGTATGCGACGTAGCCGCACGTGTCACACACGTCACGCGGACGATTATCGCCTTCCGGTACCAGCTTTGTGAAGCTTGGCATGATCATATTTTAGCTGAGATCGAAAGAAGCTTGCAACCATTCTGTCAGGGGTGAAACCCCTGGCGGCATGGCTGTCGACCATTTGCGACTGGCCGGCTCTTGCGCGACATCGCGCCGTGTGGGATCGGCGCTTGAGGTCAGAGTGATGCAATTGGTTCAGGGGAATGGCGTGAGCGATGTTTCGGAGCGGCTGATCGTCGCCCTCGACGTGCCGACGCTCGATGAGGCGCGGCTGCTGGTGACCCGGTTGGGCGACAGCGTGTCGTTCTATAAAATCGGCATGTGGCTGTTCTTCCAGCGTGGCGTGGACAGCCTGATCGACGAGCTGACCGCAGCCGGCAAGCAGGTGTTCCTCGACTACAAGATGTACGACATCGGCGAGACCGTCCGACGCGGCGTCGCGGCGGCGGCGGCGCGAGGCGTCGCGATCGTCACGGTGCACGGCGATCCCGACATGCTGCGCGCTGCGGTCGATGGACGTGGCGACAGCAGGTTGAAGGTGTTCGCCATCTCCGTGCTGACCAGCCAGGACGATGCGGCGCTGCGGGCCATGGGCTACGACCGGCCATTGCAGGAGATCATCGACCTTCGCGTGCGCGCGGCGGCCGAGGCCGGCTGCGACGGCGTGATCGCCTCGGCCGCCGACGATCCCGATGCGATCCGCGCCCGCTCCGGCCGTGCCGATCTGCTGGTAGGCACGCCAGGCATCCGCCTCGCCGGCGCCGACCATCACGACCAGAAGCGCGCCGCCACGCCCGATGCGGCGGTCGAGCGCGGTGCCGACTACCTCGTCGTCGGCCGTCCCATCACCGGCGCCCCCGACCCGGCCAACGCCGCTCGCACCATTATCGCCCTGATGCGGCAGGGCCAGGCAAGACGATCACCAGCCGCTGCGTGACATAGGAGATGTAGGCCCGTCGCTGCCGCAGGTAATCGAACCCGAGCAGCATGTCGGCCCGGCCCAGTTGTACCGGGGCGATGCTGATCGGCATGTTGCGGATCACGTCGTTGCCGACCGTCATCTCGCGCACCGTCGTGTGCCCCACTGGCAGGCTCTCGCCATCGACGCCGCGGGAGGTGTTGGCCGAGGCCGGCGCCCGTAGCCCAAGCGTGGCGGCCGCCGTCTGCGACAGCAGCGTGGCCCGCGATCCCGTGTCGAGCAGGGCGATGACGCCCTGGCCGTTGATCGTGACGTCCAGCAGCGCCTGCCGGTCCGGTGTAATGGCGAGCGGGATCACGGTTTGCCGCGCCGCGAGTTCCGGTAGCGCGCCGCCGCAGCCACCGGCCGGGAACAGGCCGAGCCGACCGGCCTGCACGTCCAGATCCAGGTCGAACTGCTCCAACAACGGGGCTCCAAGCAATCCGGCCAGCAAGGGCGATACGTGCGGCACCACCGGCAACGTCGTCACCGGCGTCGCCGCCGGGTTCACCGGCACGCCGCCGAGCGTCACGCCCTCCAGCCGGACCAGCGGCGCTTCGCGCTCGCCACCGGTGCCGATCAGCGGCACGGTGCCTTCCATCGGTGGCAGTCGCAGCGTCGCTTCCGCCGCGGGCAGGATCAGGTGGGCTTGCGCCCCTGTATCGAGCACGAACGTCACCGGACGGGTGCCGACCTGCGCGGCGACAACAGGAAAACCTTCGACCGCTTCCAGCGGGATGGTCGCCAGCGGCCCGAGCCTGCATTGCGCTCGGGCCAGGGATGGCGCCGCCAGCCCGGCCAGCAGGGTGCGCCGGCCGAAGCGGGTCAAAGCATGCGTTGCAGGATGAGCTTCTGGATGTCCGACGTGCCCTCGTAGATCTGGCAGACGCGAACGTCGCGGTAGATGCGCTCCACCGGGTAGTCGGCGAGGTAGCCGTAGCCGCCGAGCGTCTGGATCGCGACGGAGCAGACCTCTTCGGCGATCTCGGAGGCGAACAGCTTGGCCATCGCCGCGGCTTCAAGCGCGGGCTTGCCCGCATCCTTGAGCCGGGCTGCCTTCAGCGTCATTTCGTGTGCGGCGGCGAGCTTGGTCTTGGCATCCACCAGGCGGAACGCCACCGCCTGATGTTCGATGATCGCCTTGCCGCCGAATTGCTTGCGCTCCTTGGCGTAAGCGATCGCATAGTCCAGTGCCGAGCGCGCCATGCCCACGGCCTGGGCGGCGATGCCGATGCGGCCGCTTTCCAGCGTCGACAGCGCGATCTTGAGGCCCTCGCCCTCCTCGCCGATGCGCTGGTCGTCCGGAACATGCATATCGTCAAACGACAGGGCGCAGCTATCGGACGCCTTTTGGCCGAGCTTGTGTTCGACGCGGGCGACGCTGAAGCCCGGGGTGTTGTTGTCGACGATAAAGGCGGTGATGCCCTTCTTGCCCGCCTCCGGGTCGGTGACGGCAAACAGGATCGTGGTCTGGCCGATGCGGGCGTTGCTGATGAACTGCTTGCTGCCGTTGACCATGTAGCCCGAGTTGGTCCGCGTCGCGCGCGTCTTGACGCTTGCGGCGTCCGACCCGGCCGAAGACTCCGTCAGGCCGAAGCTGCCGACCTTCTCGCCGGTCGCCAGCGGGCGCAGCCAGCGCTCCTTTTGCGCGTCGGTGCCGTACTTCTGCAGGATTTCGCAGGTCGGCGCGTTGTGCACGCTGACCAGCGTGGAAACCGAGCCGTCGCCGGCAGCGATCTCCTCAACCACCTGGGCGTAGATCTCGTAGGGGATTTCGCTGCCGCCCCATTCCGCGCTGAGCGTGGCGCCGAGAAAACCCATCTCGCCCAACTCGCGGATGATCTCCGGCTCGATCACGCCGGCTTTCTCGCGGGCGGCGGCGGTCGGTGCGAGGCGTTCCTGCGCGAAACGACGCGCGGTTTCGACGATCAGGTCGTTCGAGTCAGTGTTATCGAGCATGGCGGCTCCCCTTTTGCTCCATTCTACTCCGCGGCTGCCCTGATCGCCACTACCGGCGCACGGATCGCGTCGAGCAGGGCCTGCCGGCGCGACGCGGCCGACGCCATTGACTTGGCCTTGACCGGGCCGAAACCGCGAACGTCGATCGGCTGACCCGCCAACTCGGTTGCGGGTGCGAGCGTATCGTCGCGCAACCCGGGCAGGATCGCCTTGATGTCGGCCTCATACCGGGTCAGCAGCGCACGCTCCTCGCGACGATCGGCCTGCCAGCCGAATGGGTCGAGTATCGTGCCGCGCAACGCCTTGCCGTGGCGCAGCGCACGGAATAGCGGCAGCGCGAGGCGCCCGGGGATCGCCATCTTGCGGCGGCGGCCGGTCGCCTTGTCGATCCCGGTGACGAGCGGCGGGGCAAGGTGAAACACCGGGTCGGGGCCGTACTCCGCCGCCGCATGTAGCCGGGCAATCTCGTATTCGTCCTTGTAGGCCAACGCGCGATACCAGCCTTCGGCAACGGCGCGGGTGAACGCGCCGGGTCGGCCCAGCAACGCGGTCTCGCGGGTTTGCGCCGCATCGACCAGGTCGCGGTAGCGGCGGGCCAGGCGGACAGTTCCGTAGGCCTCGACTTCCGCGGTACGCCGGGCGATCACGCTGGGCAGGTCGTCCGGCAGCGGGTCGGTATCGGCCATGATGGCGTCGGCGATGTCTGGGTGGGCGGCCAGGATGCGGCCCCACAGGAACGCGCGGTGATTGAGCGAGACCAGCGTGCCGTTCAGCTCGATGGCACGCCGAAGGCTCGCTTCGCCCAACGGCAACGCACCCTCCTGCCAGGCCACCCCTAGCATCAGCGTGTTGACCGCCTGCGCCGTGCCGAACAGGCGTTCGGAAATCTGACTGCCGCGCAGATATACCGAGTTGCCTTGATCGACGACGCGCCCGATCGCGCGGCGATGCAGCCAGGCGTCGATCGGGAGGTCACGCTCCTTCAGGAAGCCTGCACCCGCCTGCAGGTCCAGGTTGCCGATCACCGCCGCGTCATTGCGGCAGCGCCCCAGCACGTCGGGTCCGGCGCCGACGGCCAGGTCGGCCGCCAGCAGCAGGTCGGCCTCGCCGCGCGGGATGCACACCACGTCGAGCGCGGCGTCGGCCATCTGCACGTGGGAGACGACGGCGCCGTTCTTTTGCGCCAAGCCGGTGAAGTCCAGCGTGGTCACCTGGCGACCCTCCAGATGCGCCGCCATGGCAACGATCTGACCGCAGGTGACGATGCCGCCGCCGCCGATGCCGGCGAACAGGCCGCGCCAGACGGCGGCAGTCGCGCGCGCCGGTTCGCCGAGCCCGGCCGACAGCTCCGTTTCGCGGGCAGCCCAAATCGCCGCATGGTCCATGACGGGAGGTGGTGCCGCGGCGCTGGAAGTGACGAAGCTGGGGCAGAAGCCCTTGAGGCACGATAGGTCGGTGTTGCAACTCGTCGGGCTGATGCGGCGCTTGCGGCCGTGATCGGTTGCGACGGGCTCGATGGCGATGCAGTTCGATTGTGCGGTGCAGTCGCCGCAATTCTCGCATACGTCCGGGTTGATCATCACCCGGGTCTCGGCCTGCGCCATTTTGCCGCGCTTGCGGCGTCGACGCTTCTCGGTCGCGCAGACCTGGTCGTAGATGATCGCCGAAACGCCGGCGAACTCGCGCAACTCGCGCTGCACCGCGTCCAGTTCCTCGCGCCCGTGGCGGAGCGTGCCGGGGGGCAGGGCGGCAGGGTCGGGGAGGCGAGCCGGGTCATCGGCGACGATGGCGATACGGCCGACGCCCTCGGCGGCGAGCTGCGCCGCCAGCTTCGGCACCGTCGGGCCACCCTCGGCGGGCTGGCCACCTGTCATGGCCACGGCGTCGTTGAACAGCAGCTTGTAGGTCATCGTCGCTTTGGCCGCGACGGCCTGGCGGATGGCGAGCAGGCCCGAATGTTGATAGGTGCCGTCGCCCATGTTGGAGAACATATGCGGAATGTCGGTGAAATGCTCGAGCCCGACCCAGGGCACACCCTCGCCGCCCATCTGGCTGAATGTGCGGGTAAATTCGCTGGTCGAGACCGCCATCGTGTGACAGCCGATGCCGGCCATGGCGAAGCTGCCATCGGGCAGCACGGTGGAGGTGTTGTGCGGGCAGCCGGCGCAGAACATCGGCGCGCGGGCGATGATGCCGGCATTGCCGGGCAGCGTGGGAAGCCGAGGTTCCGCCACCTCGATGCCGAACGGGCGCAGGACGCGGGCCAGCGCTGGCATGATCAGCTCGGGCGACAACTCGAGTTGCGCCGGCAACAGATCGCCACCGTCGAGATCGACCTTACCGAGAACCGCCGGCCGTTCCGCCAGATTGTAGAGCGTTTCGCGGATCTGCCGTTCGACGAAGGAGCGCTTCTCCTCTACCACGATCAGCGCCCGCTTACCTTTGGCGAATGCCCGCAGCCCCTCGGTCTCCAGCGGCCAGGTGAGCGCGACCTTGTAGACTGCCAGCGCCGGATGTCGCTCGAGCCCGAGCCGGGCGAGCGCGTGCATCAGGTCGTGATGCGCCTTGCCGACGGTGACGATGCCGACCTCCGCGTTGGCCTCCCCGCTGACGAGCTTGTCGAGCCGGTTCGCCCGCGCCCAGGCGAGCGCGGCCGGCAGCCGTTCGGTCAGTACCCGGCGCTCCAGCGCCTGCCGCTGCGCCGGCCAGGCCAGATGCGGGTCCATGTTGAGGCCATGCGGCGGCAGGGCGATGTCGGGTGTGATGAACTGGCGCCGGCTTGGGACCACCGCGGTGCCGTGCTGTTCGGCGGTTTCGGCGATCGTCTTCAGCGCCACCCACAGCCCGCAGAAGCGCGACATGGCGATCCCGGCCAGCCCCAGATCGATGATGTCCTGCACGTCGGCCGGTTGCAGGATCGGCATGTTGACGCTTTCGAAGATGCCTTCGGTGCTGTGCGGGAACACGGACGAGTGCGCCACGTGATCGTCGCCGGAGACGGCCAGCACGCCGCCGGACTTGGACGTGCCCATCGTGTTGGCGCAGCGGAAGGCGTCGCCGCTGCGGTCCACGCCGGGTCCCTTGCCGTACCACATGCCGAACACGCCATCGACGCGCTTGCCGGGGAACAGGTCGACCTGTTGGGCGCCCCACAGCATCGTCGCCGCCAAATCTTCGTTGAGCCCTGGCTGGAACCGGACGCCGGCGGCGGTGAGCAGCTTCTCGCGGCGCCACATCTCCTGATCGACGCCGCCCAGCGGCGAGCCGCGATACCCGGAGACCAGCCCGCCGGTGTTCAACCCGGCCATCCGGTCCAACCGCGACTGCTCGAGCAGAACGCGCACCAGTGCTTGGACGCCGGACAGCAGGACGGGCCGATCGTGATCGGTCAGGCGCGTCTCCAGCGTGATCGGCGAAACGGCGAGGCCAAGGTCCATTCGTGATCTCCTTGACGGGCAGCATAGCGCCGAAGGGACTGGCAAGTGCTCTCATATCCGTTGTAGCTCTACCCACCAAATTGGCAGGATTTGCCAATGATGCGCTGCAACATAGGAAGTCTTGGTGTAGTGACCGACAGACTTGACCAGATTGACTTGGCGATCCTCGATCACCTGCAGCGTGACGGCCGTGCCACGAGTGCCGAACTGGCCGAGGCCGCAGGCCTGTCGCCCAGTCCGGCTCATCGGCGGCAGCGGCTGCTGGAGAAGGGTAAGTACATCCGCGGCTACGTGGCGCTGCTCGATCAGGACCAGGTCGGGCTCCCGGTCAGCGTCTTCGTCTCGGTGCGCCTGTCGGCGCAGACGGAGGAGCATCTGCTGGCCTTCGAGCGCGAGGTAGCCGAGGTGCCGGAGGTGATGGAGTGCTACGTCATGTCCGGCGTATCGGACTACCTGTTGCGCGTGGTGACCGCCGATCTGGCTGCTTACGAGGAGCTGCTGCGAACCCGGCTGACGCGGATGCCGGGAGTGCGTGGCGTGGAGAGTGCCTTTGCGCTCAAGCGCGTGGTGTATCGCACCAACCTGCCGTTGCGCCGGGTGCGCCGGGCATGATCTCGGCGTTCCTGCTCGCGTTTCCGGCGTTGTTCAGCATCGTCAACCCACTGGCGGGCTCGCTGATCTTCCGGGCAGCGACGGCGGAGCGGACGCATGCCGAGCGCGTCGCCCTGGCCCGCCGGGTCGGCGTGTACTCGCTGCTGGTGATGCTGATCGCGCTGTGGACCGGCTCCTACATCCTGGCCTTTTTCGGGATCAGCATCGGCGCGCTACGCATCGCGGGCGGGTCGATGGTGATCGGGTTCGCGTGGGAAATGATCCGGGCGCCGCAGAAGCGGGAGGACCGCAAGCAGCAGCAAGCGTCCGACGGCGGGGCGGACGACGTCGCGTTCTTTCCCCTTACCCTGCCGTTCACCACCGGGCCGGGCACGATCGCGGTGTCGGTCGCCCTGGGCGCCGGGCACCCGATGGGTGACGCCGGGCTGAGCGGCTTCTTTGTCGGCGTATCGTTGGCAGCCCTGGCTGTCGCCGTGCTGATCGCGCTGTTCTACGGTATTGCCGATCGGGTGAGTGACTGGCTCGGGCGGAGTGCGACGGAGACGATCAGCCGGCTTTCCGCCTTTATCCTGTTGTGCATCGGCGTGGAGGTGTTCCTGGCCGGTGTCGCCGACGCACTGGTGCCGCTTCTCGCCAGACGATAGAGAAACTTTCATCGGCACGCGGACGTTGCGCGACCGATGTCCAGCACACAACCTAACGCCGATCTCGCCCGTCTAGCAGCTCTGGTGGCCGCCACCGGCTACGACTTCGTCACCCCAACTCCGGCCACGATTGCCCGCGTCAACACACGACCCGGCACCGAGTGGGCGCGCGACCTGCGCGACGTGTTCGGCTGGAGCCGGCCGTTCCGCCGCGGCACGGTGCCCGCCGAGATCGCCGAGGTGGCGGAGCGAGCCGGCGTGCTCGTGCCGGCCGGGGAGGGGCTGCGCAGCACGGTCCGCCTGTCGTCGCTGGACGGGTCGTTGTTCATGCACTCGGCCTACCCGACCAGCGCCGCCGATGCCGTTTTCTTCGGGCCGGACACCTATCGGTTCGCCCGTGCCATCCGCCAGGCGATGCCGCCGACCGTACGGCGGGCCGTCGACATCGGCTGCGGCTCGGGGCCGGGCGCCATCGTGGTCGCGCGGGCGCGGCCGGCGGCGGAGGTGCTCGCGGTCGACATCAACGAAGCGGCGTTGGCGCTGACCCGGGTCAATGCCGTCACTGCTGGCGTGACGATCGATGCGCAGCATAGCGATCTGTTGGACGCCGTCGAAGGCGATCTGGATCTCGTCGTTGCCAATCCGCCGTACTTGGTCGATCCCGGCGAGCGTGCCTATCGGCATGGTGGCGGACCTCTGGGCGCCGGGCTGTCGCTGAAAATTCTTGATGCCGCCATTCAGCGGTTGTCGCCGGGTGGAACGTTGCTGCTCTACACGGGGGTCGCGATCATCGACGGGACCGATCCGTTTCGCATGGCCGCCGAGGAGCGTTTGGGCGGCTCTGGCATGCGCTGGACGTACGACGAGATCGACCCAGATGTCTTTGGAGAAGAGCTGGATGGTGGGGCCTATGCCACCTCCGACCGAATTGCGGCGGTTCTACTCGCCGCACAAAAAGATTGAGGAGCACGCCATGCCTGATGGAAGTTTTCGTTCGCTCGACGAACAAGACGTATTTCACCGCCGCCTTTCCGCTTTCAACGAACACCGCTTCGCGCCCGGGCTACCTCATGCTGCATGGGAGGCCGAAGTTGAGGATCACGCACAGTTGTTGATCGAGGAGGGCCGCTGGATGGAGGCATTCCGTGCCTCCGTTGCTGAACGTGCTGCCGAGGCACCGCGTACGCCCGACGGCTTCATCGCCTGGTTCGAGGCGCTTGAGCATAACGGCCCCGGCCAGAACGATCCATTATTTCCCTGGCTTGCCGAGGAGGCGACCATGGAGGAGATGCGTTGGTTCCTCACGCAGGAAGTGGCGGGTGAGGCCGGCTTCGAGGATCTGACGGCCATCACGCAGGTGCGCCTGCCGGTCCAGCCGAAGCTGGAACTGGCGCGCAACTACTGGGACGAGATGGGTCGCGGCAACCCGAAGGGGATGCATGGCCCGATGCTGGAAAAGGTGGCGATCTCGCTCAAGCTGACGCCCAGCCTGGAAACCACCATCTGGGAGTCGCTGGCGCTGGCCAACACGATGGCCGCGCTGGCGTGCAACCGCCGCTATGCCTTCCATTCAGTCGGCGCTCTTGGTGTGATCGAGCAGACGGCACCGAGCCGGGCCAAGTTGGTGGGTGACGGCCTGAAGCGGCTCGGCGTTGATGCCGGCGATCGGCACTACTTCGATCTGCACGCCATCCTCGACGTCAAGCACTCCGAGGCGTGGAACGCCGAGGCAGGGATGCCACTAGTCGCGTGGCGGCCGGAGTTGGCGCCGGCGTTGGCCGAGGGTGCGCTGATGCGGCTCGAGTGCGGTGCCGCCTGCTTTCGGCGGTATCGCCAGGCGCTCGGCCGGGCCTAGCGCTCCGGGGTCTCGAGGCGGCGCTCCAGGACGGAGCCCGCCACCGAAATCAACAAGCAGCAGGTGAAAAAGACCATCGCGGCGAAGAAGTAGCCTTCGGTGGCGTGACCGAGCCAGGCCTGGTCTTTCAACGACTGGTTGACCACGCCCATCAAGTCGAACAGGCCGACGATGCTGACCAGGGTGGTATCCTTGAACAGGTCGATCACTAGGTTGATGATCCCTGGCGTGGCGACCCGCATCGCCTGTGGCAATATTACCGTTAAGTGCGCCTGCACTGGATGGAGGCCAAGCGCCTTTGCCGCTTCGTACTGGCCCTTGCCGACGCCTTGCAGCCCGCCTCGGATGACCTCGGCCATGTAGGCCGAAATGAAGAACACCAGCACCGCCGCCGCCCGCAGCAACGTGTCCAGCGTCCAGCTCGGCGGCAGCGTCATCGGCAGCAGCACCAGGCCCATGAACAGCACGGCCAGAATCGGCACGCCGCGCCAGAACTCGACCAAGGTGGTGCAGAGCCCGCGGATGAACGGCAACTCCGCCCGTCGCCCCAGCGCCAGCAGCGTGCCGAGCGGGATCGCCGCCGCGACCGCGATGAAACACAGCACCACGTTCAGCAACAGCCCACCCCAATCCGCGGTCGGCACTGCCACCAGCCCCGGCACGCCGCCGGCCAGCAGCACCCCCGCCACGATCGGCACGCCGGCGGTCAACGCCAGCAGCGCCCAGCCCCGGCCGCGGGGCAGGAACGTGGCGAGCAGCGCGACGACGAGCACGACACCGGCCAGATCGACGCGCCACCGCTCTGCCGGCGGATACGGCCCGTAAAAGAACAATGCCCAACGCGCCCGGATGAAGGCCCAGCAGGCGCCCTCCGGCCCGCATCCCTTGCGGTCCAGCGCCGACCAGGTCGCATCGGCGACACTCCACCGGAACAAAGGAGGCAGCGCCCAGGCCAGGAATAGGACCAGCAAAACAGTGATCGCCACGTTTGCCGGCGTGCTCACGCAAGCGTGCGCGAAGCATCGCAGCCTTCTCATCGTGCATCCCGCTGCAACCGCCGATCCCAGCGTCCAATCAGGGTCGACACCACGAGGTTGATGGCCAGGAACACGCCCAGCACCAGCGTCATCGTCTCCACCGCACGGCCGGACTGGTTAAGCACGGTGCGTGCGAAGATTTGCAGCACCTCCGGATAGGCGATCGCCGCGCCCAGCGTCGTCGACTTGATGATATTGAGGTAATGGCTAGCTAGCGGCGGCAGCAACGTGCGTAACGCCTGCGGCAGCACCACCAGCCGCATGGTCCGGCCTGGTGACAGCCCCAGGCTCCGCGCCGCCTCCCGCTGACCCGGCGGCACCGCCCGGATCGAGGCACGGATGTTCTCGGCGATGAACGCCGACGTGTAGATGCCGATGCCCACCACCAGCGCCAGCAACTCCGGCGGCAGCCGCCAGCCGCCCTGGAAGTTGAACCCTCGCAACGCCGGGACCTCCCACGGTGACAGCATCGCCCCTAGTGCCGTCAGCAGCACCAGCGACCCGGCTCCTAGCAGCAGCGACGCCCGCGGCAGCAGCCGGGGCAGGATGATCGCGCTCGCCACTCCTAAGCCGACGCAGATCGCGAAGGCAGGGGTCTGCGGCGCCGGCATGAACAATCCGCGCACGTTCAGGAACATCGCTCCGCCCAGCGACAAGCTCGCCCGTGCCGCCGGCAGAACCTGCAGCACGGCAATGTACCAGAACACGATTTGCAGCAATTGCGGCGTGTTGCGCACCAGTTCGGTGCCGCCGCGGGCCAGGACGGCGGCCAACGGGTTAGCGGATAGCCGCATCAGGGCAATGACCAGGCCCAGCACGCTTGCCAGCACGATGGCCAAGGCTGCGGCCAGCGCCGTGTTCAGCGATGCGACCAGTAGGGCATACCCGTAGCTGTCGCTGGCGCTCCACGGCACTACCCGGAACGGGATCTCGAAACCGGCCGGGTTGGCGAGGAAGCCGAAATCAACCTGCATGTTGCGCGCGGTGAGCGCGGTTGCCGCGTTCCGCGCCGCCCAGGCTAGGACCAGCACAACGGCCAGTGCGGCGACCGCCTGGCCGGCCAGCGCCCCCCGACGCTGCCGCGGCCGCGGCGGAGGGCGACCGGTCAGCGGAAGGGCAGGGTGTAGACCAGCCCGCCATCCTTCCAGAGCTTGTTCTGCCCGCGCGCCAGGTCGAGCGCCTTGGGGCCGAAGAACTCGTCGTAGATCTCGCCGTAATTGCCGGTCGCCTTGATCGCCCGGTAGCTCCAGGCCGGGTCGAGGCCCATCATCTCGCCGAAGCCACCCTCGACGCCGAGCAGCCGCTTGACCATTGGGTCGGTGCCCGCCTTCTTCTCGTCGACGTTGGCCTTGGTTACCCCGAGTTCCTCGGCGGTCTTCAACGCGGTATCGACCCAATACAGGATGTTGACCCAGTTGATGTCGGAGGCGCGGGCATGGATGCCGAGCGGCTCCTTGCTGATCACGCCCTCCAGCACCACCCAGTCGGCCGGCGTCTTCAGCGTCGAGCGCACGGCGGCCAGGCTGCCGGTGTCGTCAGTGTAGCCGTCGCAGCGCCCGGCCTCCATGGCGGCGATCGCCTCGTCGGATTTCTCGAACAGCAGGGTACCGATCTTGGTGCCGCGGGCCCTGGCGAAATCGGCGATGTTCAGCTCGAGCGTGGCGCCGGTCAGCGTGCAGATGGTCGCGCCGTCGAGTTCCTCGATCTTGCTGACGCCGAGCTTCTTGGACACCAGGAAGCCCTGGCCGGCGTAGAAGTTGATTGCGACCTCGGCGAGGTGCAGCTGCAGGCTGCGGGTCATGGTCAGCGTGCTGTCGCGGACTAGGAGATCGATCTCGCCGGATTGCAGGATGGTGAACCGCGCCGGCGTTGTGGTCGGTACGTAACGCACCTTGGTGGCGTCGCCCAGGACGGCGGCGGCGATGGCGCGGCAGTAATCAACGTCGAAACCATGCCAGGCGCCGGCGCTATCCTGGAAGGCGAAGCCGGGAATACCCGTATCAACGCCGCAGGCGAGCTGGCCGCGCTTCTTGATCGTCTCCACGGTCGGACCCGGGATCGGGATGCTCTGCGCCCGAGCTGCGCCCGAACTCCACAGACCTGGCAGCAACGTCACCGCCGCCACCGCGCCGATCCAACCTGCTCGTCTCCGCATCCCCGCTCTCCAAATCGTTAGGCGGGAGTGTCGGGGTGCCTCGCCTTTGCGGTCAAGCGGCGTGTCACAAATTCGGGATCAGTTCGTGTTTTGCCGTGAGACTACCAGAACGATGAACACGCCGATCATGCCGGATAGCGCGGTGATGACGAATATCATCAGCCGGGTGCGGGCGCCGACGCCGGCCGTGTCCTCCTCCGCATCGGCGATGATGGCCGCCCGCGCCCGGGCAGTGCGCGTCGGCAGATCGCCTGGGCCGGACACGACGTCGTCTGCTGATTTGCCGAGCGCGGCTTGCAGCGCCACGGCATCGGGCGTGCCGGAGGCGACGGCGCGATCGACCGCCTCGATCCGGTGCAGCGCGCGTTCGAGCGGGATGGCTGGGCCATAACTGGCGAACAAGCCGACCATTCCGGTCAGCAGGAAGCACACGAGTAGGAACGCGATCCAGACCGGGCGGTTGGAGCGGACGATGGCGGGATCGATGGGATGGGGAGATGACACGCAGGGGAGATGCGCCGAGGACTCCGGCGGGTCAAATCTTGACACGTCACGGGACCCTCGTTAATGGCGCCGGTTCCATTTCCGGTCCCTCCCTGCTCGGCCGTACGAGCCCCTCAAGGTTGTCATGAAGATTCGCAATAGCCTGAAATCGGCCAAGCTCCGCGACAAGAACTGCCGCGTCGTTCGTCGCCATGGACGCGTCTACGTCATCAACAAGAAAAACCCGCGCATGAAGGCTCGCCAGGGCTAACCCGTCTTCTTGCTCTTCCGGCATGCCGCGCCCACTGTTGAGGGAACGGAAATAAGCGGGAAGAGCGGGAATGATCGAGCAGCTTGAGCCTAAAGCAGGCGTCCTTGCGCGCAAGGACGCCATTGTGGCCGGGCTGCGGCGTCTCCTGCCGGACAGCGCCGTCATCAGCGAGAGCCTGAGGCTTAAGCCTTACGAGACGGACGGCCTGCCGGCGTTCCGGCAGACGCCGCTCGCTGTTGTCTTGCCGTCGACCACAGAGGAAGTCGCCGCAGTCCTGGCTTTCCTGCATCGCGAGGGCGTGCGGGTGATACCGCGCGGTGCCGGCACCAGCCTTTCGGGCGGTGCCCTGCCCATGGCCGACAGCGTCGTGGTCGGCATGATGCGCATGAACCGCATCGTGGACATCAACTATGCCGACCGAGTCGCCACGGTGCAGGCCGGCGTCACCAATATCGGCATCACTCAGGCCGTTGCTGGCGACGGGTATTTCTACGCTCCCGATCCGTCCAGCCAGCTTGCCTGCATGATCGGCGGCAATGTCGGCATGAACTCCGGCGGCGCGCACTGCCTAAAATACGGTGTCACCGCCAATAATCTGCTCGGCCTCCGGATCGTGACGATCGAGGGCGAGATCATCGACATCGGCGGCGAGTATCTCGACGCCGCCGGGTTCGATTGGCTCGGTCTACTCACCGGCAGTGAGGGCATGCTGGCCATGGTCACCGAGGTGACGGTCCGCATTCTGCGCGCGCCGGAAGGGCAGCGCGCCATGCTGGTCGCCTTTTCATCCAACGAGATCGCCGGCACGGCCGTGGACGCGATCATCGGTTCCGGCATCATTCCCGTGGCGCTGGAGTTCATGGACAAGCCGGCCATCCATGCCTGCGAGGCGTTCGCCCATGCCGGCTATCCGCTGGACGCGGAAGCGCTGCTGATCATCGAGGTCGAGGGCTGCGTCGCCGAGCAGGACGACCTTTTGGCCAAGATCGCCGCGCTATGCCAGCCGTTCGACCCGATCAGCCTGCGGGTGAGCCAATCCGCGGCCGAAAGCCTGGCCATCTGGAAGGGCCGCAAAGGCGCGTTCGGCGCCGTCGGGCGGATCAGTCCGGATTACCTGTGCATGGACGGCACCATACCAACCAGCCAACTGCCGTTCGTGCTGCGCCGCATCGGCGAGATGAGCGCGCAATATGGCTTGGGCGTCGCCAACATCTTCCATGCTGGCGACGGCAACCTGCATCCGCTCATCATGTTCGACGCTAACGAACCTGGCTGCTTCGAGCGCGCCGAGCAATTCGGCGCCGACATCCTCACCCTCTGCGTCGAGGTGGGCGGCTGCCTCACCGGCGAGCACGGCGTCGGTGTCGAGAAGCGCGAGTTGATGAAGGTGCAGTTCACGCCGATCGAACTCGATCAGCAGCGCCGGATCAAGTCGGCTTGGGATCCGGAGTGGCTGCTGAACCCGAGCAAGGTGTTTCCGTTGCCGGACGCGCCGTTGCCAAAAGTTGCGATCCTCGAAGCCGCATGATCAACGCTCCCGAGGACGAGGCCGGGATCGTCTCGGCCGTCCGCGCTGCCGCCGATGCGGGCGAGCCGATACTGGTGCAGGGCCGCGGGACCAAGCTGGGAATGCTGCGGCCGGTTCAGGCGGCTCGGAACCTCTCTACCCGTAACCTGACCGGGATCACGCTGTATTCGCCCAAGGAACTCATCGTCTCGGCACGGGCCGGCACGACGATCGCCGATCTCGAGGCCACGCTGGCGACCGGCGGTCAGCACCTCATCGCCGAGCCGCCCGATCTTTCCGCCCTGCTCGGACCCGGCGAGCAGACCATCGGCGGAGTCGTGGCAGCCAATCTGTCGGGGCCGCGCCGGGTCGCGTGGGGCGCGATGCGCGATCACGTCATGGGTGTGCGCGCGATCAACGGCAGCGGCGAGACCATCCGCTCCGGCGGTCGCGTGCTGAAGAACGTCACCGGGCTCGACCTGTGCAAACTGCTGGGCGGTAGCCATGGCACGCTGGCGATCCTGACTGAAGTCACGCTGAAGGTTCTGCCGGCGCCCGAACTGACGGGATCGCTGATGTTCGCCGTGCAGGGTGCCGAGGAGGCGGTGCGGCTGCTGTCGGCGGGGCTGTGCTCGCCTTATGGCGTGTCCGGCGCGGCTTACCTGCCAGCCGAGGCGTCCGACCGGATCGCCTGGCTCAAGGGGCAGGGGGCGGTCGCCATCATCCGCATCGAGGACTTCGCTCCCAGCGTCGAATACCGGCTCGGCCGGCTTGCCGCGGAACTCGGTGGGGCGTTGCTGGACGACGAGACGAGCCGGGCTGTCTGGCGCGCCATCCGCGACGTGCTTCCACTCCGCACCGAGCCGGGCGATGCCATCTGGCGCGTTTCGGTGCGTCCGTCCAATGGCCCGCGTGCGCTGATGGCGGTCACGCTGGCCGGTGGACGCGGCTATCTCGACTGGGGCGGCGGCTTGCTGTGGGCGGCGGGGCCACCCGGCATCCATGATGCCGTCCGGCAGGCGGCGCTCGACGGCAAAGGCACCTGGACCGTGGTCCGCGCGCCTGACGGCATGCGTGCGGCGGTGGACGTGCTGCCGCCGGAGCCGGCGCCGCTGCAGCGCATCACACGCCGGGTCAAGGCAGCCATGGACCCCGGGGGAATACTGAACCCCGGCCGCATGTACGCAGGATTATAGCCATGCAAACGACCTTCACTACCGAACAGCTTGCCGATCCGGACGTAAAATCGAGCAACCAGATCCTCAGAAGCTGCGTGCATTGCGGCATGTGCACCGCGACCTGTCCGACATTCGTGCTTCTGGGCGACGAGCTGGATTCGCCGCGGGGGCGCATCTACCTGATCAAGGACATGCTCGAGAGCGGGCGTCCGGCGACCGAGGAAGTGGTCCGTCACGTCGATCGCTGCCTGTCGTGCCTGTCCTGCATGACGACCTGCCCCTCCGGCGTGAACTACATGCACCTGGTCGACCATGCGCGGACCTATATCGAGAAGACCTACGAACGGCCCGCCGACCAGCGATGGCTGCGGGACCTGTTGTCGCGCGTGCTGCCGAGACCGCGCGTGCTCCGTGCCGCGCTGAAGGGCGCGCAGACGGCCAAGCGGTTCCGCTTCCTGCTGCCGCGACGCACGCGGATCGGCAAGCAGCTCGATGCCATGCTCGACCTCGCGCCCGCGAAACTGCCGCCGGTGAGCCTGATGCAGCGGCCGCAGGTTCACGCCGCGCAAGGGGTGCGGAAGGGGAGGGTGGCCTTGCTCGTCGGCTGTGCGCAAACCGTGCTCGACCCGGCCATCAACGAATCGACCATTCGCTTGCTGACGCGCATGGGCATCGAGGTGGTTGTCCCGCGCCAAGTGGGCTGCTGTGGCGCCCTGACGCATCACATGGGCAAGCACGAACGGGCGATGGCGAGCGCGCGCGCCAACATCGGTGGCTGGATGCGCGAAATCGATGGCGACGGTCTAGACGCTATCGTGATCAACACCTCGGGCTGCGGCACGACGGTGAAGGATTACGGTTTCATGTTCCGCGACGAGCCGGATCGCGAGGCCGCCGAACGTGTCTCGGCCCTTGCCAAGGACGTTTCGGAGTATCTCCTTGATATTGGCTACGCACCGACTGCAGCGGCACCGGCGTTGCGCGTGACCTACCACTCGGCCTGCAGCCTGCAACATGGCCAAGGGGTGACGGAAGCGCCGAAGGCATTGTTGCGCACCGCTGGCTTCGCGGTTGCCGAGGCAGCCGAGGGTCATCTCTGCTGCGGCTCGGCCGGCACCTATAATCTGTTGCAACCGGAAATTGCCGGGCAGTTGCGTGAGCGAAAGCTGGGCAACATCGCACGCACTACTCCGGACGTGATCGCCGCCGGCAATATCGGCTGCATGACGCAACTCTCCGGCACCACACCGGTGGTGCACACGGTGCAGTTGCTGGACTGGATGGCTGGCGGTCCGAAGCCGCCTGCGCTGCCATGAAGCGCGTCGCCTTGCTGTTGCTGCTGGCCGGTCCGGCTGCGGCGCAGGGGACGGATAATCTGGCCGCGGCGCTGAAAGCCGCGCCCAACGAAGCGGCCGCCATCGCACTGGAAGCGCAGATCCGCGACGTTTGGTCGCGCGCAGGCACGCCGGCCGTCAAATTGCTGCTGGCCCGTGGCGCACGCGAGATGTCCGAGGGCGCCCCCGGGGAAGCGTTGGACAGCTTCGATGCTGCCCTCGACCTCGCGCCCGACCTTCCCGATGGCTGGCGCGGCCGTGCATCGGCACGGCGCTCCCTGGGCGACTACACGGGGGCGGTGCGTGACCTGCAGGAGCTGCTGCAGCGAGAGCCGAACAGCTTTATCGCTTTCCAGGACCTGTCACGGCTGGCGGAGGCACGCGGCGACTGGAAGGGCGCTCTGGTGGCATGGCAGAAGCTGCTCGAACTGGACCCGCGAACTCCCGGGGGGCAGACCCGCTTGCACGATCTGAAACGGCGTGCGTTGGGTGAGCAGTCTTAAGGAGCCCAACGTGAGCGAGAATCAGGTCCCGCCGGGATGGCGGGTGCGCCCCGGCAAGAACTTCAACAGTTTCGTTGGTCCGTTTTACGAGCCGGAGAACAGCGACTCGCTTCGAGCCGGTTTCGTCACCGACGAACGGCATGGCAACAAGCGCGGTGTGACCCATGGCGGGATGATCGCCACGGCGTTCGACGTGTCGCTCGGCAATGCCGCCTGGTCCGCCGCTGCCGGCGAACGCTGCGCCACGGTGCAGTTGACGATCCAGTATGTTGGCGCACTGAAGCTGCATGAATTCGCCGAAGTCAGCGT